>NZ_CP118614.1:5574842-6194269 GCF_028993595.1 Nocardiopsis camelliae
TCACCGGTGACCATGTCGCGGACGATGACGCCGCGCGCGCGGCCGTCCACGACGATGACTTCCAGCATCTCGTGGCGGGTGTGCATCTTGACGCTGCCCGCCGCGATCTGGCGCTCCAGGGCCTGGTAGGCGCCGATGAGCAGCTGCTGGCCCGTCTGGCCGCGCGCGTAGAAGGTACGCGAGACCTGCACGCCGCCGAAGGAGCGGTTGTCGAGCAGGCCGCCGTACTCGCGGGCGAAGGGCACGCCCTGGGCGACGCACTGGTCGATGATCTCGACGCTGGTCTGGGCCAGGCGGTAGACGTTCGACTCGCGGGAGCGGAAGTCGCCGCCCTTGACGGTGTCGTAGAACAGCCGGTAGATGCTGTCGCCGTCGTTGCGGTAGTTCTTGGCGGCGTTGATGCCGCCCTGGGCCGCGATGGAGTGCGCGCGCCGCGGGCTGTCCTGGTAGCAGAACGAGGTGACCTTGTAGCCCGCCTCGCCCAGGGTCGCGGCCGCGGAGGCGCCGGCCAGGCCGGTGCCCACCATGATCACGGAGAGCTTGCGCCGGTTCGCGGGGTTGACCAGCTTCGCCGAGAAGCGCCGCTTGTCCCAGCGCTCGTTGATCGGGCCCTCCGGGGCCTTCTCGTCCCGGATCGGGTCGCCGACGCGGTAGAAGTCGTTGTCAGACAATTAACTCACCAGTCCAAAGGTGACCGCCAGAGGCGGGAGCAGGAAGCCGACCGTCACGATCAGCGACAGGCCCACGGCGACCGCGTTGAGCATGCCCTGACGGCTGGTCTGGTTGACGCCGAGGGTGGCCAGGGCGCTCCAGATGCCGTGCCGCAGGTGCAGGCCCACAGCGATCACGGACAGGATGTAGAACAGGGTCACGTACCAGAACTCGGGCTGGAACCCGTTCACGAGCCGCTCGTAGGGGCTGTCGGACGCACCGCCGGGGGCGATGGTGTTCGTGGTCAGGTGCAGGATGTGGAAGACCACGAACAGCGCGACCAGGACGCCGCCGTAGCGCATGGTGTAGGAGGCGTAGCTGCGGGCCACCCTCTTCTTCACCTGGTAGCGCTGGGCAGCCGGACGCGCTCTGCGGGCGCGGGCCCACAGCGTCACCGCCGCGTAGATGTGGATCAGGACGCTCGCCAGCAGGACGATGCGGAAGATCCACAGGAATCCGCTCTCGGGCAGCAGCGGGTAGCCCAGCTCCCGAAGGCTGTGGGCGTAGCCGTCGAAGGCCTCCTGGCCCGAGAACACTTTCAGGTTGCCGTACATGTGCGCGATCAAATACAGCACGAGGATCGCCCCGGTGATCGCCATCGCTGCCTTGAGCGCCACCGTGGACCCGTAGGCCGTAGACCGCTTCTTGGTCAAGGTACTGTTCGCCACAGCCTGTCACTGTAAGTTCTGGGTAAGCCAGGAGTCCAAGTCATCGGGATGCTTGAGTCGATAGACGTAGGCTATGGAACATGCAGTTCCAGCAGCTCGCCTACTTCGTCGCGGTGGCCCGCACACGCCATTTCACCCGCGCAGCAGAGCTTTCGCGCGTCGCACAGCCCAGTCTGAGCAAGCAGATCCGCAGTCTCGAACAGGAGCTGGGCGCGCCGTTATTCAGTCGTGCCCGGGGAAACATCACACTCACACCGGCCGGCGAGGCGCTGCTTCCGCTCGCCCAGCGCATGCTCGCCGACCTGGAGACGGCCCGGCGCGAGGTGGCCGAGCTGGCCGGGGTGCGCCGTGGCCGCGTGCGGCTCGGCGCGACCCCGTCGCTGTGCGCGGGGCTGCTGGCCGACGTGCTCGCCGACTTCCATACCCGCTTCCCCGGCATCGAACTCCAGGTGGAGGAGAGCGGCTCGCGCGACCTCATCCGCGACCTGGGGCGGGGCGAGCTGGACCTGGCGCTGATCATCCTGCCGCTGCACAGCAGCGACCCCGACTTCTCCACGACGCCGATCCTGCGGGAGAACCTGGTGGTGGCGAGCCCGATGTCGGGCCCCTCCCCCAACGGACGGGCCTCGATCCGCATCACCGAGCTGCGGGGGCGCCCGCTGGTGATGTTCCGGCGCGGCTACGACGTGCGCGAGGCGACGCTGCGCGCGTGCCGGGCGTCGGGTTTCGAGCCCGAGCTGGCCGTGGAGGGCGGGGAGATGGACGCCGTGCTGCGGTTCGTGGAGGCGGGCCTGGGGCTGGCGGTGGTGCCGAGCATGGTGCTGCGCAACCGCCAGAGCCTGCGCGGGACCCCGCTGGCCCGGCCGCGCCTGCTGCGGACGGTGGCGCTGGCGCGGCGCCGGGACGTGGAGCCCTCGCACTCGGCGGAGGCGTTCCGCCGCCACCTCAACGGCTACCTGCTGGGCATGTCGCCGCAGGACCTGGGCCCGGACCTGGAGGTCCTGCTCTCCCCCGAGGACGGGGCGGACTGACCCCGCCGCCGACCGCGCGCACACCTGCCGGAGCGCTCCGGCCCGGCCGCCTTCCCCACCGGTTTCCGGCGGCCACTCCCCTTACCACACGCCACCGGCGCCCCTGAAGCACCCCGGTTGCCATAAGGGATTTCTGGCCACTTGAGGCGACAAAACACCCCAAATAAGCGCTCAGAAGTGGCGCATTTCACATAGCTTTCCCCGACGCCTCCCACCCTCCGGGACGTGACCGTGATCACAACGCCCTAACGTTGCGTTGCGGGACGGTTCGCCACGGCTCCTCCACGCAGCCGTCCTGCGCGGCGGTCGCGGCCGAAGCAGGCGGGTACCGCGCCCCGCCCGACCGGGACCTTCCCACAGGAGGTGCAAGACAACGGTGACAGCGACCGAGAACGCAGGCCCCGGGGGCGGCCGGGCACGCATCCCCCAACGGACCCTGCGCACCGACAACTGGTGGCTGGGCCCCCTCCTCACCGCGCTGGGGCTGGCCACCTTCGTCGTCTACGCGACCCTGCGTGTGTTCCAGCAGGACCACTACTGGGTCCGGGAACACCACTACCTGACCCCGTTCTACTCGCCGTGCATCGCGCAGCAGTGCGCGCCCGACGCGGCCCTGTTCGGGCGCCTGCCGGTGGAGTTCCCGCCACTCATCCCCTACGCCCTGGTCAGCCTGCCGATCCTGCTGCTGTTCCGGCTGACCTGCTACTACTACCGCAAGGCCTACTACCGCTCGTTCTGGTTCTCGCCCCCGGCGTGCGCCGTGCGCGAGCCCCACGGCGCCTACACCGGCGAGACCCGCCCCCTGATGCTGGTCCAGAACGGCCACCGCTACTTCTTCTACGCGGCCTTCGCCATCACGCTCATCAACACGTGGGACATGCTGATCGCCTTCTTCCACGGCACCGGGGGCGGCTTCGGCATCGGGCTGGGCAACCTCATCATGCTCCTCAACGTGCTCATGCTGTGGGGCTACACGCTCAGCTGCCACTCGTGCCGCCACATCTTCGGCGGACGGCTGCGCAGCTTCGGCAGGCACCCCGTCCGCTACTGGATGTGGGGCCGCCTGTCCGTGCTCAACCACCGGCACATGTACTTCGGCTGGCTGAGCATCGCGACCCTGATCCTCACGGACGCCTACATCGCCCTGATCGCCAGCGGCACCATCGACGACCTGCGCATCCTCAACTGAGCCAAGGGGAAGGAAGGCACGACCAGATGCCCCCCACAGCAGAACCCGGGATCACCCGGTACGCCTACGACGTCGTGGTGATCGGGGCGGGCGGAGCCGGGCTGCGGGCCGCGATCGCCGCCCGCGAGCAGGGCAAGCGCACCGCGGTCATCTCCAAGTCGCTGTTCGGCAAGGCCCACACCGTGATGGCCGAGGGCGGCGCCGCCGCCGCTCTCGGCAACGCCAACCCCGAGGACGAGTGGCGCGTGCACTTCCGCGACACCGTCCGCGGCGGCAAGTTCCTCAACGACCCGCGCATGGCCGAGCTGCACGCCCGCGAGGCGCCCGAGCGCATCCTCGAACTGGAGTACTGGGGCGCGCTCTTCGACCGCACCGCGGAGGGGAGGATCAGCCAGCGCAACTTCGGCGGCCACGAGTACCCGAGGCTGGCGCACGTGGGCGACCGCACCGGCCTGGAGATGATCCGCACCCTCCAGCAGCGGGTCGTCGCGCTCCAGCAGGAGGACGCCGCGGAGCTGGGCGACCCCGAGGCGCGCATCCGCGTGTTCGCCGAGACCGCGATCACCCGCCTGATCACCGAGGACGACGGACCCGGTGCCGGTTCGGGTGCCGCCGTGGGAGGCGGTGCCGGTGCGACTGCCGTGGACGCGGCCGGGCGGCCGGGCGGCGGCGCGGGCGGGGCCACCGCCGTGGACCCGGACGCGGACGGAGCCGGGGACGCGGGAACGCCGGGCCGGATCGTCGGCGCGTTCGGCTACCGCCGGGTGGACGGCGGGTTCGTCCTGTTCGAGGCGCCCTCGGTGGTCCTGGCCACCGGCGGCATCGGCAAGGCCTTCCGCACCACCTCCAACTCCTGGGAGTACACCGGCGACGGCCACGCGCTGGCGCTGCGGGCCGGGGCCTCCCTGATCAACATGGAGTTCGTCCAGTTCCACCCCACCGGGATGGTCTGGCCGCCGTCGGTGAAGGGCATCCTCGTCACCGAGTCGGTACGCGGCGACGGCGGCGTGCTGCGCAACTCCGAGGGCGAGCGGTTCATGTTCGGCTACGTGCCGGACGTGTTCCGCTCCCAGTACGCCGAGAGCGAGGAGGAGGCCGACGGCTGGTACGACGACCCCGGCAAGCACCGGAGGCCGCCGGAGCTGCTGCCCCGCGACGAGGTCGCGCGGGCGATCAACACCGAGGTCAAGGAGGGCCGGGGATCGCCGCACGGCGGCGTGTTCCTGGACGTGTCCACCCGTCTGCCCGCCGAGGAGATCGTCAAGCGGCTGCCGTCCATGCACCACCAGTTCAAGGAGCTGGCGGACGTGGACATCACCGCCGAGCCCATGGAGGTGGGCCCCACCTGCCACTACGTGATGGGCGGGGTGCGGGTGGACGCCGACACCGCCGCCTCCGACGTGCCCGGGCTGTTCGCGGCCGGTGAGGTGGCGGGCGGCATGCACGGCTCCAACCGGCTGGGCGGCAACTCCCTGTCGGACCTGCTGGTGTTCGGTCGCAGGGCGGGGCTGGGCGCTGCGGCCTACGTGGACGGGCTCGGCGACCGGCCCGCACCGGCCGGGCTCCTGGACCGGGCGGCGGACGAGGCGTCCTCGTACGCGCTGCACTTCCTCAGGCAGGGCGGCGGCGAGAACCCGTACACGCTGCACACAGACCTCCAGGAGACCATGAACGACCTGGTGGGCATCATCCGCAGGGGTCCGGAGATGGAGCGGGCCCTGGAGCGGCTGGACGAGCTGGCGGAGCGGTCGCGCGCGCTCAGCGCCCCGGGCGACCGGGTCTACAACCCGGGCTGGCACCTGGCGCTGGCGCTGCCCAACATGGTCCTGGTCTCGCGCGCGGTGGCCGCGGCCGCCCTGGAGCGCACCGAGTCGCGCGGCGGGCACACGCGCGAGGACTTCCCCGGCATGTCGGCCGAGTGGCGGCGGGTGAACCTGGCGGTGCGGGCCGACCGCTCCGACCGGGTGTCGCTGTCGCGGCTCGCGCTCGCCGACATCCCGGCCGGGCTGCTCGCCCTCTTCGAACGCGACGAGCTGGCCAAGTACCTGACGGAGGAGGAGCTGCCCGCGGCGGGGGCGGCGGACGGCGCGGCCGAGGAGGGCCAGTCATGAGCGAGCGTGTGTTCCGGGTGTGGCGGGGTTCGGGCGAGGGCGGGCTCGCCGAGTACCGGGTCGAGGTCAACGAGGGCGAGGTGGTGCTCGACGTGCTGCACCGCCTCCAGGCCACGCAGACCCCGGACCTGGCGGTGCGGTGGAACTGCAAGGCGGGCAAGTGCGGTTCGTGCTCGGTGGAGATCAACGGCCGTCCCCGGCTGTCGTGCATGACGCGGATGAGCGTGTTCGAGGACGACGAGGTGGTGACGGTGACGCCGATGCGCGCCTTCCCGGTGGTCCGGGACCTGGTGTGCGACGTGTCGTACAACTACCAGAAGGCGCGGGAGATCCCCTCGTTCACACCGGATCCGGCCAAGGCCCCGGGTGACTTCCGGATGAGCCAGGAGGACGTGGAACGCCAGCAGGAGTTCCGCAAGTGCATCGAGTGCTTCCTGTGCAACAACACCTGCCACGTGATCCGCGACCACGAGGAGAACAAGGAGCACTTCTCGGGTCCGCGCTACCTCATGCGGGTGGCGGAGCTGGAGATGCACCCCGAGGACACCGCCGACCGCAGGCTCATCGCCCAGGAGGAGTTCGGGCTGGGGTACTGCAACATCACCAAGTGCTGCACGGAGGTGTGCCCGGAGAACATCCGCATCACCGACAACGCGCTGATCCCGCTCAAGGAGCGGGTGGTGGACCGCAAGTACGACCCGCTGGTGTGGCTGGGGTCCAAGATCGGCGTGCGGCCCAAGGACACCCCGCCGGTGCCCAACGTCGGGCGGTACTCGGACCTGACCTGAGGCCGGTCCCGTCCGCCGACCCGGCACTGTCTTGCCTGGTCGGCGGACGGGGTGCTCCCCCGGGGCGGTGGCGTTCACGCCGTCGCGCCCTGCCGCTGCTGGAGCAGGAGGCGGATGCGGGAGGTGAGTTCGTCCCACTCTCCGTCCGGGGCGGGTGCGGGCGCGGGTCGCGGGGGTCCGACGACGCCGAACCGGGGTGCGGGGCCGCCGAGCAGGTCACCGCCGGGGTCCTCCCGCCACTGCCGGACGATGGCGGCGGCGCGTATCCGGACCTGCTCGAACGCGCGGCGCACCTCCTCGGTCTCGGTCTCCCGGGGTGCGGAGCTACCGGGCGCGGGACTGCCGGGCGCGGGGGTCCTGGGTTCGGCCTTGCGGGGTGCGGGAACCCGGGGCTCGGCGGCGCGGAGGCTTTCGTGGGCGGTGAAGTAGGGGCGTACGAGGGCTACTTCCTCTGCGTCGATCTGTTGCCTGGGCGGCGTGAGCCGCGGCGCGGGAACCCCGGGGCGCGCGGACGTTTCGCGGGGCCCGGAAGGCGCGGAACGTTCCGGAACCGCGCGACGTGAGGAGGCCGGGCTCCGACCGGCCTGCACGGGAGCGGCGGGCGGTGAGGGAGCGTAGCGGCGGACGCGGGAGGAGCGTCGGCGGCGGCCGACAACCGTGGAGTGGCGTCCGCACGGGGAGGAGAAGAACGCGATCAGCGGGCCGAGGGCACGGCTGAGAAGCGCAGCGCTAAACTGGCGCATGCTGGCAAATTCCTTGATCTAAAGGGTGGATGTTGCTGGCCACGACCCCGGGCGGTGGGAAACCGTCGCGGGGTCTTTCCGCGTATGGAGTTGTGTGTTCGGGTAGAAGATTAGGGCACACCGAGCGTGATGGCGAACTTTTCTTCGAACCCGGTTCGAAGAAACCACCCGGTCGGACATAAGCCCGGATCAGAGCACACGCCGGAAAAGGACAGGTGAGTTTTCATCCCCTGTCAGCTTTATTCTCTTCGCCCGAATTGGAATCATTTGTGAGTGCTCTGGCAGGCATGAAGGGCAGCGCCTCCCGTGGATGTGCTGCCCTTGGTCAGGTGGACGTCAGCCGTGGAACTTGAGGGAGTCCACGAGCGCGGTCCACTCGCTGGCGGCGAACTCCAGCTGCGCCAGCTCGCGGTCCTGGGTGTCGCGCACGTCCACGCCTCCGGCGTGCTCCCGCGCCTCGACACAGTTCGAATGGTTTCCGCCGCGCCCAGACGACCATCACCCGTGTCCACCCCACCGCGCACTGGCGCTGCCCCGTGTCCGGCTGCGCGTGGACCTCCGTCAACCCGACTCTCCACGGTCCCTGTCCCGCCCCGGGATGAGCCCCCGAAACGGAACCGCACCCCGTGTCCACACTCATCACCGACCTCCTCGTCGCCCTGACCGAGGTCCACCGGCTCGCCCTGACCATCGGCGCCCACGACGAGGCGCCGACATCGCCCGCCTCATCAACACCCTCCGCACCACCGCCTGAATCCACAGAAGACCGCCGTCGAAACACCCGGCCGAACCGGTCGAACTCATCCGGGCATCGCATTCGGTGAAGCCCCGAACACTGGAAGCTCCATTCGAAGCGGCATCGACCACCCCGAAATGGAACGCGTTCGGACCTGCGCTAGCCTCTCTCCAGACACAGGACATTCTCGGGCTCGCGGTCGATATCTCCAAGAGCAGAAATGGAGATCCACATGAGCTTCCGCCATCGGCTGCGGCGATTCCACCTGATCCCCCTCATCGCGGTGGTCTCGGTCACACCCCTCGGCTGCGGCGTTCCCGCGCAGTTCTACGCCCATCCGGGAGGGAGGATCTCCCGCGAACACGTGATCGGCACGTGGGAGAACAGCCAGGGCCAGACCATTGAATTCCAAGAGGGCCATGCCTACACGGCCTTCGGTGACACCTTCGGCCCGGGCAAAGGGCAAGAGGTCCCGAATGGTCGCCTCGACGGCTCCTGGGAGCTCTGCTACAACATCGAGGAACTGGAAGAGCAGGAAGTCGGTGACCCGACGGGTCAAGGCGAATGCCTGATCAACTCGACAGGCCATTGGCTGTCCATGGATTCCCCTGACGTCTGGCAGGGTTACATGGTCGTCTCCTTCGATGAGGCGGACATCCGGCTCTATCTGTACACGCCCGGAGAAGGCCGTCACGACGACGACTTCTACACGAGGGCCGACCCGACTCCCTGGTGAGCCTTCGGCGGCACGTCGACGGCGGTCCGGGAAGCGGGCACCGCGGTCAGGCCCCGGGCCGGGGCCGTGAGGACCGGACTCCGTACCGGACCGGGGCGTTCCTCGTGGCCGGAGGTCGCGGAACTCAGAACCCCCGGGCCGCCCAGGCGTCGAGGTGCTCGGCTGCCTCGGCCACGGTGGTGGACTCCCCGTGGCCTGGGTGGACGACGGTGTCCGGCGGCAGGACCGCGAGGTGCTCGCGGATCGAGGCGATGATCGTCGGGAAGTCCGAGAACGGCTGCCCGGTGGCGCCGGGGCCGCCCGGGAAGAGGGTGTCGCCGGTGAAGACCGCCCCGAGCGCGGGCGCGTACAGGCACACCCCGCCCGGCGTGTGGCCCGGTGTGTGCAGCACCTCCAGCTCCACTCCCCCGACCATCAGCGTCTCGCCGTGCACCAGCAGGGCGTCCGGCTCCCGGTGCGGGTGCACGCGGTACCACAGTTCGGCGTCGTCGGGGTGCAGCAGGATCGGGCAGTAGGTCAGGTCGGCCAGCGCGGCGGCCGCGTTGACGTGGTCGTTGTGCCCGTGGGTGGCCACGATGGCCATGAGTTCGCGGTCGCCCAGGCCCCGGGCGATCGCCTCGTGGTCGTGGGCGGCGTCGATGACGATGGCGCTCTCGTCGTCTCCGACGATCCAGACGTTGTTCTCGACGTCGAAATCGCTGCCCTCAAGGCTGAAGACACCCGAGGTGCGCAGACGCTGGACGGGGGAAGGGGCGGTCACCGGCTCACCACCTGGCCTCTCACGGACTGGTGCGACGCCTTCGAGCCTATCCCGTCGGGTCGCGGCGCACACGGTGATCGTGGAGGAAGGCTGGGTTCTCAGCCCGCGGGCTCGAAGTTGCGGCGCAGGGCGTAGGGCTGGATGAGGCCGAGCCCGTGCGCGTGCCGGGCACGCACCTGCACCACCTGGAGTCCCTCCTCGTCGGCGAGGCTCTCGGCGAGGCTCTCGTCGATGAGGACGGTGCCGGGTCTGGCGAAGGAGGTCAGGCGGCTGGAGCGGTTGACGGTCGTGCCGAACACGTCGCCGTGCAGGGTCAGCACCGGCCCGGCGGCCAAGCCGACCCGGACGTCGGGCACCTCCACGTGGGTCTTGACGCCCGAGGCCAGGCGCAGCGCGATGTCGGCGGCCTCGGCCGGGGAGTCGGCGACGTAGAGGATCTCGTCGCCCAGGGTCTTGACCACGCGGCCGCCGCCGGAGGCGACGATGTCGGCGGCGGTGGCCTCGAAGCCCTCGACCACCCCGGCCAGCTCGACCTCGTCGAGTTCGCGGCTCAGCGTGGTGAAGGAGACCAGGTCCGCGAACCCGACGACCAACGGGTAGTAGTTGGGCACGGCGTCGTTGTCCGACATCACCGCGAGGGTGCGGGCCGAGGAGGCGGCGAGCTGTCTGCGCCAGATGTGCAGCAGGAGCCGCTCCACGTCCGGCAGCAGCTCCTTGACCTGGTTCATCAGCGGGCTGACGGAGTCCTCGCCCTCCTGGTAGATGAGGGTGCTCAGTATGCTGGTCTGCCAGTCGGCCAGGCGGGCCATGGTCTGACCCATCGCGCGGGCGAAGCGGACCACGCCCTCCTCGTCCAGGACGCCCTCCTGGACCAGGGAGTTGGCGATGCGCAGCGACTCGACGTCGCTCTCGGCGAAGGTGACCGTGTCGTCGCCCTGGTTGGGAAAGCCCAGGGCACGCCAGATGCGCCCGGCCAGCTCGTTGTCGGCGCCGGCGAGCTCGATCGCCTGCTCCCTGGTGTAGACCGCTTCACCGCCGAGCAGGGCGGACTCGATCGCTTTCGGGTCGGGACGCGACGGCATACGTTCTCTTTCACGGGCCATCCCCGCCGGGGCGGGGAACAGTCACTTCGGCACCGGCCGGCAGGCGGCACGGGGTTCCACTCCAGCTTACGCCCGCGGTTCGTCCCCTGACAGGGTGCCTGCCGACAGGCCCGCGCGGCCCGCGGTCGGCGGCGGCCGCACCCGGTGATGATCGCACACGCGGGGGTCGCCGCGGGAGTGCCCGAAGTTCCCTGTGGACGGCGGCGCAGCGGCGGCGGCGAACCGGTCGGCGGCCGGGACGCGGGTGGCGGCGCAGGGCCGGGCGGCGGGGCTCAGGAAGCGGGGCGCACGTGGACGACGTCGCCCGCGCTCAGGGCCCGCTCCCCGCCGGGTCCGCGCACCAGCAGCTGGGCGTCGGCGTCCACGCCGGTGGCGGCGCCCTCCAGCATCCGGTCCCCGGGCAGGTGGACCCGCACGCGGCGCCCGATGGTGACGCACGCGTCCCGGTAGGCGGCAGCCAGCCCGCTGGCCTCGGCGTCGCCTCCGGCGGCGGTCCACACCGTGTACAGCTCCTCGAACTCACCCAGGACGGCGGCGAGCAGGACGCCCCGGTCCAGTGCGTCCGACCCCTCCCCGCGCAGGGAGACAGCGGTGTCCACGGGGAGTTCGGCGCGCTCCTGGGACACGTTGAGGCCCATCCCCACGACCACACACGGCTGGCCGGAGGAGAAGTCGGCCTCGGAGAGGATGCCCGCGAGCTTGCCGTCGGCCGTCGCGGGCTCCGAGCGCAGGTGCGCGGGGACGATGACGTCGTTGGGCCACTTGAGCGCGGCCTTGACCCCCGTCACCCGGTGCACGGCGCCGACCGCGGCCACGCCCATGAGCGCGGGGAGCCAGCCCAGGCCGGTGACGGGCACCGCGGGGCGGACCAGGAGGGAGAAGGTGAGGGCGGCGCGCGGCGGGGTGGAGAAGCCGCGGCCCAGGCGTCCGCGCCCGGCGGTCTGGTGCTCGGTGACCAGCACGCTGCCGTGCGGGGCGCCCTCCACGGCGCGCGCGGTCAGCTCGGTGTTGGTGGACGCGGCCTCGGGGAGCACCTCGATCCGGTGCCACATGCCGCCCGGTCGGACGAGGGCGGCGTCGAGGGCCGCCGCGTCGAGCGGGGGTCGCGGGAAGGGGTCGTGTGCGCTGGCCATGCCCCCATTACAGCAGCGCCGCAACCCTGTCCGGAAACCCCTGTGCGGCAAAGGACCGCCCGTTAAGCTGAAACCAGCACATGGGTGATCACGCGTTGCTACGTTCAGTTACCGGAGGTGGCGCCAGAGATGAGCATCGCAGAGGCGGAGACGGCGACCCGAACGCCGTCGCACTGGGAAGTCTTGCTGCGCGCCTGGAAACACCTGGACCTGCCGGAGGGCTGGCGAGCCGAGATCATCGAAGGCGACATCATCATCACATTGTCGGCAGGGGTGGCGGAGTCCATGAGTATCGCGGAAGCGGAAGCACTCGGCATACCGTCCCGCTGGGAAGTCGTGTTGCGCGCCTGGGAGGAACTCGACCTACCAGAGGGCTGGCAGGCAGAGATCATCGAAGGCGACATCACAATCATGACCCCACCAAGCCTTGAACACAGCCGGATCGTGTGGCTGCTCAACAAGAGCCTCACCCGGGAGATCCTGCGTGAGGGCAGCGACCTGGGTGAGGCCGAGGTACACCAGGCTGTCGACGTGCAGATCCCCTCGCGGACCAGCGCTTTCATCCCGGACCTCATGGTGCTTCCCTACCCCGTGACGCAGTACTCCACCGAAAGCCCGGTGTCGGACGCCCTGCTGGTGGTCGAGGTGACCTCCAGGAGCACCGCACACAAGGACCGCAAGCCCAAGCTCTGGGGCTACGCCCACGCCGGGGTCCCCCTGTACCTTCTGGTGGACCGCTGGGACCCGCAGACCGGCAGGGGCGAGGTCACCCTCTACTCCGATCCGGAGAACGGCAGGTACACCAGCTCCACGAAGGTGCCCTTCGGCAAGGAGATCCACCTCCCCGAGCCGTTCGACCTCACCATCGACACCGGTGAGTTCCCGGAGTAACGGGCTCCGGCACGCGCGAGGGCGCCCCGCGACCCCCTCCCGGGTGCGGGGCGCCCTCGCGCGTGCGGGCCGACCGGCGGTCAGCCGGTGTTCTGGAGCCCGGCGGCCACGCCGTTGACCGAGAGCAGCAGCAGCCGCTCCAGGTGCTGCTGGTCCTCCTCCGACAGGGAGTCGGCCTCCTCGCCCCGCAGCGCCTCCAACGCGCGCAGCTGGAGGTGGGAGAGCGCGTCCACGTACGGGTTGCGCAGGTCCACCGCGCGCGAGAGCACCGCCCGGTTCTCCAGCAGGCGGCTGTGCCCGGTCACCTTGAGCACCAGGTCGCGGGTGCGGTCGTACTCGGCCAGCACCAGCTCGGTCAGCTCCGGCCGCCCGCCCAGCGCCAGATAGCGCTCGGCGATGGTGCGGTCGGTCTTGGCCAGGCTCATCTCCGCGTTGTCCAGCAGGGACGAGAACATGGGCCACTCGCGGTAGGCGGCCTGGAGCACGCTCAGGTCCTCCACGGCGGCCAGGCCCGTGCCCAGGCCGAACCAGCCCGGCAGGTTGACCCGGGTCTGGGTCCAGGAGAACACCCACGGGATGGCGCGCAGGTCGCCGAGCCCGCGCGCCGCGCCGCGCCGCGAGGGGCGCGAGCCCAGCCGCAGCTCGCCGAGCTGCTCCAGGGGGGTGACCTGGGAGAACCACACCGCGAAGTCCTCGGTGTTGATCAGCTCCAGGTAGGCCTCCTGGGCGGCGCGGGCGATGGTGTCGGCGTGGGCGCGGTACTCGCGCTCGGCGGAGCGCTCGCGCTCCTGGACGGCGTCGGTGGAGGCCATCAGCACCGCGTGGCCGACCTGCTCGATGTGGCGGCGGGCGATCGCGGACTGCCCGTAGCGGGCGAAGATGACCTCGCCCTGCTCGGTGACCTTGAACCGTCCGCCGACCGAGCCGGGCGCCTGGGCGAGCAGGGCTCGGCTGGCCGGGCCCCCGCCGCGGCCGAGCGAGCCGCCGCGGCCGTGGAACAGGGTCAGGCGCACGTCGTGCTCGGCCGCCCACGCGGCCAGGCGGGCCTGGGCGTCGTAGAGGCGCAGGGTGGCGCTGACCGGCCCGACGTCCTTGGCCGAGTCGCTGTAGCCGAGCATGACCTCGATCCTGCGGCCGGTCTCGTCCAGGCGCCTGTTGACCTGGGGCAGTTCGAGCATGCCGTCGAGCACGTGCGGCGAGGCGTCCAGGTCGGCGCCGGTCTCGAACAGCGGGACCACGTCCAGGACCGGCACGCGTCCGGCGGGCAGCGCGTGGGCGGCCAGCTCGTACACGGCTGCGATGTCCTCGGCGGAGCGGGTGAAGCTGACGACGTAGCGGCGGCAGGCCTCCACCCCGAAGCGCTCCTGGATCCAGGCGATCACCCGGATCGTGGCGAGGACCTCCTCGGTGCGCTCGGACAGCTCCTTGCCCTCGCGCAGTTCGGCGAGCGCCGCGGCGTGCACCTCGCTGTGCTGGCGGATCTCCAGTTCGGCGAGGTGGAAGCCGAAGGTCTGGGCCTGCCAGACCAGGTGCTGGAGTTCGCCGTAGGCCTGGCGGACCGCGCCCGCCCCGGCCAGGGACTCCTGCACGGTGCGCAGGTCGGCCAGGAAGGCGTCGGCGTCGGGGTAGGCCAGGTCGGCGTCGCGCTCGCGCGTGGCGCGCAGCCGTGCGGCGGCCAGCAGCAGGAGCTGGCGGTGGGGCTCGTTGGGCGAGCGCGCCCCGATCTCCGCCGTCAGCTCGGGCTGTCCCGCCTTGGCCGAGGCGAGCGCGTCGAGCAGCGCCGGGCTGGCGGGGGTGAGGTTGGAGTAGGCGGTGAGGGTGCGGGCCACCTTGGTGCAGGAGGCCTCCAGGCCGCGCAGCACGTGCTCGGACTGGATGAGCACGGCCTCGCGGGTGATGTCGGAGGTGACGTAGGGGTTGCCGTCGCGGTCGCCGCCGATCCAGCTTCCGTAGCGCACGAAGGGCGTGGCGCGGGGCGGGCGCACACCGGTGCCCTCGGGGTCGATGGCGGCGTCCAGGCTCCGGTAGACCTGCGGGATGACGGAGAAGATGGTCTCGTCGAACGCGGCGAGGGCGGTGCGCACCTCGTCGAGCGGGTTGAGCCTGGTGTAGCGCAGCTGGGAGGTGCGCCAGAGCAGGTCGATCTCCTCCAGCAGGCGCCGGTGCGCCTCGGCGGCGGCGCTGCTGCCCTCGTGGGAGGCGTGCCAGGCCTCCAGCTGGGCGCTGACGCGCAGGATGGAGGTGGACACGGCGCGGCGGCGCGCCTCGGTCGGGTGGGCGGTGACCACGGGGTGGAACTCCATGCCCGCGATCAGCTCGTTGAGGCGTTCCTCGCCGCCCTCGCCCTCGCGGATGGCGCGGACGGCCGCCGCGAGGGACTCGCGGGGCGGGTTGGCGGCGTCGTCGCGCTCGCGCAGGGCCCGCATCCGCTGGTGTTCCTCGGCCAGGTTGGCCAGGTGGAAGTAGACGGTGAAGGCGCGCGCCACCTGCTTGGCGCGCTCCAGCGGCCAGGCGGCGACGATCGCGGTGATCTCCTCCCCCGTGACCGACCCGTCGCGGGCGCCGATGACCGCTCTCCTGAGCTTCTCGACATCGGCGAGGAGATCCTCGCCGCCGCTTTCGGCGAGGACCGTTCCGAGCATCTCGCCGAGCAGTTTGACGTCATTCCTGAGCTGCTCGGGAACTTCCTGTCGTGCACTGTCGCGTTCCGCGCTTACCGCTGTCATGGTCACCGACCCTACAGAGATCGCACCCGCCGCCAGGTGCGCGGGGGCGTATTTCCGATGTTTTGCCCGGGCGTTAAGCATTGTTGCTCACGAGAAAGGAGAGCACATTTCCTCACGCGTTTTCGGTGATACCGCGTTCCGCGCCGCGGACCCCGCGTGTACGTTCTGTGCGCTTCGCGTACGCTTCGTGCACGCTCCGGGCGCGGGCCCGGGCGACGGGCCTGGTCGGGGGCCGCACCGCCGCGTAGTTACTCACCGGTAACCAGGGCTGGGTTCCCGTGTGACGTCCCCTCGCGGTTAACCTGCGTAGTTATGGCCACCGAAGCCCCTGAACCGCTGTCCGCGGACGAGATCGACATCCACACGACCGCGGGCAAGCTCGCCGACCTGCAACGACGCCGGTACGAGGCCGTACACGCAGGGTCTGCTCGAGCCGTTGAGAAACAGCACGCCAAAGGCAAGATGACCGCCCGCGAGCGGATCGACGCACTGCTCGATCCCGGCTCGTTCGTGGAGTTCGACGCCTTGGCCCGACACCGCTCCACCAGCTTCGGCCTGGAGAGCAACCGCCCCTACGGTGACGGCGTCGTCACCGGCCACGGAACGGTCGACGGACGTCCCGTGGCGGTGTTCAGCCAGGACGTCACCGTCTTCGGCGGATCGCTGGGCGAGGTCTACGGCGAGAAGATCGTCAAGGTCCTCGACCACGCCCTCACCAACGGGTGCCCCGTCGTGGGCATCAACGAGGGCGGCGGCGCGCGCATCCAGGAGGGGGTGGTCGCGCTCGGCCTGTACGCCGAGATCTTCCGCCGCAACACCCACGCCTCGGGCGTCATCCCGCAGATCTCCCTGATCATGGGCGCCGCCGCGGGCGGCCACGTCTACTCCCCCGCCCTCACCGACTTCGTCGTGATGGTGGACGAGACGTCGCAGATGTTCATCACCGGCCCCGACGTCATCAAGACGGTCACCGGCGAGGACGTCTCCATGGAGGAGCTGGGCGGCGCCCGCACCCACAACACCAGGTCGGGTGTGGCGCACTACATGGGCGCCGACGAGCAGGACGCGATCGAGTACGTCAGGACTCTGCTCTCGCACCTGCCCGACAACAACCTGGAGGAGGCGCCGCCGCTGCCTCCCGAGGACGCCCCGGGCGACGAGGCCACCGACACCGACCTGGCCCTGGACGCGTTCATCCCGGACTCGGCCAACCAGCCCTACGACATGCGCACGGTGGTCGAGGCCGTCCTGGACGACGGCGACTTCCTGGAGGTCCACGCCCAGTTCGCCACGAACATGGTGGTGGGCTTCGGCCGCGTGGACGGCCAGTCCGTCGGCATCGTCGCCAACCAGCCCATGAGCCTGGCGGGCTGCCTGGACATCGACGCCTCCGAGAAGGCCGCGCGCTTCGTGCGCACCTGCGACGCCTTCAACGTGCCGGTGCTGACCTTCGTGGACGTGCCCGGGTTCCTGCCCGGCACCGACCAGGAGTGGGACGGCATCATCCGCCGCGGCGCCAAGCTGCTGTACGCCTACGCCGAGGCCACGGTGCCCCTGATCACCGTCATCACGCGCAAGGCCTTCGGCGGCGCCTACGACGTCATGGGCTCCAAGCACCTGGGCGCGGACGTCAACCTGGCCTGGCCCACGGCGCAGATCGCGGTCATGGGCGCCCAGGGCGCGGTGAACATCCTGCACCGGCGCACCCTGGCCGCCGCCGACGACGTCGAGGCCGAGCGCACCCGGCTGGTCGGCGAGTACGAGGACACCCTCCTCAACCCCTACTCCGCCGCGGAGCGGGGGTACGTGGACGGGGTCATCATGCCCTCCGAGACCCGCGTCCGGATCGCCAAGTCCCTCAAGGCCCTGCGCAACAAGCGCAAGCAGCTGCCGCCCAAGAAGCACGGGAACATCCCGCTGTGAGCGCGCCGAAGAACCCGCCGCACCTGGCCGTGGTCCGCGGCGAGCCCACCGCCGAAGAGCTCGCGGCCCTGACCGCCGTGCTCAGCGCCCGTGCCCGGGCAGCCCGGACCGCCGAGGAGCCCGCCCCCGAACGCCCGTCCGGGTGGCGGGACCGCTCGCGCCTGGTGCGCGGCGCACCGCCCCGCCCGGGCCCCGGCGCCTGGCGGCTGAGCACGCGATGACCCCGCCATCCCCACCCGCAGACTCACCATGGAGCGGCCGGCGCGCTGTCCGCCCCGCGCCGAGCAGAAGGATTTCCCACCGTGCGTAAAGTACTGATCGCCAACCGCGGCGAGATCGCCGTGCGCATCGCCCGCGCCTGCCGCGACGCCGGGCTGGCCAGCGTCGCCGTCTACGCCGAGCCCGACCTGGACGCGCTGCACGTCAAGGTCGCCGACGAGGCCCACTCGCTGGGCGGGGCCACCCCGGCCGACTCCTACCTGGACATCGCCAAACTCCTGGCGGTGGCCGAGGCCTCCGGGGCGGACGCCGTCCACCCCGGCTACGGGTTCCTGGCCGAGAACGCCGACTTCGCCCAGGCCGTCATCGACGCCGGGCTGACCTGGATCGGCCCGCCCCCCGCGGCGATCACCGCCCTGGGCGACAAGGTCCAGGCCCGCCACATCGCCCAGAAGGTCGGCGCACCGCTGGTGGCGGGCACCGCCGACCCCGTCGAGTCGGCCGAGGAGGTCGTGGCCTTCGCCGAGGAGCACGGCCTGCCCATCGCGATCAAGGCCGCCTTCGGCGGCGGCGGGCGCGGCCTCAAGGTCGCCCACACCCTGGACGAGGTCGCCGACGCCTACGAGTCCGCGGTGCGCGAGGCGGTCACCGCCTTCGGCCGGGGCGAGTGCTTCGTGGAGCGCTACCTGGACCGGCCCCGGCACGTGGAGACCCAGTGCCTGGCCGACACCCACGGCAACGTCGTGGTGGTCTCCACCCGCGACTGCTCGCTCCAGCGGCGCCACCAGAAGCTGGTGGAGGAGGCGCCCGCGCCGTTCCTGTCCGCGGAGCAGGTGGAGCGGCTGCACGCCTCCTCCAAGGCCATCCTCGCCGAGGCCGGGTACACCGGCGCGGGCACCTGCGAGTTCCTGGTGGGCGTGGACGGCACCATCTCCTTCCTGGAGGTCAACACCCGTCTGCAGGTCGAGCACCCCGTGACCGAGGAGGTCACCGGCATCGACCTGGTCCGGGAGATGTTCCGCATCGCCGACGGCGAGGAGCTGGGCTACGGCGACCCCGAGGTGCGCGGGCACTCCTTCGAGTTCCGCATCAACGCCGAGGACCCGGGGCGGAACTTCATGCCCGCGCCGGGCACCATCACCGAGCTGAACCTGCCCGGCGGCCCGGGCGTGCGCGTGGACACCGGCTGCGAGGCCGGGTTCACGGTGCCCCAGGCCTTCGACTCGATGGTCGCCAAGCTCGTGGTGACGGGCCGCACGCGCCAGGAGGCGTTGCAGCGCTCGCGGCGGGCCCTGGCCGAGTTCACGGTCGGCGGGATGCCCACGGTGATCCCGTTCCACCAGGCCGTGGTGAGCGACCCGGCCTTCGCCCCGGCCGACCCCGAGCAGCCGTTCGGGGTCTACACCCGGTGGATCGAGACCGAGTTCGAGAACACCGTCGAGCCCTGGTCGGGCACCCCGGGCGAGCCGGTCGAGGACGAGCGCGAGAGGGTCACCGTCGAGGTGGGCGGCAAGCGTGTGGAGGTGGTCCTGCCCGCGGGCCTGGGCGCCTCGGCCGCCGCCCCGGCGGCGGGCGGTCAGCGCCGCGGCAGGCGGACCGCGCGCAAGGGCGGCGGGAACACCGTGGCGGCGGGCGGAGACTCTCTGGTCTCGCCGATGCAGGGCACCGTGGTCAAGCTGGTGGCCGAGGAGGGCCAGCAGGTCGCCGAGGGCGACACCGTGGTCGTCATCGAGGCCATGAAGATGGAGCAGCCGCTCAACGCGCACAAGGCCGGGACGGTGACGGGCTTGAGGATCACCGCGGGCGAGGCCGTGGGCAACGGCGCGGTGGTCTGCGAGATCAAGGACGCCTAGCGTCCGCGCCACGCGCGGGTGAAGGGGGAGGTACCGGCCGCCGGTGCCTCCCCCTGCTGTGTGCGCTCCCCCGAGGACACCGGGGGAAGGCACGTCCGGCGCCCCCGTTCCCCCTCCTCACGCGCACCTCTCAGCGGCGGGAGAATCCGGCCAGGTCGATGTCCAGATCGCAGGGCGCGCTGACCTTGAGCCGTTCCCGGTGCACGGTGAGACCGCCGTACGTACCCTTGAGTGGATCCAGTTCGTACGCGTACACCGCGATATCCCGTTCGCCCTCCTTCTCAACCAGCCAGAAGTGAGGGATTCCTGCTTCCGCGTAGAGCTCCGGCTTACGCCTGCGATCCCTGATCTCGGATTCGGGTGAGACCACCTCAACCACCAGCCGTACGTCCTCCGCCGCGAACGATGTAGCGTCCAAGTCGTGGAGTGCGTCTGCGCGGACCAGCATGAGATCGGGTTCGGGCCTCTGCCGCCTCCCGAGTACAGCCGTCATCTCCCGGCAGACCAGCATGTCTTCTGAGACTTGGACGTCCATCTGCCGCTGGAGCAGGGTGATGGCGAACATGTGGAAGAACTTCTGGGGGCTCACGAAGACCAGGTTTCCGTCGATGAGTTCTGTGTGTCGCGGAAGATCCGGAATGCGGTCGAGGTCCTCGGCGGTGAACCCGTCCTGCGGCGGCATCGGTAGCAGCACCGCACCATCAATCTCGGGGTCCGGGCGCGCGGCCACTACTGGAACGGACATGTCACGGTCTCCGATCGTCGGCTCGTTCTCGTCGCCCACGGTAGCCATCACTGTCACCCCGTAACGGTGTTCTCCACAGATTGTCCCACCCGGCCTCGCCCCCGGAGTGATCCTCGACGCATCCGCGCCGGGCGGAACGCACCGCAGAGCCCGTGGAGTGGACGTTGTGGCGCCAGGGACAGGAAGTTGTCGACACCCTCGTATGGAATAGATAAGGAACGAACGTTATTGTCCTTGTCTGTGACGAACATCTGGGGACTGACGCGACGGTGGCACATCGACCTGTGCCGCCGCGGCTGTCAGGCGTGTCGCTAGGTCCACGCGCGCCCTTCCGGGCAGCGCGCCGCGCACCCTTCTTCCCCGTGTCACCATCCCCTCGGTGATGCCCGCCGTTCCCCGTGCCGGAAACCCCGGCGGCGCCGACCGCTCCGCCGTGCGTACCCCTCCGGCTGCCTTCACCACCACTGGAGTCCCATCCCGTGTCCGCACAGAGCACAGACGCGCCCAAGAAGCGCAGAACCCTCCGTTTCCCGTTCGCGGCACAGGTCCTGGCGGGCCTGGTCCTCGGCGTCATTCTGGGCGCCGTCGCCTTCCAGATCAGTCCGCCCGACGCCGAGACCGGTGACGCCAGCAACTGGCTCGCCGTCACCCTCGACACCGTCGGCTCGACCTTCGTCACCCTGCTGCGGACCATCGTCCCGCCGCTGATCGTCCTCGCCGTCATCTCCTCCATCGCCAACCTGCGCAACGTCACCAACGCGGCGCGGCTGGCCTGGAAGACCCTGCTGTGGTTCGGCGCGACCGCCCTGGTCGCGGTGGGCATCGGCATCGCCCTGGGCCTGATCGTGCGGCCCGGCGTCAACAGCGGCGTGGACGCCGCCACCGCCGCCGAGCCCTCGGGCACCGGCTCCTGGATGGCGTTCATCGAGAGCATCGTCCCCGCCAACTTCCTCGGCTTGGGCGCGAGCGTCTCCGGCTCCGACGACGGCAGCTTCAGCGCCTCGCTGGACTTCAACGTCCTCCAGCTGATCGTCATCGCCATCGTCCTGGGCATCGCCGCGATCAAGGTCGGCAAGGCCGCCGAGCCCTTCATCGCCTTCACCGACTCCGCGCTCCAGATCGTGCTCAAGGCCCTGTGGTGGATCATCCGCCTGGCCCCGATCGGCACCGTGGGCCTGCTCGGCAACGCCGTGTACAGCTACGGCTGGACCACCATCGGCGCCCTGGGCAAGTTCGCGCTGACCATCTACATCGGCCTGGCGCTGGTGCTGTTCGTCGTCTACCCGGTGCTCGCCCGCGTCAACGGCCTGTCCCCGCTGAAGTACTTCAGCGGCGTGTGGCCCGCGGTCCAGCTGGCCTTCGTGTCCCGCTCCTCGATGGGCACCATGCCCGTCACCCAGCGCGTGACCGAGCAGAACCTGGGCGTGCCGCGCTACTACTCCGCGTTCGCCGTGCCCTTCGGCGCCACCACCAAGATGGACGGCTGCGCCGCGATCTACCCGGCGATCTCGGCGATCTTCATCGCCCAGTTCTTCCCCGGCATCAGCCTCGGCCTGACCGACTACCTGCTGATCGTGTTCGTGTCGGTGATCGGCTCGGCCGCGACCGCCGGAACCACCGGCGCGACCGTCATGCTGACCCTGACCCTGTCCACCCTGGGCCTGCCCCTGGAGGGCGTGGGCCTGCTGCTGGCCGTCGACCCGATCCTGGACATGGGCCGCACCGCGGTGAACGTGGCCGGTCAGGCGCTGGTCCCGGCCATCGTCGCCAAGCGCGAGGGCATCCTGGACGTGGCCCGCTACCACGCGCCGCGCGACGCCTCCGGGTTCGTGCCGCTGGACGACGAGGCGCACGACGACGTCGAGGGCGAGGTCGGCGAACCCGGCGTGAAGAAGGTTCCCGCCGGGGCCTCCGGCCAGGGCTGACCCACAGCCCCACCCCGTCCGCAGCGGCCCGCCGGAGCACCTCCGGCGGGCCGCGCCGCGTGTAGGACCGGTGGGGATGGGTGGGCCGTGTGGGACGGGGCCCGTGTGGAACGGGGCCCCTGTGGAACGGGGGCCGTGTGGAACGGGGCCCGTGTGGAACGGGGGCCGTGTAGGGCCAGTGAGACCGTGTACAACGGGTGAGCTTGTGTACTGCCGGTGAGTTCCGGCACAGGGGGAACCCCGCGGGGGCACCCGTTCGTCTAGGTTGGAGAGGGAGGCGAGAGGAACGATCATGTTGCGCCGCTTGGTAACACCCACAGTGCTGACCGCCGGACTCGCGGCGGCGATGGTGAGCGCCGCGGTGGTGCCCGCCTCGGCCGATACCCAGACCCAACCGCCCGAGTCCCAGGCGATCGCCGAGGAGCTCGGGAACGACAACGTCTTCATCGACCCGAGCATCGACGCGATCCCCGAGGCCGAGCAGGGAATCCTGGAGTCGACCGCCGCCGAGGCGGACGTCCCCGTCTACTACGTGATCCTGCCCACCGACAGCATCTCCTCCCAGGCCGGGCTCGACGCCCTGATGAACCCCGTCATGGACGAGGTCGGGGACGGGGTCTACGGCGTGTTCGCGGGTAGCCAGACCTTCCAGGTGCTGTCCCCCAACGTCGAGGACACCGAGGCGATCCGTGAGGTCGCCATGCGGGAGGGCGGCGGCAACCAGGTCGACACCCTCGTCGCCGTCCCCGACGCGGCCACCCAGGTCGAGGAGGCCGAGCAGGCCGGGGCCACCTCCGGGTTCGTGCTCCTCGGAGTCCTGTTGGCGGTCGTCGCCGCGGGCGCGTGGTTCGTCCACCGCAGCCGCAAGAGGCGCGAGACCGAGAAGGCCAAACAGCTGGAGGAGATTCGGCAGATGGCCACCGAGGACGTCGTGCGCCTCGGTGAGGACGTCGCCCGGCTGGAGATCGACGTCTCCAAGGTCGACGACGCCACCCGCAACGACTACTCCCAGGCCATGGACGCCTACGACCAGGCCAAGGCGCAGCTGGACAACATCCGCGAGCCCGAGCAGGTCCGGCTGGTCACCAGCTCCCTGGAGGACGGCCGCTACTACATGACCGCCACCCGGGCCCGCCTCAACGGCGAACCGGTGCCCGAGCGGCGCGGCCCCTGCTTCTTCAACCCGCAGCACGGCCCGTCCGTGGAGGACGTGACCTGGGCCCCGCCCGGCGGCGCGCCCCGCGAGGTCACCGCCTGCGCCGACTGCGCGCGTGCGGTGCGCACCGGCGGCCAGCCCGACGTCCGCCTGGTCGAGGTGGACGGCGAGCGCCGCCCGTACTACGACGCCGGCCCGGCCTACTCGCCCTACGCGAGCGGCTACTTCGGGATGAACATGATGATGGGCATGTTCACCGGCATGATGATGGGCTCCATGATGGGGTCGATGATGGGCATGGGTATGGGCATGGGCGCCGGTGATGTCGGCGCCGGAGAGGACTTCGGGGGAGGCGACTTCGGAGGCGGGGACTTCGGGGGCGGCGACTTCGGCGGCTTCGACTTCTGACCCACACCCAGCAGACAGGACGATGACGGGCCCAGGGCCCCGGGCGGACCGCTCGGGGCCCTTCTCGTGTCTCCACGTTTTCCACAGGTGGTGGTTGGGGGTGGTCGTGGGTGGTGTGGTGATGGTTTCCTGGAAATAGGGGGGATCCCACCCAGGGGGCGTTTTGGTGTGCCCTGAAACGCTCTTCGTTCAATAACGGTAATGGATCAAGGGGCAGGGAGGGGCCGTCCACAGGTCCCCTCCCTACGCTATTCCTGCTGGGGATTGCTGGCGGCAACGAAAGCGCGCCAGCTGCCGCGAAAGGGTACGGGCAGCGGAGAACGGCGGGCGCCGGGTGGGGGCGTAGGCGACCGACGAAAAGCGGCACCAAAGGCGGGAGCGGCTACAGGCGGGCGACCAACGCCCGGGGTGTGCGGGTGGTCGGGCTCTGCTGCGTCGACACCAACGGCAATCAGGCCCTCTAACCTCGGACAACGATCCTGGCCGCTGTGGTCGGGGAGCGGCGTCGCCGAGGTCAAGGTGGCATTTTGGGCGCACCTTTTCGGACACCTTTTAACCCGCCCCCATTGCAGCCGACGAAACAAAGTGGCCTCCACAAAGAAAGTCGGCAATTGATGCCGCGAATATTGGAGAAAAGGCGACCGGTGGCCTATAATAAGAAGTATGGAGATGATGATCGCAGCGCCTGAGGTGGCCCCCGGGGGATGTTCCCCGGCCGTGGCCGCGCTGGCCGGTGCGCGCGAGATCATCGACCAGGCCTTGAACGCCGACGTGCCGCCCGGAGCGGACGAAGCCGCCGCTGAGGAGGTCGCGGCGCTGTGGGCCCAACTGGACCAGATCCGGTACCAGGCGTTGGCACAGATGGCGCGTTTGTACGCGCGGGGTGAGGTGGCCCGCTACAGCGGCTACAGCACGTTGGACAAGTGGTTGGTACACCACGGCAAACTGCCCACCTCTCAGGCCAAGGACTTGGCGCGGCTGGCCCAGCACGTGCACGAGGAGACCTTGCCCGCCACGGTGGAAGCGGTGGAGACGGGCACGGTGGGGTTGGGTGAGGCGGTGGTGATCGCCAAGGTCACCGACAAAGCCGTCCAGACCCGCGACGAGACCCACTTTCCCGATCAGGCGCAGTACCGGCAGGGGTTCGAAGCGGCTCTGGTGGCTGCCAAGCAGGAGCGGCCCGCGTTGTCGGTCAACCAACTCCAGTCAGTGGCCCGCCAGGTCGCGCACCGTTTGGACCCCCACCGCCTGGACCGCGACCACGAGGCCGCTCACGCCTCGCGTGGGCTGGTCGTGCATGACACGTTCCAGGGCAGCTACCAACTCCAGACCTGGGGCGGCAGTGGGGATGCGTTGATCGTGCGCGCGGCCATCGACACCTTCACCACCCCACCCGGAGAGGGCGACACCCGGACCCGGTCCCAGCGTGAGCACGACGCGCTCATCGCCGCGTTGCGTTTCGCCACCACCCACACCGGGTGCGACAACGCTCCCGCTGCGTTGGCGCAGATCCGCATCGTCGTGCCGGTGCAGACCTATCTGGACACCCAAGGCCAGGAAAGGCCCGCTCTGGACCAGCGCGGACGGGTGATTCCGGCCGGGCTGGTGCACGAACTCGCCGCCGACTCTGAGGTGGTGCGGATGCTCACCGCCCCGCCCACCGGACAGGTCCTGGATGTGGGACACAGCCGCCGCCTGGCCTCAGCCAGGCAGCGCACCGCCGCCTTCCACGGGCACACCACCTGCGCCCACCCGCAAGGGTGCGAAGTTCCGGTAGCCCTCTGCCAAGCCGATCATGTCACCTCTTTCTCGCGGGGCGGGCGCACGGTGGTGGCGAACCTGCAACCGTTGTGCGGGCCGCATAACCGGGCCAAGTACCAACGCGAACTCCGCACACACCAGCGGAGGGAACAGGATCATCCGCCCGACAGAATTCCTGTTCCACCGCCCCGGGAGTGACCCCCGGCCGGGCCGGGCCCCGGCATGCCCGCGCCCGACAAGAGTCCCGGGCCCTGCCGCCAGCCGTCGTCGCTGCCACCGTCGCCCACCTTCGCCACGGGGGCCGGTAGCGCTGCCCAAGACCGGAGTGCCCGCTCGCCTTTGGTGCCGACGCAGCAAAGCCCCACCAACCACTAACACCAAGCGTTGGTCGCAGCCTGCGCCACTTCGCGGCAGCAGGTGACGCTGCCTCGGCCACCACCCGCAACCAAGGCGTTGGACGGCGCCCCCAACCGCCCGCCGCCTTTGGTGCCGACGCAGCAAAGCCCCACCACCCACCAACATCAAGCGTTGGTCGCCCTCCCGCACCACTACGCGGCAGCAGGCGCCGCTACCCCGGCCACCACCCGCAACCAAGGCGTTGAACGGAGCCCCCAGACACCCGCCGCCTTTGGTGCCGACGCAGCAAAGCCCCACCACCCACCAACATCAAGCGTTGGTCGCCCTCCCGCACCACTACGCGGCAGCAGGCGCCGCTACCCCGGCCACCACCCGCAACCAAGGCGTTGAACGGAGCCCCCAGACACCCGCCGCCTTTGGTGCCGACGCAGCAAAGCCCCACCACCCACCAACATCAAGCGTTGGTCGCCCTCCCGCACCACTACGCGGCAGCAGGCGCCGCTACCCCGGCCACCACCCGCAACCAAGGCGTTGAACGGAGCCCCCAGACACCCGCCGCTTTCGCTGCCCACGCAGCAGAGCTCAGCCACCCGGATTCAGCCAGCGCTGGTCGCAGCCCGCGCCACTTCGCAGCAGCAGGCGCCGCCGCCCCGACCACCATCAGCAGGCGGGGCGTTGGACGGAGCCCCCACCCGCGACCAGCCCGGGGCCTCCCCCGACCACATCAGGTCAGGAGGCGGCGGCCCGCACGTGCCGTTCCTCGATCCACCGGCACACGGCCTCGGCGGTCTCCCGGGGCTCGGCGCTGGTGGTGTCCAACAGGTCGACCGGGGGCTCCAGGCGCGCGGCCTCGGACTCCACCCAGGCCGCGTACTCCAGGGCCTCGGCGATCCGCTCCTCGTCCCACTCGCGCCAGGCGGGGCGGGCCCGCAGGCGCCCGGCCAGGACGTCGGGCTCGCAGGTCAGCGCAAGATAGTGGACATCGGTGAACAGGGCGCGCTCGGGCAGGTGCTCCAGCTCCGGCGGCACCACCGTGCCGCACAGCACGACGGGGCGTCCGCTCTGCTGGACCATGGCGGCGGTGCGCAGCCAGGTGGAGCGGAACAGGCGGTGGTGGTCGGCGGGGTCGCGGAGTCCGCCGACCCACAGGAGATCCTGTTCCAGGACGACGAAGCGGTCGCGGAGCCGCTCCAGCAGCGCCCCGGCGATGGTGGACTTGCCGGTGCCGCTCGGCCCCGACACGCAGTACAGGGGCAGGCGCAGGAACGGGCGAGTGCGCTGGCAGAAGGCGCAGCGCAGCACGGAGACCCCCGCGGCGGTGTCGGGGGTCTCGTCCCATTCCCCGCAGTGGGTACAGATCAGCGGGTGCACGGGTTACTCGTTCAGGTTGTCGGGACTGCTCGGCTCAGTCGAAGAGGCCTTCGAGGAAGCTCTTCTTACGGCGTCCGCCGTAGCCGCGCGGGGAGTCGGGGTAGCCGCCGTGACCGCCCCGGTAGCCCTTCGGCGAGTCCGGGTAGCCGCCGTGACCACCTCGGAAGCCCTTCGGGGAGTCGGGGTGACCGCCCCGGAAGCCCTTCGGCGAGTCCGGGTAGCCGCCGCGGTGCTGCTGCGGGTAGCCGTGGGGCGGAGCCTGGTGGGGGTCGGGCGGCGGCGCGACACCGTAGTGGCGCTGCTCGGCGTTGACGACGCGCTCCAGCTCACCCCGGTCGAGGAAGATGCCCTGGCATCCGTCACACCGGTCGATGTGGACGCCCTGGCGGTCGAACGTGCGCATGGTGCTTTGACACTTGGGACAGATCACGAAACGACATTACTCGATTCTTGTCAGGAGCGGGTAAAAAGGGGCGTCCTACTCCGGGGACGCCAGCATGAGCGAGCGGGCGGCCTCGGTCACGCTGCCCGACAGCGACGGGTACACCGAGAAGGTGTGCGCGATGTCGTCCACGGTCAGGCGCTGCTGGACGGCGATGGACACACCCAGGATGAGCTCGCTGGCGCGCGGGCCGACGATGACCCCGCCCAGCACGATGCCGGTGTGCTGGCGGCAGATCAGCTTGACGAAGCCGTCCTTGACCTCGTTCATCTTGGCGCGCGGGTTGGTGTTGAGCGGCAGGGTGACCGACCGGCCGTCGATCCGGCCGCTGCGCACGTCGTCCTCGCTGGCGCCCACGGCGGCCAGTTCGGGGTGGGTGAACACGGTGGAGGCCACGGTGGAGAGCTTGAGCGGGGACACGGCCTCGCCGAGCGCGTGCCACATGGCGATGCGGCCCTGCATGGCGGCCACGGAGGCCAGCATGTTCACGCCCGTGCAGTCGCCCGCGGCGTACACGCCGGGGACGGTGGTGCGCGAGACCCGGTCGACCTCGACGAAGCCGCCGTCGCCCAGGCGGACACCGGCCTCCTCCAGGCCCAGGTCCTGGGTGTTGGGGATCATGCCGACCGTCATCAGGCAGTGGCTGCCCTCCACCGTGCGGCCGTCGGAGAGGGTGACGAGCACGCCGTCGTCGGTGCGCACCACCGACTCCGCGCGGGTCTTGTTGAGGACGGTCATGCCGCGGCGCATGAAGACCTGCTCCAGCACCTCGGCGGCGTCGGCGTCCTGGGTGGGCATGACGCGGTCGCGCGAGGAGACCAGGGTGACCTCGGAGCCGAGGGACTGGTAGGCGCTGGCGAACTCGGCGCCGGTGACGCCGGAGCCGACCACGATCAGCCTCTCCGGCAGCTCCTCCATGTCGTAGAGGTGGCGCCAGGTGAGGATGCGCTCGCCGTCGGGCTTGGCGGAGGGCAGTTCGCGGGGGTGGGCGCCCGTGGCGATGAGGACGACGTCGGCGCGCAGGCGCTGGTCGCCCACGGCCACGATGTGCGGGTCGACCAGGCGGGCCTCGCCGCTGATCACCTCCACGCCCTCCTTGACCAAGCGGGCGCGGGTGTCGTCGGACTGCGCCCTGGCCAGGAGTTTGATGCGGGAGTTGATCCGGTCGGTGTCCACCCGGACCGCGTCCTCGTCCTGGGCGTCGCGGATGAGGATGCCGAGGCTGTCGGACTCGCGTACGTACGTGGTGCGGGTGGACGTGGCGATCAGGCTCTTGGAGGGCACGCAGTCGGTGAGGACGCAGGCGCCGCCGATGCCGTCGCGTTCCACCACCGTCACGTCCGCGCCGAGCTGTGCGGCGACCAGTGCCGCCTCGTAGCCCCCGGGTCCGCCACCGATGATCACGACCTTCGTCACGCTAGCCTCACTCCCTCTGCGGCCTGGCCGCCACGCGCGTCCCCGGTCCGGGTGATATGCGGGCATGGCGCGGCACCACCTGTTTTCGTCGCTTGCTCCCATTGTCGGCCATGCCGACCGGGGGAAATAGCAGGCACCCCGGGCCAACCGGTCTACGATGGCCCCGTGTCCATCTACGCGGCGTACGGAACCAGTCTCCACCCCGGGCAGATGGCCCGGCGGGCCCCGCACTCGCCCCTGATCACCACTGGCTGGTTGGAGGGTTGGCGGCTGACCTTCGGCGAGTGCCTGCCCGAGCCCGGGGGCGCGCTGGCGACCCTGGTCGAGGACGCCGGTCGGCGGGTCTTCGTGGCGCTGTACGACCTCATGGAATGGGACGAACCCCACTTGGACTTCTGGCAGGGCGCCCTGGAGGCGCCTCGCGGGGGTCACCGCCGCCCGCGGGGCGTGTCCGAGGACGAGTACGGGGAACTGCGGCGCAGGCGGGCGCTGTGGTCGGTCGCGGGCGACGGGCGGGCCTACCGCAAGGTCACGGTGCGCGCCCGGACGGCGGACCACGGTGTGGTGACGGCCTGGGCCTACGTGCTCGACGGCTACGAGGGCGGGATGCCCTCGGCGATCCAGCTGGGCGAGCTGGCGGTGGCCGCCGAGAAGGCCGGGGCGCCCGACTGGTACGTCTCCGAGCTGCTCGCCCGGGAGTGCCTGCCCACCGAGCTGTGACCAGCGCGTTCCCCTTCGGGCAGGGCGCGGGAACACACGTGCGCACGCTCCCGGACGGCACGGTCACCCGGGGGTAGCATCCGTCGTGTGACGGAACCAGAGCAGCAGCCGAGGACGGCCGGCGAGGCCGGGGAACTGGCGGCCGACGCGGCGCGCGAACTCCTGTCCCGTACCGGTGCCGACAGCTTCGACGCGCTGGTGGTGCTCGGCTCGGGCTGGGCGGGCGCGGTGGACACGCTGGGCTCGTACGACATCGAACTGGACGCCACCGACCTTCCCGGCTTCCACGAGCCCGCCGCCGAGGGGCACTCCGGCAAGGTCCGCAGCATGTGGGTGGGCGACAAGCGCGTCATCGTGTTCATGGGGCGTGTGCACCTCTACGAGGGCCGCGGCCCGCTGGAGGTGGCCCACGCGGTCCGCACGGGCGTGGCCGCGGGTGCGGCGACCGCCGTGCTGACGGGCGCCGCCGGGTCGCTGCGCACCGACTTCGCCACGGGGCAGCCCGTGGTGGTGCGCGACCACATCAACCTGACCGCCCGGTCGCCGCTGGTGGGGCCCTCGTTCGTGGACCTGTCGTCGGCCTACAGCCCCCGGCTGCGGCGGGCCGTCCAGGAGGCGGACGCCTCGGTCCCCGAGGGCGTGTACGTGTGCACGACGGGGCCGCAGACGCAGACCCCGGCGGAGCTGAAGGTGCTGCGCCAGGCGGGCGCGGACCTGGTGGGCCACTCGATCGCCCTGGAGGCGGTCGCGGCGGTGGAGGCGGGCGCCGAGGTGCTGGGGCTGGCGGTGGTCAGCAACGACGCCGTGGGGACGGTGTTCGAGCCCTTCGAGGCCGAGCGCGCCCTGGAGGTGGTCACGCAGCGGGCCCGCAGGCTGGGCGAGCTGCTCAACAGGGTGATCGGCCAGGCCTAGGGATCCGGCCTCGACGGCTGTGGGGGTGGGGATGGGGGTGGGGCGCCTCCGACCGGGCCCGTCCGGTACCGGCGTGGCGAGCGTACACCCCGAGGCCTGGGGTGGACGGTACCGACCGGGTTCCGGTCGGAGGCAGTGCTTGCCCCGGTGCCCGCGCCGCGCGGAATCCCCGCAGATCCCGTTGGACTCGCGACCTGGGCACCTTGTACTTCCGTTATTCAGTTGAACCGCGCGCGTCACCCTCGGGCAAGGTCCGGGCGGACGGCCATCCGCGCGAAGTCGTCCGCCCGGAACACTCTCCCTTAGGCATGCCTTACCTAACCAGAACTCGGAGGGCGCGTCAACCCCCGACATGGCGGACCCGGCCGCCACACGGGGGTGGGGCCGGGTCGGATCCGGGAGGGTCGGCGCTCAGGCCAGCAGGAACACCGCCGCGAGCAGGGCCGCGGTCGCGCCGATGACCACGATCACCTCCAGGGGGACCATGGTCTGGGGCTCGTCCTGCGCGCCCAGCGCGGCGGGGCCCGCCTCGTCCACGTCCCTGACCGGCCCGCTGAGCGGGCGCGCCTTGTGGCGCTCGGCGTCCTGGCGCAGCTGCCGGGCGGCCAGGTCCACCGGACGCGTGGAGGCGGGGTCCCCGTCGTCGTCCGGATCGAGGAACCCCCCCTCCCGGCGCATGTTGTCGCGGACCCGCTGGCGCTTGGTCTCGCGCAGCGGCCACGAGCGCACCACGCCCCCGGGAGTGTGCACCCGCAGGACGTCGGTGACGTCCACCCAGAGCACCGCCGCCCACGGCACGAAGGTCTCGCGCAGCGGGTTGACCACCCTCAGGCCGCGCTCGGTGGAGACCACGCGCGGGCGCAGCCAGACCAGGTACACCGCGGAGACGGTCGTGATCAGCAGGGCCCCCGCGATCCAGGCCTGGCGGCCCTCGCCGCGCAGGAGCACGTCCACCAGCAGCAGGGCCGCGATCACGATCCACACGATCGCCGCCACCCTCGTGAAGGTGGAGTAGTGGGTGGTGGGGTTGGGACCGTCCATCAGGAGGTCGTCCACTTCAGCTGCGCGAAGCCGGGCTTGATGACCCCGTTGATCAGCGCCAGGCGCTCGTCGAAGGGCAGGAAGGCCGACTTCATCGCGTTGACCGTGAACCACTGGATGTCGTCCCAGCCGTACCCGAAGGCCTCGGAGAGCCGGGCGAACTCCTCCGACAGGCTGGTGCCGCTCTGGAGGCGGTTGTCGGTGTTGACGGTGACGCGGAAGCGCAGGTCGCGCAGGAGCCGGATGGGGTGGTCTGCGATGGACTCCGCGGCTCCGGTCTGCACGTTGGAGCTGGGGCACATCTCCAGCGGCACCCGCTTGTCGCGCACGTACTGGGCCAGGCGGCCCAGCCGCGGGGCGCCGCCGTCGGTGTCGATGTCGTCGATGATGCGCACGCCGTGGCCCAGGCGGTCGCACCCGCACCACTGAAGTGCCTCCCAGATGGAGGGCAGGCCGAACGCCTCGCCCGCGTGGATGGTGAAGTGGAAGTTCTCCCGGCGCAGGTACTCGAACGCGTCCAGGTGCCGGGTGGGCGGGTTGCCGGCCTCGGCGCCCGCGATGTCGAACCCGGACACGCCCGCGTCGCGGTAGCGGACCGCCAGCTCGGCGATCTCCGAGGAGCGCGCGGCGTGGCGCATGGCGGTGACGAGCTGGCCGGTGCGGATGCTGCGCCCCTGGTCGGCGGCGCGCTTCTGGCCGAGTTCGAGGCCCTCCTGGACGGCCTCGACGACCTCCTCCAGGGTGAGCCCGGCCTCCAGGTGCTGCTCGGGGGCGTAGCGCTGCTCGGCGTAGACGACGCCGTCGGCGGCCAGGTCCTCCGCAGCCTCGGCGGCGACCCGCACCAGGGCGTCACGGGTCTGCATGACCGCCGTGGTGTGCGCGAACGTCTCCAGGTAGAGCTCCAGCGAGCCGGAGTCGGAGGCCTCGCGGAACCACCGCCCCAGCTCCTGCGCGTCGTAGGTGGGCAGACCGGTGTAGCCGGTCTCCCGGGCCAGTTCCACGACGGTGGCCGGGCGCAGCCCGCCGTCGAGGTGGTCGTGCAGCAGTACCTTCGGCGCCCGCCGGATCTGGTCGACTGTGAGTGGCTGGTTCATGGATTCAGGATGCCACCAGCCGGGGAGCCGCTCCGACAGGCGGACGCGGGTCGCCGCGCCGGACGGCCGGGGCGGCGGGCGGGAGCGGTACGGCGGGTCGGCGGGCGGGGAGCCGGGCGGTGCTATGCGCTCTGGCGCGCTGGGGTCCGCCGCGGTGCGCGCGGCGGCTGGGGGCTCCCCACCCGCGGGCCGCCTCAGGCCATGGCCTCCTCGGTGCCCACGCGGGTGTCGCGGCGCGAGCTGTCCCACAGCGCGGTCAGCGCGGTGGTCACCATGAAGCGGGTGCCCGTGCCGATGGCGCGCTCGTCCACGTCGAAGGTGCCCCGGTGCAGGTCCAGCATGGGCCCGTCCCAGTCCGGGGAGTGGGTGCCCAGGCGGGCAAGCGCGCCGGGGACGTGCTCCAGGTACCAGGCGAAGTCCTCGCCGCCCAGGCTCTGCGGGGTGGAGGCCGCCGCCTCGGGGCCCAGGGCGGCGGCGACGGCCTCGCGCATGAGGGCCACGCTGGTCGCCTCGTTGATGGTGGGCGGCACGCCCCGCCGGTAGGTCACCTCGGCCTCGGCGCCGTAGGCCGAGGCCACCGACTCCACCAGCCCCTTGATGATGTCGGGGGCCGCGTGCCAGGCCTCGTCGTCCAGGCAGCGCACGGTGCCCTCGGCGACGGCGTCGTCGGGGATGACGTTGGGCGCGGAACCGGCGCTGATCCTGCCCCACACCAGGCTGAACCCGGCCCGGGGGTCGATCCGCCGCGACAGCGCGGCGGGCAGCTCGGTGACGACCTTGCCCAGGGCGTAGACGAGGTCGGAGGTCAGGTGCGGGCGCGCGGTGTGCCCGCCCGGGCCCGACAGCCGCACCATGAGCTGGTCGCAGGCGGCGGTGATGCCGCCGGTGCGCAGCCCGACCCGGCCCGTCATCAGGCGGGGGTCGCAGTGCAGGGCGAAGATGCGGTCCACGCCCTCCATGGCACCGGCGTTGACCACCTCCACCGCGCCGCCGGGGAGCTCCTCGGCGGGCTGGAAGATGAGGCGGACCCGGCCGGGCAGCGCGCCCGCCCGCTCCAGCTGCGCCAGGAAGACCCCGGCCGCCAGCACGACCGTGGTGTGCACGTCGTGCCCGCAGGCGTGGGCGACCCCCGGCACGGTGGAGCGGTAGGGGACGTCCTTCTCGTCCGTCAGGGGCAGGGCGTCGATGTCGGCCCGCAGGGCCACCAGGGGACCGGTGCCGGATCCGACGTCGCAGACCAGACCGGTGCCCTGGGGCAGTTCCCGCGGTTCGAGGCCCACCTCGCGCAGGCGTTCGGCGATCCGCCCCGTGGTGCGGTGTTCGGCGAAGGCGAGTTCGGGGTGCATGTGCAGGTCCCGGCGGAAGCCGCTCAGCTCCCGCCCGTGCCGCGCCAGGAAAGCGGTCAACTGTTCCGGCAGGTCATGTCCCTGCATGCGAGGGTCCCCTCTTCTCCACGTCTCAGCGCGTACCGGCTCCGTCGCCGGCACCGACCCTTGCGCGGGTGGGAGGACCGCCCTGGAGCTCGGCGGCGAGCATGTCCACGACGTCGTCGAGCGACCCGCCCTCGGCGATGACCGCGCGCTGACGTTCGTAGGAGGCGCCCTTGTCCAGGATCTCGGAGATCAGGTCCAGGTCCTCGGCGCAACCCAGGCGGGTCGCGACCGGTTTCAGCTCGCGGACCAGCTCGTACAGGTCGTCGCGGAGCGGAACCGTGGTTCCGCGCGCGTCCGTGATGACACGAGCGTCGAGTCCGTAGCGGGTGGCACGCCACTTGTTGTCCTTCACCACCCAGGACGGCGGGCTGGGCAGACCGTACCCGCGGTCGAGCTGGTGATCGAACAGCTCCACCAGGCTCTGAGAGAGCGCGGCGGCCATTCCCACCTCGCGCAGGGTGGGAATACCGTCGAACATCCGGATCTCGATGGTGCCGAAATCAGGGTGCGGACGGATGTCCCACCACACTTCCTTGATAGAGGCGATGGTACCTGCCCGGAGAAGCGTTTCGAGGTATTCCTCGAAAGCGGCCCAGTGCGGGAGGTTCGGCGGCGGCCCCGCGGTGGGCAGCGTGCCGAAGATGACGGACCGGGAGGAGGCCAGGCCGGTGTCCTGTCCGCCCCAGAACGGGCTGGACGCGCTCAGGGCGAGGAAGTGCGGCAGGTAGCGCGACAGGGCGTTGACCATGGGGATGGCCTTGTCCCTGTCGCGCACGCCGACGTGGACGTGGACACCGCACGTCAGGATGCGCCGGACCAGCCACTGCATCTGCTCGACCAGCTCGCCGTAGCGCTTGCCGGGGCTGAGCTCCTGGTCGCGCCAGTCGTCGATGGGATGGGTCCCCGAGCAGGTCAGCGTGGTCCCCCAGGGCGTGAGGACCTCCCTCATGCGGTCGAGGTTGCGGCCCAGGTCGCTCCTGGCCTCCTCGACCGTCTCGCAGATCCCGGTCACGACCTCCACCTGGGACTGCATGAGCTCGTGGCGCAGCGGCGGGGCGGAGTCGGAGCTGAGCTCGGGGAGTTCGGCGAGGAGCTTGGGCGCCTCCTGCCTCAGGTGCCGACTGCGCCGGTCGACGAGCTGGAGTTCCCACTCCACTCCGATCGTCGCGCGTTCGGACGAGTTGAATGCGATTCCCATCTGCCCTCCGAAGGGGGTGTTTGCGGCCGTCCTCGGCCGTCGCACCGTCGCGCCCCGGAGAACCGGTCAACCGGGACAGGGGAGGACTACCCCTCACGCACCGCACACATACGGGACAATCGCCTCGCTTCATACGAATTCCGTGGAAAGAATTTCTGTTTCGGGCGCGTCGCCGGAGCGCCTACGCGCGGTCGCCGCCGCGTCGGCGCAGCGCCCACGCCGCGGTGCCCGCGGCGCCGACCGCCCCCAGCAGGGACAACATCCCGGCCAGCGCGCGCCGGGCCCGGCGGCGCTCGGCCTCCTCGCTCGCCGACACCCGCGCCGAAACCCCCTCGGCCCAGTCCGGGCGGGTCCAGTCCATGCCGTACTCCTCCGGCAGGGGCAGGGAGCCGGTGTAGGGCGGCGGCATCGGCAGCCACGTGGCCGTCCACGCCGCGCTGAACATCACCAGGCGCATCACGAGGTTGATCCACACCAGCAGCCCCACCAGGACGGCGAAGGACGCGTATACGGGGTTGCTGAGCGTCCCGGCCAGCAGCACCGCCGCCGCGGCCTTGAGGACCTCGAACCCGACCGCGCCCAGCAGGGCTCCCCTCCACATCATCCGCGTGGGCCGCCCGCTGCCCGACAGCAGCGCGAAGGCCAGCACGAAGATCGCCATGTTGGCGCCGACCGCGATGACCAGGGCCAGCGCGCGCAGGGACAGGTTGGCCAGGAGGGAGCCGTCCAGGCCCACCAGCCCGAGGAGCCACTGCGTGGCGGCCTGGGCGACGCTGGTGAAGGCCACCGCGAGCAGCAGCGCCGCGCCCAGGCCCAGCATGACCAGCAGGTCGGCCAGCTTGCGCAGGAGGAGGTTGGGGCCCTCCTTGGGGTTCTTGAGCCAGATGGAGTGCAGGGCCTCGCGCAGCGCGGACACCGCGTTCAGGCCCGCGTAGAGCAGACCGAGCACACCGATGACACCGGCGCCCACGCGGGCTTGGGCGATCTCGTCGATGGGCAGTTGCCCGGACAGCCCGGGCAGGACGCCGTCCAGCGCCTGCTGGAGGTAGTCGCCCACCTCGACCTGCACGGCGGCGAGGTAGCCGACCGCGGCGAAGGCCAGCGCCAGCAGGGGGAAGAAGGACAGGAAGGCGAAGTAGGTGACCGCGCCGGCCAGCTGGTTGCCGTTGCGGTCGGCGTAGCGCTCGTAGGCCCGGACCAGGTGGTCGACGGCGGGCCTGCGCCTGCGCAGCTCCCAGTACGTGTCCATGCCCAGGTTCCGGTAGTGCCTGCCGGTGTCCCTGGCCCTGTCCAGCGCTGCGGCCACGCGGCCTCCCTCTCCGTCGCACGTGTCACCCGTGTCCCTACCCCGCGCGGCCGCGCGGTCACCGGTGGCCCGTAACCGTAGCGGTGCCGCGCTCCCCCGTGAAGCCTCCGTGCCGGGTCCGGCGGCGCACACCCCCCGACGGGCACGAAGCGCTTCAGCGGGGGTGATTACGGACACGTCCGGGCCTTGGGCAGACTTGGGGACGGAGAACCGTCCGGCGGAAGGGGGCCTCGGTGGGGGGCGCGGGGGCGCGGCTGCGTGCCGTGTTGGGTGTGCGGTCGGCGGGTCCGCGGGGGGCCTGGCCCGAGGAGGCGCCGGACGCCGACGCACTGGTCGGTCGGTTCCGGGCACGGTTCCAGACGCCGCCCGCGGGCGTGTGGCACGCGCCCGGGCGTCTGGCGGTCATGGGCGAGCACACCGCGGCCGGCGCGGGGGCCGGGCTGTACGCCGCCCTGCCCTGGGGCGTGACGGCCGCCGTGGGCACCGCTCCGGACCCGGGCGTGCACGTGGCCGCCCCGAGCGGCCCGCTGCGCCCCCGGGACGCGGCGGCGCGCGCCGTGGCCGGGGCCGTGGCCGCCGCGCGCCGGACGGGCGTACTGGACGGCGACACGGGCGTGCGCGCGGTGCTGGACGCGGACCTGCCAGAACACGCCTCCCTGGGCTACACGGCCGCCGTGGGCGCGGCGGTGGCGCTGGCCCTGGCCGACCTGGGCGGCGGTCCCCCGCCCGAGGGCGCCACCGCCGACCAGCGGGTGGCCCTGGCGGCCCGTCCCGGGTGCGCGGTCCGGGTGAACCTGAGGAGCCTGCGCACCACCGTGCTGCCCTTCGACCTCGCCGAGGCCGGGCTGAGGCTCGTGGTGGTGGACACCGGAGCCCTGCCCCGGCGCGACCTGCGCGCGGCCCGCTCCGCCGAGCTGGAGCGCGCGCAGCGCACGCTCGGGCCGCTGCGCGCCGTCCAGGACCTGTCCGGGGCGCTGGCGAGCCTGCCGGACCCCGTGCTGCGCCGCCGGGTCGAGTACGCGGTGACCGAGGTGCACCGGCTCAACGCGGCCGTGGGGCTGCTGCGGGCCGGGCGCTTCGGGGAGGTCGGGCCGGTCCTGTCCGCCTCCCACCTGTCCCTGCGCGGCTTCGGGCTGCCCACGCCGGAGGTGGAGCTGGCCGCTGAGACCGCCGCGCGGGCCGGGGCGCGCGGGGTGCGGATGTCGGGCTGGGCGGGGACCGTGCTGGCCCTGGCCGCCGAGGAGCGGGTGGAGGGGATCGGCGAGGCGCTGGCCCGGGAGTTTCGCGCCGACGGCCGGGTCCCCCCGCGCGTGCGCGCCGCCGTGCCCTCCGCGGGCGCCCACCGGCTGCGCTGAGCCGGTCGGGCCGACGGGTCCCGGGCCCGGACCCGGTGCGGAGGCGGTCGCGCGGCGGGAGCCCTCGGGGTTCCCGGAGGCCGAACCGGGACATTGCGCCGAACCCCGCTACCCTTTTCGCGATCACACAGGGTGGAAGTAAGCGACGAGGCGATCCACGACGCTGAGCAGATGGGCGATGCGATGGCTGACCGACGGAACCGTGACGACCCCGGCCGCACCGGCGAGCACGACAGACAGGGCGTGTTCCGGCGCGGCGGGTCCCCGGGCAGGCCGGACGAGTTCGAGAAGCTCTACCGCCCGCGCGAGTCCGAGCAGAGGGTGGTCGGCGAGACGCGTCGGATCCCGCCCGCCGAGGACGTGCCCCCCGTACGGCCGAGGCGGTCCCAGAGGCCTCAGCAGTCCCAGAGGTCCCGGCGCACCCACAGCGCCGGACGCGTCTACGACGGCCGCGGCATCGAGCGCAGGCGCAAGGAGCGCAAGCGGCGGCTGGCCACCACCGTCACGGTGACCGTGCTGGTGCTGGTGCTGGTCGTTCCCCTGGTCTTCGTCGGCGGATTCTACGTGTACGCGAACTCGCGGCTGGAGCGGGTGGAGGCCCTGCTGGACTACGAGGGCCGCCCGGACGGGCAGCCCGGCACGACCTACATGGTCGTCGGCTCCGACAGCCGCCAGGGCCTGTCGGAGGAGCAGATGGACGAGATGGCCACCGGCTACGCCGAGGGCCGCCGGACCGACACCATCATGGTGCTCTACATCCCCGACGAGGGCGACCCCACCATCGTCAGCGTCCCCCGCGACTCCTACGTGCCCCTGGCCGTCCCCGGTTACGCCGACAACAAGATCAACACCGCCTTCGCCGACACCGTGTGCGGCACGAACGACGCGGGCGAGGAGGTCTGCGGCGGCCCCGCCCCCCTCGTGGAGACCTTCGAGCGCGCCTCGGGCGTGCACATCGACCACTACGTGGAGATCGGCATGGGCGGCTTCGTCGACATCGTGGACGCGGTGGGCGGTGTGGAGCTGTGCCCGGAGGAGGCCATGGCCGACCCCAAGGCCGGGCTGGACATCGAGGCGGGCTGCCAGACGATGGACGGCGGCACCGCCCTGGGCTACGTGCGCACCCGGGCCACGCCGCGCGCCGACCTGGACCGCATCGCCCGCCAGCGCGAGTTCTTCTCGGCGCTGGTCCAGACGGCCAGCGCGCCCTCCACGCTGTTCAACCCGTTCGAGTCCGTCCCGCTGGTGCTCGCGGGCACCGACACCTTCATGGTGGACGAGGGCGACGACCTGCGGCACCTGGGCAGCATGCTCCTGGCGATGCGCGGCGGTACGCAGACCACCGCGATCCCCGTGGGCCAGACCCCCACGCTGGACGGGGTCGGCTCGGTGGTGATCTGGGACGAGGCGCGCTCCGAGGAGATGTTCGCCGCCATGCGGGCCGGGGAGCCGATCCCCGAGAGCGCCTTCCAGGAGTAGGCCGGACTCCGGACCGCCGCGGGTCGTGGAAAGGCGGTCGGTCCGGGGAAAGGCGAAGGGCCCGTCGCCTGAGCGACGGGCCCTTCTTCGTGACGTTCCGTACTGTGCGCGCCTACCCCCCAGCGGGCGCACGGCCGGCACGTCGGTCACAGTGGCAGAGGAGCCGAAACCCGCTCTGGCCTGCCGATTCTCACCGGCACGTCTCCACAATAGGTCAAAGTTCGCTTAAGGTGCGAATCCTGTGCACGTGGCCTATGTCGCACCCTCGGGCCTCTGCGGTGGTCCGGCGTTGCCATCCTGCCACCGCCGACCCGCGCATGTACGCCGAACACCGGAAACACGCCGGGAAACTTTGGCCGACCGCGGGCCCAGAACCCCGCGAAGGCCGCGTTTGCGACACCCCGACCCCCTCGGAGGCGGGCCCCGCCCGCCCCGGACACGGCGAAGCCCGGCCGCCCCGAGGGGCGACCGGGCGTGAGCGAGGTCTCACCCGGACGGTCCGGATCAGGACCGTCCGGGTCCGGGCCCGCCGCGTGCACCGCCGCGCGGACGGAGCGCGGGGGCTCAGGCCAGGCGCTTGGCGAGGTTCTCGTCCAGCGCGGCCAGGAACTGCTCCGTGGTCAGGAACTCCTGGTCGCCGCCGACGAGCAGCGCGAGGTCCTTGGTCATCTGGCCGCCCTCGACGGTCTTGATGACGACGTCCTCCAGGGTGTTGGCGAACTCGACGACCTTGGGGGTGTTGTCGAGCTTGCCCCGGTGCTCCAGGCCGCGGGTCCACGCGAAGATGGAGGCGATCGGGTTGGTGGAGGTGGGCTTGCCCTGCTGGTGCTGGCGGTAGTGGCGGGTCACCGTGCCGTGGGCGGCCTCGGCCTCGACCGTGCGGCCGTCCGCGGTGCGCAGGACGGAGGTCATCAGACCGAGGGAGCCGAAGCCCTGGGCGACGGTGTCGGACTGCACGTCACCGTCGTAGTTCTTGCAGGCCCAGACGTAGCCGCCCTCCCACTTGAGCGCCGCGGCGACCATGTCGTCGATGAGGCGGTGCTCGTAGGTCAGGCCCGCGGAGTCGAAGCGGTCCTTGAACTCGGTCTCGAAGATCTCCTGGAACACGTCCTTGAACATGCCGTCGTAGGCCTTGAGGATCGTGTTCTTGGTGGACATGTAGACCGGGTAGTTGCGGTCCAGGCCGTAGTTCAGGCTCGCGCGCGCGAAGTCCTCGATGGACTTGCGGAAGTTGTACATGCCCATCGCGACGCCGCCCGCCTCGGGGAAGTTGGCGATGTCGAACTCGACCGGCTCGCTGCCGTCGGCCGGGGTGTAGGTCATGGTGACCGTGCCGGGGCCGGGCACCTTGAAGTCGGTGGCCTTGTACTGGTCGCCGTGGGCGTGGCGGCCGATGATGATCGGCTTGGTCCAGCCCGGGACCAGGCGGGGCACGTTCTCGCAGATGATGGGCTCGCGGAAGACGACGCCGCCGAGGATGTTGCGGATGGTGCCGTTGGGCGACCGCCACATCTTCTTGAGGCCGAACTCCTCCACCCGGGCCTCGTCCGGGGTGATGGTGGCGCACTTGACGCCGACGCCGTGCTCCTTGATGGCGTTGGCCGCGTCGACGGTGATCTGGTCGTCGGTGCGGTCGCGCTCCTCGATGCCCAGGTCGTAGTACTTCAGGTCGACGTCGAGGTAGGGGAGGATCAGACGGTCCTTGATGAAGGACCAGATGATCCGGGTCATCTCGTCGCCGTCGAGCTCGACTACGGGGTTCTCGACCTTGATCTTGGCCATGGCTGTGTGGCTGTCCCTTCAGTCTTCGCTGCCGCCTCGTGCGCCGCGGGCCCGTGTCCGGCTCGCGGCCGGAGGCCGGTCCGCGCACCCGGCGGTCCACCGGTCCCGCCCGGGGTCCGTGCTCCCCGGCGGGCAGGTGGCTTCTCGGTGTCGCGGTATCTCGACGTCAAGCTTATTCGACGCCTAAGCGGACAGTTGCGGCGCCACCCATGCCAGCACGATCAGCAGGACCGCGAGGGTGGTCAGGGTGAGCAGGTCGATCCACCGGCGGCGCACGGCGAGCATCCCGACCCAGTCCCGGGGCAGGAGCACCCGGAAGGTCGCCGCCAGCAGCAGCGCGCCCGCGATGATCGCCGGTCCGCGCTTGAAGTAGGCCGCGGCCACGACCACGGTCCCCGCCGCGAGCGCCGACATGACCAGGAAGTAGGGCACCTGCGAGAGCCAGTACGGCGCCTCGGGCCCCTCCGCGGTCGGTTCCCGCGCCACCTCCCCGGAATTTGCCCCGGAGTCCCTGGCGGAGCCGCCGCCGGGCTCCGGCCCCTCGGGTCCGTCCCCGCCCGGCGCTCCCCCCCCGGGTTCCCGCCCGCCGCGGGCCGCACCGCCGGGTGCCCTCGCACCGGGCGCGCCCTCGTCCGCGTCCGCCAAATCCGCCTGCCCCGCCTTGTCCACCGCGTCCCGACCCGTTCGGTTACGAATGTGCTTGGCCGCCTCGCGGCTCGTTCACGGTCTTCTCCCGGGAACTGGCACGGACCGGTCATCCGTCGAGGACTGGCTGTCCGAAAACCGAACACCGCTCCGGAGGCTCGCGTCCGTGAGGGTTTCGGCGGCGCCGCGCGGGAAGCGAGGCTTCCCGTCCGGGAGAGACTGCGCCCATTGTAGTGATCCGGGCCGCCGACTCCTCAGGGCTCACGGAAACGGCCCGGCTCGGACCCCGAACGCCCATGACCGTTTCCCGCTTCCGGTTCGGCAACAGAGCCGTATTTGCACGTCTTATCCGTCTAACTCCGGAGTAAGCGCGTAGAACGCTTACCGCCCGGGTAACCAAGCTGGAGATGAGTGCACCGGTGAGCGAGGACCACCCCCATGAAGCCCACTCCACGCGTAGACCGAACCGTCACCCCACGACAGCCTTCCCTCCACCACCGTCGCCCGCACCCCCACCGGCAGCGCCACCCCACTCCGGGAGGAACCACCGTGGACGGGCCCTACCTCCGCGTCGAAGAGACCGGGGACATACGCCAGCTCGCCGGTGAGGTCACCACGGTCGGCCGCGGGGAGGGCGCCGACATCCGGCTGAACGATCCGAGCGTCTCCCAGCTGCACGCCGAACTGGTCCGCCGCGGCCCCTACGTCTACGTGGTGGACCTGGGCCTGTCGCGCAACGGGACCCGGGTGAACGGCCGCCCCATCGCCCGCCGGGTGCTGGAGGAGGGCGACGTGGTGAGCTTCGGCACCGCGCGCTGCCGGGTCGGCGGACTGCCCAAGGAGCAGATCAGCCCCGACATCGAACTGCGCCGCGGCGCCGCCCCCGAGCTGACCCGCCGGGAGCTGGACGTGCTGACCGCGCTGTGCCAGCCCGCGCTGTCGGAGGAGGCCTTCGTGGCCCCCGCCACCGCCCGGGACATCGCCGAGGCGCTGGTGGTCACCGAGGCGGCGGTCAAACAGCACCTGTTGCGGCTGTACCAGAAGTTCCGCATCCCCGAGGGGCAGAACCGCAGGACGCGGCTGGCCAACGAGGTCGTGGCGCTGGGCCTGGTGCGGCCGATGCCGATCGGCGGATCGGCCCGCAAGGCCAGCTGAGCGCTCCCCCGGCCCCACCGGAGCGGTGCCGCGCGAACGAACAGGCCGAGGCCGGTCACTCGGTGTGACCGGTTTCGGCCCGTGTGTGACGCCGGAGCCGGGCCCCGCCTCGGACGGGGCCCGGCAGGGGTGCGGTTAGGGATGGTTCTCCGGACCGGCCTCAGCTTGTGGGGGTCGGTTCGGGCGCCCACGGGGTTCTGGAGGTGGCGGAGGCGGGTTCGCGAGGAACGAGCGAACCCGCCGTAGGCACCGCTGTGCCTGCTTCAACCCGATTCCCGTTCTCCGGGCGCCCGAACACGGGCCGAAGCGGAGGCCCAAAAAACACTGCTAGAGGGCGGCGGCCTGCCGCTCGGCGGCCTCCACCACGTTCACCAGCAGCATCGCCCGGGTCATCGGGCCCACGCCGCCGGGGTTGGGCGACAGGTGCCCGGCCACCTCGGCCACGTCGGGGACGACGTCGCCGACCAGGCCCGACTCGGTGCGCGAGACGCCCACGTCCAGCACGGCCGCGCCCGGCTTCACCATGTCCTTGGTGATGAGCCCGGGCACTCCGGCACCGGCGACGATGATGTCCGCGCGGCGCGTGTGCTCGGCCAGGTCACGGGTGCCGGTGTGGCACAGGGTGACGGTGGCGTTCTCCGACCGGCGGGTCAGCAGCAGGCCGAGGGGGCGGCCCACGGTCACGCCGCGCCCGACCACGACCACCTCGGCGCCCTTGAGCGGCACCTCGTAGCGGGTGAGCAGCTCCACGATGCCGCGCGGGGTGCACGGCAGCGGCGCCTCCTGCATCAGCACCAGTTTGCCGAGGTTGGAGGGCTGGAGCCCGTCCGCGTCCTTGACCGGGTCGATCAGGCCCAGCACGCGGTTCTCGTCCAGGCCCCCGGGCAGCGGGAGCTGCACGATGTAGCCGGTGCAGGCCGGGTCCGCGTTGAGTTCGTGGACGGCCTGCTCCACCTGCTCCTGGGTGGCGTCGGCGGGCAGGTCGCGGCGGATGCTGGCGATGCCCACCTGGGCGCAGTCGCGGTGCTTGCCGCGCACGTAGGAGTGGCTGCCCGGGTCGTCGCCGACCAGGACCGTGCCCAGACCGGGGGTGACGCCGCGGTCGTGCAGCTTTGCCACCCGCTCGGAGAGCTCCTCGCGGATGGACTTGGCGACGGCCTTGCCGTCCAGGACGATCGCGCTCATGCGTGTGTCTCCTCGCTCAGTGGAAGAAGTGCCGGGTCCCGGTGAGGTACATGGTCACGCCGGCCGCCTCGGCCGCGGCCACGACCTCCTCGTCGCGGACCGAGCCGCCGGGCTGGACGACGGCGCGGACCCCCGCGCCGGTGAGGATCTCCAGGCCGTCGGGGAAGGGGAAGAAGGCGTCGCTGGCCGCGACGGAGCCGGTCACCCTCTCGCCCGCGCGCGTGACCGCCAGGCGGGCGGAGTCCACGCGGTTGACCTGGCCCATGCCCACGCCCACGGTGGCGCCGCCGGAGGCGAGGAGGATGGCGTTGGACTTGACCGCGCGCACGGCCTTCCAGGCGAAGGCCAGGTCGGCCAGGGTGGCCTCGTCGGCGGGCTCGCCGGTGGCCAGGGTCCAGGTGGAGGGGTCGTCGCCGGGGGCGTCGATGGCGTCGCGCGACTGCACCAGCAGGCCGCCGCTGATCTGGCGGTGCTCCACGCCCGCGCCGGGGCCGGAGCCCTGCGCCACGAGCAGGCGGATGCTCTTCTTGCGGCTGAGGATCTCCACGGCCGCGGGCTCGAAGGCGGGGGCGACGACGACCTCGGTGAAGATCTCCGCGATCTGCCCGGCCAGCTCCTCGCCGACGGGTCGGTTGGTGGCGATGACGCCGCCGAAGGCCGACACCGGGTCGCAGGCGTGCGCCCTGCGGTGGGCCTCGGCGTTGTCGGCGCCGACGGCGATCCCGCACGGGTTGGCGTGCTTGATGATGGCCACGCACGGCTGGTCGAAGTCGTGGGCGGCGCGCAGCGCGGCGTCGGCGTCCACGTAGTTGTTGTAGGACATCGCCTTGCCGTGCAGCTGCTCGGCTCCGGCCAAACCGGTCTCCGGGGCGCCCGCGACGGTGTACAGCGCCGCCTTCTGGTGGGGGTTCTCGCCGTAGCGCAGGACGTCCCTGCGGTTGTGGACGGTGGCCAGGAAACCGGGCCAGCCCGACTCGGCGGCCTCGGCGTCGGGGGCGTAGTCGGCCGCGAACCAGTCGGCGACGGCCGCGTCGTAGGCGGCGGTGTGCTGGAAGGCGAGCCCGGCCAGGCGCTTGCGCTGCTCCAGGGTGAAGCCGCCGTCGCGGACGGCCTCCAGGGCGGCGTCGTAGCCGCCCGGGTCGACCACGATCGCCACGCTGCCGTGGTTCTTGGCCGAGGCGCGCACCATGGCGGGGCCGCCGATGTCGATCTTCTCGATGCAGTCGGCCTCGGAGGCGCCGGAGGCGACGGTGTCCCGGAAGGGGTAGAGGTTGACCACGACCAGGTCGAAGGGGGCGATGCCCAGCTCCTTGATCCTGGCGACGTGCTCGGGGTTGTTCTGGTCGGCCAGCAGCCCGGCGTGCACGGAGGGGTGCAGCGTCTTGACGCGGCCCTCCATGATCTCGGGGAAGCCGGTGACGTCCTCCACGGGGGTGACGGGGATGTCGGCGGCGCGCAGCCGCGCGGCGGTGGAGCCGGTGGAGACGATCTCCACCCCGGCCTCGGCCAGGCCGATGCCCAGCTCCTCCAGACCGGTCTTGTCGTAGACGCTGATCAACGCACGCCTGATGGCCTGCTGGGTCACCGGTTCTCCTTCGTGTCGGTCGCGTCGGTGACGCGCTGCTCGGTGCGGCCGAACCGCACGTGCCTGCCGTCGATGGTCCAGCCCTCGCGGGCGAGCCTGCCGACCGTGTCGACCAGCATCGCCCGCTCCACGGTCTTGATGCGCTCGTGGAGGCTGGCTTCGTCATCGCCGTCCTCGACGGGCACCGCGACCTGGTCGATGATCGGACCGGAGTCGACGCCCTCGTCGAGGAAGTGGATGGTGGTGCCGGTGACGCGGACACCGTGGGCGAGCGCGTCACGCACGGCGTGCGCGCCGGGGAAGGAGGGCAGCAGCGCGGGGTGGATGTTGACCGCGGGGTGGCTGCCGATCACGGCGGGGCCGAGGATGCGCATGAAGCCCGCGGAGACCACCAGGTCGGGGCGGTGCTCGCTGATGCGTTCGGCCATGGCGGCGTTCCACCGCGAGCGGTCGGGGTAGGCGCGGAAGGGGACGACGAACGCGGGCACACCGGCCTCCTCGGCCAGTGCGATTCCGCGGGTCCCCTCGCGGTCGGAGCCGACGGCGACGACGGTCGCCCCGTAGGCCGGGTCCCCGGCCGCCTCCAGCAGGGCGGCCATGTTGCTGCCCGTGCCCGATATGAGGACCACCACTCGCGCGGACAATGCTTCTCCCATTGTGTAGAGAACGGTGCGAGAGCCGCCTCCGGCCTTCCGGGGGCGCCGGGGGACGGCGCAGCATCCGGATCTCGCGTACGCCGGTCCGGGGCCGGCGCGCGCCGGAGCCGGAGGCGTGGTGTGCGGGTGACCCGATCATCCTCCGCCGGGCGCTCCCCCGCGGGCCTCCGTGGGCCGGAGACGTCCGTTGGGGGTGGCGGCGGGTGACGGGCGGGTGACGGGCGCGCCCGCTGGGCCCGCCCGCGTTCCCACCCTATCGGTCCAGGTAGCGTCTACCCACGGGGAGTGGGTGTTGGCCGGCCTGTGACGGGGGTCTCGGTGGCCCGCGGACCGGCGTGACCATGGACGACGGGTAGCCTCCGTGCGGCGGAGGCGACCACGGCGCCCCGAGCGGGGCGCGCATAAGGAGTGAACCTTGACCGACAACAGCCCGGAGCCCCGGAACGAGGGGCAGCCGCCCAGAGCCGAACGCGGCGGCCTGTGGGGCCTGTTCTTCGGGGCGGCCGGCCTGCTGCTGCCGCCCTACGGGGTCGTGCTGTCCGTGTTCGGTGTCGTGCAGGGCTTCCGGGCGAGGCGGGCCGCGCGGGCGAACCGCACCGAGGCGCCGGGCGCGCTGATGAGCGTGGTCGTGGGCGTGCTGGGGATCGTGATGTCGCTGTCGCTGTTCGCGGTGGCCGTGGTGTACCAGGAGCAGATGGCGCAGTACCGGGACTGCTCGGCCCTGGCGCACACGGTCTCCAGCCAGAACGAGTGCGACGAGGCGTGGGAGTCCTCCACCGGTCTTCCGCCCACGGTGGTCATCAGCTAGGTCGGTCGAGGCGTCCGAGGGGGCGGCGGGGGTGTCCCGCCGCCCCTTTCGCGTGCCCGGGGGTCTTCGTGGGTTGTGACCCGCTCTCCGGTTCCGGTCACTACCCGAGTCGGGAAACGGCCGCTCGCCCACACCGCGAAGATCCCCCAAGGGATTACACTTAGTATGCAATCAATCACTAAAAGTGTTGACTACCCTTGCGCGGAGAGGACTCGATGGACACCGACGCCCCCGGCCCGTCCGGACCGGAACTGAGGGAGTACACGGCACTGCTGCGCCGCCGCTGGCGGTTCGTCGGCGCCGGGGTGCTCGGCGGGCTGGCCCTGGCCTCCGCCGCGGCGGTCGGACTCCCCGCCGCCTACACCTCCGTCTCCGCCGTCCAGGTCCAGCCCAGCGGGATGGCCGAGTTCACCGGGGAGCGCTCGGGCCGCCTGGCCGGGGACGTCAACCTCGACACCGAGGCGCAGGTCCTGCTGTCGGACCGCGTGTCGTCCGCCGTGGCCGAGGCCCTGGCGGAGGAGGGCGGCGCCGCGCCCTCGGTGGCGGACCTGCGCGAGCGGGTGGACGTGAGCGTTCCCCCCAACAGCAGCGTCCTGGAGATCAGCTACTCCGCCGGGAGCCCGGAGGCCGCGCGGGCGGGCGCGCAGGCCTACGCCGACGCCTACCTCGAACTGCGCCGCGAGCGGATCGACGAACTGATCGACAGCCATCTGGAGGCGCTGCGCGGTGAGCAGGAGGCCCGCTACGAGGCCCTCGCCGAGGCCGCCGCGGAGCCAGCCGACCCCGGCGCGGACGCTCGGGTGGAGGCCCTGCGCGCGGAGATCACCGAGCTGGGCAACGGCATCAGCCCGCTCAGCGCCCTGGCCGAGACGGTCGAGCCCGGCAGTGTCATCACCCCGGCGGGGCTCCCCGAGCGCGCGAGCAGTCCGGTGCCCGCCCTGTGGCTGGTCGGCGGCGGTGCGCTCGGCCTGCTGGCGGGGCTGCTGGCGGCCGTGGTGCGCGACCGCCTCGATCCGGGGCTGCACGACGCCGGGGAGACCGGGCGGATCGGGGCGGTGCCGGTGCTGCTCGACCTGTCCGAGCGGGTCGGGCGCGGCCAGCGCTCCCCCGGGCTGCTGACGGACGGCGACCGGCGCGGGCAGCGGGTCAACGAGTTCGCGCACCTGGTGCGCGCCCGCCTCGCCGCGCTCCCCGTTCCCTCGGCGGACGACCGGCCCTCGGAGGGTGCCGGGGCGGGCGGGACGGGAGCGTCCGACCGTGCCGGAGCGGCCGCGGACGCGGGCGGCGCCCGGGAGGAGGACGGGCTGGCCGAACTCCTCGGTGAGGAGGAGGCGGTCCTCGGCCGCGTGCTGCTGGTCACCGCGACCACCCCGGGCCGCGCCGGTGCGGCGGCCGCGGTGAACCTGGCCGCCTCCCTGGCCCGCACGGGCTCGGAGACGCTGCTGGTGTGCACCGACCCCCGCACCGACACGGTCGGCGAGCTGCTGGGACTGCCGGAGGGCCCCGGGCTGGCCGAGGCGCTGCTGGAGGGTGAGGACCCCGCCGACCTGGAGGTGCGGCCCGACACGGTGTCCCGGCTGCGGGTCCTGCGCTACGGGTCGCCGGGTCTGGACGCGCCGGTGCAGGGCACCGCCATGCCGGAACTGGTGCGGCTGCTGCGGGCGGGGGCGGAGTACGTGGTGGTGGCGGTGGCGCCGGTGAGCGAGCGCGCCGACGCGCACGCGCTGGCCGGTTCGGCCGACCTGATGCTGCCGGTGGTCGAACTGGACCGCACGCGCCGGGCGGAGCTGCGGGAGCTGCTCGTCCTCGCCGACCGGTTCGGGGTGCCCGTTCCGGGCACGGCGGTCCTGCCGCGCCAGCCGCTGGCCGGGCCCGCGCCGGTGGGGTCGCCGCCCGCCGCCGAGCCGGTCGCCGGGGAGCCGATCGCCGGGTCCGGCCGCACGCCCGGAAGGGACGGAGCGGTCGGGGCGGACGAGCGGGCCGAGGGGTCGGCCGGGGCCGCGAGGGGCCGCGCCGGTACGGGGATCGCGCTGACCGGCATCGTCAGCGAACTGCCCCCTGCCGGGGCCGCGGGGACGCGGGGACGCGGCGGGGCGGCACGGCCCCCGGCTCCCAGAGACGCCGAAGGGGTTCCCGGGGTGCCCGGTCCCCGGCGGGCGGAGGCCGCGGCAGGACGCGGGAAGGCCGTGGAGGGTCCGGCGGAGGACGCGGACTCGGCGGGCGCGGACGGCGGTGAGCGCGCCGGTGGCGTCGGCCCCGCCGAGGAGCGCTCCGGGGCGGCCGGGGCCGACACGGCCGAGCGGATGGCGGAGGCGGACGGAGCCGACGACGGCACCGCACAGGACGCGGCGGCTCCCCGCGACGGCGGGATACCCGCGGGCTTGGAGGTCCCCCGCGTGCTGGGCGGCGACGGCGCAACCCAGATCCCGGTGACGCCCGAGGCCACCGGGACCGGCCGGACCGGGGAGGACTCCGCGGCCCCGGACCTGAGCGGAGCGGACAGGACCGGCGTGGACAGGACCGGAGCGGACGGAACCGGCGGGGCCAGCGGCGGAGCCGCGGGGACCGCGGCGGCCCCGGGCTCGGCCTCGGAGGCGGAGATGGCCTTCGGGCTGGCCCGGACCGCTGAGGCGCGGGAGCCCCACGGCCCCGAGACGACCGTCAGCGGCGCCGAGGCCACGGAGGCCCTCGTGGCCTTCGCGACCGAGGGGACGGAGGGGACCGAGGAGTCCCGGCCGACCGGAGCCGCCGGGGACTCCGCCTCCCCGGACACCGCCCCGGACAGCACCCCCGACACCGCCCCGGGGACCCGGAACTGATGGCCTGGAGCACGTCCGCACGCGCCCCCCGGCCGACCGCCGGGGCGGCGGGCCCCGTCGTCGGGGGCCTCGGGGATCCGCTCCCGGCGGACGGAACCCGCGTCGGCACCGGTCGGCCGCTGCTCTGGCTGCTGGCCGGGTACCCGCTGTGGTGGGCGCTGGGCCTGGGGCAGTTCGCGTACTGGCTGTTCGCGGTCCCGATGGCCGCCGAACTGGTGCGCCGGCACCGCGCCACGGGGCTGCGGGTCCCTCCGGGATTCTGGCTGTGGGCGCTGTTCCTGCTGTGGACGGTGCTGGGCCTGTGCCTGGTCCACCTGGAGATGCCCGGGACCGTGCCGGGCAGCGGCGGATACGGCGGCGCCGTGCTCCGCGCGGTCAACTACCTGGTGCTGACGGTCCTGCTGCTCTACGTCGGCAACCTCTCCGAGCGCGAGCTGCCCACGCGCGCGGTCGTGGGCGCGCTGGCGGTGCTGTGCCTGACCACGATCGCGGGCGGCTTCCTGGGCATGCTCGCGCCCCGGTTCGAGTTCACGGCCCCGGCGGAGTACCTGCTCCCCGCCGCCCTCGCCGCCGACCCCTACATGCAGGCCCTCATCCACCCGGCGTCCGCGCAGGTCATGGACATCTTCGGGTACGAGTCGGCCCGACCGAAGGCACCCTGGGAGTACACCAACATCTGGGGCTACATGCTCTCCCTGCTGCTGGTGTGGCTGGTGGTGGGTTGGGTGGCGCAGGGTTCGGGCCGGGTGCGCTGGGGCGGGCTGGCCGCCGCCGCGCTGGCCTTGGTCCCCGCCGTGTACTCGCTCAACCGGGCCCTGTGGGCGGGGCTGGCGCTGTCCGCGGCCTTCGCGGCCCTGGTGGCGCTGCGCCGAGGCCGGGTGGTCCTGGTGGGGGCCTGCGCCGTCGCGGGCCTGGCGGTGCTGCTGGCGCTGGCCGCCTCACCGCTGGCCGACGTGGTGCGGGCCAGGCTCGACAACCCGCACAGCGACGACGGCCGGGCCGCCACCAACGCGGCGTCCGTGGAGGCCGCCCGGCTGTCCCCGGTCATGGGGTGGGGCACCACCCGCGAGAGCCTGGGCAGCTCGGAGTCGATCGCGATCGGCCCCACCTCCGAGTGCCCCGGCTGCGGCCAGCACGTCATCGGCAACGCGGGACAGCTGTGGATGACGCTGATCACCGGGGGCTGGGCGGGCACCGGCCTCATGCTCGCCTTCTTCGCGCACGTCGTGTGGCGCTACCGCCGCGCGGCATCGCTGGAGGGTCAGGGCGCGCTGCTGACCGTGCTGCTGCTGTTCTGGTACATGTTCTTCTACGTCGCGCTGATGTCCCCGCTGGCCGTCACCATGGTCGCCGTCGCCCTGCTGTGGCGGGGCGAGGAACCGGTGCTCCGGCGGCGGACCGCGCGCACCCGCGGGGGTCTTTGGTGAACAGCGAGACGACCTACCTGACCGACCTCGCCGCGGTGCTGTGGCCGTGCGGCGGGCTGCTCGGCCCCGGCGACCGCGGTATGCGGCGGCTGGTGCGCCGCGACCGGGGCACCCAGTACCTTCCGGTCCCCAACGCGCAGAACCCCCGGGTGATCCTGCCCGCGCACGACCGGTCGGCGGCCACCCGGGGCATCACGTCCTTCGCGCAGGGGCACTCGTTCCGGGAGAGGGCGCGCACACTGCTGCTGACCGGTGCGTTCGCCACCGGGCTGGCCCCGCTCCTGCTGCGGGACCGGCTGTACGTGGGGGCCGGTCCGGGCATCGAGCACGCGCTCACGGCGGCGCTGGACCGAGATCTGGCCGTCGCCATCCACGTGGGCCCGCCCCGGGCCAACCGCAAGCCGGTGCTCCTGCTGCTCACGCCCGGCGGACGCACGATCGGCTACGCCAAGGTGGCCGTCAACGACCTGACCTCGCGCCTGGTGCGCGCCGAGACGCGCGCTCTGCGCCAGCTCGCCGAGGCCCGCCTGCCGGACGTGACCGTCCCCCGGCTGCTGCACGAGGGCGAGTGGAACGGCCACCCGCTGCTGGTGCAGGAGGCGCTGCCGGTGGGCGTCCAGACCGACCGGCCCACGCGGCGCCAGCTGCTGAGATGCGTGACGCAGATCGTCGGACTGTCCAGGGTGCGGCGCCGGAGGCTGTCCGACAGCCCCTACCGGCGGTCGCTGGAGGAGCGGATCGTGACGCTGGGCACGCGCCCCGAGGTGGCGCCCCTGCGCGCGGCGCTGCGCCGCCTGCCCGACGTGTACGTGCCGTTCGGAGCCTGGCACGGCGACCTGACCAGGTGGAACATCGCCAGCACCGCGCGGCGCGCGTTCGTGTGGGACTGGGAGCGCCTCGCCATGGACGCCCCCGCGGGCTTCGACGCCCTGCACTACGACCTCAACGAGTGCGTGCAGGCCGGGGTCCACCCGGGGGTGCACCGGTGGCTGGAGAGCGGGTCGCGGCTGCTGCGCGACCCGCTGATGTCCGAGACCGGGGTGCGCTCCCACACGGTGTCCACGGTGATGGCGCTGTACCTGATCGACCTGGCCACCCGGTACCTGCACGACCGGCAGGACGAGAGCGGCGGCCACCTGGCGGCCGTGGACGACTGGCTGCTGCCCGCGCTGGAGGGGCTCCAGGAGAGGGCGGCCCACGAGGCCGCCCATCAGACCTGAACGTCCCCGCCGGGCCCGAGCGGTCCTTTCGGGTCCGGGCGGTCCGGCGAACCAGGCCACCCGATCGATCGACACGACCCGCCGAGCCCGGGCGCCGAGGACGGCTGCCGGGGTTGACCGAAACTGCGACAGAAGGAGCACGTGATGCCCCGGAGCACCGTTCCCGTCCTGTTCCACCGCATGGCCGTCCCGGCCAGGAAGGCGCTCCTGCCCCTCGCCGACGGCCTGGGCACGCTCACCGCACCGGCCCGCGCCCTGCCCGATCTCCTCGTCTGCGGGGCGCAGCGCTCGGGCACGACGTCGCTGTTCAGGACGCTGTGCCTGCACCCGTGCGTCACCGGTCCCACCCTGCGCAAGGGGGTGCACTACTTCGACACCGGCTACCGCGGCGGCCCGGACCGGTACCGGACGTACTTCCCCCTGCGCGCGTCGCTGCGGGCCCGGCCGGGGCGGCCCCGGGTGCGGGTGGTCGAGTCCAGCCCGTACTACCTGTTCCACCCGCTGGCCGCCGAGCGGATCGCCCGCGACCTGCCGGACGTGCGGGTGGTGGTCATCCTGCGCGACCCGGTGGAGCGGGCCTACTCGGCGCACGCGCACGAGACCGCGCGCGGCTTCGAGACCGAACCGTTCGAGCGGGCGCTGGAACTGGAGCCGGAGCGGCTGGCCGGTGAGGAGGAGCGGATGCTGGCCGATCCCGGGTACCTGTCGTACTCCCACCAGCACCACGGCTACGTGGCGCGCGGCCTCTACGCGGACCAGTTGGCGCGGATGGAGAAGCACCTGGGACGGGACCGGATGCACGTGGTGGACCACGCCGACCTGTTCGACGGCACGGCGAGGGCGCTGGGTGAGGTGGAGCGGTTCCTGGGGCTGCCGCCCGGACCGGGCGACGCCCCGGGCAGGCACAACGCGCGCGCCCGGACGAGCATGCCCGAGGGGCTGCGCGCGGAGCTGGCGGCGCGGTTCGCCGACAGCGACGCGCGGCTGGCGGACTGGTGGGGGCGCGTCCCCTCGTGGCGCGCGTGACCGCCGCGGCGGAGCGGGAGCGGGCGGGGCTGCGCCGCGTGCTGCGCGGCGGGGCGGTCAACATGGCGGGGGCCGTGGTCGGCGCCGCGCTGAACCTCGCGGTGATCGTGACGATCACGCGTGCGTTCTCCCAGGAGACGGCGGGGCTGCTGTTCTCGGCGACGTCGGTGTTCCTGATCGCCGCGGTGGTGGCCAACCTGGGCGCGTCGGACGGCTTGGTGTACTTCATCGCCCGGATGCGCGTGTTCGGCGAACCCGGGGGCGTGCCCCGGCTGCTGCGGACGGCCGCGGCCCCGGCCGTGCTGGCCGCGTGCGCGCTGGCGGTGCTGCTGCTGGTGTGCGCCGGGCCGGTGGCGCGGGGGCTGGGCGGCGGCGAGGCGGAAATCTACCTGCGGCTGCTGGCGGTGTTCCTGCCGTTCGCGGTGCTGGCGGACACGGCCCTGGCCGCGACGCGGGCCCACCACGACATGGCCGGGACCGTGCTGGTGGACAAGGTGGGCCGTCCGCTGGCGCAGCTGGCCCTGGTGGCGGGGGTCGCACTGTCGGGGGCGGCGGGACTGTTGGCGCTGGCGTGGGCGGGGCCGTACCTGCCCGCGGCCGTGGTGGCGTGGTTCTGGCTGGGGCGTGTCGTGCGCCGGGCCGTCCCCGAGGCCGGTGGCGCCTCCGGGAAGGCGGGTGGCTCCGGGGATGCGGATGCCCTCGGGAGCGCAGGTGGCTCCGGTGCCGCCGCGACGGCTGTGGCGTCGGGGACCGGCCGTGCCCGTGAGGAGCCCGCGACCACGGGGACGGCCGTGGTCCCGGAGGCCGTGGAAGAGACCGTGGAGAGGGTGGACGCGCGGACGTTCTGGGCCTTCTCCCTGCCGCGCGCGGTGGCCGCGGTCGCCCAGATGGGTGTGCAGCGCGGCGGCGTGGTCCTCGTGGCGCTCCTGGGCGGGCTGAGCGGGGCGGCGGTGTTCACGGCGGCCACGCGGGTCATGGTGGTCGGCCAGTTCGGCACGCAGGCGGTGCTGTACGCGGCCCAGCCCAGGTTCGCCGAACAGCTGGCGACGGGCGACCACGCCGGGGTCCGGACCCTCTACCAGGCGGGAACGGCTTGGCTGGTGTGCCTGCTGTGGCCTTTGTACCTGTCGGTGCTGGTGTTCGCCCCCCAGGTGATGCGGCTGTTCGGGCCGGAGTACGCGGCGGGGGCGACGGCGCTGGCCGTGGTGTGCGCGGGCCAGATGGCGGCCGCAGCGCTGGGGATGGGAGACCTGGTCCTGAGCATGACCGGGCTGACCCGGCTCAACCTGGTCAACAACGTGCTGTCGCTGACGGCGAACGTGCTGGTGTGCGTGCTGCTCGTACCCGCGGCCGGAGCGACCGGGGCGGCCGTGGCCCTGGTGGCCGCGATGCTGGTGCGCAAGCTGCTTCCGCTGTGGCAACTGCGCTCCCGCGTGGTGCTGCACCCGTTCAGCCGCCCGGTGCTGGCCGCGACGGCCAGCACGATGACCTGGTTCGGCGCCCTGCCTCTGCTGCTGGAGGCGCTGTTGGGCGGCGGGGTCGCGTCGCTGGCGATGGCGGTGGCCTCGGGAGCGGTGGGTCACCTGGTGACGGTGTGGTCGCTGCGCGGACTGCTGGGGCTGGATCCGCGCCGGTGAGGCGCGCCGAGGCGGGCGGAGGCGGTGGGGGCACACTGCGGCGACCGGAGGCGGCGCGGGGCCGAGGAGGCCGACTGAGGAGCCCGGGCGGAGGCGGTGAGGGCACGCCGAGGCGGGCGGGCCCTGGGGACCCCCCGTTATCCATGAAAGCCCCTGCGCGCGCCCGGCGGAAGACGTCCTCTCCCGCCTGTGGACAACAGGTGCGCCTCGCCGCGACCTTCCCAGTGACTACACAGAGTTATGGAATGATGACCCCATGTCTCCACGACCGGTTCTCCTGGTGGCCTCCAGCGGAGGGCACCTCGCCCAGTTGTGCTCACTGCGCCCCTGGTGGCGGCACCGCGAGCGCGTGTGGGTGACCTTCCGGACCCCCGACGCCGAGTCCGCCCTGACCGGCGAGCGCGTCCGGTGGGCCTTCCACCCCACCACCCGCCACGTGGGCAACCTGCTGCGCAACGCCTGGCTGGCCGTCCGCGTCCTGCGCGAACGGCGCCCGTGCGCCGTGGTCACCACCGGCGCCGGGGTGGCGCTGCCGTTCTTCGCCCTGGCGTGGCTGCTGCGGATACCGACCGTCTACATCGAGGTCTACGACCGCCTCGACACACCGACGCTCACCGCCCGGCTGTGCCGTCCGTTCACCCGGCTGTTCCTCGCCCAGTGGGAGGAACAGCGCGCCTTCATGCCGACCGCCATCACGGTAGGACCGCTGCTTTGACCGAACAGACCACGCGTCCCGTCCCGCGCCCCGACGACAGCGGCCACCCCGACGTGGTCGTCAGCCTCGGCACCGACCACCACTCCTTCGACCGGCTGGTCCGGTGGATCGACGACTACGCCCGGCGCCACCGGGGCCTGCGCTTCCTGGTCCAGCACGGGCACAGCGCCGCCCCCGCGGTGGCCGCGGGCGCCCAGTTCCTGCCCGGCGAGGAACTCGGCGAGCACATGCGCCGGGCCCGGGTGGTCGTCGCCCACGGCGGACCGGGCACCATCGTCCAGGCCCGCCGCGCCGGACGCCTGCCCATCGTCGTCGCCCGCGACCCCGAACTGGACGAGCACGTGGACGAGCACCAGCTCCTTTTCGTACGGCGCCTGGAGGAGGCGGGCCGGGTGCGCTCCTGCACGACCCCCCAGCAGCTCTGCGCGCTCCTGGACAGGGCGCTCGCCTCGCCCGGGGACTTCCGGGTCGACCCCGGCGACGGCGAGGGCACCGAGCGGGCCGCGCTGCGCGCCGGGGAGCTCATCGACCTCCTCACGCGGGGCCCGGGCGCGACGGCGGAACCCGCAGCACCCGCCGACACGGCCGCAGGCGGCGCGGACCCGCTGGCCGCCGCCCGCACCGCCGCGTCCGGTCCCGGCGACGGCGGGCCCCTGCCCGGTGTGACCGTGGTGGTGCCCACCCGCGACCGGCCGGAACTGCTGCGCCGGACCCTGCGGGCGATCAACGAGCAGGACTACTCCGGCCGCATCACCACGATCGTCGTCTTCGACAACGACCAGCCCGACCCCTCCCTGGCCCGCTCCGACGGCGACCGCCCCGTGCGGGTGGTCACCAACACCCTCACCCCCGGCCTGGCCGGGGCCCGCAACACCGGTGTGCTCGCCGCCGACACCGACCTGGTGGCCTTCTGCGACGACGACGACACGTGGCTGCCCGGGAAGCTCCGGGCGCAGGTCGACGTCATGCTCGACGAGCCCGGCACGGAGATGGTGTGCTGCGGCATCCGGGTGGTCTACGACAGGGTCGAGGCGGTCCGCAGCCTGGACCGCACCAGCGTGACCTTCGGCGACCTGCTGGGGTCGCGCCTGACCGAGCTGCACCCGTCCACGTTCCTCATCCGGCGCCGCGCCATGATCGACGGCTGCGGAACCGTCAGCGAGGAGATCCCCGGCAGCTACGCCGAGGACTACGAACTGCTGCTGCGCCTGGCCCGGCGCGGCCCCATCCGCAACATCCCCGAACCGGGCGTGCGGGTGCTGTGGCACCGCAGGTCGCACTTCTCCGGACGCTGGCGGACCATCTCCACGGCCCTGCGCTGGCTGCTGGACCGCTACCCCGAGTTCGCGCTGGTGCCGCGCGGCCACGCGCGCGTGGCCGGGCAGATCGCCTTCGCCGAGGCCGCCTCCGGGCGTCGGCGCGCCGCGCTGCGCTGGATCGGCACCACCGTCCGCAGCCGCCCGGCCGAGGCCCGTGCCTACCTGGCGCTGGCGGTGGTGCTCGGGGTGCCCGCCGGGTGGGTCACGCGAGCGCTGCACCTGCGCGGCAGGGGCCTGTAACCCCGGTCCGCGCGCCGGGCCCCACACGCGCGGACCGCCGCCCCCTGCGGGAGCGGCGGTCCGCGCGAACCGTCCCGGACGGCCCGGGCCCCGGGCGGTCAGCCCCGTTCCTGGGCGTACTCGGCCAAGCGGCGCACCCGCTCGGGCAGGTACACGTACGGGTCCTGTCCGGCGGCCTCGAAGCCGCGCTGGGCGTACTCGTCGGCCCGGATCCGGAAGTCGCAGTCCGGGGACAGCTTGTTGTCCCACACCTTGACCGCGCGCACCCGCTCGTAGCGGCGCAGCACGTCGGGGATCTCGGAGTACCACTCCAGGGTCTCCTGCGGGCCGATGTGCGTGGTGCCCATCTCCCCGATCATCACCGGCTTGTCGGGGTCGATCCCGTGTTCGGGCCCCTCGTTCTGGAACCACTCGTAGGCGGGGCGCATCATGTCCTCGAAGGAGTACACCTCGTCCCAGTGCGGCTGGGAGTCGCAGCCGGTCATGTTGTACGCCTCCCAGCTGACCCAGTCGACGTAGTCGTTGCCGGGCCACAGGCCGGGGAGGCGGTCGAAGTTGCCCTCCCAGCCGGTCACGTTCCACACCCAGATGGCGTTGTCCGCGCCCTCCTCGCGGTACAGGTCCACGATGTGCCGCCAGGCCCGCACGAACTCCTCGGGCGTGCCGCGCCTGTTGTAGCGCGTGTTGGCGTCGGCCTCGTGGTCGAAGGTGACGAAGTAGGGCACGTCCAGTTCCGCGATGGCGCGGGCCTGGGAGCGCAGCGAGTCGTCGAACTCGCCGTCGATGAGGGACTCGTAGGAGACCGCCGGATGCCCGGATCGCGTGAACCGCCGGGCCTCGATGTTGGTGTGCACGAACCTGCCCTCGGCGATCAGCCGGCGTTCGCGCTCGCCGGGGACGTTGGCCTGGTCGACGCCGCGCCAGGTGTAGACGATGTCCATGCGGCGGTCGACCGCCTCCTCCAGGGGCTCGATCCGGTCCTGATAGGGGCTGGCCCCCCACCAGACGCCGCACGAGGGCTCCAGGATCTCCGAGACGGTGCACTCCTCGTCGGTGGCGTACCCCCCGCGCCAGGGCGGCTCCGTCACCCCCGCGGGCCGGTCAGAGGGTTGCCGTGGAGAGGACGGGGCCCCGCCCGCCGGGGCGTCCCCCGCTCCGACCAGTGTCAGGACGAGGGTCAGTGCCCCCGTCGTCGCCAGTGCCCGTACCGGTCCCCTGTCCACGTCGAACTCCCCCTAGTTCTCCAAAAGTGACTTAGAGTGTTCAGATGGACACCATACGTCATAATTGGGGCGAACAACAGTCCTTGAAGTGGCAAAACGGACTTCAGTAGCCGTAACGCCCCCGGGACGGCGCCGTCACCGCGGCCACCAGGCGCCGCCGCCAGGCGGGCATCCCCTCACGCCACCCGTGGTCGGCGCGGACCCCGACCCGCCCCGCCGTGAAGCGCATCGGGTTGCCCGACACGGCGTGCCCCTCCGACAGCTCGAAGCCGTCCCGCGCCGCGTCCGGCGGGGTGCCCGCGTACCCCGCGAACTCCGCGATCCGGGCGAATTCGCCCCCGGGGTCGGCGACGAAGTCCTCGTAGCGCACGCGCAGGGTCGGGACACCGCGTCGGGCCAGGGCGTCGAAGGAGGCGTTCTGGGCCATCCACTGCACCGACGCCCGTCCGGCCGAGTAGCGGGCCATCTCCGGCTCGCTGCTGTCGGGGGAGGCGTCCGGGCGCGCCACCCGCCTGGCCCAGGAGTGGGCCACCGCACGCGGGTCGCGCACCACGTGCAGCAGGCGCATCCGGGCGCCGTAGCGCCAGCGCAGGCAGGCGGCCAGGGAGGCGTGCTTGCTGGCGTCCACGATGACGTGGGCGCCGCTGACCAGGGACACCGCCGAGTACAGGCGGTGGTAGAGCTCGGTGTAGCGGTCGCAGCGCGAGGCGAGCAGCCCCTGGTGGGCACCGTTGAGCAGCACCGGCAGGAAGCGGGTGCGGTCGACGCGGTCCTTGAGCCGCAGCACCTCCCCGGTGTCCAGGCGGTCCCAGCCGCCGAAGGCCTCCTTGCCCACATCGGACCAGAAGCCGCAGCCGGAGAACGGGCGGCCGCAGCCGCACAGCTCGTCCTCCACCAGTCCGCGCCGCCACAGGTGCACGACCTCGCCGACCGAACAGAACCCGGGCAGTTCGCCGAGGAGCCGCTCGATCAGGGTCGAGCCGGAGCGGCCCATTCCACCGACGAACACCAGTCGATAACCATCGTCCACCCCACCAGGCTATTACTTTCGGTCACCTAATATGACCCCCGGGTGACGTACGCGTGCCCGGGCCGGGGACCTCGGCCCGGACACGCGTCGGCCCCGGTCCGGGGAAGACCTCCCCCGGACCGGGGCCGAACGGTTCTTCGTCTGCTCCTCGCGCGGTGGCCGCGGAGCGGGCTGTGGACGAGCGGGGTCTCCACAACCCCCCGGGTCAGAGGCCCTGGACGTTGAGCAGCAGGTTGACCGTCCCCGAGGGAACGCCGCTGAGCTTGTCCACGCCGGCGTTGGAGACGAGCCAGTCCTGGATGGTGGCCTGGTCGTCGTCGCCGTTCACGCTCTTGTACAGGGCGGCCGCTCCGGCGACGTGCGGGCTGGCCATCGAGGTGCCGTCATAGGAGTCGGTCCCGCCGCCGGGGACGGTGGACTCCACGTCCACGCCGGGGGCGTAGATGTCGACGGACGGGCCGTGGTTGGAGAAGTAGGCCGCGGCGTCGGTCGCGTCGGAGGCGCCGACCGTGGTCACGCCCTCGGCGCCGCCCGGGGAGGTGTTGCCCGCGTCCTGGCCCTCGTTGCCCGCCGCGACCGCGACGAACACACCGGAGGCGGCCAGGCTGTTGACGGCCTCGTCCAGGGTCGGGGAGGCGGGCCCGCCCAGGGACATGTTGGCCACCGCGTTGGGTCCGGCGTTGGCGGCCACCCAGTCGATACCGGCGATGACGTCGTCGTAGGAGCCCGAGCCGTTGTCGTCGAGCACCTTGACGCCGAAGAGGTCGGCGGCGGGGGCGACGCCGTAGGTGGCGGAGCCGATGGTGCCCGCGACGTGGGTTCCGTGGCCGTTGCCGTCGCCGCCGTCGCCGCCGTAGGCGTCGAAGGCGGAGGAGGCGCGACCGCCGAAGTCGGGGTGCGAGGCGTCGATGCCGCTGTCGATGATGTAGGCGGAGACCCCGGCCCCGTCGCCGGTGGTGCCGTAGGAGCCGTCCAGGGGCAGGTCCTCCTGGTCGATGCGGTCCTGGCCCCACGTGACCGTGGTGTGCGCGACGCCGACCTCCTCGACGTAGGCGACGCCCGACTGCCCTCGCAGTTCGCGCACCTCCTGAGCGCTCAGGCTGGCCGAGTAGCCGTTGACGACCTCGTCGTAGGTGTGGTTGACCTGGTCGGAGGAGATGCCGAGGGACGAGGGGGTGACGGAGGCGGCGCTGAGCGTGTCCTCCAGGACGACGAAGTAGTCGCCCGTGGCCGAGGAGCCGACGGTGTGGAGGGGGGCGAGCTCGTCGGCGCCGGCCGAGACGGCGCCCGACAGGGCCAGGGGGACGGAGAGGGCGCCGGCCGCGGCGAGGCCGAGCACCGTTCTCCTGGTGGTGTGCCTGTGCACTCGTATTCTCCTTTTGCGGGGGACGGTAATGGGAGGAGCACAGCGGTCAATAACCCAGAGTAGTCAAGCGATTCCAGGTTCGCTGCGCTTTGCCACCATAACCAGACTTCGCTCTCCACTCCAGGGTGTGAGGGCAACTTTTTTTGCGTCCAAGTACCTCGCGGCCGCTTCCGGGGTGCGTGCTCGCGCAGCGCCCGGGGGTGGAGGAACCGTGGGGAGGAGGCCCGAAAACACTCGCCTGTAGTGGTCAAACGTTTTTCGGACAGGCCTTTCGGCCACCCCCGGAGTCCTTACCGAGAAACATGGCGTTGACCGAAGGAAACCATTCCGTAAGAATCTGAGAACCAAAACAGATTTCTCGGTTAACCCGGTGGCGGGCATGGGCACCCGCCCGACGCCGCCCTTTCCGGCGCCTTCGGATCCGCCGTGTCCGCCCCCGCCGGGCCTCATGGCACGGTGGCAACACACGTGGAAGGGGGACGCCCCGGCGGGCGGCCCCCTTCCACGTTCCGGGCGTCCGGCGCCCCGGCCCCGGGTCAGTCGGTCTTGACGACCATCCCCGCGGCGACCGTGGCGTTGGTGGACTCGTCGATGAGGATGAACCCGCCCGTCTCGCGGTTCTTGGCGTACTCGTCCACGAACAGGGGCTGGGTGGAGCGCAGGCGCACCCGGCCGATCTCGTTGAGCGAGAGGTGGTCGGCCTGCTCGTCGCGGTGCAGCGTGTTGACGTCCAGCCGGTAGCGCAGGTCCTTGACCACGACCTTGGCGGTGCGGGTGGTGTGCTTGAGGATGAGCTTGGAGCGCGGCGTGAGCTTGCGCGCGTCCGTCATCCAGCACACCATCGCCTCCAGGTCCTGGGTGACCGCGGGGGCGTTGTTGGGGCGGCAGATCATGTCGCCCCGGGAGATGTCGATCTCGTCCTCCAGCAGGAGGGTGACCGACATCGGCGAGTAGGCCTCGGTGACGTCGCCGTCGGCGGTGACGATCCTGGCGATCCGCGTGTTCAGCCCGGACGGCAGGTGGGTGACCTCGTCGCCCGGCTTGAGGACGCCGCCCGCGAGCTGGCCCGCGTAGCCCCGGTAGTCGTGCAGCTCGGGGTCGGCCGACCTGTGCGGCCGGATCACGTACTGCACGGGGAAGCGCGCGTCGATGAGGTTGCGGTCGGAGGCGATGTGCACGTTCTCCAGGTGGTGGAGCAGGGAGGGCCCGGTGTACCAGGGCATGTTCTCTGAGCGGCTCACCACGTTGTCGCCGTTCAGGGCCGAGATCGGCACGAAGGTCAGGTCGCACACGTCCAGCTTGGTGGCGAAGTCGGCGAACTCGGCCCTGATCTCCTCGAAGCGTTCCTGGGAGTAGTCCACCAGGTCCATCTTGTTGACCGCCAGCACCAGGTGGGGCACCTGGAGCAGGGTGGTGAGGAAGGCGTGGCGGCGGCTCTGCTCCTGGAGGCCCTTGCGCGCGTCCACCAGGATGATGGCGAGGTCGGCCGTGGAGGCGCCGGTGACCATGTTCCGGGTGTACTGGATGTGCCCGGGGGTGTCGGCGATGATGAAGGTGCGCTTGGGGGTGGCGAAGTAGCGGTACGCCACGTCGATGGTGATGCCCTGCTCGCGCTCGGCGCGCAGGCCGTCGGTGAGCAGCGCCAGGTTGGTCTGCCCCTCGCCGCGCGCGGCACTGGTGCGCTCCACCGCGTCGAGCTGGTCCTCGAAGATGGACTTGGAGTCGAACAGCAGTCGGCCGATCAGGGTGCTCTTGCCGTCGTCGACGGAACCCGCCGTCGCGAACCGCAGGATGTCGTTGCTCATGCTTGCCTGGTCCAATGCGGAGTGTGTGGTCTGCGGGGAACGGGTTCCGGCGCGGGTGCCGCTGGATCGGCCCGGACGTCGCCGGTGTGGTGCGTGGGGTCCTGGTCCGCGCCCCGGTCGGCGCCCGACACCCGTCACGGGTTCGGGACGACGGCGGACGGGGCGGGCCCGGGTCCTCCCGGCGGTCGCGCTAGAAGTAGCCCTCGCGCTTGCGGTCCTCCATGGCGGCCTCGCTGGTGCGGTCGTCCGCCCGCGTCTGCCCCCGCTCGGTCACCCGGGTCGCGGCGATCTCGGCGATGATGTCGTCGATCTCCGCGGCCGTGGACTTGACCGCCCCGGTGCAGGTGAGGTCGCCGACGGTGCGGTAGCGGACGGTCTCGGTGAACGGGACCTCGGTCTCGTCGCGGTTGATGATGGGCGAGTTCGACAGCAGGATGCCGTCGCGCTCGAAGACCTCGCGCTCGTGGGCGAAGTAGATCGAGGGCAGCTCCAGCCGCTCCCGCTTGATGTAGGCCCACACGTCCAGCTCGGTCCAGTTGGAGATCGGGAAGACCCGGATGTGCTCGCCCCGCTCGATGCGGGTGTTGAACACGCTCCACAGCTCGGGGCGCTGGTTCTTGGGGTCCCACTGGCCGAACTCGTCGCGGAAGGAGAAGACCCGCTCCTTGGCCCGGGCCTTCTCCTCGTCGCGTCGCGCGCCGCCGAAGGCGGCGTCGAAGCCGTTCTCCTCGATGGCCTCCAGCAGCGCCGAGGTCTGGAGGCGGTTGCGGCTGGCCCAGCGGCCGGTGGGCTCGGAGACCTTGCCCGCGTCGATCTGCTCCTGTACCGAGGCCACGACCAGGCGGACCCCCGCCTCGGCGACCCGGCGGTCGCGGAACTCGATGACCTCGTCGAAGTTGTGGCCGGTGTCCACGTGCATGACGGGGAACGGGACGGCGCCGGGCCAGAACGCCTTCTCGGCCAGGCGCAGCATCACGATGGAGTCCTTGCCGCCGGAGAAGAGCAGCACCGGCCGCTCGAACTCCGCGGCCACCTCGCGCATGATGAAGATGGCTTCGGCCTCCAGGACGTCCAGCTGGGAGAGCTGGTAGCGTCCGGCCTGCTGACTCGCCTGACCCATGAATCCGCCTTAGAAATACCGACAGGGCCGACGGCGGAGGGGTCGTCCTATCAGCCCCCCGCGTGCGGACCCGCGCTGTCCAGGTCCGCGCCGTCGCGGATGCTTGCCAACAACATACCCGACAATTCCGATCGGCATACAAGGACATCCGGCAGCAGCGGGTCCGCCGTGTTGTACCGCAGCGGGGAACCGTCGATCCGCGAGGTGTGCAGACCCGAGGCCCGGGCCACCGCCACCGGGGCGGCGCTGTCCCACTCGTACTGGCCGCCCGCGTGCACGTAGATGTCGGCGATGCCGAGCAGCACCGCGCAGATCTTGGCGCCCGCGGAGCCCATCGGGACCACCTCGGCGCCCAACTGGGTGGCCATCCGCTGGACGAAGGCCGGGGGCCGGGTCCGGCTGGCGGTGATGCGCAGCCGCTGGTCCGAGGGGCGCTCCTCGGGCAGCCAGGGCGGGTCGACCGTGGACAGGGTGCTGCCCTGGGCGGGCAGCGCCACGGCGCCCGCGACCAGGTCGCCGTTCTCCCACAGCGCCACGTGCACGGCCCAGTCGGTGCGTCCGGCCTCGGCGAACTCGCGCGTGCCGTCGAGCGGGTCGATGATCCACACCCGGCGCGAGTTGAGCCGCGCGGGGTCGTCGGCGCCCTCCTCGGAGAGGACGGCGTCGCTGGGCCGCAGCCGCCCCAGCGCGGAGAACAGGAACTCGTGGGAGGTGCGGTCCCCCAGGGTGCGCAGGACGTCGGGCTCGTCGAAACCGTGCCGGGCGCGCAGGCGCAGCAGCAGCTGCCCCGCCTCGCTGGCCAGATCGCGGGCCACCTCATGATCGTTTCGGATGTTCTTCACCGGCTAGTATGCTCCCGCCCCACGGATCACCGCTGACCACGTCTTCCACAAGATCTGGACGTCCAGTGTCAGCGACCAGTTTTCCACGTACCGCAGGTCGAGGCGGACCGATTCCTCCCAGGAGAGGTCGGAGCGGCCGCTCACCTGCCACAGACCCGTCATACCCGGCTTGACCACCAATCTGCGGCGGACGTCGTCCCCGTAGCGGGCGACCTCCTCCGGAAGCGGCGGCCTCGGGCCGACGAGCGACATCTCCCCCCGGACCACGTTGACGAGCTGGGGGAGCTCGTCGAGCGAGTACCGGCGCAGCCAGGCCCCCACGGCCGTCACCCTGGGGTCGCGGCGCATCTTGAACAGCACGCCCTCGTGCTCGTTGCGGGGCTGGAGCATCGCCTTCAACGCCTCGGCCCCCACCACCATCGTACGGAACTTGTAGACGGTGAACTCGCCCCCGCCCCTGCCCACGCGCGTCTGGGTGAAGAGGGCGGGTCCGCCGCCCTCGGCCCGGACCAGGACGCACAGCGCCAGGAACAGCGGTGACAGCAGCACCAGGGCCAGGGCGGCGGCGCAGCGGTCGAAGGCGCCTTTGAGGACGCGGCGCGCGCCCACGAGTTCGGGGTGCTCCACGTGCAGCAGGGGCAGCCCCGCGACCGGCCGGATGGAGGTGCGCGGCCCGGCCACGTCCATGAGCGCGGAGGCGACGATGAGGTCGGTGCCGGTCTCCTCCAGCCGCCAGGCCAGGCGGCGCAGCTCGGCCCCGTCCATCTCCGGGCAGGCCAGGACCGCGACGGTGTCGGCCCCGGCCAGGGCGGCGGCCTCGGCCGCGCCGGTGAAGGTGCCCAGGACCGGGCAGCCCTCCACCTCGTCGGCGCCCGGACCGGAGGCGGCCTCCTCCCGGGGCAGGCACACGCCCACCACGCGCATGCCGTGGTAGACCTCGCCGCGGAAGCGGCGGACCAGGTCGCGGACGGCCACGCGGTAGCCGACGACCACGACCCGGCTCATGCACTGGCCCGAGCCGCGGCGCCGGTGCAGGGCCTTGCGGCGCGCGTACCTCAGGCCGAGGGTGAGCAGGAGGATGAGCGGCAGGGTGACGAGCGCGTAGCCGCGGGCGAGGTCGAAGCGCAGGGCGTAGGCGCCGACGGCGACGGTGGCGGCGAGGGCGATCCCGGCCGTGGCGACGCGGCGGTACTCCTCCGTGCCCACGCCCAGGAAGCGGCGGGCGTAGCCGCCGCCGAGGTAGACGAAGAGGATCCACGCGGGGGGCAGCAGGAGGGAGAGGGCCAGGTAGGGCAGAGCGGTGGCCGTTCCGAGGGCGGAGGGGAAGCGGACCGCCGTGCCGCTGAGGGTGGCCGTCAGGGCGGCGGCCAGGTCCAGGCCGACCAGGCTCACGACGTAGGGGCGCACCCAGGCGCCGCTGGTCCCGCCGTCGGGGGCGACCGCCGCGCGCCGCCCGGTGGCGCCCGCGGCGGCGGGGTTTCCTGGAATGCCTGGATCTCCGGGGGCTCCGGGGCCGACCACGATCCGCGCCGACTGTTCGCGGACGGTATCCGTCCGGCTGGTTGTGACCACGTACACTCCCCCAAGACCCACGACTCTTGCAGCTCACACGGCATCGCTCCGCGCGCCATGGGAGAGCACTCTGAGGACGTGAGCGGGGCAGGTGCGTCGGGCGCGGAGACCAACGCCCCGAACATTAACCAGAAGTAGTGGAAAAGTCGCGCAGTGTTGCGGCTTGTTGGGTAAGAAGGCCTGTTCAACACAAGAATGTGTCTGTGCCGAGATCCGCGCGGTCACGCGGAGGTGACCTGATCGGGACGCCGGTGACCGCGCGGGGGGCACAGCCGAAACCCGGGCCGCGCGGACGGCACGCGCAGCGGGTCAGACGTACTCGGGCGCCATGGCACCGGCCAGGCGCAGGTGCGGTCCGGCCAGCTCCCGCTCCCCCTGGCGCTGGAGCGTGCGGCCCAGGAGCAGGCGCGCGTACGCGTCGTCCGGGCTCCGCGCCACCATCTCTCCAGGGTGCGGCGGGCGCGGCCCAGCTGAGCCGAGCGGTAGTAGGCGCGTGCGGCGAGCAGGCACACGTTCCGGTCGGCGGCGTGCTCGCCGAGCATCGGCCGGAGCAGGGCGAGCGCGCCGAGGGGGTCTCCCCGGTCCAGCAGGGACTCCGCCTGGCGGAAGCGCTCGACCTCCTCGGGGAGCCGGCGCGGGGCGTGCCCGGCGGCCGCGGCCAGGAGCGACCGGGTTCCGCGGCCGCTGGTGGAGCTGTTCGGCCACGTCGCGGACAGCGCGGTGCTCTACCGCCGGATGCTGTCGGACCACGGCAGCGCCCGCTTCACGAACCGGCTGCGGGGGCGGCTTGCCGAGGAGCTGGCCACGCGGTTCGCGCGGGGGGCGCGGCCGCCCGGGTTCGACGACGTGCCGGTGCGCACGCACGCCGCCTACCTGGCCGGGGCGCTGGTCGGCGTGATCGCCGACTGGGTCGGCGTGGGGGAGGCCTCGGAGGCGGAGGGGACGGAGGGGGCCGCCCCGCCGGAGGAGGCCGCGCTGGCCTTCTGGCGCCTGGTGCGCGGCTGAGGCGGCCCGTACCCGGTCCGGCTACCCCTCCGGGTCCGGGCGGAAGAGCCGGGTCGGCACGGCGTCGGCCATGGCGGCCATACCGGCGTCGTTGGGGTGCAGGCCGTCGCCGCTGTCGTAGGCGGGCAGCAGGCTCCGCGGGTCGTCCGGGTCTCGCGTCACCTCGTCGAAGTCGATGACCGCGTCGTACTCCCCGCTCGTGCGGATCCACGCGTTGACCGCCTGGCGCTTGGCCTCGTTCTCCTCGGTGTGGAACCCGAGGGTGTCGCCCCGGAACGGCAGGATGGTGCCCCCGTAGACCCGCAGCCCGGCCGCGCGGGCGCGGGCGATGATCCGGCGGTGGGCGCCGATGACCTCCTCGGCCGTGACGGTCTCCGACACCGGGGCCACGGTTCCGGGGTGGCCCAGGTCGTTGACCCCCAGCAGGACGATGACGTGGCCCGCGCCCGGCTGCGCCAGCACGTCCCGGTCGAAGCGGCGCAGGGCGCTCTGCCCGAAGAAGGCCGCGAAGTCCTCGGCCTCGCCGCCCTCGGGCGGGTTGGGGTCGTGGAGCAGACGGTTGCCCCCGATCCCGGAGTTGAGCACGCCGGTGTGCGGCAGGCGCCGGGCGAGCAGGTCCGGCCACCGGTGGTTGGCGTTGACCTCGGTCTCGGAGCCGTCGGTGATGGAGTCGCCCAGGGCCACGACCGCGTCGGCGAGCCGCGTGCGCGACCGCACGCTGACCCCCGACAGGAAGTGCCACTGGGTGAACGTGCGGGTCGCCTCGACGGACGTGTCGCCGGTGACGTCGCCCGCGGCCACCGCGTTCTCCTGGAAGGAGGAGGCGTGCAGGGTGGTGACCGGCGTCTCCTCCGGCAGGTGGATGCTCACGACCAGGTCGGAGCGGGCGGGCAGTTCCAGCGGCACCGGGTCGCTGACCAGGGGGGCGCCCGCCGGGACGGTCACCGACGTACGGCCGCCGAAGGTGACGGTGCGGTCGGTGGCCGGGACGATGTCGGTACCCGAGGCGCCCGCGCGCAGGGCCACGTGCACCTCGCCCACGCGCAGGGCGCTCTCCCCGAACTCGTTGGTCAGGCGCAGGCGCAGCCGGTCGCCACCGACGCTGGTGCGCACGACCTGCCGGACGGTCTCGTCGCGCAGGACCGGGGTGGCCGTGGCGGGCGCGGCGGTGGGCGCGGCCGCCCAGGTGCCGACCCAGTTCACGGCGTCGGGCTCCGGTTCGGCGGCGGCGCCGGTGGCGTTCCAGCCGCCGAGCAGGAGCAGTGTGCCGGCCACGGCGACGGCCAGGCCCCGCCGGGCGCGGGTGGGGGACGCGGTCTTTCCCCGGGGAGTGGTGGTCACGCTGGTCTCCTTGGTGCGGAGCCTGGGGGATTTCCGGAATATTCCGGCGAAATCAGCCTAAGGAGAGCCGCACGGGGGTGTCAACGCCGACACCTCTCCCCGCGCCCCTCACGGAGGCGGGGCGGTGCTGTCGCGCACGACGAGTTCGGTGGCCAGCTCGACCCGGGGGCTCTCGATGGTCTCGCGCTGCACCAGGCGGTGCACGGTGCGCACCGCGAGCCTGCCCATGTCCGACAGCGGCTGGCGCACGGTGGTCAGGGACGGCGAGGACCAGCGCGCCTCGGGCAGGTCGTCGAAGCCGACCACGCTGACGTCGGCGGGCACCCGCAGGCCGCGGCGGCGCAGCGCCTCGTAGACGCCCAGCGCCATCTGGTCGCTGGCCGCGAACACGGCCGTGGGCGGCTCGGCGAGGTCGAACAGCCGCTCGCCCGCCCGGAAGCCGGACTCGTAGCCGAACTCCCCCGGCACGACCAGCTCGTCGTCGACCGCGAGCCCCGCCGTCTCCAGGCCCGCCCGGTAGCCGTCGAGCCGGGCCCGGCTGCACCACAGCTCGGGGCGCCCGGCGACGAAGGCGATGCGCCGGTGGCCGAGGTGGATCAGGTGCTCGGTCGCGCTGAGGCCCCCGGCCCAGTTGGTGACGCCGACCGTGGGGGTGTCCAGGTCCGGGACGCCGACCGGGTCCACGACCACGGCGGGCACGTGCAGCTCCCGCAGCTCCTCGCGCAGCTCGGGGTCCAGGTCCGTGGTCACGAGGATCGCCCCGTCGGTGGCGCGCGAGCGCACGTTCTCCAGCCACTGGCGGGTGGAGCTGACCCGGCGGTGGATGGCCGACACCACGATGCCGGTCCCGCTCTCGTGCGCGGCGTCCTCCACCCCGCGGATGATCTCGACGGCCCACGGGCTGTCCAGGTCGTTGAAGACGAGGTCGAGCAGGCCGACGCGCTCCCGGGGCCGGCCCCCGCGGCGCCGGTAGCCGTGGGCGCGGATCAGGCTCTCCACGCGCTCGCGCGTGGCGGGGGCGACGTCGCCCCGGCCGTTGAGCACGCGCGAGACCGTCGGCGCGGAGACGCCCGCCTCCTCGGCGATAGCGGAGATCGTGACGTCTCGGGACGGGGTGTCGGACATGGTCCTCCTTCGTGCTCACCCAGAGTACGAGCACAGCTGGCGGGGCGACAGCGCCGAGACGGGATCTTGACGCTGCGCCCGGCGACGACCTAGGGTCCATTGACCTTCATATTTTACGGAACTTTCCGGAAGTTCCGTCGGTCGCCAGATCGGAGATCCCCCATGAAGCCGCTCCGCCTCGTCACCGCCGTCCTCGCCGCGACGGCGCTGGCGGTCCCCCTCGCCGCACCCGCGGCCGCCGCACCCGGGCACGACCACGGCGGCGGCCACCGGCCGCCGCACCACCACCGGCACGACGCGAAACCGGGCACGCTGCGCTGGGCCGCGCCCGACGGCCTGGTCATCGGCACCGCCGTCGCGGGCGGCGGGCACCACGTGGACCAGGACTACCCCGACCCCTTCACCTCGGACCGGCGCTACCGCCGCATCCTGACCCGGGAGTTCAGCTCGGTCTCCCCCGAGAACCAGATGAAGTGGGAGTACATCCACCCCGAGCGGGGCGAGTACGCGTTCGGGATGGCCGACAGGATCGTGGACTTCGCCGAGCGCCACGGCCAGGACGTGCGCGGGCACACCCTGCTGTGGCACAGCCAGAACCCGGCGTGGCTGGAGGAGGGGGACTTCACCGACGAGGAGCTGCGAGAGATCCTGCACGACCACATCACCACCGTCGTCGGCCGCTACGAGGGCCGGATCTCGCAGTGGGACGTGGCCAACGAGATCTTCGACGAGTCGGGGGAGCTGCGCACTGGGGACAACATCTGGATCCGCGAACTCGGACCGGGGATCATCGCCGACGCCTTCCGCTGGGCGCACGAGGCCGACCCCTCGGCGGAGCTGTACTTCAACGACTACGGCGTCGAGGACGTCAACGCCAAGAGCGACGCCTACCACGCACTGGTCCAGGAGCTGCTGGCGGACGGCGTGCCGGTGCACGGGTTCTCCGCCCAGGTGCACCTGAGCATGCGGTACGGCTTCCCGTCCGGTCTGGAGGAGAACCTCCGGCGCTTCGACGACCTCGGCCTGGGCACGGCGCTGACCGAGGTGGACGTGCGTATGGCGGTGCCCGAGGGCGGGGAGCCGACCGGGGAGCAGCTGGAGCGGCAGGCCGACTACTACGGTCGGGCTCTGGAGGCCTGCCTGGCGGTGGAGGGCTGCGACTCCTTCACCATCTGGGGCTTCACCGACAAGTACTCGTGGGTGCCGGTGTTCTTCGAGGGCGAGGGAGCGGCGACCGTCATGGACGGCGACTTCGACCGCAAGCCCGCCTACTTCACCCTGAGGTCGCTCCTGCGGGAGGCCGGGGACGACGGGCCGGGCCGCCCGCCCCGGCCGGGCCGCGGCCGGTAGCCGGGTACCGCGCCCGTCGCCTCGCCCGTCGGCGCCGTTCCCGCGCCGACGGGTGCGGCGCCGCACGTCCCCGCGGGGGTCAGGCGGCGGTGTGGTAGATGTTCTGCGCCCGGCCCAGGCCCTCGGTGAGCACCGTGCGCACCGCGTCGGCCGCGCGTTCGACGTTGAGGTCGAGTTCGGCCCGCTCGGTGGAGGAGAAGTCCTTGAGCACGTACGCGGCCGGGTCCATCCGGCCCGGCGGGCGGCCCACCCCGAAGCGCACGCGGATGTAGTCCGGGCTGGCCAGGGACGAGGTCATCGACTTCAGGCCGTTGTGCCCGCCCGGCCCGCCGCCCTTCTTGAGCTTGAGCGCGCCGAAGTCGATGTCCATCTCGTCGTGCACCACGACGATCCGCTCGACCGGGACCTTGTAGAAGCGGGCCAGGCCGGAGACCGGGCCGCCCGACAGGTTCATGAAGCTGCGCGGCTTGGCCAGCACCACGGGGACGCCGTCCAGGCGGGTCTCCACCACCTCGGCGTGCGCCTTGTGCGCCTTCCAGCGCTCGCCGCCCGCGAGCGCCTCCACCACCAGGAATCCGGCGTTGTGCCTGTTCCCGGCGTACTTGGGCCCGGGATTGCCCAGCCCCACGACGAGCCAGCGCTCGGTATCGGCCATGTCCTCGTTCTCTCCGCCGACGCTTGCGTCCCCGGCGCCGCGCGCGCCGGAGCCCCTGCCGCCGAACAGCCTGCCCCACCAGTTGCCCATGGGGCACGACCCTACCGGGACGGCGGCTGACACGACGGACGCGCGGCCCCTGTCGGGAGACCGCGCGTCGCCGTGTGTGGCCTGTGACCGCCTACTCGGCGGCGGCCTCCTGGGCGGCCTCGTCGCCCTCGCCCTCGGCGGCCTGGGCGGCCTCCTCGCTGGTCTCCGGCTCCTCCTCCACGCGCGGGGCGGAGACGGTGAGCAGGATGGCCTCGGGGTCGGTGACCAGGGCGACGCCGGAGGGCAGCTTGACGTCGGCGGCGGTCGGGGTGGCGCCGATCTCCAGGTCCTCGACGACGAACTCGACGCCCTCGGGGATGTGGGTGGCCTCGGCTTCGACGGCCACGGTGACGAGCTCCTGGGTGAGCACACCCGGGGCCTTGACCTCACCGATCAGGTTGACCGGGATCTCGACCTCGACCTTCTCGCCCTTGGAGACGACCAGCAGGTCGATGTGCTCCAGGAAGCCCTTGATGGCGTCGCGCTGCACGCTCTTGGGCAGGGCGAGGTTGTCCTTGTCCAGGCCGTCGAGGCGGATCAGGACGTTGGGGGTCTTCAGGGCGAGCATGAGGTCGTGGCCCGGCAGGTTCAGGTGGCGGGGCTCGGTGCCGTGGCCGTAGAGGACGGCCGGCACCTTACCCGCGCGGCGGGCGCGACGAGAGGCGCCCTTGCCGAATTCCGTGCGGGGCTCGGCAGCGATACGTACCTCGGACACGACAAAACTCCTCGGGTTCAACCCCGCAGAACGGGGAACACGGCTCCAGTAGCACGAACGATTCCCGCCCTCGGCGGGGAATGCGGCGGGGACTGCCCTCAGGCAGGGACGCGACCGCCCTGGTTCCAGGCGTGCCCGGCGAGCCGTCACCGGACCCGCCCGGCCCGGGAACGCTCGTCGCGCACCCCTGCCCGCCTTCCGAACGCAGCCTTCTTAGGGCTCCGCCTGGGCACGGGGACACTCGGTCAAGTCTAATGGCTTCGCCGACGACTCCGAACATGGCCCGCGATTCCCTCCCCGGTCCGGACAAGCCCCCAGAGAAACCCGCCGGCCGGGCGGCCTCTGCGCTAACGCCCGGGAGGGGGACGACCGGCGGCGGACGCGCGTCCCCGAGGCCCTCCAGGCGGCCGTCGGGCACCGGGGACGCGCGTCCGGGCCCGTCCGACCCGGAAAGCGCCGGTCAGCGCGCTGGAGAGCGTCTGCGCCGCCCCGGACCGCGCCCTGCCCGCCGGGCGCGGTCCGGAGGCGGGCCGCGAACGACGGGGACCTCCCGCGGCGGCCCGGCGGGGCGGCCTCGGGAGGTCCCGGGCGGGGGGACGCGCGCCCCCCGACGTCTACTCGAACAGGCTCGTGACCGAGCCGTCGGTGAAGACCTCGCTGATGGCGCGGGCCACCAGCGGCGCGATCGAGAGCTGGGTCAGCTTCTCGAAGGAGCGCTCCTCCGGAACGGGCAGCGAGTTGGTGATGACCACCTCGGAGATCCGCGAGTTCTGGAGGCGCTCGGCGGCCGGACCGGACAGCACGCCGTGCGTGGCGGCCACCAGGACCTTGGCCGCGCCCTGCTCGAACAGGGCCTCGGAGGCCTTGACGATGGTGCCGCCGGTGTCGATCATGTCGTCCACCAGCACGCAGACGCGGCCCTTGACCTCGCCGACGACCTCGTGCACCCGGACCTGGTTGGCCACGTCCGGGTCGCGGCGCTTGTGGATGATCGCCAGCGGGGCGCCGAGGCGGTCCGCCCAGCGGTCGGCGGTGCGCACCCGGCCCGCGTCCGGGGAGACCACGGTGATCTCGGACTGGTCGACCCGGCCGGCGATGTGGTCGGCCAGTATCGGCAGCGCGAACAGGTGGTCCACCGGGCCGTCGAAGAAGCCCTGGATCTGGTCCGTGTGCAGGTCGACGGCCATCATCCGGTCCGCGCCCGCGGTGCGGAACAGGTCGGTCATGAGGCGGGCCGAGATGGGCTCGCGACCGCGGTGCTTCTTGTCCTGGCGGGCGTAGCCGAAGAACGGGGTCACCACGGTGATCCTCTTGGCGGACGCGCGCTTGAGCGCGTCCACCATGATCAGCTGCTCCATGATCGACTCGTTGATCGGGTCGGAGTGGCACTGGATGACGAACGCGTCCGAACCGCGCACCGACTCCAGGTAGCGGACGAAGATCTCACCGTTGGCGAAGGTGTCGAACCGGGTGGGGACCACGTCGATCCCCAGTTCCTTCGCGACCTCCTCGGCCAGGCTCGGGTGCGTGCGCCCCGAGAAGAGCATCAGGTTCTTCTGGCCGGTGGCCTTCATCCCGGTCACGTGTTTCTCCCCCACAGTCACTGCTTGTCGTCGGCTCTGTGCCGATCGGCCTGCTCCGCCGCCTCGGCGGAGGGCGTGCCCGGACGCTTGCGCCGGGTCCAGCCCTCGACGTTGCGCTGGCGGTGCCCCTCGGAAACGGCGAGGGCACCGGGCGGCACGTCGTCGCGGACCACGGTCCCCGCCCCGGAGTAGGCGCCGTCGCCCACGCGGACCGGTGCGACGATGGTGTTGTCGCTGCCGATCCTGACGTGGTCGCCGATGACGCTCCGGGACTTGTTGACCCCGTCGTAGTTGACGAACACCGAGGAGCAGCCGATGTTGCTGCCCACGCCGATGTCCGCGTCGCCCACGTAGGTCAGGTGCGGGATCTTGGACTCGGCGCCGACGTTCGAGTTCTTGACCTCGACGAAGGCTCCGGCCTTGGACCGCTCGGCCAGGCGGGTGCCCGGCCGCAGGTAGGTGTAGGGGCCGACAGAGGCCCCGGGGCCGATCTCGGCCCGGTCCGCCGTGGTCTCGCGCACCGTGGCGCCCGCGCCGACGACCGTGTCCCTCAGGTCCGCGCGGGGGCCGACCACGGCGTCCTCGCCGACGGAGGTGGCGCCCAGTAGCCGGGTACCCGGTTCGATCACGGTGTCGCGGCCGATGGTGACCCGGGCGTCCACCCAGGTGGTGGCGGGGTCCACGACGGTGACCCCGGCGAGCATGTGCTCGTTGACCAGCCGGTCGTTGAGGACGCGGCGGGCCTCGGAGAGCTGGACGCGGTTGTTGACGCCCTGGACCTCGTGCCAGTCGTCCGCCGCCCAGGCGCCGACCCGGTGGCCGTCGCCGCGCAGCAGGGAGACCGCGTCGGTCACGTACTCCTCGCCCTTGGCGTTGTCGGTGGACAGGCGCTGGACGACCTCGGACAGCAGGGCGCCGTCGAAGGCGTACATGCCCGAGTTGATCTCGTCGATCGCGTGCTGCTCGGGGGTGGCGTCGGCGTGCTCGACGATGCCGGTGAAGTCGCCGTCGGCGTCGCGGACGATGCGGCCGTAACCGTGGGGGTCGGGTACGCGCGCGGAGAGCACCGTGACGGCGTTGCCCTCCTCGTCGTGGGCCGCGACGAGCTCTGCGAGCGTGGAACCGCGCAGGAGGGGGGTGTCGCCGCAGGTCAGGACCACGGTGCCGCTGAGCTTGACGCCCTTGGCGGCCAGGTCCTCGATCGCCATGCGCACGGCGTGGCCGGTGCCGTTCTGCTCCTCCTGGACCGCGGTGGCGGCCTGGGGGGCGATCTCCTCCAGATGGGATCTGACCTGCTCACGCGCGTGGCCGACGACCACGACCGCGTGCTGGGGGTCGAGTTCCCGCGCCGCCGCGAGCACGTGGCCGAGCATGCTGCGGCCGTTGAGTTCGTGGAGGACCTTGGGAAGCTTCGACTTCATTCGGGTGCCCTCGCCCGCCGCGAGGACGATGACGGCAGCCGGACGGTTCACGCTCACTGAGGAGTCCCTCGTGGTAGCTGGTGGCTGAGATGTCGGCTCACCCCTCGGCGGCGCGACCCGCATGCCGCACGGGCGGCCGTCGGATGACCAGCGGCCGACATGGGAAGGATACATGTGCGTCACCGGCGCCCCACGGGCGCGTGACGCGGGGGTGAGCGGCGGTTGGCCGTGCCGCGCCTGTGGCGGCGGTTTCCGGAGGCTCGGTGTGAGATGCGCCGCTCCGGATGGGTATGTCCGTATCCACGGGGACGCGCGGCGCGCGGGGAAACGCGCGGGTGCGCGTGAGGACGCCGGAAGGGCTCCCGGACCAGGGCTCGAACCTGGACGATGGGGACCAAAACCCCACATGCTGCCGATTACATCATCCGGGAACGCGCGGGGTGGACCACGCCACCCGTGCGCCAGCCACCAACATAGCGCCTTTCCCGGAGGGCTTGCCAAACCTACGGCATCGTAGGTTACGGTTACGTAGGAATAGGTTGGGTCGTCGCGGCGGTCACTTCGGTGTCGTTCGGACGCCGCCCTGACCACGACGACGACCGACTGCCCGACAGCGAGGAAGAACCATGACCGCTGCTCCCGAGCTACCGACCGAGAAGACAGAGCCCAAGCGCGAGGCGATCCCCGAGTACGAGCCCGAGCTGCGCGGCAAGGCCGAGCGGTACACGGTCTTCGCGTTCGTGTTCGTGCCGCTGATCGCCCTGCTGGCCTCGCTGCCCTTCTTCTGGGGCTGGGGCCTGTCCCTGACCGACATCGCCATCGCCTCGGTCTTCTACCTGATCAGCGGCCTGGGCATCACGGTGGGCTTCCACCGCCACTTCACGCACGGCTCGTTCAAGGCCAAGCGCCCGCTGCGCATCGCGCTCGCGATCGCCGGTTCGATGGCCATCGAGGGCAGCGTCATCAAGTGGGTGGCCGACCACCGCCGCCACCACAAGTACGCCGACGCCGAGGGCGACCCGCACTCGCCGTGGCGCTTCGGCGACGACTGGAAGTCGGTCGCCAAGGGCCTGTACTACGCGCACATGGCGTGGATGTACCTGGACGACAAGAAGACCTCGCCGCGCCGCTTCGCGCCCGACCTGCTCAAGGACAAGGACGTCGTCCTGGTCGACAAGCTGTTCGTGCCGATCGTGATCTTCTCCCTGGGCGCCCCGGCGCTCATCGGCGGCCTGGTCACCATGTCCTGGTGGGGCGCGTTCACCGCCTTCTTCTGGGCCAGCCTGGTCCGCGTCGCGCTGCTGCACCACGTCACCTGGTCGATCAACTCCATCTGCCACACCATCGGCGAGGAGAACTTCGAGGTGCGCGACCGCTCCCGCAACGTGTGGTGGCTGGCCATCCCGTCCTTCGGCGAGTCCTGGCACAACCTGCACCACGCCGACCCCACCTGCGCCCGCCACGGCGTGCTCAAGGGCCAGATCGACATCTCCGCCCGCGTCATCTGGTTCTTCGAGAAGTTCGGCTGGGCCTCCAAGGTCCGCTGGCCCAACAACGAACGACTCGCCGCCAAGCGGGTCAGCGTCTAGGATCGGTAGCCATCATGGGAGCAGCCGACAGCGATCAGAAGATCCGTGTGCGCCGCAAGCGCATGACGGGCAAGGAGCGTCGGCAACAGCTCGTGGAGATCGGACGGGAGCTGTTCGCCGAACGCGGGTTCGACGCGGCCTCCGTCGAGGAGATCGCCGCGCGGGCCGGTGTGTCCAAACCCGTGGTGTACGAGCACTTCGGCGGCAAGGAGGGCATCTACGCGGTCGTGGTCGACCGCGAGATGCGCACCCTCCTGGCGATGATGGGCGAGGCCCTCTCCGCCGACGGCGCCCGGAGCAAGATCGAGAACGCGGCCCTGGCCCTGCTGCGGTACGTGGAGGAGAACACCGTGGGGTTCCGGGTGCTGACCCGGGACTCGCACGCGGCCTCCGGCACGGGAAGCTTCGCCAGCCTGCTCAACGACATCGCCAGCCAGGTCGAGCACATCATGGTCGACGAGTTCGCCGAACGGGGTTACGACCCGGCGCTCGCCCCCATGTACGCCCAGGCCCTGGTGGGGATGTGGGCCCTGACCGGCCAGTGGTGGCTGGAGGTGCGCAGGCCCAAGCGCGAGGTGGTCGCCGCGCACCTGGTCAACCTGGCCTGGAACGGGCTGTCGAGCCTGGAGCCGAAGCCGAGGCTGAGCCCTGGCAAGCGCGGGCCGGGCTGACGCCGGAAGGTCCTCTCGACCTGTGGGGCGGGTGTGCACGGCATACCCGCCCCACTATCTTGATGTCAAGAGATAAGCTGTCCCCATGCGCGATGAGGTGGATGGGCTGATCGAGGCGTGGCGCTCCGAACGCCCCGACGTGGACGTGACGCCGCTGGAGGTGTTCAGCCGGGTGTCGCGGCTCGCGCGCCACCTGGACCGCGCCCGGCGCACCGTCTTCACCGAGCACGACCTGGAGCCCTGGGAGTTCGACGTGCTCGCCGAACTGCGCCGCTCCGGACCCCCGTACGAGCTGAGCCCCGGACGGCTCCTGCGCGCCACCCTGGTGACCTCGGGGACCATGACCAACCGGGTGGACCGGCTGGCCGCGGCCGGGCTCGTGCGGCGCCGCCCCGACCCCGCCGACAAGCGCGGGGTCCTGGTCCGGCTGACCGAGCAGGGCGCCGAGCGCATCGACGCGGCCCTCAGGTCGCTCCTGAGCTACGAGGAGACCCTGCTGGCGCCGATGGCCGACGGCGACCGCGAACAGCTGGCATCGTTACTGAGACGCCTCCTGGCGCCCCTCGACAGGGGCCCCGACGCGCAGCAGGGCTAGGCACCGGGCGGGACCCGTCTCCCACCGGGGTCCGGACGTCCGCACCGGCGGGGCGGGCGCGCGGGAGGTCGCCGCCGTCTCCGCCGAACGGGTCCGCTGACCGGCGCGTACTCCTCCCCCGCCCCCCGAAGGCGGGTCCGCCTCCGTGTGTCGGACGCCGCACGGCCGCACCGCGTGAGAACCGCGCGTCCCGGGGTAGTGCAGCCCCGGTACGCGCAGTCGATCGTTCGGGGGGACACGTGCGGGTCCGTTGGATGGCCGCGGCGGCCGCGGCCGTGCTGGTCGCGGGGTGCTCGGGCAGCGGTGGCGGGGGCGCTGACGGCGGCGGCGCCGAGGACGGCGGGGCGGACCCAGGCGGCCGCTACCTGTCGCTGGGCGACTCGATCAGCGTGGGCGTGCAGCCCGACGAGAACGGCAGACCGGTGGAGACCTCAGAGGGCTACACCGACGTCCTGTACCGCACTCTGAAGGAGGAGCGCCCGGGGCTGCGGCACGAGCGGATGGGGTGCGCGGGCGAGGACACCACCACCTTCACGGAGGGCGGGCTGCCCGGCTGCGACCCGCGCTACGAGCACGGCTCGCAGCTGGAGGAGGCCGAGGCCTTCCTGGCCGAGCACGAGGGCGAGGTGGACCTGGTGACGCTGACCATCGGCGCCAACAACTTCACCCGCTGCGTGCGGGGGATCAACACCCCCGAGGGGCAGGCCCCCGACTCCGGGGACGTGGACATCGACCGCGCGTGCGTGGAGGGGGGCCTGGACCGGCTCCGGGAGGAGACCCCCGAGATCGCCGAGCGGCTGCGCGAGGCGGCGGGGCCGGACACGCAGATCATCGGGATGACCTACTACAACCCGTTCCTGGCCTTCCTGCTGCTGGACGGGGACCCCGCCCAGCAGGCGACCGCGGCGGCGGAGGAGGCCGAGGAGCTCTTCCCCGAGGCCGAGGCGCGCGGGGGTCTGGCCGAGGAGGCGGTGGACATCCTGCTGGAGGTCAACGGAACGATCGCCGAGGCCTACCGGGCGGAGGGGATCGACGTGGCGGAGGTGGACGCGGTCTTCGAGTCCACCAATCAGGAGGTGCCCCGGGGCAGTGAGACCGGGCTGCCCGCCAACCTCCAGAACGTCTGCGACCTGACGTGGATGTGCCACGGCGAGCGGGGCCCGGACATCCACCCCAACGAGGAGGGCGCGCGCGAGATCGCCGCCGTCTTCGCCCGGCAGGTGGACCGGGCCGAGTGACCCGGCCGGACCCGGCGGCCGCGTTCGGGGCGGGCCGCCGGGGGGCGGGCGGGGGCGGCTCCGGCTACCCCGCGTCGCCGGGGAGCGCCTTCTCGATGAGCGCGGTGACCCTGGGGTCGTCGGGCTCGGTCGAGCTGCGGAAGCGGTGCACGGCGCCGTCGGGGAGGACGAGGAACTTCTCGAAGTTCCACTTGACCTTCCCGGCCTTGCCGTCCTCGTCCTCGGCGGAGGAGAGCGCCGCGTAGAGCGGGTGCTGCTGCCTGCCGTTGACCTTGGCCTTGGCCGTCATGGGGAAGGTGACGCCCCAGGTGGCCGAGCAGTACTCGGCGATCTTCTCCTCGCTGCCGAACTCCTGGAGGAACTGGTTGCTGGGCACGCCGAGCACGGTGAAGCCCCGGTCGCCGTACTGGTGCTGGAGCTTCTCCAGCCGCTCGTACTGCGGGGTGTAGCCGCAGCGCGAGGCGACGTTGACCACCAGCCTCACCTTGCCGGACCACTCGCCGAACGTCGTCTCGCGTCCGTCGATCAGGGTCACCGGGATCTCGTCCAGGTCGCTCATCCGCGTCCATCTCCTTGCTTGCCGGGGCGCCGACGCCCACCGCGCGGCGCGGTGCTTCACGACGTATTCGGAGCACGCGCCGCCGTGGCTCGGATTCTTTCTCAGGAAGGGGTCCCGGTCCAGCCGCGCCGTCCGCGCACCGCGCCTCCGCGCGGGCCGTTCCGACGTACTCGTGGACAACCGTCCCGCCTCCCATGGATGTCCCAGGACGATATCCAGCACCGACGTACGCAATCTTGTACGATGAGACTCCTTGTACGTCACAGCACTGGAGGCCGGACGTGAAGACGATGAGCTACTCGGAGTCCCGTGCCAACTACGCGGCCACGCTCGACTCCGTCGTCGACGACCGCGAGGAGGTGGTGATCACCAGAGCCGGGCACGAGCCCGTGGTCATGATGGCGCTGTCGGAGTACGAGACCCTCAAGGAGACCGCCTACCTCCTCCGCAGCCCGGAGAACGTGCGGCGCCTGGTCACCGCCATCGAGGAGCTCGAGTCCGACCAGGGCATAGAACGGGACCTGGCCGAATGAGACTCGTCTGGGCACAGAGCGCGTGGGAGGACTACGTCTGGTGGCAGGGACAGGACCACAGGATCCTCAAACGCATCAATGCCCTGATCAAGGACATCGACCGCAACGGAAACGACGGTATGGGCAAACCCGAGCCGCTGCGGCACGGTTTCCAGGGCTACTGGTCCCGTCGCATCACCGACGAACACCGGCTGGTGTACAAGATCAGCGGGGATGAGATCCGGATAGCCGCCTGCCGCTACCACTACGGGAAGTGACGGCCGGGGCCGGCGTCCGCGCCCTCGAAGCCGAACGCCCGGCCGGGGTGCTCCGGCCGGGCGTCCTTCGCGGTCAGGCTCGCCGCGGCCTCACTCCCCGACGAGTTCGGCCTGCTCCAGCCAGACCTCCTCCAGCTCCCCGCGCTCGACGGCCAGGGCCTTGGCCTCGGCGTCGAGTTCGGCGAGCCGGGTGTAGTCCTCGGCCGCGGCGGCCATCAGCTCGTGCAGCTCCCCCTCGCGCTTGGCGATGCGGTCCATGCGCCGCTCGACGCGCTGCATCTCCTTCTGCGCGGCGCGCCGCTCGGCCGCCGACACCGCGGGCTGCTGGTCCGCCGGGGCCTGGGCCGCGGCGGTCTCGGAGGCGCCCAGCGGCACGGTGGCCTCGCCCGCGCTGGCCGCGCGGCGCTGGAGGTACTCGTCCACGCCGCCGGGCAGGAAGGCGAGACCGCCATCGCCCATCAGGGCCAGCACGCGGTCGGTGATGCGCTCCAGGAAGTACCGGTCGTGGCTGACCAGCACCAGGGACCCGGGCCAGCCGTCGAGCAGGTCCTCCAGCTCGGTGAGGGTCTCGATGTCCAGGTCGTTGGTGGGCTCGTCCAGCAGCAGCACGTTGGGCTCGTCCATGAGCAGGCGCAGCAGCTGGAGGCGGCGGCGCTCACCGCCGGACAGGTCGCCGATCGGGGTCCACTGGCGCTCCCCGCGGAACCCGAACCGCTCCAGCATCTGGCTGGCGGTGTAGTCGCGCTTGCCGATGGTGACGTGCTCGCGCACGTCCATGACCGCCTGGAGGGGGCGGGCGGCGGGGTCGAGCTCGGCGACGTTCTGGGACAGGTGGGCGAGCTTGACGGTCCGGCCGGTGCGCACGCTGCCGGAGTCGGGCTCGCGCTCCCCGGCAAGGATCCTGAGCAGGGTGGACTTGCCCGCGCCGTTGACTCCGACCAGGCCGACCCGGTCGCCGGGGCCCAGCTGCCAGGTGAGGTGGTCGAGCAGGGTCCGGTCGGGGACGGACGCGGACACGTTCTTGAGGTCGATGACGGTCTTGCCGAGGCGGGAGCTGGCGAACTTGACCAGTTCGACCGTGTCGCGGGGCGGCGGCTCGTCGGCGATGAGCTGGTTGGCCGCCTCGATGCGGAACTTGGGCTTGGACGTGCGGGCCGGGGCGCCGCGGCGCAGCCAGGCCAGCTCCTTGCGCATGAGGTTCTGGCGGCGCTCCTCGGCGGCGGCCGCCTGGCGCTCGCGCTCGGCCTTGGCCAGGACGTAGGCGGCGTAGCCGCCCTCGTAGCGCTCGACCGCGCCGCGCCCGACCTCCCAGGTGCGGGTGGTGACGGCGTCCAGGAACCAGCGGTCGTGGGTGACGACCACGAGCGCCTCGGGACGGGCGCGCAGGTGCTCGGCGAGCCAGGCGATGCCCTCGATGTCGAGGTGGTTGGTGGGCTCGTCCAGGACGATGAGGTCGTGGTCGTCCACCAGGAGCCGGGCCAGGCCGGAGCGGCGGCGCTCGCCGCCGGAGAGGCCGCTCATGGGGGTGTCCAGGGCCCAGCCGCCGAGGAGTCCGCGCAGGATGTCGCGGACGCGGGCGTCGCCCGCCCACTCGTGCTCGGCCCGGTCGCCCAGGACGAACTCCCCGACCGTGGAGTCGGGGAAGGTGTCGCGCTGGTGCAGGAAGCCGATGCGCAGTCCGCGGTTGTGCACCACCCGCCCGGAGTCGGGTTCGGTGATGCCCGAGAGCACGGAGATGAGCGTGGACTTGCCGCCGCCGTTGCGGCCGACGACGCCGATGCGCTCACCCTCGTCGACGCCGAGCGACACCTTGTCGAGGAGTACGAGCGGCCCGTAGGCCAGGGACACGTCCTGAAGATTGACCAGATTCATCACTGTCCATTGTGGCGGCAGTGCCGTGGTGCGCTGACCGCCGCCGCTCCCCCGGGGCGGCGGCCGGTCCTCACTCCGCCTCCGGCTGCTCCCCGTCGAGCAGCAGCCGGGCCACGGAGTCGTCCGTCACCAGCGTGGACACCAGGCCGCTGCGCAGCGCGGCGCCGATCGCCCTGGCCTTGGCCTCGTCCCCGGCTCCGGCGACCGCCACCACCTCGGGCACCCGGCGCAGCTGGTCCGCCCGGACGCTGATGACCCTCTCGTCCAGGTCGGAGTGCACCTGGCGCCCGTCGGCGTCGAACAGCTGGGCGGACATCTCCGCGCGCACGCCCAGCGCGGTGTACCTGGCCCGCGAGTCCGGGTCCAGCGCCTGGAAAACGGTCGAGTTGCGCTCGTCCCAGCCCCCGATGGCCACCACGGCCGTCGTGAGGCGGTCGAAGTGCGCGAACGCGGAGGCGATGCCCGGGTCGGCGCGCAGCGTCGCCGCCGTCGCGGCGTCCGGCAGGATGAGCGGCGCGTAGATCGGGTACGCGGGTCCGCCCGAGAGCGCGGCCGCCCGGCGCACGGTCTCGACCGATCCGCCGCCTTCCGCCTGCTCGGACAGCACGCCGTTGAGCTGCACCACCGTGCAGCGGGGCAGGTCGACCATGTCCAGGCCCATCAGCTGGAGCGACCTGCTCCAGGCCAGCCCCAGCACCTCGTCGGGCCGCACGATCTCCGACAGCAGCCGCGCCGCCACCGAGCCCAGCGCCCGGCGCGTGTCCCGCGGGTCCTCCAGGGCGTCCACGACGATCGCCCGGCGCAGGCCGAAGGCCGCGCGCATGCGCTCGGACAGCTCCCCGTCCAGCCGGGCGGGCAGGCGGATGTCGATGCGCACGATCCCGCTGCTGCGGGCGGCCTCCAGGTCCCGGGCGACCTTGAACCTGCTCAGGCCGAACTCCTCGGCGATCTCCACCTTGGACCGCCCGTCCAGGTAGAACCTGCGGGCGATGGCGGCGAGCCGCACCATCTCCGCGGGGCCGCTGGGGGCCGTCTCCTGAACCTCACCACGCTGATCGCTCATACGTGCAGGAGTGTACTCGAATGTGCCCGATCCATTGACAGCGCGTTTCCGATGGGAGTTCAATGTTCGAAACATATGTGACTCACGTCGCTCACATGAGCGTCCAACAGGAGGTTCCCAACCGTGCGTGCCGCCATCATCACCGAACCGGGCTCCGTCACCGTGGGGGACCGCCCCGACCCGCACCCCGCCGCCGACGGCGTGGTGGTCCGGGTCGGCGCCTGCGGGATCTGCGGGACGGACCTGCACATCGCCGACGGCGAGTTCCCGCCCAGCCCCTACCCGCTGGTGCCCGGGCACGAGTTCGCCGGAACGGTCACGGCCGTCGGCGAGAACGCCCCGGGGGACCTGCGCCCGGGCGACCGGGTGGCCGTGGACCCCTCCCTGTTCTGCGGGCACTGCGAGTACTGCCGCGCCGGACGGGGCAACCTGTGCGCCAACTGGGGCGCGATCGGCGACACCGTGGACGGCGCGTTCGCCGAGTACGTGGCCGTCCCCGCCGCCAACTGCTACCGCCTGCCCGACTCGGTGAGCATGCGCGAGGGCGCCCTGGTCGAGCCGCTCTCGTGCGCGGTCCACGGCGTCCGGCGCATCGGGGTGGAGAACGGCGAGCGCTTCCTGGTGGTGGGCGCCGGAACCATGGGCCTGCTCCTCCAGCAGCTGTTGCAGAACTCCGGCGCCCGCGTGACCGTGGTCGACCGCAACACCCGCCGCCTGGCCATCGCCGCCGACCTCGGCGCCGCCGCCACCGCGACGGACACCTCCGAGCTGGGCGACGAGCGCTTCGACGCCGCGGTGGACGTCACCGGCGCGCCCCCGGCCATCGAGGCGGCCTTCGACTCGCTGAGGCGGGGAGGGCGCCTGCTGGTCTTCGGTGTCGCCGACGAGGCCGCCCGCGTGGCGCTGTCGCCGTTCCGGATCTACAACGACGAGATCACCGTCGTGGGCTCCATGGCCGTGCTGAACAGCTACGGGGCGGCCGTGGACCTCATCAGCGCCGGGGCCGTGCGCACCGCTCCGCTGCTCACCGACGCCCTGCCCCTGGAGAAGTTCCCCGAGGCGCTGGCCATGATGCGCGCGGGCACCGGGGTGAAGGTCCAGATCGTCCCCGACGAGACCGCCTGACCCGGGAAGGCAGCGAACGTGCACACCACCTACGCCGTCCGGGCGACCGCCGTGGCCGCCTCCGGACTGCTGCTCACCGGGTGCGCCGGAATGGGCGCGCTCTCCTCCGAGGACGGCACCGTCCGGCTGACCGTCGCGATCGTGTCCAACCCGCAGATGCAGGACGCGATCTCGCTGGAGTCGCAGTTCCGCGAGGAGCACCCCGGCATCGGGATCGACTTCGTGTCCCTGCCGGAGAACGAGGCCCGCGCCAAGATCACCACCTCCGTGGCGACCGGCGGGGGCGAGTTCGACGTCGTCATGATCAGCAACTACGAGACCCGCCAGTGGGCCGAGTACGGCTGGCTGGAGAACCTGCAGCCCTCCATCGACGCCGCCGAGGGCTACGACCACGAGGACTTCATCCCCTCCATCCGGGAGGACCTGTCCTACGAGGGCGACATGTACTCGGTGCCCTTCTACGGCGAGTCCTCCTTCCTCGCCTACCGGAAGGACCTGTTCGAGGAGGCCGGCGTGGAGATGCCGGAGAACCCCACCTGGGAGGAGGTGGCGGACCTGGCCGCGGAGCTCGACGGCGTGGAGCCGGGGGTCTCGGGGATCTGCCTGCGCGGCCTCGCGGGCTGGGGCGAGGTGCTGAGCCCCTTCAACAGCCTCCTGAACACCTTCGGCGGGCGCTGGTACGACGAGGACTGGAACGCCGAGATCGACTCCCCCGAGTTCCGGCGCGCGGCCGAGTTCTACGTGGACCTGGCGCGCGAGCACGGCCAGCCGGGCGCCGCCAACAGCGGGTTCGGGGACTGCCTGAACCGCTACTCCCAGGGCCGCGCGGCCATGTTCTACGACTCCACCTCCATGGTCAGCACCATCGAGGACCCGGACTCCGCGACCGTGGCCGGGCTCAACGGCTACGCGGCGGCGCCGGTGGCCGAGACCGACTACGGCGGCTGGCTCTACACCTGGGCGCTGGGCATCCCCTCCACCTCCGAGCACAAGGAGGAGGCGTGGGCGTTCCTGGAGTGGATGACCGACAAGGACTACGTCCGCACCGTCGCCGAGGAGTACGGCTGGCAGCGGGTGCCGCCCGGCAACCGGCTCTCCACGTTCGAGGTACCCGAGTACCAGGAGGTGGCGGGAGCCTACGCCGATCCGATGCTCCAGGGCATCCAGGAGGCGGACCCCGAGGACCCGGGCACGCGTCCGGTCCCCTACGAGGGCATCGGCTTCCTCGCCATCCCCGAGTTCCAGGACCTGGGCACCCGGGTCAGCCAGCAGCTGAGCGCGGCCATAGCCGGGCAGATCACCGTCGAGCAGGCGCTCGAACAGAGCCAGGAGTACGCCGAGGTCGTCGGTGAGACCTACAAGGAGGACGACCGATGAGCGCTGTGACCGCGCCCGCGCGCGAGGCGCCCGCGGCGACGACGCCGCCCGAGCGGCCGAGGCGGGGCCGCGGCGAGGGCGGATGGGCCCGCCGGGCCCCGCTGCTGCCCGCCCTGGTGTTCATGCTGGTCGTCACCCAGCTGCCGTTCCTGGCGACGGTCGTGTACTCGCTGCGCTCGTGGAACCTGCTGCGGCCGGACTCCCAGGCGTGGGTGGGCCTGGCCAACTACGCGGCGGTCTTCACCGACCGGCAGTTCCTGGGCGCGGCGGCGAACACGGTGCTGATCACCGCCTCCTGCGTCGTGGTGGCGATGCTGCTGGGCATCGGACTGGCGCTGCTGCTGGACCGGAAGTTCCGGGGGCGCGGCGTGGTGCGCACGCTCGTCATCACCCCGTTCCTGATCCTGCCCGTGGCCACGGCCCTGCTGTGGAAGCACATCATGCTGGAGCCGGTGTTCGGCCTGGTGAACTTCGTGCTGTCGCCGTTCGGGGTCGAGTCGTTCGACTGGGTCTCCCAGGCGCCCGTGTTCTCCGTGGTGGCCGCGCTGGTCTGGCAGTGGACGCCGTTCATGATGCTGCTGGTGCTGGCGGGACTCCAGAGCCAGGGCGGTGACGTGCTGGAGGCGGGCCAGGTCGACGGCGCGTCCCGGTGGCAGATGTTCGCCTGGATCACCCTGCCGCACCTGCGCCGCTACATCGAGCTGGGCGTGCTGCTGGGGTCGGTCTACGTGGTGAACACCTTCGACACGATCTACATGATGACCCAGGGCGGGCCGGGCACCGCGAGCTCCAACCTGCCCTTCTACGTCTACCAGCGGACCTTCCTCGGGTTCGACATCGGCCAGTCCGCGGCCATGGGCGTCGTGGTGGTGGTCGGCACCATCATCGTGGCGACGCTGGCCCTGCGGCTGATCTTCCGCACGTTCATGAACGCACAGGAGGTGAGCTCGTGACCGCCCGAGCCCCCGAACGCCCCGCGGGCGCCGGAGGCGGCGCCGTCGCCGCACGCGCGCCGCGCGAGGCCCGCCGCTCCCGGGCACGGCTGGGCAGCGCCGCCCTGACCGCGTTCACGTGGGCCGTGGGACTGGTCTTCGTGTTCCCGGTGCTGTGGCTGGTGCTGACCGCGTTCAAGGAGGAGAACCAGGCCGCGACCGACCCGCCGACGCTCTTCTTCCAGCCGACGCTGGACCGGTTCACCACCGTCCTGGGCGCGGACTTCCTGCCGTACCTGGGCAACTCGATGATCGCCACCCTGGCGTCCACGCTCCTGGTGCTGCTGCTCGGGCTGCCCGCCGCCTACGCGCTGTCGGTGGCCCCGGTCAAGCGGACCCAGGACGTGCTGTTCTTCTTCATCTCGACGAAGATGCTGCCGGTGGTGGCGGTCGTGGTGCCGATCTACGTCGCCGCCTCGCAGCTGTCGATGCTGGACAACGTGTGGACCCTGGTGGTGCTGTACACGGCGATGAACCTGCCCATCGCGGTGTGGATGCTGCGGTCGTTCTTCCTGGAGGTGCCCAAGGCGATCGTGGAGGCGGCCCGGGTGGAGGGCGCCGGGCTGGCGCGCGTGCTGTGGTCGGTGATGATGCCGGTGATGGCCCCGGGCATCGCGGCGACCGCGCTGATCTGCATGATCTTCGCCTGGAACGAGTTCTTCTTCGCCGTCAACCTGACCGCCGCACGGGCCGCGACCGTCCCGGTGTTCCTGACCGGCTTCATCACGAGCGAGGGGTTGTTCGTGGCGCAGCTGGCGGCGGCGGCCGTCATGGCCTCGCTGCCCATCGTGGTGATCGGCTGGACGGCCCAGCGCCAGCTCGTGCGCGGCCTGTCGATGGGCGCCGTCAAGTAACGGACCCGAGGGGCGCCCGGGGCCGCACCACGCAGGGCCCCGGGCGGGTCCGGGTGATCGTCCCGCCCGCCGCGGCGGCGGGCGGGTCACACGGGAGGGCCGGTCACACCGGCAAGCGGGTCACACGAGGAAGAACGCACGGGCGGACTTGGCGATGCCCTCGGTGTCCAGCCCGTGCTCCCGGGCGTGCTGCGCCGGGGTCCCGTAGGCGCGCACCTCGCGGTCCCGCGCCACGCCCAGGCCGAGCTGGCGGTGGCGCCGGTCGGCCAGCGCCGCGGCGACCTCGTGCGCCGAGGTCCCGCTCAGGTAGGGCTCCACCACCAGCACGTCGGCGTTGCCCGCCGCGCCGACGAGCGCGCTCAGCCCCTCGCGGTCGAAGGGGCGCACGGTGGCCGTGTAGGCGACCGTCACGTCCAGGTCTGCGGTGGCCTCCAGCACCCGGTCCAGCATCGGCCCGACCGCCACCACCACCCCGGCCGAGCGCGGCGAGCCCGTGCGCACGACGCCGAGGCGTCCGTCCAGCGGCATCGCCGCGCGGTTGGCGGTCCCCGACAGGCGCACGTACACGCGGTCCTCGCCGGGCAGGGCGGCCTCCAGGGCGGCGTGCACCTCGTCGGGGTGCCCCGGCGCGTACACGGTCCACCCCGGCAGGGTGTCCAGCAGGGCCACGTCGCCGGGCGCCTGGTGGGTGCGCCCCTCCTCCGCGGCGTCGTAGGAGCCGCCGATGCTCACCAGGACGGCGCCCACGCCCTGGTGGCCCAGGTCCAGCTTGAGCTGTTCGAAGGGCCGCTCCACCAGGAACGGCGCGTAGCTGTGCACGACCGGGCGCATCCCGGTCAGGGCCAGTCCCCCGGCCACTCCGATCATGGCCTGCTCCCGGATGCCCACGTCGATCACCCGGCCGGGGTGCCGGGCGGCGGCGCCGCGGAACATGCCCGCGGAGATGGCGGCCAGGACGACGGTCAGGCGCGGGTCGGTGTCCATGGCCCGGTTGACGGTGGCGGCGAAGGTGTCACGCATGGGGCTCTCCTAGGAACGGACGCGGGCGACGACGGCCAGCGGCCGTCCGGGGTGGGGGCGGGTGAGCGCGCCGTACAGGGCGTCGTGGTCGCGTCCGGAGACGTCGCGGGCCTCCCAGCCCTCGATCCCGAAGCGGGCGCCGATCCCGCCCGGCCACCCGTGGCTGGCCGAGGCGTTGTCCACGGCGACGACGGTGAGGTTGTCCACACCGAGCCGTCCGGCGACCGCGATGGCCTCGTGGTTGCTGCCCTCGTCGAGTTCGCCGTCGCCGACGAGCACCACGACGCGGGGTTCGGTCCCGTCGGGGCGGCGGATCCCCTGGGCGCGCAGGCCGAGCGCGCTGCCCAACCCCAGGGGCAGTCCGTGGCCGAGCGACCCGCTGCCGATCTCCGCCCCCGGGACGAGCAGCCGGTCCGGGTGGTGGCCGAGCGGCGAGTCGAAGGCGGTCCATCCGCGCAGCGTCGGCACGTCCAGGAAGCCCTTGGCCGCGAGCACGGCGTAGAAGGCGGCGGGTCCGTGCCCCTTGGAGAGCAGGAAGCGGTCCCGGGCCGGGTCGTCGGCGGTGTCGGGGGTGACCGACAGCACGCGGTCGTAGAGCACCCACACGATGTCGAGCGTGGAGTGGGCCGCTCCGTTGTGCTTCTCGTCACCCTCCATGAGTCCGATGAGGGCGGGCAGGTCGGCGTAGCGCGAGAGGGCGGTTGCGGTGGTCATGTCCACCAGTGTTGAACCCCAACAAAGGTTGAGGTCAACTGGCGCGGACCTCCTCCGACCAGGAAAATCGGAGGTGATTTACATCACAGGACGGTGGCCCCGGGGACGTCCCCGTACGCCGTCACGACCTGCTCGCACAGCCCGCTGCCCTCCAGCGCCGCCACCACCGCGGCCTCCCGCTCCGCGACGACCGACTCCTCCTCGTCGCCGCCGCCGACCAGGAAGGCGCAGGTCGGACCCGATCCCGACACCAGGGAGCCCAGCGCCCCCGCACCGGCGCCGGTCTTGAGGGTGCGCTCCAGCTCCGGCAGCAGCGAGAGCGCGGCCTCCTGGAGGTCGTTGGTCAGCGCGGCGCCCAGGACCGCCGGATCGCCGCCGGCCAGCGCGTCGGCCAGCACCCGGTCCAGCAGGGGCTCGGGGGCGTCCGGGCGGATGCGGTCGTACTCGGCGAACACGCCGGCCGTGGACAGGCCGTGCGGCGACAGGGCGAAGACCCAGCGGAACCTTCCCGGGCTGGTCATCGGCCGCAGGAGCTCCCCGCGGCCCGTGCCCACCGCGGTGGCGCCCAGCAGCGCGAAGGGGACGTCGCTGCCCAGGTCGGCCGCGTACCCGAGCAGCTCCTCCAGCGGCAGGCCGCAGCCCCACAGGCGGTCGCAGGCCAGCAGGGCGGCCGCGGCGTCCGCGCTGCCCCCGGCCATGCCGCCCGCCACCGGGATGCTCTTGTCCAGGTGGACCGTGACCGGGCTGCCCCGGCCGGCCCGCTCCGCCAGCAGGGTCACCGCGCGCGCGGCCAGGTTGGACCCGTCCAGGGGCACGCGGGACAGGTGGGAGCCCAGCGCGCCGCCCGCGGTCAGTCCGGCGAAGGCCCCTGCGGCGGATCCGGCACCGCCGGACGGGCTCGGTCGGCGCGAGGAAGCCGCCCGGACGGTAACCTCATCGAACAGCGAGACGGCGTGGAACACGTTGACGAGGTCGTGGAACCCGTCCTCACGTCTGGGCCCCACCGCCAACTGGAGGTTCACCTTCGCGGGGACCCGCACGGTTACGGTGGTATTAACGGTCACGAGTCCCCAATCGTAAAGGAACCCCCACCTTGCGTGAACACAGTGCCCTCCGGGGGCTCCGGTGTGTTCACCGCCTCCCGTCGGCTCGTACGCCGTCAGAGGAAAACGGGAACCCCGGACGCGGTTCGGGGATCGTCACCACTGTCATGTCAGTTTCCGCCCGCCCCCAGAACGGCCCAATCAGGCCCGTGAGTGGGAATCCGGGCACAAACACCGCTACCTTGGGGCAAGGCGGGGTTTGGACACCGTCGGGGAGGGTCGCTTGCCGTCGGATGGGCTCCCGAAGAACCTGGAACCGCTGGCCGCCGGGGATCCGGCCACCATCGGTCCCTACGTGCTGTCCGGGAAGCTGGGTAGCGGCGGCATGGGAACCGTCTACCTGGGCAGCACTCCCGAGCGCAACAACCAGGTAGCCATCAAGGTCATCCGCCCGGAGCTCGCCTTCGACGAGGCGACGCGGGCGCGCTTTCGCGACGAGATGGAGAACGCCCGCAAGGTCGCCTCCTTCTGCACCGCCAAGGTGCTCGACCACGGGACGTTCGAGAACCGTCCCTACATGGTCACCGAGTACATCGCGGGCACCGCCCTGGCCGAGCACATCGCCGAGAACGGTCCCCTGGACTCCTCGACGCTGCACGGCTTCGCGCTGGGTGTGGCGGCCGCCCTGGCCGCCATCCACCGCACCGGGCTGGTCCACCGCGACCTCAAGCCCGCCAACGTGCTGCTGTCGCTCTCGGGCCCCCGGGTGATCGACTTCGGCATCGCCCGCGCGATGAACACCGCGACCAACCACACCCAGACCGGCATCGTCATGGGCAGCCCCGGCTGGATGGCGCCCGAGCAGCTGCTGGAGGAGAAGGTCACCACCTCGGCGGACATCTTCGCCTGGGGCTGCCTGGTGGCCTTCGCCGGGAACGGCACCCACCCCTTCGGCAACGGCGACGCCATGACGCTGGGCAAGCGGGTGCTGTTCGCCGAACCCCAGATCGGCAACCTGGACAGCCCCCTGGACCGCCTGGTGACGCGCGCGCTGGCCAAGGAGCCGGGCCGCCGCCCCACCGCGCAGGACCTGCTGCTGGAGCTGGCTGGCGGCGAGGACAACAGCAACCCCAACGACATCGTGTCCCACGCGCTGCACCAGTCGTGGCGGCCCAACCTGCCCCCGGTGCCCCCGCCCGGCATGCCCCACCCCCAGCAGGGGCCGCCCCAGACCATGGCGGGCATGCGCCACCCGGCGCCCGGCCAGTACCAGGGCGCGCCCCCCATGCCCCCGCCCGCGCACCAGACGGGCAACTACCCGCGTCCGCAGGGTCCGCCGCCGGGCCATCCGGGCGGCCCCCCGCCGGGGGGCCAGGCGCAGCAGGCGCACCAGGTCCCCGGAGTCCAGGCTCCGGGCGGGCAGCCCCAGGGCGGCCCGGTGCAGCAGCCGCGGCCCGTGCCCGGTCCCGGCCAGGCGCCGCACCCGGCCTCGACCGGGCCGATCCCGATGGTTCCCCCGGCCGACCAGCAGACTGGCCGCCGGGGCCCGCAGCCCTACGTTCCGCCGGTGCCGCCGCCACCGCACCAGCCCGCCGCGCCCAACCGGCGCAGGGGGACGGTCGTGGCCCTGGTGCTGGGCGCCGTGGCGCTGCTGGCGGCCCTGATCGTCATGGCGACCGTGCTGACCAACCTCAGCGACTGGTCGCTCTTCGGGGACGGCGACTCCCAGGGGGACGCCTCCGAGCAGTCGGGCGCCGCCCCGGAACCGCAGGCGCCCGCGCCCGGCGACGAGTCCCCCGGCGGCGCCGACGAGGAGGAGGCTCCAGAGGAGGTGCCCAGCGGGATGTCGGGCGCCTCCGCGGACCGCATGGTCGAGTACCGGATCAGCGGGGTCAGCTGCGGCCTGACCGAGCACAACATCCGCTCGGAGCTGCCGTCGACCGGCCAGTACTGCGTGGTGGACCTGGAGCTGTTCAACCTCAGCGACGAACTCGTGGAGTTCGAGCACACGGCGCAGCACATGACGACCAGCCGGGAGCCCGTCAACGCCCAGGCGCCGTCCGTGCGCGAGGTGGAGGCCCCGCTGTGGGACTCGGCCGGGATCGGCCCCGGGGTCGCCGCCGGGGGCGAGCTGGTGTTCATACTGCGCGACGACATGGAACCGCGCACGCTGGTGCTCAACCACCGGGCGGGCGCGGAGGCCACGGAGATCAACATCGAGCACATCGTGGACTGAGCCCCGGGCCGGGGGCGGGCCGCGCCCGTCGCGGGACGGCACCGTTCGCAGGGCAGCACGGTGCCGACGGGGCGGGGAGCCCCCCTGTATCCAGGACACCGCATCGGCGCCCCGCTCCGCCACCCCCGGTCCGCGCCTGTGGACGACCGCTCCCCGGCGCGGCGCCGCGAGGACGGAACGGAAAACGGACGGGCCCGGGTGACGACGCGTCGTCACCCGGGCCCGTCCGCCGCTCGGGGGCCGCTCCCGCGGGTCCGGTCCCCGGCGGGGGCTACTCCCACTCGATGGTGCCCGGGGGCTTGCTGGTCACGTCCAGCGCCACCCGGTTGATCTCGCGCACCTCGTTGGTGATGCGGTTGGAGATCCCGGCCAGTACGTCGTAGGGCACGCGCGACCAGTCGGCGGTCATGGCGTCCTCGCTGCTGACCGGGCGCAGCACGACCGGGTGGCCGTAGGTGCGCCCGTCGCCCTGCACGCCCACCGACCGCACGTCGGCGAGCAGCACCACCGGGCACTGCCAGATGTCGCGGTCCAGTCCGGCGCGGGTCAGCTCCTCGCGGGCGATCGCGTCGGCCTCGCGCAGGATCTCCAGGCGCTCGCGGGTGACCTCGCCGATGATGCGGATGGCCAGGCCGGGGCCGGGGAAGGGCTGGCGCCAGACCATCTCGGCGGGCAGGCCCAGCTCCTCGCCGACCTTGCGCACCTCGTCCTTGAACAGCTCGCGCAGCGGTTCCACCAGCGTGAACTGGAGGTCGTCGGGCAGGCCGCCCACGTTGTGGTGGGACTTGATGTTGGCGGTCCCGGTGCCGCCGCCGGACTCCACCACGTCCGGGTAGAGGGTGCCCTGCACCAGGAACTCGACCTCGGCGCCGCTCTCGCCGCTCTCGGCGACGACCTCTCTGGCCGCCTGCTCGAACACGCGGATGAACTCGCGGCCGATGATCTTGCGCTTCTCCTCGGGGTCGGAGACCCCCGCAAGGGCGGACAGGAACCGCTCCTCGGCGTCCACGACCTTGAGCTTGGCGCCCGTGATCGCGACGAAGTCCTTCTCCACCTGCTCGGCCTCGCCCTTGCGCAGCAGGCCGTGGTCCACGAAGACGCAGGTCAGCTGGTCGCCGACGGCGCGCTGCACCAGCGCGCCGGCCACCGCGGAGTCCACGCCGCCGCTCAGCGCGCAGATGACGCGCTTGTCGCCGATGTCCTCGCGGATGCGCTCCAGCTGCTCCTCGACGATGTTGACCATCGTCCAGGTGGGTCGGCACCCGGCGCCCTCGTACAGGAAGCGGCGCAGCACCTCCTGGCCGTGCTCGGTGTGCAGGACCTCGGGGTGGAACTGGACGCCGAAGAGGTTGCGGCCGGTGTGCTCGAACGCGGCGACCGGGGCGCCCGCGGTGCTGGCGGTCGTGGCGAAGCCCTCGGGGGCCTCCACCACCGAGTCGCCGTGCGACATCCAGACCAGCTGCTCGGCGGGCATCCCGGCGAACAGCAGGGAGTCGGTGACCGCCGACAGCTCGGTACGGCCGAACTCACTGAGGTCGGTCCTGGCGACGGTGCCGCCCAGGGCCCGGGTCATCGCCTGGAAGCCGTAGCAGATGCCGAAGGTGGGCACCCCGGTCTCGAACAGCTCGGGGCCCAGGTTCGGGGCCCCCTCGGCGTAGACCGACGACGGGCCGCCGGAGAGGATGATGGCCTTGGGTTTCTTGGCGAGCATCTCCTCGACGGGCATGGTCGAGGGCACGATCTCACTGTGCACGTGGCATTCGCGGACCCGGCGTGCGATCAGCTGCGCGTACTGCGCGCCGAAGTCGACGACGAGAACGGTGTCGAACGTGCTCTCAGCACCAACGGACACGACGGAGGACCTTCCGCAGGAAGTACAGGGATGTCCGCCCAGTCTAGGGCGTTGCACACGCCCGGAAGGCCCCGCGCGCGTGTGCGGTCCGGCTCAGCGCGCGCGGCGGGGCCGCCGGGGGGCTCCCCCGGGGCTCAGGCGGTGAAGCCCGCGGGGTTGGCCGACTGCCAGCGCCACGCGTCGCGGCAGGCGTCGTCCACCGTGCGCACGGCCTTCCAGCCCAGGTCGCGGGCGGCGGCCGAGGGGTCGGCGAAGCACACGGCGATGTCGCCGGGGCGGCGGTCGACCACCTCGTACGGGACGGCCGCCCCGGTGGCGCGCACGAAGGCGCGCAGGCCCTCCAGGACGGAGGTGCCCTGCCCGGTGCCCAGGTTGTAGACGCGGTACCCGGACGCGTCGGCGAGGTGCTCCACGGCGGCCATGTGCCCCTGGGCCAGGTCCACCACGTGCAGGTAGTCGCGCACGCCGGTGCCGTCGGGGGTGTCGTAGTCGTCGCCGAACACGTTCAGCCGCTCGCGGCGGCCCGCGGCGACCTGCGCCACGTAGGGGAAGAGGTTGTTGGGGACGCCCTGGGGGTCCTCGCCGATCAGACCGCTGGGGTGGGCGCCGATGGGGTTGAAGTAGCGCAGGGAGGTGATCCGCCAGCGCGGGTCGGCGGCGGCCGTGTCCCGGAGGACTCGCTCGGCGAACAGCTTGGTGGCGCCGTAGGGGTTGGTGGCGGACAGGGCGCTGTCCTCGGTGATCGGCACCTGCTCGGGGTCGCCGTAGACGGTGGCCGAGGAGCTGAAGACCAGGTCGCGCACGCCGTGCTCGTCCATGACCTCGATGAGCGTGAACAGGGAGTCCATGTTGTTGCGGTAGTAGCGCAGCGGCTGCTCCACCGACTCCCCCACGGCCTTGAGCCCGGCCATGTGGATGACGGCGTCGACGCGGTGCTCGGCGAAGACCCGGCGCATCGCCCCGGGGTCGGCGCAGTCGGCCCGGTGGAAGGCGACGGTGCGCCCGGTGATGCGCTCGACGCGGCGCAGGGCCTCCTCGTGGCTGTTGGAGAGCAGGTCCACGACCACGACCTCGTGCCCGGCTTCGAGGAGTTCGACCGCCGTGTGGGAGCCGATGTACCCGGCACCACCGGTGAGCAGTACGTTCATGTCTCATTTCCCTGGGTGTAGTGCGCCCGCCGCGTCGCGGGCGCTCCCCAGGATAGGCGCCCCGCGGAAGCGGGCCCGTGGACACGCCCCGCCCCTGACCTGCCCTTCGTCGGTGTCCGGGGGCCGCGGGGCCGCCTTTCGGACCCCGCGGTCTCATGCCGGGGCATGAGGCCCGGCGGCCTCCGCGTCCCTATCGTGGAGGGATGGCCGACCTGACCGCGCGCACCCTCCTGGACCGCGCCACGCTCTGGGCCCGGGACCACGTACTCGCCGTGGACGCGCTCTGGGCCGCCGTCTGGTTCGGCATGTCGGTACTGACCCGGCCCGGGGGCGGCTTCACCGCCACCGAGTCGTGGGTCTACCTCGCCGTGTCCGCCGCGTGCTGCGCCGCCCTGGTCCTGCGCCGCGTCCGTCCGCTCACGTGCCTGGCGGTACTGGGGTTCCTGCTGGCGTTCCACATCCTCTGGTTCGACCAGCTCACGGCTCCGGTGGGCATCTGCGCCCTGGTCGCCTCCTACACGGCGCAGGCCGAACTCCCGCGCCCGTGGCGCGCCGTCGGCCTCGTCCTGCTCCTGACCGGGGCGGCCTGGGCCGTCCTCTCCATCCCGCCGGACAACCTCTCCCCGGACCTGGAGCTGCGTCTCAACAGCGTCTTCTCGGCGTGGACGGCGGTCGGGCTGTTCTCCCTGCTCGGAGCGTTCCGCAGGCGCAACCGCGAGGAGTTCGCCCGCGTCGTGGAGCACGCCCGGCTGCTGGAGACCCAGCGGGAGCAGGAGGTGCGCCTGGCCGCGCTCGACGAGCGGACCCGTATCGCCCGGGAGATGCACGACATCCTCGCGCACTCGCTGAACGTCATCGTCGCCCAGGCCGACGGCGGCCGCTACGCCGCGAAGGCCGCCCCGGAGCGCGCGGTGGCCGCTCTGGCCACCGTCGCCCAGGTGGGACGCGAGTCGGCGGCGGAGCTGCACCAGCTCCTGGGCGTCCTGCGCGACGGCGAGGAGCGCGGGGCCGCCCCGGCCCCCGGGGTCGGCGACCTGCCCGGCCTGGTGGAGGAGTACCGCCGCGCCGGTCTGCGGATCCGCCTGGTCCAGCACGGGTCCCCGGCCGCCCCGCGCGGCGGGCGGAAGGACGCGGACGCCCCGGCGACCCTGCCCGCGACCGCGTCCCTGACGGTCTACCGCGTGGTGCAGGAGTCGCTGGCCAACGCGCTGAAGCACGGCGGGCCCTCCGCCGTGCGGGTCGAGCTCACGTGGTCGCCCGGACGGGTCGGGATCGACGTGGCCAACCCCGTCCGCGAGACCGTGCCCACAGCCCTCACAGCTCCCGCGGGCCTCCCAGGCCGCTCGGAACCCGCGGGTCACTCGGTGCCCGAAGGCCCCTCGGCACCCGCGAGTTCCTCCCGCACCGAAACGCCCTCCGTCACCGGAAGGCACTCCGTCATCGGGAGGCATGTCGGCATCGGAAGCCCCTCCGGTACCGGGGCGCCCTCCCCCACCGGAGGCTCCTCCCCGGCGGGGGCGTCCTCCGCCGCCGGGGCGGCCCCGGACCGCGCCCGGCGGGGCCCCGGCCACGGCCTGGTCGGCATGCGCGAGCGCGTGGGCCTGCACGGCGGCGCCCTGGAGGCCGGCGCCGACGACGCCACCGGCACCTGGCGGGTGCGCGCGGTGATCCCCTGGGAGGACGCGTGATCCGCGTGGGGCTGGCCGACGACCAGGTCCTGTTCACGGCGGGCATGGCGATGGTCATCGACTCCCAGCCGGACCTGACCGTGGCCTGGGAGGCGGCCGACGGGGCCCGGGCACTCGCCCGGCAGCACTCCGACCCCGTCGACGTCCTGCTCATGGACGTCCAGATGCCCGGCACGGACGGCCTGAGCGCCACACGCTCCCTCGTCTCCTCCGGGGCCGACTGCCGCGTCGTCATCCTCACCACCTTCGACACCGACGAGTACGTGGTCGAGGGCGTGGAGGCCGGGGCCGCGGGCTTCCTGCTCAAGAACACCCCGCCCGAGGAGCTGCTGGAGGCCGTGCGGACCGTGCACCGGGGCGACTCAGTCATCTCGGCCAGTTCCACGCGCAGGCTGCTCGGGCACGTGCGTCCGCTGCTCGGCGGCCCGTCCTCGCGTCCGGTCCCGCTCGACGGGGGCACCCGCCGCGCCGCCGCCTCGCTGACCCCGCGCGAGCAGGAGGTCCTCGTCGCCGTGGCGCTGGGGTACACGAACACGGAGATCTGCGAGCGCCTCGTGCTGTCCATGCCCACGGTCAAGACCCACGTCGGCCACGTCCTGGCCAAGACCGGCTCCCGCGACCGGGTGCAGGCCGTGCTGTTCGCGTTCCGCGCCGGGCTGGTGGGCCGCGAGGACCTGCTCCGGGAGGCGTGAACGGGCCCGCCCCGTACCCTCCCCTCCCGGTGCCCCGCGCCCCCTCCTCCTACCGCGGTAGGAGCGCGTTTCCCCTCCCCCGGCACGATGCCCTCCCCGGTCCCGGTGCCGGAAGCTCCTCGGTGGAAGGAGTTCCATGGACCACATCATCACCACCCACCACCTGACGAAGGCCTACGGTGCGCGGACGGTCGTCGACGACCTCGACCTGCGGGTGCCGCCGGGCTGCGTCTACGGCTTCCTGGGCCCCAACGGCTCGGGCAAGTCCACCACCATGAAGATGCTGCTGTCGCTGGCCCGGCCGACCCGGGGCGCGATCACCGTCTTCGGACAGCCGATGAACCGGGACACGCGCCCCGCCCTGATGCGGGAGATCGGCTCCCTCATCGAGGCGCCTCCCGGCTACGCCCACCTGACCGGGCGGGAGAACATGGCGATCGTCCAGCGGATGCTCGGGCTCAGCGACCGGCAGGTCTTGCGCGCGGTCGCCACCGTGCGCCTCCAGGAGCACATGGGCAAGCTCGTCCGCGCGTACTCGCTGGGGATGAAGCAGCGCCTGGGCATCGCGATGGCCCTGGCGCGGGAGCCGCGTTTGCTCGTCCTCGACGAGCCCACCAACGGCCTGGACCCCGCGGGCATCGAGGAGATCCGCGAACTGCTGGTGACGCTGGCCGGGGAGGGCGTCACGGTCATGGTCTCCAGCCACCTGCTCGACGAGATCGACAGGATGGCCTCGGTTCTGGGCATCCTGGGCCGCGGAAAGCTGGTCTTCCAGGGCACCCGGACCGAACTGTTCCACCGCAGCGTGCCGGACCTGCTCGTGGACACCCCCGAACCCGACCGCGCCCTGGCCCTGGGCATCCCCGCCGTTCGCGCGGAGCGGGGCGTGCGCCTGTCCGGGTTCGGCGACGAGGACACCGCCGCGCTCGTGCGGCGGCTGGTCGCCGAGGACGTGCCGATCCACGGGGTGCGGCGCGTCCAGCAGTCCCTGGAGGAGGTCTTCATGGACCTCACCGGCCGTGAGGGGCTGCTGTGATCGTGACGGCGTTGAGACTCGAGCTGCGCAAGGCGCGCAGGCTCCGGGTCGTGCTGGTCTGCGCGGTCATGGTGGCCGCCGTCGTGGGCCTGTCCTGCATGAACCTGATGTCGGACTCCGTGCGGGAGGGCTTCGGCGATCCGGCCGCCCAGCCGTGGGAGGGCCTGCTCATGAGCTACGTCATGATCGCGGCCATGACCTCACCCCTCCTGGTCTCGGTGCTGGCCAGCAGGCAGGTGGACATCGAGCACCAGGGCCGGGGCTGGACGCTGTCGCAGGTGGCCGGGTTCGGTTCGGGGCTGCTGTGCCGGGCCAAGGTCGCGGTGCTGGGCCTGCTGCTGGCGGCCGCGGTGGCCGTCCAGACCGCGCTGGTCTTCACGGCGGGCCTGGCCGCGGGGATCACCGTGGAGCCGGACCCCGGCGTGTGGGTCCGGTACGCCTTCGGGCTGCTCCTGGTGGATCTGGCGGTGCTGTGCCTGCACGTGCTGCTGGCCGCGCTGGTGGAGAACCAGCTCGTCGGGCTGGCGCTCGGGCTGCTCGGCTCGTTCTGCGGGGTGTTCACCCTGCTGATGCCCCCGGCCCTGGCGCGCGTGCTGCCCTGGGGCTACTACGCGGTCGTCTCCCCGCTGGGGATGGACGAGGACGGCTTCGTCGCTATCACGCCCGGATACGGCTGGCTGGCCGCGTTCCTGGTGCTCGTGGCGGTTCTGTTCGCCGTGGCCAGCCACCGCTTCGACCGGACGGAGGCGTGATGGGGATGGTCCTCGCCGAACTCGCCAAGCTGCGCCGTTCGGCCCTGTGGATCGTGGCCGTGGTGCTGCCGCTGCTCGCGGTCGTCACGGGGACGGTGAACTACGGCGCCAACGAGGAGGCCCTCTCCTCCGGGTGGGCGTCCTACTGGTCCCAGGTGGTGCTCTTCTACGGCATGGTGTTCATGTCGATGGGGATCGCGGTGGCGGCGTCGGCCGCGTGGCGCATGGAGCACCGGGGCCACAACTGGAACCTGTTGATGGCCGCGCCCGCGCGGGCGTTCTCGGTCGTCGGCGCCAAGCTCGTCTCGCTCGCCCTGGTGGTCGTGGTGATGCAGTCCGTGCTGCTCGGGCTGGTGGTGCTGAGCGGCAAGCTCGTCCTGGGTCTGGACGGCTGGCTGCCCTGGCACAGCGCGGCCGCCGCCCTGCTGGGCGTCGTCGCCGCGCTGCCGGTGGCCGCATTGCAGTCCCTGCTGTCGATGCTGGTCCGCTCCTTCGCCGCGCCCGTCGCCCTGGGCCTCCTGGGCTGCGTCGCCGGGGTCGGCCTCCTCTACTCCGGGGAGGGCGGAGTGGTCTCCTACCTCCTGCCGCAGTCGCTGGTCACCACGTCGCTCAGCCTGGGCAGCACGGCCGTCTCCGACGCGGGGTCCCTCGACCTGCCGACGGCGTTCTCCGTCGCGCTCGCGGCCGCGGTGACCACCCTCGCCCTGTGGGTGCTCTCCGCGACGGTGCTGAGCCGCAGGGACGTGCGCTGACCCCGTCGGCGCGAGGGCGACCGGCCGGGGACCCGGCTCCCGGCGCGGGGGACGCGCCGGGAGCCGGGCGGCCTCAGGGGCGCCCGGGCGGGGTGCTGCGGCGGGTGTCCAGCCACAGCACCTGGGGGTCGTGGTCGCTGACCTGGTCGGAGAACTCGGAGTTGATCCGCGCGATGTCGTACTCGACCCGGCCCGCGAGCGCCTGGTTGACCAGGATGTGGTCCAGGGCCTGGGAGTTGCCGTCGAAGACGTAGTTGTAGCGCTCCTCCTCGGGCAGGTCCGTCATCGGGTTGTGCAGCGGCCCGTCGGCGGTGAGGATCTCCAGGGTCCGGGAGAACTGGAAGTCGTTCAGGTCGCCCATGACCACCAGGTTGGCCCCGGGGTCCACGGCCAGCAGCTCCTCGGCGAAGTCGCGCACGAGTTCGGCCTGGGCGTGGCGCTGGGTCTCGCTGGTGCGCCGCGGCGGCTGGTGGACGCCGTGCAGGGACTCGTCCCCGCCCTTGGAGTTGAAGTGGTTGGTGACCACGTAGACGTCCCGGTTCAGGGCGCGGAAGTGACCGACCAGCGGCTTGCGGCTGGACTCCCAGGCCTGGTCGCGCGGGCTGATCCGGCCCGGGGACACCGACAGCTCGGCGCCGCGTTCGCCCTCCACGACCTCCACGGCGGTGCTGGCGTCGCCGCCCTCGCGGTCGACGAACTCCACACGCTCGGGGTCGAACAGGAACGCGTTGCGGATGTTGCCGCCGGGCTGGCCGCCGTCCTGCTTGTCCTCGGGGCTGATCTGCCGCCACTCGTAGGCGGGGCCTCCGTGCGCCTCCACGGCCTCCACCAGCCGGTCCAGGGTGACGTCGGCGTCCACGACGCCGTCGTCGGTCGGGCCGGTGCTGTCCTGGATCTCCTCCAGGCCGATGATGTCGGGCGAGTCCAGGGACTCGACGATCCCGGCGGCCAGCGCGTCGTACTTGGCCTGGTCGTCGCGCCCGCCGAGGTTCTCGACGTTGTAGGTGGCGACGCTGACCTCGTGGCGGCGCGCGTCGCGGACGGCGGTGCGCTCCAGGTCGCCCCGCACGTGCTCTCCCAGGGTGGTGGCGCGGATGAGGTAGCCGCCGAACCGGCTGTAGTAGAGGGGGCCCTCGGTGACCCCGGCGAGGGTGTCGCCCACGTTCGCCTCGGGGAACGGGTGCCGGTCGCGGTCGAGCAGCGACTCGACCTTGATCCGTCCGGAGTTGGGGTCGTCGTAGGAGCCGTAGCGGGTGCCGCCGTTGACGGTGGGGTTGCGCCCGGGCTCGGTGGTCACCCAGAGCGCGGCGTAGTCGTCGGTGGCTCCGACGACGGGCGCGTCCTCCACGCGGACGAGCATGTGCTCGTGCGCGGCCCAGAAGTCCAGGGCGTAGGCGCCGGGGTCCAGCTCCAGTGCGGAGACGTCCCCGCCGGGCTCGGGCGCGTAGGCCTCGGGGACGGCGCCCTCGTCGAGCAGGACCGGGTCGGGTACGGCGCGGCCCGAGGACAGGACGGTCCAGCGGGCCTGGTCGAGCTGGGTGATGGTCTGCGTGCCGGAGGCGGGGCGGTACTCGCTGACCCGTCCGGCGGCCAGGACCTCGTCGCCGACGGCCACGTCCGGGGTGGTGGACCCGGTGAAGACGAACAGCGCCTCGCTGGTGCGCGGGTCGCCGTCGCCCTCGGCGTCCTGGAACCAGAACCCCCGCGCGCCGCCGAAGGGGTTGACCGCCGTGACCACGCCGGGCAGGCCCGTGACCCGCTGTCCGGCGTAGGGGGAGGTGCGGGTGGTGCCCTGGACGTCGTGGACGCGCAGGTCGCCGGGCTCGACGGGCTCCTCGGGGTCGGTGCCGCCCCCGCCGGGGGTCTGGCCCGCGGTGTTGGTGGGCGAGGGGGCCGCGGCCGTGAAGTCGGCCGCGTTGTCGCCGGTGTCGGTGAGGGCGTCGTCGCGCGAGGCGGAGGTGGTGTTGCTCAGCCGGGGCGCGGGCGCTCCCTCGTGGACGACGGCGTCCCCGTAGCCGACGAGGTCGGCGACGGAGGCGTCCGCGGCGCACTCCGCGGCGGTCCGGCAGGTGACGGGGTCGGTGCCCCGCACGAGCAGGACCGTGCCGGAGGTGGCGGACATGTTGGTGCCGCCGGTGGCGTCGGGGGCGGGGAGGTCGACACTGCCCCCGGCACCCGCGGCGTGGCGCACGAGGTAGTGCCCGTCCGCGCCGATCTCGCCGTTCAGTGCGGTGACCTGCACCTGGGTGGCGGGCCTGGGGCTGGCGGGCAGGTACTGCACGCTCCAGCCGTCGAGGGAGAACGCCGCACCGGTGGGGTTGCCCAGTTCGACGAAGTCGTGGCGCAGTCGCGCGCCGCTGTTGCCGCCTCCGCCGTAGACCTCGCTGACCACCGGGGTGGCGGTGTCGGCGAGGGCGGACGGCGCGGACGTGAGCCCGAGGCCCAGGAGCACCGCCGCCGCGGCGGACGTGGACGCGACCAGGCGTCCGGGTCGGTTGGGGGACACATCTTCTCCGGAGGGGAGTGGGGGTTGACGGGCGTGCACATCATGGCCCCTGCGGATGGCCGACCGAAAGAGAAGGCGTGAAAAGGAGGCGAATCGGAACGCCGTCGGTGGGATCGGACCGGTCCGGCGGCGCCCCCGCCTCGTGGGTTCCTCCAGCCCGCGTTCCGCCGCGCCCGACCCCGGTTGGCCGGAGGCGGTGCTGATGTGACTGCGAACTCCTGACCTGGAGTGGTCTCGTACTTGTAGCGGGTTCGGGCCGTCGAACCCCGCTACAGGCACGAGGTCCCCGCGGGGAGGGGGCGGCGCCCGCCCCCTCCCCCTAAAGCCGGGGGTCGACCGGGACCGACTCCAGGGCCAGCACCGCGAACACCGGTTCGTGCACGCGCCACAGCGGTTCGCGCCGGGCGTGGCGGGCCAGCGCCTCCAGGCCCAGCTTGTGCTCGCGCATGGCCAGCCCGCTCTTGCGGCCCACCTGACGGTCCTTCAGGACCGCCATCCGCTCGGGGTCGGTGTAGTCGGGCCCGTAGACGATGCGCAGGTACTCGGACCCGCGCACCTTCAGCCCGGGCTGCGCCAGGCCCTTGCGGCCCGTGGCGCGGGCGCCCAGGACGGGTTTGACCACCATCCCCTCGCCGCCGGTGGAGACCATGTCGGTCCACCAGTCGGCGGCCGAGGCGCACGCGCCCGGGTCGGTGGTGTCCACGACCCGGTAGCGGGTGGGGTGGACCAGGCCGCTCGCCTCGGCGAGCCGTTCGGCGACGGCCATGTGCCACAGGTGGTCGGCGTCCCCGTACTCGCGCCCCTCGGAGGCCAGCACCATGAACGGCGCGTACCGGAGTCCGGCGGTGCCGTCGGTGTCCCAGGAGTAGCGCCGGTAGACCCGGCTGAACTCCTCCACCTGCTCCGTCCGGCGCGCGACCCCCTCGATCAGCCCGTCCACGGGCACACCGCGCCCGGCCGCGGCGGCGAGCGCGATCCCGGCGGCGGGCAGGGCCGCGCGGGCGGCGGCGCCCACCGACGCGTACTGCTCGCGGATCAGCGACCGGGCCTTGGCCGACCACGGCAGCATCTCCCCGTCCAGGGCGACCCAGTCGGTGCCCAGCCGGTCCCACAGCCCTGCGTCGGTGACCGCCCGGCGGAGCTGGTCCACGACCTCGGCCTGGAGGGCAGGGTCGGAGAAGAAGGGCCGTCCTGTCCGGGTGTAGACGGTGCCCAGCCGGCCGGGCACGAACCGGCGTTCGGCGGCGTCGGCGTCCCGGCACAGCACTGCCACGGCCCGCGACCCCATGTGCTTCTCCTCGCACACGACCTCGCCGATCCCCGAGCCCCGGAAGGAGGCGAAGGCCTCGTTCGGGTGCTCCAGCAGCCCGGGCCCGGCCGAGGTCGGCGCGGGCGCCATGGTCGGCGGGAGGTAGAGCAGCCAGCGCGGGTCCACCGCGAACCTGCTCATGGCCTCCAGCGCGGCCAGGGTGCTGCCGCCGTCGGCGCGCACCAGGCCGTGCTCGGTCTCCACGAACATGCCCGTGCGGGTGTCGCCGACGCCGATGTCGGTGACGTCCACAGCGGCGTCGGGGCGCGTGGCGGTCTCCCCGTCCGCGGTGTCCGTCAGCGGCCGGGCGGGCTCGTACCAGGTGCGGCGCGCCCGCACGTCGACGATCTCGCGCTCGGGGTAGCGCAGCGCGGTGAGCCTGCCGCCGAACACGCAGCCGGTGTCCAGGCAGAGGGTGTTGTTGACCCACTCGGCCTTGGCCATGGGCGTGTGCCCGTAGACCACGGCGGCCCGGCCGCGGTACTCGCGCGCCCACGGCAGCCGCACCGGGAGCCCGTACTCGTCGGTCTCGCCGGTGGTCTGGCCGTACAGGGCGAAGGAGCGCACCCGTCCGGAGGCCCGCCCGTGGTACTCCTCCTTGAGTCCGGCGTGCGCGACGACCAGCGCGCCCCCGTCCAGGACGAGGTGGCTGACCAGCCCGTCGCAGAAGTCCAGCACGCGCCCCCGGAACTCCCCGCTCTCGCGTCCCAGCTGTTCCATGGTCTCGGCGAGGCCGTGCGTGAGCTGGGCCTTGCCGCCCTTGAGCACACGGACGAGCTTGTTCTCGTGGTTGCCGGGCACGCAGAGGGCGTCGCCGTCGGCGACCATGCCCATGACCAGGCGCAGGACGCCGGGGCTGTCGGGGCCCCGGTCCACGAGGTCGCCGACGAACACCGCCGTGCGCCCCCGCGGGTGCCGGGCGCCGACCGGGCGCCCGAGGCCGTCGCGGGTCAGCTCGTAGCCGAGGTCGCCCAGCAGCTCCTCCAGTTCCTCGCGGCAGCCGTGCACGTCGCCGACGATGTCGAAGGGTCCGGTGAGCTCCCTGCGGTCGGGCCAGGCGCGCTCCAGTCCGATGACGGCGGCGTCGATCTCCTCCGGCCCCTGGAGCACGTGCACCTTGCGGAAGCCCTCCCGGCGCAGGTGCCGCAGGCTCTGGCGCAGGTCGCGCCGCTGGCGGCGGATGACGTGGTCGCCGAAGTCGCGGTCGGACCGGTCCCGGTTGCGCTCGCGGGCCAGGGCCTCGGGGACGTCGAGCACGATGGCCGTTGTCAGCACGTCGTTGTCCTTGGCGATGCGCACGAGTTCCTGACGGGCCCTGCTCTGCACGTTGGTGGCGTCGACCACGGCGAGCAGGCCCCGGCGCAGCCGGATGTCCACGACGGTGTGCAGGAGCGAGAACGCGTCGGCGGTGGCGGCCTGGTCGTTCTCGTCGTCGCTGACCATGCCCCGGCAGCGGTCGGAGCCGATCACCTGCGTGGGGGCGAAGTGCCGGGCGGCGAAGGTGGACTTACCGGAACCGGAGACCCCGACCAGCACGACGAGCCCCATCTCGGGCACGCCGAGCACGCGCGGCTCGGCGGCCCCGGTCCTCTCGGTCGTACTCATCGGACGAAGACTCCCATCTGGGTCGGTGCGCCGGTGTCGGGGTGTTCGGGCCCGACCGGCAGGTGGCGGACGCGGTAGCCGTACTTGTCGGCGATCCCGTCCGCCCACAGGGTGAACTCGGCGCGCGTCCACTCGAAGCGGTGGTCGCTGTGCCGGAAGGCGCCGTCCTCCAGCCCCTCGTAGTGGGTGTTGTACTCGGCGTTGGGCGTGGTGACCACGACGACGCGGGGCCGGGCGGAGCCGAACACGCTCTCCTCCATCGCGGGCAGCCGCGAGGGGTCCAGGTGCTCGACCACCTCCATGAGGACGGCGGCGTCGTAGCCCTCGAACCGCTTGTCGCGGTAGACGACCGAGCCGACGAGCAGTTCCGGCCCGGGCCGCGCGTCCCCGCGGTCGCGGGCCGCGACGGTGTCGGAGAACAGGGGCCGGTGGCGGTCGCGCCCGCCGGGGTCGCAGCCCCGGCACACCCTGCGGTGGGCGCGTTCGAGGCTGACGACGCTGACGTCGACTCCGGTGACGCGCTCCAGGGAGCGGTCGCGGGCCAGGCGGGTGAGCAGTTGTCCGGCGCCGCAGCCCAGGTCGATGACGCTGGTGGCGTTCTCGGCGGCGAGCACGGCCATGACCGCCCCGGCCCGCTGTTCGGCCAGGCTGGGGGCGCGCTCCTCAGGGGGCGGCGCCGCAGCGGCCTCCTCGTCCCCGGGGTCGTCGCCCTCCCCGTCCCCGGTCAGGTCGTCGGCCTCGGCCAGGCGGGCCAGCGCGGTGCGCACGTAGCCGTCGCGGCGGTTGAGGTAGCGGCGGACGATCCAGGCCCGTTCGGGGTGTCCGGCGAGCCAGCCGGTCTCGGCGGACCCGTCACTCCCGTCCGCACCGTCGGTCCCGCCCGCACCGGCACCCTCGACGGCATCGTCGCCCTCGTCGGCACCGGCGTCACCGGTGGTCCCGGCGGCGACCCCGCCGGCCCGCAGCAGCTTGTCCACCTCGCTGCGGTCCACCCAGTAGTGCTTGTTGCCGTCCAGGACGGGCAGCAGCACGTACAGGTGGCTGAGCGCCTCGGACAGCCGCACGGTGCCGGTGAGGGTGAGCGACAGGTAGTGGGAGTCGCCCCATCCGGGCAGCCCCGGGTCGAGCGGGACCGGTTCGGCCTCCGCCGCCCACCCCAGGGGCTCGAACAGCGACCGTGCGCGCTCGGCGCCGCCCCGGCAGGGCACCGCGGGCATGCGCAGCTCCAGCGGGATCGGCGTGCGCGCCAGCTCGGGACGCTGCTTGCAGTCCCCCCGGAGCGCGGAGCGCATGACCCGCCCCAGCGCCACCGTGAACAGCGACGACGTCGCGTAGGGGCGGTCGTTGACGTACTGGGCCAGCGCGAAGTCGGGTGTGCTCACCGACGTGCGCGTGCGCAGCAGCGCCTGCGCGTCGACGTCGAGCATCAGCGCGGCGGTGCAGCGCTGCTCGGTGGCCTCGGGGTAGAAGACGTGGGCGGTGCCGAAGGACTGATCGAAGCTCTGCGCCCTGTCGGGGTGCTTGTGCAGCAGGAAGCCGAGGTCCGTCGCCGGGCTCGCCGTGGTCGTGATCGTCAGTAGCACCCGTGCATTGTGGCCGAGCCCTTACCGCCCTGGCGAGGGCTTTTCGGGCGCCGGGGTGCGTGCGCCCTCAGGAGCGGACGGCGGGGGCGGACCGGCCGCGGACGATCAGCGCGGCGGCGGCCAGCGCGACCGCGAGGATGAGCGCGTTGGCGGCGACCAGGCTCCAGGTGGACTCCAGCACGGGGTGCAGGAAGGAGTCCTGCGGCGTCCGGTCGGCCGCGCCGGGCCACAGGGTCCACACCACGACGGCCAGCAGCAGGTAGACGGGGGTGCAGACCAGCGCCGTGATCCCCGGGCGGGGCAGGCGGACGGCCAGGGTCAGCGGCCAGGCCATGACCGGGGCGAGGGGGAAGGGCAGGAGCAGCAGGGCCATCCCGGCGCCGATGTTGGCGTCGGGCGCCGTGTGGGCCGCGTCCATGGCGTGGGCGACGCCCCACCCGACCAGGTGGGCCAGGGCGACCGCGGCGAGGGCCGCGGCCGAGGCGAGCAGGACCGTGCGCGGGACGGAGGCGGGGGCGGGAGAGCGGTGGTTCATGTCCCCAGACTGCCCGGTGCGCGCCGCCCGCGCCTGAGTAGCGGTACTCAGACCGACGCCGGACCCTGGGCTCCCCGGCCCGGGTCGACCCCGAGTTCGGCCATCGCGCGGATCAGTTCGGTGTGGGCGGGGCCGAAGAAGGACCAGGGCATGTCGCACCGCACGTTTCCCACGGCGGCCAGGTGCCAGTGCGCCGCCTGCGCCATCCCGGCCCGGTGGAAGGCCCATCCGAACAGGTGGTGGGCCTGGGCGTCGCGCGGGTGCGCGACCGCCCCGGCGACCCACCCGCGCGCGAGTTCGAACAGCTCCTGGACCGACTCCCCGTGCAGGCGGCCCAGGGCCATGTCCACGATGGAGGGGAGGTTGCCCTCGGCGGTCAGGCGTTTCTGCTCCGCGCGCACGTGCTCGGCGTGGGCGAGGGCGAGCACGGAGGGCAGGGGGCTGCCCACGGGCGCGGTGTCGGCGGCGGCTCCGGCGAACGCGAACATCTCCTCGGCGCTGCCGCCCCGGGCGGCCGACAGGGTGCGCGTGCGGACCGTGTGGGCGGGGAACAGGTGGGGCGCGCGGGCGATGATCTCGCGCCAGATCCGGTCCTTCTCCTCCCGGTCCGCGCCCAGGCCCATAGCGGCGGTCTGGAGCCCGGCCCAGGGCGCCGCGTCGTCGGGGCGCAGCCGCGCGGCGGCCTCCAAAGCATCCCCCGCCTCGTGCAGGGCGGCGGAGGCGGCCTTCTCGTCGGCCATGGTCCCGCCGGAGGGCCGGACCAGGGCGCGGGCCAGCAGCGTGTGGCCCAGCCAGAGCATGGTGTCGGCCCGGTCGGCACCGGCCTCCAGGAGTCCGACGATCTCCCCGGGCAGGTCGGCGGCGGCCCTGGCCAGCGCCTCGACCCGCAGTACGCGGGTCTCGGGGTCCTCCCGGCTCTCCACGAGCAGGGAGGCGCCGGCTTCGATGTCGCCCTCGCGGACGGCGTCGCAGGCGGTCCTCAGGACCGGGTCGACTCCGAAGGCCTCCGGTACCAGGTGCGCCCCGATGTCGGCGCCCCGACGCGGCACCCTGGCTGGTTTGCGTACGAATCGCCACATGCGACCGAGCGTAGCGGGCCCTCGGACCCCGGGGCGTCGGGCCCGGGGCGGCCTGGTCGGGAACGCGCGGCGTCGGGCCCGGGGCGGCGCCCCTGTCCCGTGCCCGGAGGCCGCTTCGGGGAGGGCGGTGCGGCACCCTCCCGCCAACGGAGAATAAGGTAAGCCTTCCCTTAACCGCACGCGTGGCGCGGGATCCCCTACGGCTCCCCCACCGCCCGCCGTGCGGCGCGGAGCGGCGCTTCGCGGCGAGTGAGAGGTGTGCGTACGTGAGCATGGGACGAGAGCGCGCGGCGGTCGGCCGCGGGAGGCGCCGGGCCGCAGCGGCGATAGCACTGGCCGTCGCCGTGACCGGGTGCGGAGCCGGGGCCGGGGCCGGGGAGGCCGGACAGACCTCCTCCCCCGGCGCGGACGGCTATCCCGTGACCGTCCAGACCCTCCACGGCGGCGTCACGGTCGGGGAGAGCCCGAGCCGGGTCCTGGCCCTGGGCTTCGCCGCGGCCGACGAGGCCCTCTCCCTGGGGGTGACGCCGGTCGCCGTCGCCGCCGACCCCCGGACCCTGGAGACCGCCACCCCCTGGCTGGCCGAGGAGCTGGCCGGGATCGCCGACCCCGGCCTGGTCTCGGCCGACGGCGGGCCCGACCTCGAAGCCATCGCCTCGGTGGAGCCCGACCTGATCCTGGCCGAGACCTACCAGGTTCCGGACGCGGCCACGTTCGAGCAGCTCAACGCCATCGCGCCGACGGTCGCCCCGGACTCCGAGGCCCTCAACGTGGACTGGGACACGCGGCTGCGCACCACCGCCCGGGCGCTGCGCAGGGAGGAGGAGGCCGAGGAGCTGATCACCGACATCGGCGCGGCGTTCGCCGAGGTCGGCGGGCGGGTGCCCGGCATCGGCTCCAGGACCTACCAGTGGGTGCGCGCCGACCCGGGGCAGTACGCCTTCGGCAACGGCTCGGTGCTCGAACTGTTCGGGCTGCGGCCGGCCGACAACCAGGACAACACCCAGACGGGCGAACCGCTGCCCCTGGAGCGCACCGAGGAACTCGACGCCGACGTGCTCATGGTGTGGGCCCCGACCGGGGAGGACCGCGACAGGCTGGCCGATGACCCCCTCTTCCAGGAGCTGCCCGCGGTCGAGGCCTCGACCGTGTACCACGCCGACCTGGCCTTCGCCAACGCGCTGAACTCCCCCGCTCCCATCGGGCTGGAGTGGCTCAGGGGCGAACTGGAGCCGATCATCGGCCAGCTCTCCTGAGGGCGGCGGGCGGTCGGCCCCCGGCGGTCACGCCCCTGGAGGCGGAGCCGCCGGGGACCCGTCGGCCCCGGCCGCGCGGGCCCGGGCGGTTCCCGGCGGCGCTCCCCCGGGTGCGCCGCCCGCGCCCCGCGCTCAGGGCCGCGTGATGTTGGCCTCCGGGACGATCTCCGGGGCGCCGTGCTGGATCGCGTCCGCCTCCTGGTCGGTGTCCTGCTCCTGAGCCGCGCGCTCGGCCTCGATCCCCTTGCGGTAGTACTCGACCTCCCGCCCGACCTGCTCCTCGCTCCAGTCCAGGGGACCGGCGAGCAGTTCGGCGGCCTCCTCCGCGGCGGCGATGCCCCGGTCCCAGGTCTCGAAGGAGATCCGGGTGCGCCGGGACAGGACGTCCTCCAGGTGGCGGGCGCCCTCGGCCTCGGCCGCGTAGACGATCTCGGCGCGCAGGTAGTCCTCGGCGTGCGCGAGCGGTCGGCCGAGGTCGGGGCGCTCCCGGATCAGGTCGAGCAGGTCGTGGACCGAGGAGCCGTAGCGGCGCAGCAGGTGGGTGACGCGGGAGACGTGCAGCCCCGAGTTCCGGGCCAGCCGGTGGCGCTGGTTGTACAGCGCCCAGTAGCCGTCCGCGCCCACCAGGGGCAGCCGGTCGGTGACCGAGGCCGGGATCCCGTTGCCCAGGCCGTGCGCGACCGCGTCCACCGCGTCCTTGGCCATCACGCGGTAGGTCGTGTACTTGCCCCCGGCGATGAGGACCAGGCCGGGCACGGGGTGGGCCACCGTGTGCTCGCGGGAGAGCTTGGAGGTCTCCTCCGACTCCCCCGTCAGCAGCGGGCGCAGGCCCGCGTACACGCCCTCGACGTCGTCGCGGCCCAGGGGCGTGCGCAGGACCTGGTTGACGTGGTCGAGGACGTAGTCGATGTCGGCCCGGCTCGCCGCGGGGTTCTCCTTGTCCAGGTCCCACGCGGTGTCGGTGGTGCCGATGATCCAGTGGCGGCCCCACGGGATGACGAACAGCACGCTCTTCTCGGTCCGCAGGATCATCCCGGAGGAGGCCTGGATGCGGTCGCGCGGCACCACGAGGTGGATGCCCTTGGACGCGCTGACGTGGATCTGGCCCCGGCCGCCGACCATCTCCTGGATGTCGTCGGTCCACACCCCGGCGGCGTTGACCACCTGACGGGCGCGGACGCGCCGCTCCCCGCCGCCCTCCAGGTCGGCGACGGTGGCGCCGACGACGTGCTCTCCCTCGCGCAGGAACCCGACCGCCTGGGCGCGGGAGGCGATCTTGGCCCCCAGCCCGGCGGCGGTGCGCAGCACGCTGGTGACCAGGCGGGCGTCGTCCACCTGGCAGTCCCAGTACTGGATGGCCCCGGCGAGGGCGCTGCGCTTGAGCGCGGGGAAGACCCGCAGCGCCCCGGACCTGGTCAGGTGGCGGTGCGTGGGCAGTCCCCGGTTGTTGCGCGAGCTCATGGCGAGGGCGTCGTAGAGGGTGACGCCCGCGCCGATGTAGGCGCGCTCCCAGTGGTGGGCGAAGGGGAACAGGAACGGCACCGGGCGGACCAGGTGCGGGGCGATGGTGGTGAGGAGCAGGCCGCGCTCGTGCAGCGCCTCGCGGACGAGCTCGAAGTCGAACTGCTCCAGGTAGCGCAGGCCGCCGTGGATGAGCTTGCTGGACCGGCTGGAGGTGCCCGACGCGAAGTCGCGCGCCTCAACCAGCGCCGTGGACAGCCCGCGCGAGACCGCGTCCAGGGCGATGCCCGCCCCGACGATGCCTCCCCCGACCACGAGGACGTCGAGTTCCTCGTCGGCCATCGACGCGAGCGCCTCCGCGCGCCCCTTCGGTCCCAGCCAGGTGGTAGTCATCGGTCTCCTCCGTCTCGATGGGTCTCCTCCCAGGCGCATACCCGCCCCGGGCCCCTGTCCATCCGGGAGGGCCCCAGGCTAACCGGGGGCGCTGATCACACCGGGTGTCCGGCACCGGCGTGTCCCGGGGAGTTCGGGCGGGGCGGACCGGGGGCGGGAGGCGGTTCACCTCCTGGGCAGAGCCAGGGCGAGGAGGGCTGCGGCCGCGGTGACCAGCCCTCCGACCAGAGCGGCGGCGCCCAGTCCGGCGCCGCCGGCCCCGGAGGCCGCGTCGGCGACCGCGACCAGCGCGGCCAGCCCGACCGCCCCGCCGATCTGCTGGGAGGTGGACACCGCGGACGAGCCCACGCCCTGTTCGGCGTCGTCCACGGCCGCCCCGGCGGCGGCGAACACGATCGGGTAGGCGGTACCGGCGGTGACGCCGAGCAGGACGACGGCCGGGAGCATCGCCCAGTAGGAGTCGGCCGCGACGGCGGCGGCGAAGAGCACGGCGGTGAGGCCCACCCCGGCGGTGCCCGCGAACAGGGCGCGGCGCACGCCCCAGCGGTTGAGCAGCGGGGGCAGCAGCAGGGCGGAGCCGAGCATGGCCGCGACGCCCTGCGGCAGGAAGCCGAGCCCGGCAGCGAGCGGGCTCAGGTCCAGGGTGGTCTGGACGTGGGTGGTGTAGACGTAGTGCAGCGTGTTGACCGCGCCCATGAGCACGAAGATCAGCGCCATGGTGACCAGCAGGGACCTGTTGGCGAGCAGGCGGGGAGGCAGCAGCGGGTCGGCGGAGCGGCGTTCGACCAGGAGCAGGGCGACCAGGGCCAGGAGGCCGAGCAGGACGGCCCCGGTGCTCTGCCACGAGGCCCAGCCGACGCTCTGTCCCCGGGAGATGCCGAGGACCAGCAGGAGAGATCCGGCGGTGACCGCCACCGCGCCGGGGGCGTCGAACCCGGTCAGGCTGGGGCGGCGGCCGTCGGCGGGCAGGGCGCGGGGCGCCAGGAGCGCGACGGCGAGCAGGAGCGGGACCAGCGCCCAGAACACCGAGGGCCAGCCGAAGGCGCTGGTGAGGACGCCGCCGACGGCACCGCCCGCGAGGGCGCCGAAGGCCCCGGCGGTTCCCCACACGGCCATGGCGCGGACGCGTTCGGGTCCGGTGGGGAAAACGGAGCCGACCAGGGCGAGGGTGGCGGGGAAGAGCGCGGCGGCGCCGAGGCCCTGGGCCGCGCGGGCGGCGACCAGCGCCGCGGGGTTCCAGGCCAGGGCGCCGACGACGGAGGCCGCGCCCATGAGCACGGCTCCGGCGACGAGCACGCGGCGGGCGCCGAGGCGGTCCACCGCCCTGCCGCCGAGGAGCAGGAACCCGCCGTAGCCGAGGGCGAAGGCGTTGACCACCCACTGGAGCGAGGACGGGGTGAAGCCGAGCGCGGCGCCGATCTCGGGCAGGGCGATGTAGACGATGTTGAAGTCGACCGAGAGGGCGAAGTGGGCCGTCGCCAGGAGGGCGAGCGCGAGCGTGCCCCGGCCCCGCGGGGTCGGGGGCACAGCGGAGGGGGACGGTGCCGTGGGCGTGTCCGGCGCGGCGGCGGGGTCGGGTGCGTCCCGGGGGACGGCGGTCCCGGGCGTGCCGGGGGCGACGGCGGGACCGGTTGGGGCCCGGGAGTCGGTGGACGCGGGGACGCCCGGGGGCTGGGCGGTCTCGGGGGCGGTTCGCGGCGCGGCGGGTTCGGTGGAGGACATGGGTCCGCTCTCTCCATGGGCCGAAGTTAGTTCAGCACTGGAATGTTCAGCACGAGAGTAAGTCCATTTACTTCAGTGCGCAACATTCCAGCGTGGTAATATCTGCGCATGAGTGGACACGAGTGCCTCGACACCGCCGAGGAGCGCACCTGGGACGCCGCCACGCTGGCCTTCCGCCTGCTGGACCAGCGCGTGGAGCAGGACCTCCAGGAGGAGGTCGACCTGCCCCTGACCTACTACGAGCTGCTCGTGCTCCTGTCCAAGGCCGACCACCGGTCGCTGCGGATGAGCGACCTGGCCGAGCTCACCCACACCCGGCCCAGCCGCGTCTCGCACGCGGTCAGGAAGCTCTCCGAGGCCGGCCTGGTGGAGCGCGTGCACTGCGAGCAGGACCGCCGCAGCTGGTTCGCCGTGCTCACCGACGCCGGACAGCGGATGCTCGACGAGGCGGGCGCGCGGCACGTGCGGAGCATGCGGGACAACCTGTTCGACGTGCTCAGTCCGCGGCAGCAGACGCAACTGCTCGACATCGGCCGGACCCTGCTCGCCCGGCTCGCCCCGGAGAGCGCCCTGGCCGGGGAGAAGGCCCCCACGCGCCAGGAGGTCCGCGCGCAGGGCTGACCGGGGCGGACGGCGGGTCCCCCCGAACTCCAGGAGACCACGGCGGCCGCCCCCGCGCACAGCCCCTCGTGCCGCCTGTGGACACCCCCTGGGAGGCGCGGCGCCCCCGCGGCGGGCCGGGAACGGCCCGCCCGCGGGGGCGGTAGTACGGTCAGGCCGCGGGGACGGCCGTACGGTCAGGCCGCGTCGGCGTAGGCGTGCGCGTAGGCCAGGACGTCGGCGACGTACTCGTCGGACTGGTTGTACTCCAGGATCGCCGCCTCCCAGTCCGCCGCGACGGTCAGGTCGCGCTCCTCCGCGCACAGGTACCGGGCCGCGGCGAGCGCGGCGTCGTCGATGTTGTGCGGGTCGGGGTCGTTTCCGGACGGGGAGTCGCCCCAGCGCTCCCAGGTGTGCGGGATGAACTGCATCGGGCCGATCGCCCGGTCCCACTCGGTGTCGCCGTCGTAGCGGCCGCCGTCGGTGTCCGGGATGGCCCGGGTCCGGTTGGTGCCGTCCAGCGGGATGCCGATGATGTCGACGGTGGTGTTGCCGTCGTCGCCGATCTCGCCCCCGGCGTAGGTGCCGTGGTGCGACTCGATGTAGCCGATCCCGGCCAGGGTGGGCCAGGACAGCTGGCAGGAGGGCTGGTCCCGGGCGACCGTCAGCTGCGCGCCCGCGTACCCCTCCAGGGCCCGGCGCGGGATGCCGGTCGCCTCCGACACCTGGTCGAGCCACTCGGCGCTGGGGCGCTCCTCCACGGCGGGGGTCTGGCGCTCGTCGGCGCCCGCCTCCTCGGGGGCGGGGTCGCCCTCCTCCGGGGCCACGTCCGCGGGCTCCGGCGGACCGGTGAGCTCGTCGTGGGGCGGGGTCTGGATCGTGCCCGCCGGGGGCTCGACGCCCGAGGCGCTGGGCGGCGGCCACTCGTTGAACGCGTCGGAGATCCGGTTGACCAGCACGACCACTCCACCGGTCAGCAGCAGGCACGCCGCCAGCGTCACGCAGACGGCGGCCAGCGGGCCACGACTCCGGCGCCCCTCGGCCCCGGACGCGCGTCGTTCACCCATGGGCTCTCCACATCGTCAAGGAAACATCAATTCCACATCACGCCGGAACCAAAGTACGCGACCGGCGACGCCTCGCAACCGGCGCCCTCGGGCACGGGGGTCGCCGCGCGGCGGGGCCGCGCACGCGAAGGGCCGCGCCGGCCGGGGCCGACGCGGCCCTTTCAGGTCCGTGTCCTGGGCGAACACACCCCTCTAGTGCGGGTTGACCACGACCTCGACCCGCTGGAACTCCTTGAGGTCGGTGTAGCCGGAGGTGGCCATCGTGCGACGAAGAGCACCCATGAGGTTCATGGAACCGTCGCTGGTGGAGGCCGGGCCGTGCAGGATCGACTTCAGGTCGCCGATCGTGCCGACGTGGAGGCGCTCGCCGCGCGGCAGCTCGTTGTGGTGCGCCTCGCTGCCCCAGTGGTAGCCGCCGCCGGGCGCCTCGGTGGCGCGCGCGAGCGGGGAGCCCACCATGACCGCGTCGGCGCCGCAGGCCAGGGCCTTGGCGATGTCGCCGCTGCCGGTCATGCCGCCGTCGGCGATGACGTGCACGTACCGGCCGCCGGACTCGTCCAGGTAGTCGCGGCGGGCCGCGGCCACGTCGCCGATGGCGCTGGCCATCGGCACGGCCACGCCCAGCACGGAGCGGGTGGTGTGGCCCGATCCGCCGCCGAAGCCGACCAGCACGCCCGCGGCGCCGGTGCGCATCAGGTGCAGCGCCGCCGTGTAGGTGGCGCAGCCGCCGACCACGACCGGCACGTCCAGCTCGTGGATGAACTGCTTGAGGTTGAGCGGCTCGGCGCGGCCGGACACGTGCTCGGCCGACACCGTGGTGCCGCGGATCACGAAGATGTCCACGCCCGCGTCCACGACCGCCTTGTGGTACTGGGCGGTGCGCTGCGGCGACAGCCGGGCGGCGGTGACCAGGCCCGCGTCGCGGATCTCCTCGATCCGGCGGCCGATCAGCTCCTCCTGGATGGGCGCCGCGTAGATCTCCTGGAGCCGCTGGGTGGCGGCGACGTCGTCGAGCTCGCGGATCTCCTGGAGCAGCGGCTCCGGGTCCTCGTAGCGGGTCCAGAGCCCTTCGAGGTCGAGCACGCCGAGGCCGCCCTGCTCGCCCACGGCCACGACGGTCCGGGGCGAGGACACGCTGTCCATGGGGCTGACCACGAGCGGAGTCTCGAACCGGTAGGCGTCGATCTGCCAGGCGATGGACACCTCCTCCGGGTCCCGCGTCCGCCGGGCGGGCACGATCCCGATCTCGTCGAGCTCGTAGGCCCGGCGTCCGTTCTTGCCCAGCCCGATCTCCACCTGAGCCAACGTTTCGATCCCCTCTGACGTGCCTCGCCGGACGGTCTACCGGCGCGTTTCCTGCCGCCGTGAGTCTATCGACCCCGGAGGCGGGCGGCGCCGGGCCGCCCGGCCACCGCGTCAGCGGGCGTTGTAGTTGGGCGCCTCGACCGTCATCTTGATGTCGTGCGGGTGGCTCTCGCGCAGACCGGCGCTGGTGATGCGCATCAGCTGGCCGCGCTCGCGCAGCTCGGCCACCGTGCGGGTCCCGGCGTACCACATGGACTGGTGCAGACCGCCGACGAGCTGGTGGGCGACCGCCTGGAGCGGGCCGCGGAAGGGCACCTGGCCCTCGATGCCCTCGGGGACCAGCTTGTCCTCGGTGGCCACGTCGGCCTGCGCGTAGCGGTCCTTGGAGAAGGAGCGGCCGCGCATGGCGCCGAGCGAGCCCATGCCGCGGTAGGCCTTGAACTGCTTGCCGTTGATGAAGATCAGCTCGCCGGGGCTCTCCTCCACGCCCGCGAGCAGGCTGCCGAGCATCACGGTGCTGGCACCGGCCGCGATGGCCTTGGCGATCTCGCCGGAGTACTGGAGCCCGCCGTCGGCGATGAGCGGGACGCCCGCCGGGCCGCACGCCTTGGCGGCCTCCAGGATGGCGGTGAGCTGCGGCGCGCCCACACCGGCCACGACCCGCGTGGTGCAGATGGAGCCCGGGCCCACGCCGACCTTGACGGCGTCGGCTCCGGCGTCGATGAGCAGCTGCGCCCCGGCGCGGGTGGCGACGTTGCCTGCGACGATGTCGGCGCGCGAGTTGGCCTTGAGCTTGGCGATCATGTCCGCGAGCCCCGAGGAGTGGCCGTGGGCGGTGTCCACGACGATGAAGTCGACACCGGCCTCCACGAGCCGCTTGGCGCGCTCCTCGGCCTCGGCGCCCACGCCCACGGCGCCGCCGACGACGAGGCGGCCGTCGGCGTCCTTGGTGGCGTCGGGGTACTGCTCGCTCTTGATGAAGTCCTTGACGGTGATCAGGCCGCGCAGCCGGTTCTGGCCGTCGACCAGCGGCAGCTTCTCGACCTTGTGCCTGCGCAGCAGGTCGAAGGCCTGCTCGCGGCTGACGCCGACGGGAGCGGTGACCAGGTTCTCCGTGGTCATCACGTCGCGGACCAGGCGGTCGCGGTCGCTCTCGAAGCGCATGTCCCGGTTGGTGACGATGCCGACCAGGGTTCCGGCGCCGTCGGTGACGGGTACGCCGGAGATCCGGTAGTGGGCGCACAGGCGCTCGACCTCGGCGAGGGTGTCCTCGGGCTGACAGGTGACCGGGTCTGTGACCATGCCCGCCTCGGAGCGCTTGACCAGGTCCACCTGGCTGGCCTGGTCCTCGACGGAGAGGTTGCGGTGCAGGACGCCCGCGCCGCCCTGGCGGGCCATCGCCACGGCCATGCGGGCCTCGGTGACGGTGTCCATCGCCGCGGAGAGCAGCGGGATGCGCAGCGTGAGGTTGCGGGACAGGCGGGTGGTGGTGTCGACCTCGCCCGGCTGGAGATCGGAGTAGGCCGGGACCAGCAGGACGTCGTCGTAGGTCAGCCCGGGGGGAAGCAGTTTGTCCCCGTAGTCGCTGTACTCCTGGCTCTGGCCCATGACACAACCTCCGCTTTCCCGGCACACCTGCGCGGTCTCGCCCTCGCGTGTCGTCTCATCCTAGGTCGTGGTCCCGTGCTCCCCCGGTGGAACGGGGTGTTTGACCCGTCACCCCGGGCTGAAAGTGACCAGCCTCACGGTTTGCGCGATCCCCTCCGCGCCCCCGTTCCGCACGCGGGACCTCCTACGGCCCAGGGGTTCCGGGGTCCTCCCCCGCCTCCGCCGCATCCGGGCGAGAGGGGACGGTGGTCGGAGCCGTTCCGAGCCGTCGCCGCGGCCCCGGGGGCGGTCGCCGCACAACGGGTCACATGAGGTGGTCACCCCATGACCCGATCCGTGGCACGCGCCTCGGGAAACGGGCGGCACTAGGGGCGGAGGTAGCCCGACGGCCCGAGGGCGCGGCAGTACCCGCGTACGCGGGGGCGGTCGGGGCACCGGCGGCGTCCGGGCCGGGGGCGTCCGGAGTGCTCAGGGGACGAGGCGGTTCGCCACGGCCACCTGCCGAAGCCGAGCAATAGCTCGGTGCTGGGCAACCCGTACCGCTCCCGCCGACATTCCAAGGACATGTCCCGTCTCATCCGCCGTAAGTCCTGCGATCACCCTCATGACCAGCAGTTTGCGCTGTTGTTCGGGCAGCTCGTCGAGAAGCTCCCGGGCCCGCTGGGCCTCGATCACCCGCACGGCCGACTCCTCGGGCCCCGGGCCCTCGTCGGGGCGCTCGGGCACGGAGTCGGTGGGCACCGTCTCGACCCTGCCCGCGCCGCGCAGGGTGTCGGCCACCTTGTGGGCCGCTATGCCGAACACGAAGGCCGCGAAGGGGCGGCCGCGGTCCTGGTAGCGCGGTATCGCCGAGAGCAGGGCGATACACACCTCCTGGGCCACGTCGTCGGAGTAGTGGGCCAGCCCCGAGACCCGGGCCAGGCGGGCACGGCAGTACCGGACCACCATGGGGCGGACCTCGCGCAGCAGCGAGTCCATCGCCCCGTCGTCCCCCCGGACCGCCAGCGATCCCAGATGGTTCAACCCCGTGTGGTCCCGTTGCCCCCGGGCGCCTGCATCCGTCACCGTCACGCTAGGAATGATGCCCCCACCGCCGGACTGAACCACTCGGATCGGCAACTACAGAATGGTCACGTTTCGGGAAAAACACCCGAAAACATCTGCGCCGCCGGGGGAAACCTGTGACGTGCGTGATAGTGAGCGGGGGGCGGAGCAAGAGCTCCGCCCCCCGAAGGCCCTCGGCACCGCGGACCCTGACGGCCCGGGGACCGGGCGCGCCGGGCCACCGTCCCTAGTGGCTGTGGCCGTGCCCGTCGTCCTCCTCGTCCTCGGGCTTGTCCGCCACCAGGACCTCGGTGGTCAGCAGCATGCCCGCGATGGAGGCGGCGTTCTGCACGGCGGAGCGGGACACCTTGACCGGGTCGAGGATGCCCTGCGAGGTCAGGTCGCCGTAGGTGCCGGTCGCGGCGTTGTAGCCGTGGCCGACCTCCAGCTCCGACACGCGGTGGGTGACCACGTAGCCCTCGGCGCCCGCGTTCTCCGCGATCCACCGGGCGGGCTCGACCAGGGCGCGGCGCACGATCGCCACACCGGTGGCCTCGTCGCCCTCCAGGCCGAGGTCGGCCGAGTCCAGCGCCTTGGAGGCGTGCACCAGGGAGGCGCCGCCACCGGCGACGATACCCTCCTCGATGGCCGCGCGGGTCGCCGAGATGGCGTCCTCCAGGCGGTGCTTCTTCTCCTTGAGCTCCACCTCGGTGGCGGCACCGACCCGCAGGACGGAGACGCCGCCCGCGAGCTTGGCCAGGCGCTCCTGGAGCTTCTCGCGGTCCCAGTCGGAGTCGCTCGCCTCGATCTCCTTGCGGATCTGGCGGACGCGGTCCTCGACCTCGGACTGCTCCCCGGCGCCGTCCACGATCGTGGTGGCGTCCTTGGTGATCGTGACGCGGCGGGCGCCGCCCAGCGCGTCGAGGTCCACGTTCTCCAGGGTCAGGCCGACCTCCTCGGCGACGACCTGGCCGCCGGTGAGGACCGCGATGTCCTGGAGCATGGCCTTGCGGCGCTCGCCGAAGCCGGGCGCCTTGACCGCGGCGACGTTGAGGGTGCCGCGGATCTTGTTGAGCACCAGGGCGCCCAGCGCGTCACCGTCGATGTCCTCGGCGATGATGAGCAGGGGCTTCTTGCTCTGGACGACCTTCTCCAGCACGGGCAGCAGGTCGTTGAGGCTGCTGATCTTGCCCTGGTTGATCAGGATCAGCGCGTCCTCCAGCACCGCCTCCTGGCGGTCGCCGTCGGTGACGAAGTAGGGCGAGACGTAGCCCTTGTCGAACTGGAGGCCCTCGGTGAAGTCCAGGTCCAGACCGAAGGTCGGGGCCTCCTCCACCGTGATGACGCCGTCCTTGCCGACCTTGTCGAACGCCTCGGCGATCAGGTCGCCGATCTGGGCGTCCTGGGCGGAGTTGGTGGCGACGTAGGCGATGTCCGCGCGCTCCTCGACGGGGCGGGCGCGCTCCAGGAGGATCTCCGACACCTTGGCGGCGGCGGCGTCGATGCCCTTCTTCAGGGACATCGGGGAGGCGCCGGCGGCCACGCTGCGCAGACCCTCGCGGACGAGGGCCTGGGCCAGGACGGTCGCGGTGGTGGTGCCGTCACCGGCGGCGTCGTTGGTCTTGGTGGCGACCTCCTTGACCAGCTGGGCGCCCAGGTTCTCGTAGGGGTCGTCCAGCTCGACCTCACGGGCGACGGTCACGCCGTCGTTCGTGATGGTGGGGGCGCCGAACTTCTTGTCGATGACGACGTTGCGACCGCGCGGGCCGAGCGTCACCTTGACGGCGTTGGCGAGGCGGTCGACGCCCCGCTCGAGGGCGCGACGGGCGTCGTCCTCGAACTCCAGGATCTTCGGCATGTGGGTGCTTCCTCTTCAGGCCGGTCGAAAGAGAGCATCCCGCCCGCCCGGCTGTGCGCCGACCGGTGCGGGATGCGGATGGCTCCGGGCCCGTTGGAGCGGGCCCCGCGGAGGCCTACTTCTCGACGACGGCGAGAAGGTCGCGGGCGGAGAGCACCAGGTACTCCTCGCCGTCGTACTTGACCTCGGTGCCGCCGTACTTGCTGTACAGGACGACGTCGCCGACCTTCACGTCCAGCGGGATGCGGTTCTCGCCCTCGTCGTCCCAGCGGCCCGGGCCCACGGCCAGGACCTCGCCCTCCTGGGGCTTCTCCTTGGCGGTGTCCGGGATGACCAGACCGGAAGCGGTGGTCTGCTCGGCCTCCAGCGTCCGGACCACGACGCGGTCCTCGAGCGGCTTCAGCACGGTCTTGGTGGCGGTCGACACGGTGTGACCTCCCCCTTCAAGGTTTCGGTGTACTGATTTCGGCCCGCACTGGTGCACGGACCGGCTACGAAAAAGGGGCGACCACGGCGGCCTGTCGTCGCGGGTGCCAGACCGGCCTCGTCGCGGTTAGCACTCTACCCCCGAGAGTGCCAGAATGGAAATGTGACCGTGACCCCCGGTCGGGGAGTTCCGCGAGGGGCTCCTCCCGCCGGGGCGGTACGCGGCCGCGTCAGCACACCGCTCCTTCGACGCCCGGGGGGAACCCATGCGCCTGGCCGCCTTCGAGGCCCTGCTCACCGACGCGGGCCGGGAGGTCCTGGCGGGGGTGGACCCGAAGGCCGCCGCCGGGGACCAGCTCGCCGCGGCCTCGCTGCTGCGCGGTGACCCGCGCGTGGCCGCCCTCGACCCCGGTCTACCCGTCTCCGAGCTGGTAAACGCCGTCCTGACCCAGGTCTCCCTGCGCGAACGCGGGCGGGCCAAGTTCGGCGGACTCGCGCCGCGGATGTTCTTCACCCCCAACGGGCTGGAGCAGTCCACCCGGCGCGTGGTGGCCGACTACCGCGCGGAGCGCATGGCCGGGGCGTTCGGACCGGCCGGACCGTCGGGACGGAGCCCGGACGGCGCCACCGCGGGCGACCTGTGCTGCGGGGTCGGCGCGGACCTGCTGGCCCTGGCCGCGCGCGGCGTTCCGGTCGAGGGCGTGGACGCCGATCCCCTCACGGTCGCGGTGGCCCGCGCCAACATCGCGGCCCTGGGCCTGTCCGGGCTGGCCCGGGTCCGCGAGGGCGACGCCTCCGCGACCGCGCCCGGCCGGTACCCGCTGCTGTTCTGCGACCCCGCCCGGCGGGGCGGGCGCGGCCGGGTGTTCGACCCCTCGGCCTACTCCCCGCCGTGGGACACGGCCGTGGACCTGGCCGAGGGGGCGGAGGCGGCCTGCCTCAAGGCCGCGCCGGGCATCCCGCACGAGGCGCTGCCCGGTGACGCGGCGGCCGAGTGGATCTCGGTGGACGGGGAGCTGAAGGAGACCGCCCTGTGGTTCGGCGCGCTGGCCGACGGGCCGCGGCGCCGGGCGACGGTGCTGCACGAGCGCGAGGGACTGCTCGCCCGCGAGGGCGCGGTGGCGCACCTGGACGCCGACCCCGGCCTGGGCCCGGCGCCGGTGGCGGCGGCCCGGCGCTACCTGTACGACCCGGACCCGGCCGTGGTGCGCTCGCATCTGGTGGCGGAGGCGGCGGCGCGGGTGGACGGCGCCCTGCTGGACGAGCGGATCGCGTACTTCACGGCGGACAGGGCGGTGCTCTCGCCGCTGTGGCGGGTGCTGGAGGTGGTGGAGGTGCTGCCGTTCTCGCTGAAGCGGCTGCGCTCGGCGGTGCGCGACCTCGGGGCGGGGACGGTGACCGTCAAGAAGCGGGGCTCCGCGGTGGACACCGAGAAGCTGCGCCGGGACCTGCGCGCCTCGGGCCCGGCGTCGGTGACGGTCGTGCTCACCCGGATCGGCGAACGGCCCTTCTGCCTGCTGTGCCGCGAGGTCGACGCCCCGGCCCGGGGGTGAGCCCCGGCCCGGGACTAGGTGCACCGACCGTGGAGGATGGGGGCATGTACGTCCTTGAAGCCGGTGCCGCACACGCACCCCCGGTCCTGTTGCTGCACGGCGGCGGCGTCGCGGGGTGGATGTGGCGCCCCACGCTGGAACGGCTCGGGGACGCGGCCCGTGTGATCATCCCCGACCTCCCCGGCCACGGGCGCGGCGCGGACGGGGCGTACCGGTCCCACGAAGAGACCGTTCGGACCCTGGTGGGGGTCCTGGAGGAACGCGCGCCGCACGGCGCGCTGGTCGCCGGGTTCTCCCTGGGAGCACAGCTCACGACGCTCCTGGCCGCGGCCCGCCCCGACCTGGTCACCGGAGCCGTCGTGGTGAGCGCCCAGGCCCGCCCCCTCCGGTTCCCGGGCGCGACCCTGGGCCTGCTCGCCGTGAGCGCGCCGCTCGCGCGACGACGGTGGTTCGCCCGGCTCCAGGCCAGGGAGCTGTTCGTTCCCGAGGCGCTTCTGGAGGACTACCTCCGCGACAGCGCCCGCACGAGCCGCGCGACCCTGCTCGCGAGCGTCGGCGAGAACATCCGCTTCACCCTTCCTCCCGGTTGGTCCGACTTCCCGAACCCGGCGCTGGTGATGGTCGGGGAACGGGAGCGGGGCCTGGTGCGCGCTTCGGCGCGCCTCGTCCACGACGCCCTTCCGGGTTCCCGGCTGGTCTCCGTCCCGGGGTGCGGTCACGGCATCCCCCTGCAACGACCCGACCTGCTCGCCGGCGTACTGGCCGACATGGTGTGAACGGCGCGGACCAGGGCCCCCGCGTCCCACGGGGGCGGGTGCGCCGCCCCCCCCCCCCCCCCCCCCCCCCCGACGGGGCACAGGGCCTCCGTTTCCGAGGAGCGTGTCCCGAGAAGCGCATGCCGGTGTCCAGGGGCCCGGTTGTCCACAGGTAGGGCGCGGGGCTGGTGGGCCCGGTCGGCTCCGCCCTAGGCTGGAATCCGGGGGCGCCGCGCGTCCCCGCGGGGCGGGTGCGCCGCCCCCGTGTTCGAGTGTCCACCGCCCCGCGACCGGCTCGCAAGGGTTCGTTCCCGCCTGTGGACAGGGTCCGTTCCCGCCCGTGGACAACCGTGGACGAGGTGGCTGGAGTGCACACTGGGGCCGCGGATCACGACATCGGGCCAGATCGTTACCTTCCCCACCCAGATCTTTGGCGGTCCCCTGGGGGAGGAGCGGTGCGTGTCGTTAAACTGGCGGCGCGAATTCTTTCCCTTCTCATGGATTCACCCGGAAGGCCGTGATCGTTGACCCGCCCCCCGCGGTTCAGCCGGAGCACGGGCCTTGCCTCACGTGTATACGCTCAGTCACACTCCAGTCACGATGAGGCCGTACTGGTGCAAAGACACCACCCACCCGGGGACCATCGAGAACCCGAGCCGTCCGGAACCCACCGTCCACTCCTCCCGGACGGGTACGGGAGCGCCAGAAAAATAAGGAGCACCTCGGTGGAACAGACCAATCACAACTTCCTCAACGGAGGAGGTCAGGCGGGGATCTCCGACCGCATGCGTGACCTGCTCTCCCAGGCCGCCCAGGAGCACGTCTCCGAGCAGAAGTCGCAGGGCGCCGTCAGCGAGGAGATGCGCCAGCGCCTGGAGGGCATGGAGTGGCTGCTCCGCGAGCTGCGCGAGCGCGAGCTCACCGCCCTCACCGAGTCGGTCGCCACGGTCAACGGCCGCGTCGACGAGTTCCTCGCCCGGCCGCCGGAGTGGGCGGAGACCCTCGCCGAGCACATCGAGGTCGTCGCCCAGCAGGTCAAGCCCCTGTCGGACCTGCCCTCCCTGCGCGCGGACACCCACCGCATCGCCGGTCACCTGGACACCGCGCTCACCCGCCTCCAGCGGATGGCCGAGACGGGCAACCGCACCTCCGAGCAGGCCAACGAGCTGGGCGAGCGCCTGAACGGGCTGGATGAGAGCCTCGACACCCGCCTGAACGGACTCGGCGAGACCCTCGGCGCCCGCCTGGACGGGCTGAGCGAGACGTTCGGCTCCCGCTTGGACGCCCTCGACACCGCGCTGGCCTCCCTGACCGCCAGGACCGAGGCCGTGCAGGCGTCGCTGTCCGCGCTCTCGGAGTCGTCGGAGAGCCGCCACGAGGCCCTCACCGCCGCGGTCGGCGAGAGCCGCACCGAACTGGCCGAGGCGCTGGCCGGCGGGCGGACCGAGATCTCCGAGGCCCTGGCCGAGGGCCGCACCGAGCTGGCCGAGGCCGTGGCCGCGAGCCGCGAGAGCCTCACCGCCACCGTCAACGAGAGCCGTGAGAGCCTCACCACCGCCGTCAGTGAGAGCCGTGAGGCCCTGGCCGCCGCCGACGCCCGCCTGGGCGAGACCGTCGCGGCCAAGGCCGAGGAGGCCGCCGCCAAGGCCGAGCAGGCCAACGGCGAGCTGCGCACACTCGTGGAGGAGCGCACCGAGCGCCTGCGCACCTCGATGGAGGAGCGGACCGCCGAACAGCACGAGACGCTGCTGTCGCGCCTCCAGGAGAACACCGGCGAGCTGGGCGAGCGCACCGCCGCCCTGGCCGAGGAGCTGGGCGCCCTGTCCACCTCCTCCACCGAGCGCCACGAGGCCCTCGCCGCCAAGCTGACCGAGAGCGTCGGCTACCTCAGCACCCAGGCCGAGGAGAACAACGCCGAGACCACCGCCGCGGTCGCCGACGTCACCGGCGCGCTCGCCAAGCTCCGCGAGGACCACGAGTCCTCGCTCACCGAGCTGCGCACCCACCTGCGCCAGCGCCTGTCCGAGCTCAACGAGCAGATGGAGCTGGGCCGCACCGAGACCCGGGAGCAGGCGGAGGCCGCCTCCGAGCGCCTGCGCGAGGCGGTGACCGAGCGCACCGACGCCCTGGGCGCCCGCATCGCCGAGGACGCCGAGCGCGTCACCTCCGACTTCGCCGAGCTGCGGACGTTCGTCCAGGAGAGCGGCGACCGGCTCGCCACCGAGTCCGAGGAGCGTTCGCGGACGCTGACCGAGTCGCTCACCGAGCGGGTGGAGGCGCACCGGACGGCTCTGGACGAGCGTCTGGAGCGCCAGCGCGAGGCCCTGACCGGCAAGGTCGACAACCACCTGGCGCAGATCACCGGCAAGGTGGACCACGAGCTGGGCCGCCTCACCGACCGCTTCGACACCTTCGAGGGGCACTTCGAGGGAAGCTTCGAGGGGGTCGAGGGCAAGCTCGACCGCATCGACGGCCGCATGGACGGCGTCAACGGCCGCCTGGACGGCCTGGACGGCCGGGTCAACGGTGTCGAGGGCCAGTTCGAGGGCGTCAGCGGGCACTTCGAGGGCGTGGACGGCCGCATGGAGGCCCTCGACGACCGGTTGGAGGCGCTCAACCAGCGGCTCAACCAGCTGCCGCAGACCATGGAGGTCAGCGAGCTGCACCGCCGCCTGACCGAGCTGGTGGAGCGGCCGCAGCTGGACCACACCGGCAAGCTGGACGAGATCGACGAGCACGTCACCTCGGCCGTGGCGCCGGTGCTGCGCGAGCTGAAGCAGCGCCCGGACCGGCACGAGCTGGAGGAGACCGTCACCGAGGCGGTCGAGAACTCGCACGACGACATCACGAAGCGGTTCGCCTCCCTGGAGGAGACGGTGCTCGCCCTGGCCGAGGCGCTGCTGCGCCCGGGCCGGGACGGCAAGAAGAAGCGCCGCCGCGACGATGACGAGGACGACGAGTAGCCGGTAGCGCGGGGTCCGCGTAGACGGTCCGCCCGATGGTCGCCCGGCGACCGCGGGACGGACGCGGGTCGGACGCGGACCGGCGGACGGCGAAGGGGCCGGGGCACCTCGGCGGATTCTAGGGGTCGTTGCAACACCGATGATTAGTTGCTCGCTTGGAGCAGCTTAGCGAGGCGCTCGGCTGGGGTATCCCAGCCGAGCGTTTTGCGTGGGCGCCCGTTGAGCTGGACGGCCACTACCTCCAGATGCTCACGTGAGTGCACCGACAGATCGGTGCCCTTGGGGAAGTACTGGCGCAGTAGCCCGTTGGTGTTCTCGTTGGAGCCGCGCTGCCAGGGGCTGGCCGGGTCGCAGAAGTAGACGGGGATGTCGGTGACGGTGGTGAACGCCCCATGGGCGGCCATCTCCGAGCCCTGGTCCCAGGTCACCGAGCGGGCCAGATGCCGGGGCAGGGTCTGCACCGTGGTGGTCAACGCATCACGCACCTGCTCCGCGCCGCGCCCGTGAGGCAGGTGCAGCAGCATCGTGTACCGGGTGGAGCGTTCCACGAGGGTGCCGATCGCCGAGCCACCATCGGCACCGATGATCAGGTCGCCCTCCCAGTGGCCGGGCACCGCCCGGTCAGCGACCTCCGCAGGACGCTCGCTGATCATCACCATGGGGGCGGCGAAACGGGGATGGCGCTGCTGCGCCTGGCGGCGGGGCTTGCGCCGGGCACGGCCCGAGCGCAGCGCACCAGCCAACTCCCGGCGCAGCTGGCCGCGGCCTTGGACATACAGGGCCTGGTAGATCGTCTCGTGGCACACGTGCAGCTCCGGCCGATCGGGGAAGTCGCGTTTGAGCCTACGACTGATCTGCTCAGGGCTCCATTTTTCGGTGAGCAGCTCCTGGATCCGCACGCGTAGTTCGGGGTTCAGCCAGATTCTGGAGGGCTTGGGGCGTGGTCGGCGGGCATCGGCGCGGGTTTGGGCGGCGTGGGGGCGGTAGTGGCGTTTGCCGCGCGGGTCCACAGTGCCGTTACGGCGGATTTCCCGGCTGATCGTGGAGTGGTTGCGGCCCAGTTCTGCGGCGATGGCTCGCGCGGACTTGCCCTCGCGGTACAGATCAGCGATGTGCAGGCGTTCAGTCTCGTTCAGGTAGCGGGACGGGCCGGTGGGCGGTACCACCGTGGTGATGGGTGGTACCGCCCTTCGGCGGTCGTTCTCGGCGCTGCGTCCGTTACGCCACTTCCTGCCAGTACGGGCATCGACGCCCACCATCTGGCAGGCTTCGGTGTTGCTGTAGCCCTGCTTCATGAGCTGCAAGTATGCCGCTCGTTCAGCGGAGAGCTTCCTACGGCCCTGCGGGGTTCGGTCCTTGCGGATATGGAAGTCCATCGCACCCCTTGAACTGGGGTGTTGCAACCACCACTAGAACCCAAGCGGGTGCCCCGGCCCCGCCGTGTACGGAAACCGCGCCGGTGCGCCGGGGTGCCTCGCCCGGAGCGGACTCCGGGCACCGGTTACGGGCACGGGCGCCGGCACCGGCACCGGCACCGGCACTGGCACGAGGTCACCCCGGGTCAGAACCCGCGTGCCGCGCCCCCGGCCTCCCCGCCGGGCCCGCTCAGACCGTGAAGACGATCTTGCCGAACTGCTCGCCCTCGGCCATCGCCCGGAAGCCCTCCTCGGCCCGTGCCAGGGGCAGCACCCGGTCGATCTCGGGCCGGATGCCGGTGCGCACGCACATCCGGGCCAGGGCGGCCAGCTCCTCACGGGTGCCCATGGTGGAGCCCAGGACCCGCAGCTGGAGGAAGAACACCCGGTTGAGTTCGGCCGGAGGCGCGTCGCCGCTGGTCGCGCCGCAGGTGATGACGGCACCGCCCGGCTTCAGGGAGCGCAGCGAGTGCGCCCACGTGGCCTGGCCGACAGAGTCGAAGACGGCGTCGACCTTCTCCGGCAGGCGCTCGCCGGTGGGCAGCGCCGCGTGCGCGCCCAGGGAGAGGGCCCTGGTCCGCTTCTCCTCGCTGCGGCTGGTGGCGTAGACCCGGTGGCCCACCTGCGACGCCAGCCGGATGAGCGCCCCGGCCACGCCTCCCCCGGCGCCCTGGACGAGCACCGTGGAGCCCGGCCGCAGGTCGGCCTTGCCGAAGAGCATGCTGTAGGCGGTCAGCCACGCGGTCGGCAGGCAGGCGGCCTCCTCGAAGGACAGCTCCTCCGGCTTGGGCACCAGGTTGGCGCGGGGCACCAGGACCTTCTCGGCGAAGGTGCCGTCGTGGATCTCCGAGAGCAGCGACCGGCGGGGGTCGCGCGTCTCGTTCCCTCCCCCGGCGGCCGGGTCGCCGACGACGCCGTGCACGATGACCTCGTTGCCGTCCTCGTCCACCCCGGCCGCGTCGCAGCCGAGGATCATGGGCAGGCGCTCCTCGCTGAGCCCGACGCCGCGCAGACTCCACAGATCGTGGTGGTTGAGGGACGCGGCCCTGACGTCGACGGTCGTCCACCCCTCACGGGGTTCGGGGTCGGGGCGTTCGCCCGCCTCCAGGGCGGAGACGGGGTCGTCGGGCGCGAAGCGTGCTGCGGTGATAGCGAACATACCCCGAAGCCAACCACGGAGACCGAATCCGGTTCCACCCCCGGGGGCCGAAACGCGCGGGGAGCGGACCGGCCGCTACGGGTCGGTCGGCTTCCTGCCCGCCTCGAAGCGCTCCCGGTACCTGCGCTGCGCCTCCTCCATCACGGCCTCGGAGAGGTAGGCGACCGGCCGCACCCCGCCCAGGAGCGGTTCGTGGTCGGGGCCGTGGGCGACGGTGTCGCCCCGGAGGACCCACCCCACCCGGTCCGGGTCGTCCTCGACCAATGAGGCGTACTTGCGCACCTGGCGGGAGAGCCAGTCCTCCAGGGGCCGGGTCCACCAGGACTCGGGGGTGAGGACGGTGACCGAGAGACCGGGGAGTTCGAGTTCGCTCTCGTAGTCCTTGCTCACGACGTGGCGGTCCCACTCGGGGCCGTCCGAGTAGCGCAGGTAGAGGCGGTCGTGGCCGCGGATGAGGTCGGCCAGCTCGGACAGGCTGGCGACAGTGGGCAGGGCTGCCGGTGAGCCGTGGTGCTGAGGAGTCGCGTCCATACGGCCCGACTACCCCGCTCGCCGGGGAGGAAGCCCGGCCGCGCGTCAACACGGAGGCAAGGCCGCCGCGCCGTTCACGGGCTCGCGCCCCGCCCCCGGCGCTCCCGCTCCGGCGCGCTCCCCGGCTCGGCCCCGCTCTGCGATGCCGTCGTCCCCGCATTCCGGCGCACTTCCCGTTGCCGTCCCCGGTTCAGGCGCGCTCCCCCGCCCCCGCCACGTCACCGGACCGCAGGAGCGGCGGGTACAGCTCACGGGCGCCGCCGAACCGGTACAGGGCCGCCGGACGGCCCGCCTCCGCCGTGCGCCGCTCCCCCGTGGGCTCGACGAAGCCCGCCGTCCTGGTGACCTTGCGGCGGAAGTTGCTGGGGTCCAAGGAGATGCCCCAGATCACCTCGTACACCCTGCGCAGGTCGCTGATGGTGAAGGGCTCCCGGCAGAAACCCGCGGCCACGGTCGTGTACTCCAGCCGGGACCGCGCCTCCTCGACCGCGTCGGCCAGGATCCGGCCGTGATCGAAGGACAGGCCGAAACCCGGGCCGAGCGCCTCCTCGACCGGCGTCCAGACGGCGTCGGCGGCATCGGTCCCCGCGACGGGGGTGGGCAGGTCCGGCCCCAGCGCCAGGTAGGCCACGGTGACGACCCGCCCCCTGGGGTCACGGCCGGGATCGCCGTAGGCCCGCAACTGCGTCAGGTGCAGTTTGCGCCCGTCCAGCCCCGTCTCCTCGTCCAGTTCACGCAGGGCCGCCTCGTCCAGGCCCTCCTCCGGGCGGACGTATCCGCCGGGCAGCGCGCCGCGACCGAGGAAGGGTTCCTTGCCCCGTTCCACGAGCAGTACGTGCAGGGCGTCGTCGCGCACGGTGAATATGACGAGGTCGACGGTCACGGAGACCGGGAACCTGGGAGTGGCGGGCGCCGCACTGGAACTCATCCCACCAATCCTACTAAAGGTCCACTTGACCAAAAGCATCGCCTCGCTTATGGTCAAGTTGACCAGAAAAAGCCCCCCGGGACGCCGCGGACCCGCCGGAACACACGCGAGGAGCACGCCTTGACGGAGTTCACGCTCGGAGTCGCCAGTTCCCTGGCGGCCACCGCCGCCACCGTCGGGCTGGGATGGCTGCTGTCCCGACGGGTCCGCCGGTGGCTCCTGTCGGCGGCCTCCCGCCTCAGCGGGCTCGGGACTCTGCGGGTCTACCGGCACCAGGACGACGCGAAGCCCGAACTGTCCGAGGAGATCGGCCGGGCACGGTGGCTGCGCGTCATGGTCGGGCGGGGGAACGAACTCACCCGGGACGGCTTCACGCCGTTGTGGAGCGGCGGAGGACGGCCGCCGGGCTCCGTACGGGTTCTCCTGCCCGACCCCCACTCCCCCGGCCCCGGGGGGAACTGGCTGGAACGCCGGGAGAGGGAGCTGATCTCCGTGGACCCCGGGTTCAGCCCCGGGCTGCTCTCCGAACAGGTGCTCGCCAACTTCCACTACCTGGCCCAGGCGTCGAGGGAGGGGGCGAACACCGAGATCCGCTTCTACGACCTGCCGAACCTCTACCGGGTCGTCGCCACCGACAACATCGCCTTCATCACGCTGTACCGAAGCGCCGAACACGGGCGTCACTCGCCGTGTATCGTCGCGCACCGATCGGGCGAGCTGTACGACTTCGCCCTACGGATCTTCGACACCGCCTGGGAATCCGCACGGGTTCCCGGCGACACGCCCTCCCTGGACTCCTGACGGCCTCCGGCCTCAGCCCGCGACCGGGAAGAGCCCCGGGCGGCAGCGGTGCCACCCGCCGCCCGACATCCCCCGACCACTCGTCAGAGGACGCCGCCCCTGCGCGCGGTGTCCCCAAGGAGCCTGTCGTGACCGAGACACCATCACAGAACAACGTACGAGGCCCGGCCCAGCGCGTGGACGCGGCGAGCGTCGATGCGGCCGCGGGCGCGCCCGAGTACGACTCCACCTCACGCCTGAGCTGTGCGGCCTGGACCGACCCCGCCTTCCGCGCCGACGTCCTGCGCGAACGCGTGGAGAACCCCCACCGCACCCTGGCCCGCGAACCCGGCATGGACGCCGCGCGGGTCACACAGGAGTGCGTCCGGGCGAGGAGCGTCCGGGCCACCGCGGGCGCCTGGTTCCTCGGAGCCTGCCTGGTGCTCTGCCTCCTCAGCCCGGCGGTGGGCTTCAGCGCCCTCGTGCTGACCGCCGTCGTCGGCGCCGTGAGCCGTTACCGCGCTGCACGGGGCGCCGAGAGGCCGCGCGGCGGCTGCCTCGTCTGGCTGGTCGGCGCGGTCGTCGTCTACCTGCTGCTGAGCGTGGGTGCCGCGTCCCTGTTCATGGGCGTCGGCGGAGGGGGAGAGTTCGACGCCTCCGACCCCTCGACCGGGTTCCCCGGAAGTTCCGGTGCCTCGTCCGAACTCCCCGAGGGCTCCAGCCTGCTCCCCGCCTGGCTGGGGCTGCTGCTCCTGGTCGGCGTCGCGGTGGGCCTCGGCTGCTGGGTCCGGGCGCGGACCAACAGCGCCCTGGACGCCGTCAGGGCCCGGGCGGAGCAGGCCTGGAAGGGCAGCGGCGTCGGGACCGTTCCGGTGGCCTTCTACAGCGACTTCAAGCCCTTCGTCGGGGCCGGGGCGCGCTACGACTCCTGGCCCGTGACCCTCAAGCTCCTCCCCGACCGCGGCCGGAGCGAACCCGCGCGGGTCCCGGCCGCCGCCCCGTCCACGCCCTCCACCGCCGTCCACGGGACCGAGGACTCCGAGTCTGCGCCCGCCCTCGCCGGGGCCGACCTGGTCGAGCGCCTCTATGCCAGACTGCGCGCGGAGCTTCCCGCGCTCACCGGAACCGAGGGGGTGCACAGCAGCACCCGGCGCGAGGTCGAGGTGGCCGACTGCGTCTTCCTTCCCGGCCTCCGCCAGGACGACGTGGTGGCCCTGGCCCCACGGCTGATCGAGCAGAACCGGTGGCGGCTGCGCGAGGAGTGGGTCCGGGGCTTCGTGGAGGTCTTCCACGAGCGCGCCCGGCACTTCCTGGAAGTCGGGATCAGCATGTGGGAGAGCCAGGTGGTGGTCACGGTCTTCGTGCGCCTGTCCACTCAGGGAGGCCTGCTGCACGTGGAGGGGGAGACCCTGGTCATGCCCCCGATCTCCCCCGAGTACGGGATGCCCGCGGGGCCGCTCCCGACGGGCGCCGACGCCGAGGAGTGGGTCCAGCTGGCGTGGCAGTCCCTGCTCGGCGTCGTGGACGACCTGAGGACCAACCCCGTCGAGGCCCTGGCCTGGGTCGGGTCGCGGAACGCGCTGAGGAAAAACGACCGGCTGCACGCCTGGGCCCGCGAGCACGGGGAGTTCTTCGACTACGCCCCACGGATGGGCGTCCGGGAGCGGGCGGCCACGGACGGCCTCCAGCAGCTCTTCCAGTCCCACGACGTCCGCCGCGTCACCCGGGCCATCCCGGAGAAGGTGCTGGTCTGTGTCCGCGACGTGCTGCGGGAGGCGGGATACGACACCGAACAGGTCGCCCGCATCATCCAGACCTTCAACCACTACGGAGCCCACTTCTCCGGAGGGAAGCAGACCATCACCGGCGGTGACTTCAGCTCGCACAACACCATCAACGAGCCCCCGTCGGACGACGGCGCACAAACGCCCGGCAAGACCGACCAGACCGACTAGCCCACGGACCGGATCCCCGTGGACCGGTCGAGGAAGACAGGTGGAGACAGCGCGATGAACGACAACCACTACGGAGCCCACTTCTCCGGAGGAGAGCAGACCATATCCGGCGGTGACTTCAGCTCGCACACCGTCGTCAACCCAGCGCACCCCGACCGGGCTCCTTCGCACCAGCGCACCGCTGGCCGCGACGGGAACCGGTCCGGCCCTACGGCGGACGCGGTGGTGATCACCGCGCTCGCCAGCGAGTACACCGCCGTGGCCAGGCACCTGTCCGACGCTTCCGGCGAGGTGAACGCACGCGGAACGCTGTTTCGCACCGGCACCCTGAACGGCTTCCGCAGAACCCGCCGGGTCGCTCTGGCCCAGGTCGGGCCGGGCAACGTGGGCGCTGGGGTCCACGTGGAGCGGGCGCTCACGACCTTCGACCCCGGGGTGATCCTGTTCGTCGGTGTCGCCGGAGGGCTCAAGGAGGACGTGCGCCTCGGCGACGTCGTGGTCGCCGACGCGATCTACGACTACGAGACGGGCAAGGACGATGAGGAGGACTTCCGGCCCCGGGCCAAGACGGCGGCGCCCTCGAACGACGCCGTGCAGAGGGCCAGGACCGTGGTCACGGACGGCGGGTGGCAGCGGCGGTCGCTGGCCGCGCCGCGGGTGGACGCGCCGCGGGCCTTCGTCAAGCCGATCGCGGCGGGCAGCACGGTCGTGGGGCACGAGCGCTCACGCACCGCCGAGCGGCTGCGGCGCTACTGCGGGGACGCGCTGGCGGTGGAGATGGAGGGCTACGGGTTCCTGCACGGCGCCTACCTGTCCTTCGGCACCCACGCCCTGGTGATTCGCGGGATCTCGGACATGCTCAGCGACAAGACCCCCGGTTCCGACGACTTCTGGCAGCCGGTCGCCGCTGCCCACGCGGCGGCCTTCGCCTGCGAGTTCCTGGACCTGTTCGGCTCCGAGGCCTGATCCCGGGAGGGGAACCCGTCGGGGCGGCGTGATCAACCCCATGATCGCCGCCGCCCCGACCGGACTCTGATCGCTGGAGGGAAGCCGAGAAGCTCTTCTCTCTCCTTCTGTTCAGATCAGGCCGACCACGCGGGCCGTTCCCGAGCTGGGGTACTCGCGCAGGAGTACGGCTTCCGGGACTTCCTGGAAGGTCCCCGGGCCCACGAGCTGTTCACTACGCGAGATGCTGAGTACTTCGCTGAGGTCGACCTCGACAGGCAGCGTCATCGCTGTTTCCTGGCTCTCGGAATCCCAGTCGAAAACAGCGACCTCCATATTGCCTTCCTGCTCGGACCACCTCAGCTTGAGCAGGGAGTCCTCCAGGGCGAGCTGGCCGGAGAGGGTACTGCTCAGGCTCTCGTCGTCGGTGACAACAGTCTTCCGCACCTCACCCGAGAAACTCCGCATCTCGAAACGGACCTCCCACTCGCCGTCTCCGAGGTCCTCGGTGCGTACCGCCAGGTACCCGTTGGGAAGGATGCGCAGGACGTAGTCCTCGTTCTAGCTGGGGAGTGAGTCGGAGAGGACCCCACCGCCCTCGGTTCCGATGACGACGGTGCCACGGAGTGATGCCATGTTCTGGAGCACGGCCACATCGCCCACCGGCGCGAAGGTTACCTCTTCGGGAGCGTCGTGGTACTCGTAGTCGCCGTCGAAGTCCTGCCCCTGCACCAGACTCCACCGGACCGCGCCCGTGGCCGTGGCCGTGTCGAGACTGGCCAGCACGGGCTCGCCAGCACCGCACCGGTACACCACGACGACACCGCTCGAAGTGAGAAACCCTCCTCAACGTGCGGATTACCCGAACCGCCCACACACTCCAGGTCATCGTTACGCCAACCCGGTTCCTCTTCCCACGGGTCGAAGGAGACCACGACGCCTTCTGAGCCGCTGCTCCCAGCCGTGACAAGCCCTTCGTCGGCCACCAGGCCCGCCCCCGAGGGACAGGTACCCCGCCTCGGTCTCACCGTGCTCGACGAAGCGCACCTCCTCGCCGGTTCCCGAGTCCAGGAGCGTGAGGGAACCACCCGCGCTCACCGCGACCAGGGATCCGTCCGGCGAGACGGCGAGCTCGGCCTCGGCTTCCAGAAGCCGGTAGCTCCACACCTCCTCTCCGGTACGGGTGTCCAGTTCCACGGCCCCGTCCTGCATGTGCAGCACCGCGCCCGTAGGCATGGGGAGGATCTCCAGGAGCGCGCTGTCCTCCGGTCCTTCCCAGGTCCACGCGGCCTCGGAGACAGTGGTCGGCACGGAAAGCTGTTCGGGTTGGCGTCCGGTCACCTCGTGGGCGACCTCGTATTCGGCTAACCGCCGGGACGAACTCTGTCCGGTGTCCTGGTCAGACAACAGGACGAACCCGCTCACCACCAGAAGGAGCGCGGGAGCGGCCGTAACCACTGACCAGAAGGCTTTCCTGTTCATCATCAACCAGATTTCCCCGCGAAGACACCCTAGTACTCCAGTTGTAAAGCCGATTTGTCATAGTTCCTGAAGTGCCTGTCTGCGGTAGACGACGTGGCGATCGAAATTCCGAACGCCAGAAACAGCGATTTCGCTCCAGCCAGTTTCGAGCGCACCTTCAGCCGACCTTTCTGTCGGAAATTTTCCCAATCCCAACAGTCGGCCTCGATCGCTTACCCACACCAGCTTGCAGTTCCCCCAGCGACAACAACCTAAAATAACGGTGTTGGGGCTCTACACCGACCTCAATCTCACCGTCGATCAGCGGCGAGTCATCGATGCCCTCTGAAGGTCGTTACTCTTCTCTCAAAGAACTGAGCATCTCGTTAACCAAGGTCCTTACAGCAGACGGAGGACTTTGCTCCTCCCAGTTTCTGCAGCTGGTCGCATGCACCGACTCGCCTTGCTCACGGAATTCCAAGATAGAGAAGTCTTCCATTCCCACGTCGACCGCTGGGTCCTGAACGAGTTGCCAAGCGCCCTGAACAGCCACTTGGAGATCGATCTCCGCAGGCATACCGAAGACAACCAAGTCGGGGCGGACCTCGTCGTCTTCAAGAGGAACCGGGAACACCTCGCGCAGAGGCTGGTAATCAAAAACCGACGGAACTACATAATCTGCACCCGCAGCCATTCTGGCGCCATCCGCAACAAATGTGTACTCGATATCACCGTTTTGGGAAGCCAGCGCCTGACCCAGCAGATCATCCGTTGTACCGGGAACCGTCGCACCCGACAGGTAGAACATGTCTATGTTTTCGGACGCCTCCGCATCCCACTCCTCTCTCCAGTATTCACCTCCTTTGTCTTCCCCTAGATGCACCAGAGCCTGCCGTACTCCACCATCTTCTGCAAGGCAGTTCAAAGAAGCAATAAATCCTACAGGGACAGGCATCACGTCCACTCCAACAGAGGCATCAAACCGGCCGGTTGCACAGAGAGAACTAACATTTTCCTCCCATGGCAGCTCTCCAGAATCAAGTTCATACGATTCCATGGACATGCCTTCACCTTCAGGAGAGATCCTCATAAAATATTCATCAGAAAAATAATAGTCTCCATCTTGGCCCCCTCCCATCAGGGAATCGGCAGAATGCTCATAAAGACTGTTTCCATTTGATGACTGCAATCCCACAACACTGCCGTTCCCCCAGGGAAGAACCCCATCTCCAAACTCGCTGGGATCACCTCAGTGGCACAAGAGCAGCTACAGCGGTGGCTCGCACCAGAACTGTGTGGAGGTCGCCGAGGGCTCCGAGCACACCCTGGTCCGCGACACTCAGCACCGCGACCACGGCCACCTCGCCTTCGGAAGCCCCGCCTGGTCCGGCTTCCTCGCCTCCGTCAAGGGCGACCGCTGACCGCATCGCACCGGCCCCTGTCCCGCGTTTCCGGGACGGGGGCCTTTTTGTGCCCCATGCCCGGATAGAACCTTTTTTCTTTTTGGCGAGCAAAGTCCTCGCAAGGCTTCTGAGCTGCACCGACGGCCAACTTTCGGGTTCCTCGAACATTACTTCGCCGTAGTTTCGCCAAGCACTCCCGCGATGCCTTACCCTTTTCCCGAACACACAACTGAAAGCACGAATGACCCCGCGACGGTCACTAACCGCCCGGGGCCTTGGCCAGCAACATTGACTTCTTCAACCACAAGGACTTGCCGACATGCGCGATTTTAGCGTGTCCCTTATCCGGCGTGCCCTCGGCCCGCTGATCGCCTTCCTCTCCGCCCCCTGCGGACGCCACTCCACCGTGGCCGGTCGCCGCCGTCGCCGCTCCACCCGCGTCCACCGCCACGCTCCCGCGCCTCTCCCGGCCCCGCTTCCGCCTCCCCGCCTGGCACTGCCCGGGCAGACCGTTCCGGCCGAGGACATCGCCCTGGTCAGGCCCTACTTCGCCGCCCACGAACTTCTGAGCGCACGCGTATCCACGGTCCGGATCCCAGCGCCCCGCAGCGCCGAACCCGCTTCCGAGACGGACGAGGTCCAACGCGCGTTCGCCCTCGTCCAGGAACGCGCCGCCGCCCTGGTCCAGCAGTGGCGGGACGACCCCGGCGGCGACCTGCTCGGCGAACCCGCGCCCCGCTTCGGCGTCGTCCGGCCCACCGAACCCGCCCGCACCCGGCCAGCCCGACCCACCCGCTCCGCCGAGTGGGCCGAACTCGCCTCCCTCGTCCGCACCTGGCACGACCAGCAGCGCCAGGCCGCACCCGCGTGACCCCTTCCCCGCCCCTACGACAACAACAAGGAACGCCGTGCCCAGCGAAGAACACGAGATACCCCTGAAGATCATTCGGAACGCACCGGAGGTGGTCATCCCCCTGCTCCGTGACGCGGTGGGCTTCGAACTGCCCGAGTACACCGAGGCCTCGATGACCTCCTCCGAGTGCACCGACAGCAAACCGCGCGTCTACACCAGCGACGGCGCCGTGGTGCTGCGCAACGGCACCGAGAAGGTCCTGGCCGTGGTCGTGGAGCGCCAGCACAAGCAGGAACAGGACAAGTTCTGGACCTGGCCGGTCTATCACGCCACTGTCCGGGCCCAGGTCAAGTGCCCGACAGTGCTATTGGCGCTGTGCCCCACCGACGCACTCGCCCGGTACTACACCGGTCCGATCCACACCGGGCACCCGGGCGACCACCTCACGCCTCTCGTGGTGGGACCGTCCAACACTCCGGTGGTCGCTGACCCGGAGCAGGCGCGGAGTATGCCCGAACTGGCGGTGCTGTCGGCCAAGGCGCACGGTGACCACGATCTGCGCACGCTGGACGCGGTGATGGAGGCGCTGAACGCCGTGTCCTCCGACCACCGCGCGTTCTACTATGACTACGTACTGGCCGGGCGCTCCGACGAGGCCCGGAAATACCTGGAGGACCTGATGTCCGTGGGAACCTACAACTGGCAGAGCGACTTCGCCCGCGAGTACGTCGACATCGGCCGCGAGGAAGGCCGCGAGGAGGGCGTCGCGCGCAGCGTGATCCTCTTCCTCTCCTCCCGGGGCTTCGAGGTCTCCGACGAGGTCCGCCAACGGATCGAATCCTGTGACGACCTCGCCACCCTCGAAGGCTGGGCCAGCAAGGCCGCCAAGGTCAACAGCCCCGAGGAACTCTTCGGCTGAGGCCGGGCACCACGACCACGTGTGGGGGGTGGGAAGCCGCGGCTTCCCACCCCCACACCTCACCCCAGGGTCGGGGGCCAGTAGCGCTCCAGGATCGCCCGCGCCTCCATCAGGGCCTCCAGCACGGCCGCGGCCACCTCATCGGTGTACCGGGGCGTCGGGACCGAGCAGCTCAGGGCGTCCACGGCCGGGTTGTCGTAGCGCAGGGACACCGCCACGCACCGCAGGCCCACGACGTTCTCACCGTCATCGGTGGAGTAGCCGCGCTCGCGGATGCGCGCCAGATCATCCAGGAGCGCGTCCACGTCGGTGATCGTCTCGTCGGTGAGCGCCTCCAGCTTCGCGGGCAGCAGGTCGCGCACCTGCCCGTCCTCGCGCTCGGCGAGCAGGGCCTTGCCCAGGGCGGTGCTGTGCGCGGGCAGCCGTCGGCCCACCCGGCTGAAGGGGCGCAGGTAGTGCCGTGACTCCTGGGTGGCCAGGTAGACGACGTCGCCGCCGTCGAGGCGGGCCAAGTGGACGGTCTCGCCCAACTTCTCGGCGAGGGAGTCCAGGTGGCCGCGCGCCTGGGCCACGCGGGCGTCGGAGTCGATGTAGCCGGTCCCGGTGAAGAGCGCGCGGATGCCCAGCGCGTAGAGGGTCCCGGTGGGGTCGGAACGCACCCAGCCCCGGTTCACGAGCGTCTGCACCAGCGCGTACAGGCTGCTGCGGGGGATACCCATCTCCTCCGAGAGGGTGCGCAGGGTGATCGGGTCCCGGTAGCGCGCCAGGATCTCCAGGAGTTCGACGGTGCGCGCCGCCGACTTGACCTCTCGGACACCGCCGTGACCTTCCGCGGCCGACACTCGACCGCCTCCTTCCTGCTGCGTGCGGGCCGGGTCGGCCCCCCCCGGCCGCGGACGGCCCGCCGGGGGCGAGCGAGGACGTCCGCCTCGGGGTCCTCAGTGTAGAACGCCGTTCGCCCGGACACCGTCCCGCGCGCCCCGGAACACGTGGCGAAACCCTTCCGCCACAGGGGTTCCCGCCGTCTGCGCCCCTGCCCTTCCCCGCGTCCGCACCCGCCGCGGCGGAGCGCCCGCCCCCTTCGAAACAAGGCCTGCCATGCTCTCCACCACCCACCCCTCGGCCCCGGGGCGTTCCTCTCCGCGGGCGAAAGCCCCCGCCGCGGCCTGGTCCCTCCCGCCGTAGGCCCTCATCCTCACCGTCGCCCTCGGCGTGGTCCTGCTGTTCGTGCTGGTCCTGCGGGCCAAACTGCACGCCTTCATCGCGCTGCCCCTGGTGAGCGCGGCCGTGGCGTTCGTCGCGGGCCTGCCCCTCAGCAGCATTCCGGGACTGCTCGAAGCCGGAATGAGCGACACCCTCGGCGGCATCGCCATCATCGTCGCCCTCGGCGCGATGCTGGGCCGCATGATGCAGGAGACGGGCGCCGCGCAGCTCCTGTCACAGCGCCTGCTCACCCTCTTCGGTGAGGGCCGCGCACCGCTCGCCATGGGGCTGACCGCGCTGCTCCTGGGCATCCCCTGCCCGCCACGGCCCTGCCCGCCATCGTCCTGGCGTTCATCATCGCCACGATCACGCGCGTGGCCCTGGGGTCGAAGACGGTCGCGATCGTCACCACCGCCCCGATCGTGGCACCGCTCATCGCGGATGCCGGGATGTCGCAGCCCGAGATCGCGCTCGTGGTCATCGCGATCGCGGCGGGAGGGACGGTGCTCTCGCACGTCAACGACTCCGGCTTCTGGCTGATGAACCGCTACCTCGACATCGACATCAAGACCACCCTCAAAAGCTGGACCGTGATGGAGACCCTCATGGGGTCCATCGCGTTCCTGATCGCCGCCGCCATCAGCGCGGGCCTGGCGCTGGCCGGGTGAGGGACGACGACGTGACCGCCCCGGCCCGGCCCGGCCCGCAGGAAGCGTCTGCGGGCCGGGGCGGTCGCGTGTCGGGCTACACCGCCAGCGGCGAGCTGACCGGCAGGGAGGTGTCCGTGGCCAGGTCCAGCGCGGACGCGGGCAGGCCCGCCGCCACGACCTCGGCACCCAGGGCGGCGATCATCGCGCCGTTGTCGGTGCACAGGCGCGGGCGCGGGACGCGCAGTTCGACGCCCGCCTCCCGGCAGCGCTGCTCGGCCAGCGCTCGCAGCGCCGAGTTCGCCGCCACGCCACCGCTGATGACCAGCGTGCTCACGCCGTGCTCCACGCAGGCGTCCACCGCCTTGCGGGTGAGCACGTCCACCACCGACTCCTGGAAGGCGGCAGCGATGTCGGCGACCACCAGGGGCTCGCCCCGGCGGTCGGTGTCCTCCACGTGGCGGGCCACGGCGGTCTTCAGGCCCGAGAACGAGAAGTCGTAGGTGCCGTCTCCCCACTTGCCGCGCGGGAAGCGGATCGCCTTGGGGTCGCCCCGCTGCGCCGCCTTGTCGATGGGCGGACCGCCCGGGTAGGGCAGGTCGAGCAGGCGGGCCACCTTGTCGTAGGCCTCGCCGGCGGCGTCGTCCACGGTGTCGCCGAGCGAGACCACCTCGGTGGCCAGGTCATTGACCAGCAGCAGCGAGGTGTGGCCGCCCGACACCAGAAGGGCGATCGAGGGCTTGGGCAGCGGGCCGTGCTCCAACTGGTCCACGGCCACGTGGCCCACCAGGTGGTTCACGCCGTAGAGCGGCTTGCCCAGGGCCATCGCGTACGCCTTGGCGGCGGACACGCCCACGAGCAGGGCGCCCGCCAGGCCCGGGCCCGCGGTGACGGCGACGGCGTCCACGTCCGACAGCTTGGCCCCGGCCTGGTCCAGCGCCCGGTGCACGGTCGGGGTCATCGCCTCCAGGTGCGCGCGGCTGGCCACCTCGGGCACCACGCCGCCGAACCGGACGTGCTGGTCCACGCTGGAGGCCACGGCGTCGCCGAGCAGCTCGCAGCCGCGCACCAGGGCCACGCCGGTCTCGTCGCAGGACGTCTCGATCCCCATGACCAGCGGCAGGTCACTCATGGTTCCCCTCCTCGGCGACGCGCCGCATGACGAGCGCGTCCGCCCCGTTGTAGTAGCCGCGCCGCACACCGATCTGCACGAAGCCGAACCGGCCGTAGAGCCTCTGCGCGCGCGGGTTGTCCGAGCGCACCTCCAGGAACACGTGGGTGACGCCGCGCCGCGCCGCCTCGGTGAGGAGTTCGGTGAGCAGCGCGCTGCCCACGCCCCGGCCCCAGACCTGCTCGGAGACGGCCATGGTCTGCACGTCGCCCTCGGGCGGGACGGCGCGCAGCCCCGCGTAGCCGACGACGGCGTCCCCGGACACCGCGACCAGGTAGTGGCGCGTGGGCTCGGCCAGCTCGTCCCTGAGCATGCCCTCGCTCCAGGCGTCGAGGGGGAACAGGGCGTGTTCGAGGTCCATGACGGCCGCGACGTCGTCGGGGGTCATCGCGCGCAGGCTCACGCCGGTCAGGCCCGGCGGCGGGGTCACTTCACCCACTGGCGCACCTTCTTCGGGGCACCGGGCTCCACCGCGTCCGGGCGGCGCAGGTAGAGGGGGTTGGGCGCGGGCAGCTCCTCACCGCGGCCCAGGCGCAGCAGGGCCAGCTCCGCCATGGCTGCGGCGTCCGGGTGCAGCGGGTCCGGTGCGGCCGAACCGGCGCCGAGCACGTCGGCGTACATGCGGGCGCCGTCGCCGACCAGCGCGAGCCCGCCGGTGTCCACCTCGGCGGGGCGGTCGACGCGCACCTCGCCCACGCGGGTGAGCCGGTCGTCGTAGCGGGCCCAGAACACCTCCTTGCGGCGGGCGTCGGTCATCGCGACGAAGGGTTCGGTCCGGCCGGTGGCGAAGGCCAGCGCGTCCAGGGTGGTGAGGCCGTGGCAGGGGACGCCGAGGGCGTCGGACAGGGCGTGCGCGGTGGCCAGCCCGACCCGCAGGCCGGTGTAGGGCCCGGGGCCGATGCCGACGGCGATGTGGTCGAGGTCGGCCAGGACGATCCCGGCCTCCTCGGTGAGCCGGGCGATCGTGGGGCCGAGCAGTTCGCCGTGGCGGCGGGCGTCCACGGAACCGGCGCTGGCGCGCAGCGTGAAGGAACCGTCGGCGCCGGTCTCGCCGATGGCGGCGGTGACCGCCGGGGTGGCGGTGTCGAAGGCCAGGAGGAGCACGGGTGACCGCCTATCGGGGCCCGGCGGCGGTGCCGGGCAGGTCGGCGCCGGTCCACCGGGCGCCGACCGCGCGCAGGTGGACGGAGCGGGTGTCGTCGGGGTGGCGTTCGATGCGGATCTCCAACCGGTCGTCGGAGAGCCCCTCTGCCACGCCCTCGCCCCACTCCACCACGGTGACGGAGTCGGGCAGGGTCATGTCCAGGTCGATGTCGTCGATCTCGCCGGGCCCGCCGAGCCGGTAGGCGTCTACGTGGACGAGGTCGGGGCCTCCGGTCAGGGAGGGGTGGATCCGGGAGATGACGAAGGTCGGGGAGGTGACCGATCCGCGCACGCCCAGGCCCTCGCCCAGGCCCTGGGTGAGGGTGGTCTTCCCCGCGCCGAGCGGCCCGGACAGGATCAGCACGTCGCCGGGTCGGGCGAGGGCGGCGAGGTCGCGGCCGAGGGTGCGCATGGCGTCGTCGGTGGCCGCGGTGACCTCGCGGACGGTGGCCGCACCTGGAGTGGTTGCTGTCGCGTCTGTCATCAGATTCGCTGCTCGTGGTCTGGGTGGATGGTGGATCGCGGCGCGCCGGGTCAGGGCGTGTGCGGGCGGGGCCGGATGGAGCGCGCCCCCTTCCACCCAGGTTAGGCCGGATGGAGGAGATCTGTGACCGGATCGCGATGACCGGTCAGGCTCCCGCCTCCGCTCAGGCCTCCCCGCCGACGTACTCGCGCGGGACCCGGGGCCCCACCCGGGTGACGATCTCGTACGGGATGGTGTCCAGGATCCGGGCCCAGTCCTCGGCGGTCGGGGTGTCCGGGTGGTCCCCGGGGTCGCCGAAGAGCACCGCGTACTCGCCGGCCTCCACGGCGTCGTCGCCGACATCCACAACGAACTGGTCCATGCAGACTGTTCCCGCGATGGCGCGGCGGCGTCCGCCCAGGAGGACGGGCCCCCGGTTGGTGGCGGCGCGGGGGACCCCGTCGGCGTAGCCCAGCGGCACCAGGGCCAGGGTGGTCTCCCTGTCGGTCACGTAACGGTGGCCGTAGGAGACGCCGCTGCCCTCGGGGACGCGCTTGGTGAGGGCGAGCCGGGAGCGCAGCGTCATCGCGGGCCGCAGCCCGGTCCCCGTGAGTCCGGGGATCGGGGACAGGCCGTAACTGGCGATCCCGCCCCGGACGAGGTCGAAGCGGGCCTCGGGGAGGGTGAGCAGCGCGGCCGAGTTGGCGATGTGCCGGACCTCGGGGGTCAGGCCGGCCTTGTCCGCGGTCTCCAGGGCCTCGTGGAAGCGGGAGAGCTGGCGCGCGACGGAGGGGTGGCCCGGCTCGTCGGCGCAGGCGAAGTGCGACCACACGCCGGTGACGCGCAGGTGCCCCTCGTCCTCGGCGCGGGCGGCGGCCTCGGTCAGGGCGCCCCAGCCGGCGGGGCCCGCGCCGCCGCGGTTGAGGCCGGTGTCGGCCTTGAGCTGCACACGGGCGGTGCGGCCGAGGCGGCGGGCCTCGGCGATCACGGTGTCCAGTACCGCGCGGTCGCTCACCCCGAGGTCGACGTCGGCCTCGACGGCCTCCGCGACCGGCTCGCCGGGCGGGATGATCCAGGCCAGGACGGGCAGGGTCAGTCCGGCGCGGCGCAGTCGGAGGGCCTCGCCGATGAAGGCCGTGCCCAGCCAGGTCGCGCCGCCCGCGATCAGGGCGCGCGCTGCCGGGAGCATGCCGTGCCCGTAGCCGTCGGCCTTGACCACACCCATGAGCGGGGTGCCCCCTGCGGACTCGCGGAGCACCCGCGCGTTGTGGGAGATCGCGTCGAGGTCGACGCGGGCGTGCGCGAAGTGAGACATGTACTCCAGTGTTCCACGTACGCGGGACCGGAGCGGAGCAACGCCGGAACGCGCCCGGGGAGGGGCCCGACACGCCGGGGAGGGCGTGACCGTTTTTCGCGGCGCCCCAGGGCGTCCCGCGTGACCAGGCACGATGCGGGTTTTCTCGGTCACCCGTAGTACATGGGTGCATGCGGGGTAGGGGATCGGCCCAGAGGCACAGTATCTGGGGGTACTGGCATGACCGAGATAGGTAGCGAACGACCCGTCAACACCACGAGGCTGTGGTACGGAGGGATGGCCACCGCCGTGGTGGCGGCGCTGGTGATCTTCGCGGGCGCCCTGGTGTTCCGTGGGGTGTTCGGGGTTCCGGTGCTCGCACCGGAGGACGCGGGGGCACTGGGCGACGCGAGCACGGTGGTCTACGCGCTGATGGCCGCCGTGGCGGCGCTGCTGGCCACGGGGCTGATGCACATGCTGCTGCTCAGCGCCCCGCGGGCGATGAAGTTCTTCGGGTGGATCCTGGGGCTGGTCACGGCGATCGCGGCCGTCGCCCCGTTCAGCGAGCCCGTGGACACGTCGAGCCAGGTCAGCACGTCCGTGATCAACCTGGTCACGGGCATCGCGATCATCACCCTGCTGCGGAGCGTGGGGCGCGCCTCCACGCTGAGCGGCCGGACCCCGGGCGACGCCCGGACGGCGTACACGACGCACGAGGCGACCGTGAGGCCGGTCGGAGAACCCGAGCCGGAACCCAGGGACGAGACGCAGGCCGTGGATCCCAGGGAGCCCGTGCAGGGCGAGGAGCCCGCCTTGCGGCACGAGGGCATCCTGCCCGACGTGAAGCAGGGCGAGTACCGCAGGAAGCAGGTCCGCGCCCAGGAGATGGACGCGGAGGCGGAGGAGGCCGGGCGGGACCGGCACGGCCGCCAGGCTCCGGGAGACCAGCACGCCGGGTGACCGGTACGCCGGGTGACCGGTACGCCGGGTGACCGGTACGCCGGGTGACCGGTACGCCGGGTGACCGGTACGCCGGGTGACCGGTACGCCGGGTGACCGGTACGCCGGGTGACCGGTACGCCGGATGACCGGTACGCCGGATGACTGGTACGCCGGGCGGCCGACGCACCGTCGGGGCGGCCCGCCGTACGGCCCCGGCGAGCGACCGGACCGGGTGACCCGTGAACCCGGGAACCAGAGCGGCGCCCCCTGACCCGAGGCGCACGAGGGGGCGGAGCCGAGCGGCTCCGCCCCCTTCCGCGTGCCCGGGGCCCGGGCGGGAGGCGTGCCCGTCAGGGGCGGAAAGCCCGTCCGGCGGGGGGTGCGAGGCTCGCCCCGTAGAGGGTGGAGACTCGCCCGGCAGGGGGCGGGAGCCGACGCGACGAAGCACCGCCAAGCGGGGCACATGACCGCAGACGACCCGAAAACGTCACCCGATCCGCATAACTCGCCATCCTCCCCTTTTCTGGCAAAGAAGAAAAACAATTCCCATCGGGGCGAACCAGGGGCGCACGAAGAAACCATCGGCGAAAACTGCGGCGGGCGTTTCGAGGCGCGCAAGCGCGGGAAAAAACAAAGCACAGGAAAGGCGGGGAAAAAGAAAAGGGGAACCGCCGAAACCGCCCTCCGGAGGCGCCGCGCCCGCCCGCGCGCCTCGAAGCCCGAAAACCCCGCCCCTTCTGCCGCTTCCCAGCTCTCCCCCACTCCCCCAAGGCCCCGGAGGACGCTGTCGGCCAGCGGTCGGTGCCCGTACGCGGCACGACCGCGGCGAGCCGCCCCGCGTCGGCCGTCCTCCGGGGCCGCGAAGCGGAGATCCGGCCGCGTCCCCGCCCTCCAGGACCGGCCGGATCTCCTTTTCCGCAAAAGGATGACGAGGGGCACCAGGGGTTCCGGTGTTTCCACCCGGGAATCGTTTTTCCGACCGCCGCACGGCCGAACCGATGGGTGTTCGGACGCACCGGACCCGCGTTCTTCCTTTCGGGGGCTTCTTCCCTTCCGCGGCACCCGTGTGGCGTCCGCGGTTCCGGCGCGGTGGCCGCCCCGGGATGTTCCCGACACTGGGCCCGGGGCCCGTACGCCGCCCGCCGCGCACCGCGCACCGCCTGCCGCGTGGGACGGCCGTGGTCCCCGGCCGGGAGCGGGGCAGGGATCGGGTGCGTCGGATCTGGCCGCATCCGGCCAGGTCCGGATGGCACACCGCACGTATCCGGATGGTTCGGGAACGTCCGCTCTCCACCCGCACTGCTCCCGACCTGGTCTCACCTCCGTGGCGGGTGGCGATCCCCGGCCCGACGGCGTCCGCACCCGCCCCGGCGGATGTCGGTGGAACGCCCCACAATGGAACCATTGCCTACATTCCGCACGTCGGTACACACCGCATGGTGAGTGCCTCCGAGCGGGGCGGCGGAGAGGGCAGGGGAGGAGAGAACGACCGGTGAAGTTCGACATCGTGCACCTTGACCAGGACGGGGAGGCACCCCCGCCGCGAACGCCGGTTCCGGAGGAGGTTCCCGACCGGGCGGAGCGACCGTCACCGCACCCCGGGCTCAGGATCCAGCGGTCCTCGGAGTACATGCGCCTGCGCGCCCGCACCGACCTCACCCGGGTCCGCTCGGCCCTGAACCGCATGCTCCACACCGTCGAGGCGGCCCGGGCCGGGTCCGAGCCCCTCGTCGGCTCCGGCCCCGACGCCAGGCCCGGGTCCTTCCGCCCCGAGGCGTTCCGCTCCCGTCCCACCCCCGAGAAACCCCGTGAACAGCGGCAGGAGGAATCCCCGTGACCGCCTGGGACATCAATCCCCCGGAGATCGGCACCGTGCTCGTCAACACCCTCTCCCACCTCGGCGAGGAGGGCGGGTCCGAGGGCCTGTTCGGCGACATGACCACGATCGAGGAACGCGTCACCACCCTCAGCACCCACATCAACAGCGCACCCATCGGCGTCGCCCTGGGCGAGTTCGCCGAGCACTACTTCGGACTCATGGGCGACATGCTCTCCCTGACCGGCAACGCCGTCACGCAGACCAGCGAGGCGACCACCGCCTACGTCACGGGCAACGAGGAGATGGCGCTGGAGGCGCAGCGCAACGCCGGTGTGGTCCCCGACCCGCCCCCTCCGCCCGCCCCGGGCGGGAACGCCGAACTCGTCTGACCCGACCGCCCCTCACCTCAGCCTCCCCCTGCCGCCTCTCCCCCGGAGTCCTGCCACGTGCTTCCTCCCGACACTCCCCCGAGCGCGCCGCTGTCCGTCGGTGAGCAGACCGGAATGCTCACCGACGGTGAGGACAAGGTCAGCCCCGCGACCTTCCCCGTCCCCACCCCCTCCCCCGACTACATCGAGACCCTGGCCTCCGACCTGCGCGGCGCGGGCGAGTCGGTCGGCGACACCGGGAACGACATCACGTCCACCTGGAGCGGACTGAGTTCCCACTACAAGGCCCCCGAGGCCGAACACCTCTACTCCGTGCTCGAACCGGTGGCCGCTGACGGAGACACGGTCTCGACCGACCTCGGCCACGCCGCGAGCGCGCTGGAGGCCTTCGCCGCCGACCTGCGCGACATCAAGTCCCGCTGGTCCGGTCTGAGCGCCGAGGCCTTCGAGTTCCGGGCCCGCATCGACGCGAAGGGCGAGGACTGGCGCAAGGCCGAGGGCGTGGCAGGTTTCTTCGGGATCGGCGAGAACCCCGACGTGGCGGAGAACAAGCGCCTCATCGACGAGGGAACCCGCATCATCGAGGACTACGCGGACGCCGAACTCGCCTGCGCCAACGCCATCAACCGGTTCGTCCCGGACCGCACCCCGTTCGAGAGGACGCCCTCCGGGGACGGCGCCCTCGATCCCGACGTGTTCTACCACGGCTACGAGGAGGACCTGTCGGACCTGGCCACCGAGTGGGACATGGGCGGGGCCGTCACCGACGAGAGCTGGCTGGTCGACGGCTGGGACGCGGTCTGGGACTTCGGGGTCGGGGCGGTCGAGGGAACCGGCGCGATGCTGGGCATGCACAGCTCCGAGGGCTGGTTCAACATGTCCTGGGGCGACGCCCTGTACGAGTACCACGAGAGCAACATCCAGTCCGTGGCCTCGCTGGTGGGCATGTACGACGCCGAGTCCGACAGCTACGGCTGGTCGGGCTGGGACACCGTCGGCTCGGCGTGGAAGGACCTGGCCCACTCGGTGGTGCCCTGGGAGGAGTGGGGCGAGCGGCCCGGCTACGTGATCGGCACCGCCGTGCTCAACATCGGCGTCACCGCCCTCGGCGCCGCGCTGTCGGCCACCGGTGTGGGAGCGGCGGTCGGCGTCCCGCTGATGGCCTGGCGCGGCATGGCCATCGTGGACGGCATGGGCGGTCGCGGCGGTGACGGCGGATCCGGCGGCTCGACGGACGTCGACGTGGACCTGCCCGCCAATATCCCCACCTTCGGCGGCAGCGGTGCCCCCGTCGTGCGGATCGACACCGGTGCCTTCGACCCCGACGGACTCAGTCCACAGCAGCTGGGTGACCTGAGGGGATCCCTCAACCGCTTGCAGACGATCACGAACGACCCCGCCGACGGCTCGCACGCGGACGGCTCCCCTCCGTCGCGGTCCGCGCCCGTCCAGGGCGACGGTGACCCCTCCCAGCCGAGGAGGCCCGCCGCACAACCGGTCGCGGACCGGGAGAGCGAGGCGGACGAGAGGAACGAGAGAACCGCCGGGTCCGAACCCGAAACCGACCGTGCCAGGGCGGACGATGAACAGGGCCTCCTTGAGGAGGGCGACGGGAACGACCGCGTCAGCTCTCCCGAACCAGCGCTTCAGGACACCTCGGACACCTCCCACCGGCCCTCGCCGACCGAGAGCGGTTCCCAGGACCCGACCGCCGAGCAGCTCAGAGAGAGCGACAGGCTGCTGCGACAGGTCAACAGCATGTTCACGGCTGAGGACCACGCGGACTTCCGGGTCAACCAACGCGCCGAGACCGCCCTGTACGAGGGTGACCGCGCCACCGTGGACCCGGACTCCTCTCCCCTGAAGGACTCCCAGGTCGCGGAGAGGTACGGGCTGGACGGCCGCGCGAACGCCGCGTTCTCCGACATGCGTGCGGTGGCGAGCGACTACCCCCACGTGCGCTGGGAGGGAGGCCCCGGCGACGGACGGGACGGACACGGCGGCCGTGACGAGCCCGAGGCCGACAGGGAGTACGCGACGACGGCACCGCGTCCCCACACCGACACCGCGAGCGCGCAGAAGCCGATTCCGCACAGCCGGGTCCAGCACGTGGACCTGGGGGACAGCAGCGGCCACCGGGTCGACGCCTCACGGATCGGTGCACCCGACGCGCGGAGCGGCTCCGACTCCGGGTTCCGGCACGACCGCGGCACCGACATGGAGACCCGTCGTCCGGTCGCCGTCGACAGGGCCGACTCCGTGTCGGACGGCGACGGCGGCTCCGGCGTCGACACGCCTCTTCGGGGCGACGGCCCCTCCGGCCGCGACGGATCCGACCGGACCGACGCCGTCGATGCCGTCCCGGCCGTGGTCACGCCGACGCGTGCTGGCGTCCCTGGGTCCTCCGGCGGCCCGAGCGGAGGTACCGGTGGCTCCGGAAGTCAGAGCGGCCGGAGCGGGTCCGGCGGCACAGGCCCCCAGAACCCGGTGACCAACAGCAGGATGTCCAACCAGGAGAGGTTCGCCGCCGCTCAGAAGTACCTCAAGGGCCGGGTGTGGTCCTCCGGCAAGCAGTTCGTGCAGGACTTCATAGATCTCATCAACCGGGAAAAAGGCCTCTTCCGGATCTACTACAACGAGAAGAATAATCACCGGTGGAGCGAGAAAGCAACGATCGGCAAGTGGGGCGTTCCCCAGATCCAATGGTCTGAATCACTGCGGCGATGGGTCGCCAAAGACAAACTTCCCCCCGCAGCACCGCCCGACTACCTGTTCCCCGAGAAACGTTTCGTTTTCCCGCGACGCGAAAACCATGCGGAAAACGGCAACCTCGATCACCTGGCACGGGAGCGGCTTCAGAAAATCACAGACCTGAAAAAGCGCACGCAAGATTTCGAAAAAGAGGAAAAGGCCCACAAGAAAGACAAAAACCATCCTCATGTCACGGAGGCGAAAGCAAAGAAGTCGACCGCACATGACGAGATGGGAAGGGCAAGCGAAACCTACGGAGAGGAGACCGCCAAGTCTTACATCAAGGAGATCTTCAATGGAAAAAGGATCTATGACACCATCAAAAGGCATGGAGGCAAGAAAGTAGTTCACGGCAAAATGACTCTGCCCAGGATTGAGGGAGGAAACCTCCTAGACAAAGTTGACACGGCCCCCGGTAGCGGAAATTACCAATTTGACCAGATCTACCGAACCAGCGACGGCGGCTTCGTCATTGTCGAGGCAAAGGGTGATGAGAAGACCAGGCTGGGGGATAGAAAAGTTGGCTCCGGCGCAAACGAGAGACGCATCTCACAAGGAGTATATGAGTACCTCAGGGCAACATTCGCTGATATGGAATATCGCGGACTAGAGGACACTAGAGATGAAAAAGAGCTCAAAGAAAAGGGGGTTATCAACGAAGAAGACCTCGCAGATCAGATGAAACAAGCCCTGCGAGACGGGAAACTATACTATACTGAGATCAAGGGAATCACTACGGATTCAGGAGAGCACGGTGGCGTCACCTTCGGCCTGTTCGACATCTCCGAAGGTGAAGAATCAAAAATCGAGGAAGACAAGGAATAATGACATCACCTCCTCGTCGACATGACGCAAGCATGCCCGGATACAAGCGTTACCTGGCAAAGATCGAAAAGAAGCGTGAAACAGAGATCGCTGGCATGGTGAAGGCGCCGTTCACCGCAGGCATGTCTCTGGACAGCTTGGCGCTCGGTGCCAGGGTCACCCTCGCCATGGATCCGGACGCCTCCGAACTGGTCACCTGGGAGGCCTGGACCACCTGGATGCAGGTCTCAGAAGCCGTCTTCGCCATGTCCACCGCGCCCCCGGACACCACGGTCGAACGCCTCATCAACCACAAGATCCGCACCCTGGACGCCATCCCCCCTCGCCACACCAGTGGTGCCGGAACCTGGATCGACGCGTTCTTCCTCGCCATCACCTGCCGCGACGAGGCCCGCGTCCGCTCCCTGTGCCAGATCCCCGTCTCCTTCCTCAAGGAAGCCGGAGAACGGGACGGCGGCGGCTACGACGACTACATCTACCCCTGGGTCGCCGCCCTCCAGGACTTCATCCTCAACCGGCCCGAACTCGGCGACAACCTCTACGAGGCCATGCGGCTCTCCGACCCCGACCACGCCGAGATCAGCAGCGCCGAGAACCTGAACACGTTCGTCTTCCCACCGATGAACGCCCTGTACCGGCTCGCCGAACACGACACCGCCAAGTTCGACGAGGCCATGGCGCAGGGAATCCAGCTCTTCCACGACTACTACACCGCCGACGAGGAGCGCACCAAGGACGTCATGGGCGCGGTCCCGCTGTTTCTGCTCGGCATCGCCTGCCTGGCCTACGACATGAACCAGCTCGTCCCGGACTTCGACCCCGACCTCAGCTCGGACTACCTGCCCAAGCACATCCTCCAGCGCAGCTGGCACGGGGAGTTCCCCATCTGAGCGACCAGGCCCCGGCCCCGCCCCACCGCACCGACCCCCGCCCCCGCCCCCGCCCCCGCGAAGGAACCCCGTTGAGCCACGACGTCGTCGCCCTCCTCGCCGAGAGCCCCAGCCGCCGCTCCCTCCTGGACGCGCTGGTCGCCGCCGGTCCCAAGCTGCGGGTCCGGCTCGTGGCCGAGGGCACCGTGGTGCAGCTGCGCGACGACTCCGACCGCCTCGTGATCGCCATGCAGGCGGCGCAGCGGCTCACGGTGTCGGCGGAGGCCGACCGCCTCCTGGGCGACGGGATCGCCGACGACCTGCCCGCGCAGCCGCTGTGGGTCGAGGTCCGCGGAACGGAACTAACGGACACCGACACGGCCGCGACGGCACGCCGGTTCGCCCACTGCCTGGTCGAACGGCACGGCGGCGCGGTGTGGGAACCGGAGCGGCGGCTGCCCCGGGACGACGCGCACCTGTTGGGAGCGACCGAGCACCCGGCGGTGAGCACCGTGACCGGGGCGAACGCCGTCCTGGTCCAGGACCGGCCGGTGGTCCCCCTGTCCAGCTGGTTCGTGGACGCGCTGGCCGAGCACGGCCGCCGGGGGCGGGGCCTACAGGTGGTCACCCCGTCCACGAGCGTCATCACCCACGCGCTGCGCTGGTTCCTGAGCAGACCCCGCGCCATGTGGGTCGTCCGCGCCCCGGACGGGCGCTACTACGACGGCTTCAACGGTCTGCCGCTGCTGTGGGACGCGGAGACCGGCTTCGTGCCCAACCCCGGCGTGAACGCGGAGGACGGCCCCAACCAGGCCTTCCGGGCGTCGGCGGACGAGGAACCGGGTACTCACCTGCACGTGGACCTGAGGGTCGACCACCCGGTCGGCGACGGCCTGCTCCTGGGCACCACCCTGGAACTGCTCGCCGAGCACCTGGCCGCGGGCCCGCCCGCGGTGTGGGGCGTCTCCGAGCCCCTGACCAGGGCGTGGGACACCGAGCGGGTCACGGCCATGGCGCGGCGCCGTTCCCCGGGTGAGACCCTGCTGGCCTTCGCTGGACAGCCCGGAGGCGTCCGGGAGGAGGGGGCGCGCCCCCTGGCCGGGAGCCTGCGGGTGTCGCGCACGCCGTCGGGGGTACGCGAGCGGATCCTGTTCTCGGTGGGGTACCGGCCGGGTGAGAGGCCCGACCTGGACGCACTCGACCCCCTGGTGCGCGAGCTGACCGAGCGGGACGGCCTGCGCAGCATGACCGTGCACCGCGCCCTCGGACGCGCCGACCTGACGTACGCGCCCCGGTGGGCGGGCGTGTCCGTCCCGGTCGGGCTGGCCGTGGGGCCGGAAGGGGTCCTGGAGGCGGGACGGGAACGGGCGCTGGCCGCTCCGGTGCCGGGCGTCGCCTTCGGCCCGCCCATGGCCCCGCTGGTCTGGTACCGGATCGGGGACGGGGTGGAACCAGACGCCTGGAGCCGCTACCGCGAGCTGATGGAGCACCTCGACCCCGAACGCGCGTCCGCACGCTGACGGAGCACAAGGCCCGGATGAGCGTCCGCGACCTGACGCAGCGCCCGTACTCCAGCGCCCCGCGTCCCGCGTTCCGAGGCGGTTCCGGCGCGGTGGCCGCCCCGGGACGTTCCCGACGCCGGGCCCGCGCCCGCCCGGCTCAGCCGTTGATCAGCGCGTCGGCGTGCTCGGGGCTCAGGCAGTGCTCGATCACCATGACCGCCGCGCCGACCACGCCCGCGCTCTCGCCCGCCACGGACGAGACGATGCTCAGGTGCTCGGTGGCCAGCGGCAGCGACCGCTGGTAGATGATCTCCCGTACCCCGGCGAGCAGGTGGTCCCCGGCCAGGGCGAGCGCGCCGCCGATGACGATGACCGACGGGTTGAACATGTTGACCGACGCGGCGAGCACCTCGCCGATGTCGCGGCCCGCCTGGCGCAGCGCGCGCAGGGCGGGCACCGACCCGTTGCGGGACAGTTCGACCACGGCGCGGGCGCCGCTCGCGGGCACCCCCTCGGCGGTGAGCGCGGCGGCCAGGGCGGCGCCGCTGGCCACGGCCTCCAGGCAGCCGGTGTTGCCGCAGCGGCAGGGCCGCTCGTCGCCGCTGGGGACGTGGATGTGCCCCATGTCCCCGGCCGCGCCCTGCGCGCCCCGGTAGACGCTGCCCTCGCTGACGATGCCGCAGCCGATGCCCGTGGCGACCTTGACGAACATCAGGTGGCTGGCCTCGGGCCAGGCCGTGTGGTGCTCCCCGATCGCCATGATGTTGACGTCGTTGTCCACCAGGACCGGCACGTCGAGCCGGTCGTGGACGTAGCCGGGCACGTCGAAGTTGTCCCACCCCGGCATGATCGGCGGGTTCACCGCGCGCCCGGTGGTGTGCTGGACGGGGCCGGGCAGGCCGATGCCCAGGCCGAGCAGTTCGTCCACGCGCCGCTCTGCGCCCTCCAGCAGCCTCCGGCCCCGCTCCACGACCCAGTCCAGGACGTGCTCGGGGCCCAGGGCGATGTCCAGGTCCGCGCGCTCCTCGGCGAGCACGGTCCCCGACATGTCGGTGAGGGCGAGGCGGGCGTGGGTGGCTCCCAGGTCGGCGGCCAGGACCACGCGGGCGTCCGGCTGGAACGAGAAGGTCGTGGGCGGCCTGCCCCCGGTGGAGACGGCCTCGCCGGCGGGTCCGATGAGCCCGCTGGCGAGCAGGGCGTCCACGCGCTGGGTGACGGTCGAGCGGGCCAGACCGGTGACCGAGGCCAGCTCCGAGCGGGTGCGCGGTCGGCCGTCGCGCAGGAGTCGGAGCAGGGTGCCCGCACCGGGTGCGGCGGTCGGAGCGACGGCCGTACCGGGTCGTCCCTCCGTGTGGGTCAGCGCGTCTTCCGTCATGCGAACAGTGAAGCACAGGATCTATTGACTGTCCGTCATCCGTCTATTGCAGATAGATCCTACGACTTTTGCTTGACGATCGACAGAAGTCCGGCGTACCGTTCGGTGCATGTCAGTGAGTAAGGTCACAAGCCTGGGTGAGGCGGCCGACCCGGGGTCGGCCGCCCCCAACGCCTACCGCGCCGCGGTGATCGGCACCGGCTTCATGGGACGGGTCCATTCCCACGCAGTCCGCGCCGCGGGAGGCGAGGTCGTCGGGGTCGCGGGCTCCTCCCACGGCAAGGCCGAGCAGTTCCGCACCGCGCACGGCGTCGCCCGGGCCCACGCCGACGCCCTCGAACTCATCCGCAGCGACGACGTGGACGTGGTCCACGTGTGCACGCCCAACCACCTGCACGCGCCGCTGAGCCTGGCCGCCCTGGCCGCGGGCAAGCACGTCGTGTGCGAGAAACCCCTGGCCACCGACGCCGACACCGCCCGCGAGCTGGTCCGGGCCGCGGAGGAGGCCGACCGGATCGCCGTCGTCCCCTTCGCCTACCGCTTCCACCCCATGGCCCGCGAGGCGCGCGCCCGCGTGGCCTCGGGCTCCATCGGCCGCGTCAGCCTCGCCCACGGCGGCTACCTCCAGGACTGGCTCCTGTACCCCGACGAGGACAACTGGCGGGTGGACCCCGAACTGGGCGGCCCCACCCGCGCGTTCGGGGACATCGGCTCGCACTGGTGCGACATGCTGGAGTTCGTCACCGGCGACCGCATCACCTCGGTCAGCGCCCAGACCTCACGGGTCAACGACACCCGCGCCGGGCGGTCGGTGGCCACCGAGGACCTGGTGGCCTTCCAGTTCTCCACCGCGGGGGGCGTGGTCGGCAGCGCCGTCATCAGCCAGGTCTCCCCCGGCCGCAAGAACCGGCTCGTGCTGGAGGTCTCCGGCACCGAGGGCACCCTGCTGTTCGACCAGGAGCGGCCCGAGACCCTCTGGGCGGGCGGCCGGGGCCGCACCTGCACCATCAGCCGCGACGACCCGGAGCTGAGCGCCGACGCCGCGCGCCTGTCCACGACCCCCGTCGGCCACCCGCAGGGCTACCAGGACTGCTTCAACGCGCTCGTGGCCGACACCGGGGCCGCCATCGCCGGGCGGGCCCCCGAGGGCCTGCCGGTGTTCGCCGACGGCCTGCGCGCCGCCGTGCTGGCCGAGGCCGTCCTGACCTCCGCTCGGGAGCGCCGCTGGGTCGACGTGCCGGAGGTGGACGGGGCATGAGCGGCCCGCCCCTGCTCCGCATGATCGGCATCACCAAGTCCTTCCTGGGCGTGCGCGTCCTGCACGGGATCGACCTGGAACTCCACCCCGGCGAGCTGCACGCCCTGGTCGGTGAGAACGGGGCGGGCAAGTCCACCCTGATGAAGGTGCTGGCCGGTGTGCACCGGGCGGACGGGGGCACGGTCGAGCTGGAGGGCGGCGCCGTCTCCTTCGAGCACCCCGTCCAGGCCCAGCGCGCGGGCGTGACCACGGTCTTCCAGGAGTTCAACCTCCTGCCCGACCGCACCGTCGCCGAGAACGTCTTCCTCGGCCGTGAGATCCGCCGCCGCGGCCTGGTGGACGGCCGGGCCATGGAGCGGGCCACCGCCGAACTGCTCGCCGAACTCGGTCTGGAGGGCATCGACCCCCGGGCCCGGGTGCGGTCGCTGTCGGTGGCCGGGCAGCAGATCGTGGAGATCGTCAAGGCGCTCTCGCACGACGCGCGCATCATCTCCATGGACGAGCCGACCGCCGCGCTGGCCGACCACGAGGTGGAGGTCCTCTACCGGATCATCGGCCGCCTGCGCGAACGCGGCGTGGCGGTGCTGTACGTGTCGCACCGCATGCGGGAGATCTTCGACCTGGCCGACACCATCACCGTGCTCAAGGACGGCCACCTCGTGGACACCGTCCCCGCCGGTGAGATCGGTCCGGCCGAGCTGGTCCGCAAGATGGTCGGGCGCCCGGTCTCGGCGGTCTTCCCCGAGCCCCTGGAGCCGAACGGCGAGCACGTGGGACGGGTGCGGCTGTCGGTCACCGGAGGCGGCAACACCCAGCTGGACGGGATCGGATTCGAGGTGCGCGGCGGCGAGATCCTGGGCCTGGGCGGGCTCCAGGGCAGCGGGCGCACCGAGGTGGCCCACGCCCTCTTCGGCGTCGATCGCTTCACCCGGGGCGAGGTCCGCGTGGACGGGCGGCGGGTGGACCCCCGCTCGCCGCGCACGGCGGTGCGCGCGGGCCTGGTGCTGGTCACGGAGGACCGCAAGGCGCAGGGACTGGCGCTGAACCAGTCGGTGGCGGCCAACGGACGCCTGGTCCTGGACGCGGTCTGGCCCCTGGGCTCGGCGCGCGGGGCCCGGCGGCTGCCCGGCATCCTCTCCTCCCTGGAGCTGGTGGCGCGCGGCGGCCAGGACCAGGAGGTCCGGTACCTGTCCGGCGGCAACCAGCAGAAGGTCGTGCTGGCCAAGTGGCTGGCCGCCGAACCCGGCGTGATGGTGCTCGACGAGCCCACGCGCGGCATCGACGTGGGCGCCAAGCAGGCCGTCTACCGGCTCATGCGCGAGCTGGCCGCGGCCGGTGTGGCGATCGTGCTCATCTCCTCCGAGCTGCCCGAGCTGATCGGCATGTCCGACCGGCTGGTCGTCCTGAGGGACGGCCGGGTGGCGGGCGAGCTGCCCGGCGGGGCCGCTGAGGAGGCGGTCATGGCGATGGCCACCGGGTCGCCGCACCCGGGCGGGGCCGCCGCACCGGTCCCCGAGGAGGGCGGAACGGGCGCCCACCGCACCCGCGCGTCGGCCGACCACGCCTCCCCCGGCGCCCCGTCCCCCGGAACCGGCAACGGCGGCTCCCCCGCACGGCACGAGGAGGCCGCCCCGTGACACGCCCACCGACCTCCCCCTTCCGGAGCCTGCGCGCCCGTACGGGCACCACCGGGCTGGTCTACCTGGCCCTGGTGCTGCTGCTCGCGGTCAGCGCGGCCTTCGTGGCCGCCCGGGGCGGCAACCTGTTCACCACCGCCAACACCGTCGACCTGCTCACCCGCAGCAGCCTGCTGGGCTTCCTGGCCATCGGGATGACCCTCGTCATCCTGTGCCGCTCCCTGGACCTGTCGGTCGGCTACGTGGCCGCCCTGTCCACCGTGGTCGCGGCCACCACCATGGCGGGCGACCCCTCCCGGATCGTGCTCGGCGTGGCCGCCGCCCTCGCTCTGGCCGCGCTGATCGGCCTGGTCAACGGGCTGGTGGTCACGGGGCTGCGGGTCAACCCCTTCATCGCCACCCTGGGCATGGGGCTGGTGATCAAGGGCTACCTGGACACGAACTTCCAGGGCCCGGCCGGGGCGGTGCCCCCCGCCTTCCAGGCCTTCGGCTACACCCGGATCGGCGTGCTGCCCGTCTCCACCCTGGTCATGCTGGGCGTGGCGGTGGCGGCGGTGCTGTTCCTGAGCCGCACCCGGATGGGCTACCACATCTACGCCGTCGGCGGCGACGCCGACGTGGCCCGGCTCTCCGGGGTCCGCTCCGGGGTGCCCACGGTCACCGCGCACGTGCTGTGCTCGGTCACCGCCGGTGTGGCCGGTCTGCTGCTGGCCGCCCGGTTCGGCACCGGCAGCGCCACCGTCTACTCCGGGGGCTACGAACTGGAGGCCATCGCGGCCGTGGTGCTGGGCGGGACCTACCTGCTCGGCGGGCGCGGCGGCGTGGCCGGGACCGTGGCGGGGGTGCTCATCCTCGCCACGCTCGACACCGTGTTCAACGTGCTGGCGGTCGACCCGTTCGTCAAGGACGTGCTGCGCGGCGTCATCGTCATCGCGGCCGTGGCCGTCTACGCCCGCGGCGGGCGCTCCGCCGTGCGGACGCGTTTCCCCTCCGGCGGCGCTCCGCCGTCCTCCCCCGTACCGCGGCCCGACCCGGGCACCGGGACCGCCCCCGATCCGGACCCCGGGACGGGGTCCGCACCGCAACCCCTCGGAGGCCGCCGATGACCCCGACCCCCACCCAGGACGCGCGCGGGTCCGAGTCGCGCGGTCCGGGCCCGCTGGCGGCGCTGGCCGCGCTGGGCCGGGGCGGCACGGCGACCGTCGCGCTGCTGCTGGCGCTGATCTTCGTGGTGATCGCCACCCAGAACCCCTCCTTCTTCGAGGGGCCGCCGCTGATGGCCTTCGCCAAGAAGGCCGCGCCGCTGGTGATCCTGGCCATCGGCCAGTACCTGGTGATCGTCTCCGGGGAGTTCGACCTGTCGGTCGGGTCCCTGGTGGGCGCGCAGGTGGTGATCGCGGCCCGCCTCATCGACGGCGACGAGGCGATGACCTGGCCGGTGATCGGCCTCATGCTGGCCTTCGGCCTGGTCGTGGGCCTGGTGAACGGTCTGGTGACCACGCTGCTGCGGGTGCCGTCGATCATCACCACGCTCGGCACGATGCTCATCCTGTTCGGCGCGGTGCGCTACTGGACCGGCGGGGCGCCCACCGGAGCGCTGACGGAGTCCTTCCGCGTGTTCGGGCGTCAGGGGATCGAGGGCGTGCCCGTCCTCGGCGAGATCCCGTGGGCGCTGCTCATCGCCCTGGCGCTGGCGGCGGGCGCGGTGGTGCTCATGCGCTCGCCCTACGGCCGCTCCCTCGTGGCGACGGGCGACAACGACGTCGCCGCCGCTTTCTCGGGGGTGCGGGTGTGGCGGGTGCGCACGATGGCGTTCGTCGGCTCCTCCCTCATGGCCACCGTCGCCGCCGTCCTCATCGGCGGCTACGCCGGGGTCACCGCGCAGGTCGGCGACGGGCTGGAGTTCACCGCGATCACCGCCGTGGTCCTGGGCGGGGTGGTGCTGGGCGGCGGGCGCGGCACCGTGGTCGCCGCCGTCCTGGGCGCCCTGACCGTGGAGGCCCTGTTCACGCTGTTCAACCAGCTGTACCTGCCCTCGACGCTCCAGCCCACGGTGCAGGGGCTCATCATCATCGCCGCGGTGGCCTACGCCGCCCGCCGGGGCGACCTTCGACTGCCGGAGCGCCTGCGACGGCGACCGGACCATCCGACCGAGCGGCCGCTCGGCACTTCCAGGAGGTAACCATGCGCGTCCCCCGCGTGCTGCTCGCCGGCGCCGCCGGCCTGACCCTGACGCTCACGGCGTGTACGACGGACGCCCCCACCGACGCCCCCGAGGAGGCGGGCGCCGAACTCACCCCCGACGGTGAGTGGTTCGACGAGGCCGAGTTCGAGGCGCAGCTCGCACAGCGCGAGATCACCCCGGAGGGCCCCGAGGACGAGCCCTGGCTCCAGGCGATCGAGCCCGAGTGGATCGACACCTCGGAGTTCGCGCACGACGCGCCCGAGGACGCGACGCTGTGCCTCTCCAACGCCTCGGTGTCCAACCCCTGGCGCGTCACCGGCTTCATCACCATGGAGCAGCAGGTGGAGGCTCTCCAGGAGGAGGGGCGCATCGGCGAGTTCCGGGTGTCGGACGCCGCTGACGACGACAACCAGCAGATCTCCGACATCCAGGCCTTCGTGGACTCCGGGGACTGCGACGTCATCATCATCTCCCCCTCCACCACCGCGACCCTGACCCCGGCGGTGGAGACCGCCTGTGAGAGCGGCGTCCCGGTCGTGGTCTTCGACCGCGGCGTGAACAGCGACTGCATGGTCACGTTCATCCACCCGATCGGCGGCTACGCCTACGGCGCGGACGCGGCCGAGTTCCTGGTCGAGGAGCTGGAGCCCGGCTCGACCGTGCTGGCGCTGCGCATCCTGCCCGGCGTGGACGTGCTCGAACACCGCTGGGCGGCGGCGCAGGAGATCTTCGCCGACAGCGAGCTGGAGGTGCTCGGCCACGAGTTCACCGAGGGCGACGGCGCCATGATCAAGGACCTGGTCTCCCAGCACCTCCAGCGCGGCGAGGTCGACGGCATCTGGATGGACGCCGGGGACGGCGCCGTGGCCGCCCTGGAGGCCTTCGAGGACGCGGGCCAGCCCTACCCGGTGATCTCCGGGGAGGACGAGCTGAGCTTCATGCGCAAGTGGCAGGAGGAGGACCTCACCGCGATCGCGCCCGTCTACTCCAACTTCCAGTGGCGGACCCCGGTCCTGGCCGCCGGCATGATCCTCGCCGGCGAGGAGGTGCCCTCGGAGTGGATCCTGCCCCAGGCGCCGATCCGCCAGGACGAGCTGGACGAGTACCTGGAGCGCAACGCGGAGATGCCGTCCCTGCACTACGCGAAGTTCGGCGGCGAGGACCTGCCCGGCTTCCCCGAGGCCTGGACGGACCGGTAGATGAGGGCGCTGGGGGTCAACACCTGGGTGTGGACGTCGCCGCTGACCGACGCCGCGCTGGAGCGGATCGCGCCCCGCGTGGCGGAGTGGGGGTTCGACGTGATCGAACTCCCCGTGGAGAACGCGGGCGACTGGGACCCCCGGCGCGCCCGGGCCCTGCTGGACGGGCTGGGCCTGGCGGCCAGCGTCGTGCTGGTCATGGGGCCGGGCCGGGAACTGGTCGCGACCGACGCGGCCACCCGCTCGGCCACGCAGGACTACCTCAGGCGGGTCGTGGACGCGGCCGCGGCGGTGGGCTCCCCCGTCGCCGCCGGTCCGGCCTACTCCTCGGTCGGCCGCACGTGGCGGATGTCCCCGCGTGAGCGGGCGGGGATCGGCGCGGAGCTGACCGAGGCGCTGGCCCCCGTGGTCGGGCACTGCTCGGCCGCGGGGGTCCGGCTGGCGGTGGAGCCGCTCAACCGTTACGAGACGAGCGTGCTCAACACGGTGGACCAGGGGCTGGAGATGCTGGCCGACCTGCCCGCGGAGCACTGCGGGCTGGCCCTGGACGTCTACCACATGAACATCGAGGAGCGGGACGTGGCGGCGGCCCTGCGGCGCGCCACGGGCAGGGTGGCGCACGTGCAGGTGTGCGCGAACGACCGCGGCGCCCCCGGGGCCGACCACCTGGACTGGAGCGCGATCCTCGGCGCGCTCGACGATGTGGGGTACACAGGCCCCCTGGTGATCGAGTCGTTCACGGCGGACAATGCCAGCATCGCCACGGCGGCCTCCGTCTGGCGACCGTTGGCGGCGACCCAGGACGCGATCGCCGTCGACGGCCTGGCCTTCCTTCGCGCCCTGAGCCGACGAGAGGAGCCGCCGTGCAGGTAGGCAGCGCTCCTCGGGGTCCGCGGTCCGCGCCTGCGGGCGCGCCCGGGCCCCACGGGGGACGGGAGCCGACCGCCGTGTCCGCACCGCGGCCGCCGGTGCCCCCGGGCCAGGAGGAAACGTCCACCACCCCCGCTCGGTGCCGCGCTCGCCGGAAAGCGCTGACTGAGGTAGGGCGGCTCCATCCCCACGAGGAGACGTCACCATGCCCGCTCACAAGACCCCCTCCCCCGCCGGAACCGAGTTCCCGGACCCGGTGGCGGACACCCCCGCCACCTGGTGGCTGACCGGGGTGTCGTTCACGGTGGCCGGTGCCGCCGTCGCCTCCGCCGTGTTCCTCGGCGGTGACGGCGCGAACGGCGCCTCCGCCGCGCCGCAGGCCTCCGCGGACCGCCCCGACGCCGAACAGGTCGGCTCGCTGCTCACCCACACCCGCACGGCCCACGAGGGACTCGTCCCCGTGGTGGAGGACATGGAGAAGTTCCTGCCCACCGACGGATCACACCCGCCCCTGGAATTGACCGAGGCCTCGGTGGTCAACTCCTGGCGCACCGAGGTGCAGGCCGCCTCGGTGCACTTCGGCGAGGTTCCCGAGTCCGGAGGCGCCCAACGGACCGCGCACGCGGGCCTGGTGTCCTCCGTCCGGCTGCTGTCCATGTCGGTCGACACCTACGCCAAGGCCGCCCTGGTCGAGGACGAGGACCTGCGCATGGACGTCCTGCACATCGCGATGGAACTGCGCGACGAGGCGGTCGTGTCGTGGTCGGTGGCGGCCACGCACCTGGACGCGGTGAGCGTGGACGCAGGGCACGGCCACGTCCACCTGTACCTGCCCGCCGCCCCCGACAGCGGGGCCCTCGCACCCGACGGCGCCGAGGAGGACGCGGGGCCGGAGGGCGCCGGGGAGGGCCCCGGCGACGGACACGACCACTGACCACGAAACCCCCTACTCCAGGAGGAGACGAACATGCCGCGACCAGTCACCCTGTTCACCGGGCAGTGGGCCGACCTGCCCTTCGAGGAGGTGTGCTCCCTGGCCGCCTCGTGGGGCTACGACGGCCTGGAGGTCGCCTGCTGGGGCGACCACCTCGACGTCACCCGGGCCGCCGTGGACGACGACTACGTGCGCGACCGGCTGGACACGCTCAAACGCCACGGGCTGGGCCTGTGGGCGATCTCCAACCACCTGCTGGGCCAGGCCGTCTGCGACGACCCGATCGACCACCGTCACCGCGACATCCTGCCCGCGCGGGTGTGGGGCGACGGCGAGCCCGAGGGCGTGCGTCAGCGGGCCGCCGAGGAGATGAAGGACACCGCCCGCGCCGCCGCCAGGCTCGGCGTGTCCACGGTGGTGGGCTTCACGGGCTCGGCCGTCTGGAAGTACGTGGCGATGTTCCCGCCGGTGGGCGAGGAGGTCATCGAGGCCGGGTACCGCGACTTCGCCGACCGGTGGAACCCGATCCTGGACGTGTTCGACGAGGTGGGGGTGCGCTTCGCGCACGAGGTGCACCCCTCCGAGATCGCCTACGACTACTGGTCCACGCAGAAGGCGCTGGAGGCGGTGGGGCACCGCCCGGCCTTCGGTCTGAACTGGGACCCCAGCCACATGGTGTGGCAGGACATCGACCCGGTCGGGTTCCTGTGGGACTTCCGGGACCGGATCTACCACGTGGACTGCAAGGACGCCCGCAAGCGGGTGGGCAACGGCCGCAACGGGCGGTTGGGCTCCCACCTGCCGTGGGGTGATCCGCGCCGGGGCTGGGACTTCGTCTCGACCGGGCACGGCGACGTGCCCTGGGAGGACTGCTTCCGCACGCTGAACGCGATCGGCTACCAGGGGCCGATCTCGGTGGAGTGGGAGGACGCGGGCATGGACCGGCTGGTCGGGGCGGCCGAGGCGGTGGAGTTCGTGCGCTCCCACGCCTACGACCCGCCGGAGGCGTCGTTCGACTCCGCCTTCGGGTCGGACTGACCCGGCTCCAGGCGCGGCGGCGGGGCGGCGCGTACCGGGGATCCCCCTCGACCGGGAGGCGGGGTCAGATCATCGGGGCGATGACCACCCGGTAGTGCCCCCCGTCGGCGGTCGAGACGTCGCAGCGGAAGTCGTTGACCCGGTTGACGGAGCCCTGCACCGCGCTGTCGCCGAAGGCCGCGGTGTCCACCCCGGGCAGGTGCTTGCGGATGAAGGACACCGCCTCCTGGACGGACATGGCGGTGTCCTTCTGCTCTGGGGTGACACGCATTCCGTCGTCGGTGAGACGGCTGATAACGACCCGGAACATGTGCTGTCTCCCTAGGGTGCCGGGGGGCGGACACCGGCATTCTGCCCCATCGCCTCCCCGGCTGGGAATCCTCCGGGCGGGCGGGGGCGCCGGTGCGGCCCCTCCGGTCAGACCTCCAGGTCCGCCTCGATGCCCTTGAGGCGGTGCCTGGCCAGGGCGAGGTTGCCCCGGGAGCGGTCCAGGGCCAGGTAGAGGAAGAGCCCCTGCCCCTTTCGGCTGCTGAGGGGCCGGATGATGTGGTACTGCCCGGACAGGGTGATGAGGATGTCCTCGATCACGTCGTTGAGCCCCAGCTGGTCCATGGTGCGCATCTTCGCGCGGACCACCTCGGTGTTCCCGGCGGCGGCGACGGTGAGGTCGAGGGTGTTGGTGGAGGCGAGGGTGCCCAGCGCCATCCCGCTGCTGTAGTCGACGACGGCGGCGCCCACAGCCCCCTCGATCTCCATCATCTCCTTGAGCCCGGCTTCGATGTTCGGCATGTCCTTCTCTCTCCTTGACGGGGGTCGGCGCGGCGCCCTGCGGTCGGCGATCCAGCGGCGCAGGCCGGAGGCGCCTCGGCGGGGCTGCCCACCGGTCACGCGGCCACCGGCCGGGAACGCTCGACGGACAGCGTCCGCAGCGCGGTGAGCACGCGTTCCAGCACCTTGCGGTCGACGGACGCGACCGCCGGCGCGGCGGGGCGGGGCAGGTCCCGCCGGGGCGGGCGGTCGGTGTCGTCGCGGGGAGGCGGCACCCTCGCCGTGCGCACCAGGTCGCGGAGCCGCCGCAGGGTGAAGCCGAGGCTGCCCTCCGTGCGGCCCATCCGGACCCGTACGCACAGGTCGGAGCCGTCCAGGACGGCGAACAGCACGTGGTGGTCGGTGTCGGTGACGACGACGTCCTCCACCCGCTGGTCGGCGCACAGGGGGCCCTCCCTGACGGCCCTGAGGATCGCCGCCGCGTCCGCGGCCGGATCGTCGGCGCCGACGTGGGCGAGGACGCGCCCGCGCCGCCAGTCGACGAGGCAGGCACTGCGCACCCCCGGCGTCTGGAGCATCTCCCGCAACTGCTGGTCGAAGCGCACGTCGGTCCTTTGCGAAGGCTGGGGCCGGATCTTGCGTCGGCCCGCGACGAATCAGGCTAACTGTCCTTTGCGGACATCACGAGAATAGGCGTCATGCGTTCGCTCCGCAGCCTTTTCAGTGATTTATTATGTTATGCCTGCCCGGAGGGGGTGGCGGAAAGCCGAAAGGAGGACGAGGAGGCACCGGCGCGTGTTTCGCCCCGCAGAGAAAGGAGAACGGCCCCGGTATCGCGCGCGGTCACCTTTTCTACCTTTCGGGGGTTTCGGGACCTCGGGCCCGGGTTGCGTCGGCGCGGGGGCGGGCAGCACGGCCGCCCGGGGAGGGGCGGGGAGGAGGGGGTGGGAGGACGCGGGAGGGTGGGCGGGACCGACCGGGGGCACGGGTCCGTGATCGTGCGGGCGGGGGACGGCGCCGGGTCAGAGCCAGACGACCTCGGAGGTCTCCAGGTCGTAGCGGGCGGGGACCACGTCCAGGAGGCCGGACTCGACCAGCTCGCGCAGGTCGGCGTCCACCCGGAGCTGGTCGGCGATGTACTCGGCGTTGGCCCGGACGCAGGCGTCCACGAAGTCGCCACCGTCGTCGGGGGTGGCCTCGACCACCGGCAGGATCCCCTCCACCAGGTAGCCGACGTGGCCGTGCGGGACCTCTCCGGTCTCGTGGGCCTCCACGGCCGCGGTGACCGCGCCGCACGAGGAGTGCCCCAGGACGACGATGAGCGGGACCGCCAGGTGCGCGGCGGCGTAGCTGATGCTGCCCAGGACGGACTCGTCCAGGACCTGGCCCGCGGAGCGGACGGTGAACAGGTCGCCGAGCCCGCGGTCGAAGACCAGCTCGGGTGCCACACGGGAGTCCCCGCAGGCCAGGACCACGGCGAAGGGGCTCTGACCGCGCGCCATCTCCTCCCTGCGGGCGGGGCCCTCGTTGGGGTGGCGGGAGTCGTGCCGGCGCCAGCGCCTGTTGCCCCGCTTGAGGAGGCGCAGCGCCTCCGCGGCGTCCCCCGGCTGGGGCGCGGGCATGGGAGCCGACCAGGCTGGGGCGGAGGCGGCGGTGGCGACCGCGGCCCCGACCCCTCCGGTGAGGGAAACGCGCAGGGCGTTACGACGGGTGATGGCCATGTGTGGTCTCATTCTCGACGTCGACAAATATGGACTTTTGCCGCCAAACGAGGGCCAAATTACTCTTGCCCCATGAACCAGATCAAGGGTTTTTAACGCGCCCCTAACGCCCTTCACGGAGGCGCGCACCCGGAACGGACGCGAAGGAATCCCTTTCCGTGCCGCTGAACTCGCATAACGCCGAACACGGACGTTTTCCCGTGGTTCGCCCGGCCTTCTCCAGCCGTGACGAGAAGTATTTCCCCGAGCACTCCGCGCGACCTGGAGGCGGGCGCGGTCCGAGGGCGCCCCGGCTCCGGGATAGGATGTGTTACCAACCGACCGTTCGTTAGGAAATCCTCGTGGGGTCCGGCGACGGAGGACGCGCCCGCGGCCGTCCCCGCCCACGGAGCAGCTCCCACCAGGTAGATTCGACAACCGTGTCCAGATCTTCCCCTGTCGAACCAGCGCCCTCCCGCCGCGCGGCAGCGGGGCGGCGACGCTCCGGCCGCCCCGGCCACGACGCCGACTCCGTCCTGCGCGTGGCCGCACGCGTGTTCAACGAACGCGGGTACGACGGCACGAGCATGGAGGACCTGGCGCGCGCCCTGGGCGTGACCAAGTCGGCCATCTACCACCACGTCACCGGCAAGACCGAGCTGCTACGCCGCTCCCTGGATCTGGCCATGGACGCCCTGTTCGCGGTCACCCGCGAGGAGGCCTCGACCACCGGCCCGGCCATCGACCGCCTGGAGCACGTGCTGCGCGGCAGCGTCCGGGTGCTGGTGGACGAGCTGCCCCACGTGACCCTGCTGCTGCGGGTGCGCGGCAACACCGAGGTGGAGAAGCGCGCGCTGGAGCGGCGCCGGGCGTTCGACCACCTGATCGCCGACCTGGTGCGCGAGGGCGCGGCCGACGGCGACATCCGCCCGGACGTGGACCCCGCGGTCGCGGCGCGCCTGCTGTTCGGCATGGTCAACTCGATCTCGGAGTGGTACAAGCCGGACCGCGGGCTGGACTCCGACGAGATCGCCGACACCCTGGCGAGGATCGCCTTCGCGGGCCTGCGCGCCTGAGGGCCGCAGGGCCAGGGCGGAGCCGCCGCCGACGTGTGGACCCGGCGGAACTGAGGGTCGCGCCCGTGTTCCCCTGAGTTGCCGCTGGCCACATCAGGCCACACACGTTCGGGAACACCCCTGGCGCATCAGTCTCAGGCCTACCTACTATCCATGGAACCCGACCGAAACGGGACCAAGGTCATGGAAAGTAGTGCGCCGTGCTCGACCACCTCGCCCAGGACTGGCTGACCCCCTCCATCGCCTTCGCGGTCTCGGTGATCGGGTCGTTCCTCGGGCTGTCCTTCGCCTCACGCGCGCGCCGGACGAGCGGACTCGTCCGGTGGCAGTGGCTGACCCTGGCCTCCCTCGCCCTGGGCGGGGTGGCCGTGTGGTCGATGCACTTCATCGCCATGATGGGCTTCTCCCCACCCGGCACGGCCATCCGCTACGACGCCGCGCTCACCGTGGTCAGCGGCGTCATCGCCATCGCGGTGATGGCCGTGGCGCTCACCCTGACCATCCGCAGGAGGACGGCCCCCTGGCTCCTGCTGGGCGGTCTCATCGCCGGGACCGGCATCATCGCGATGCACTACCTCGGCATGTCCTCGATGAACGTGCACGGGGAGATCCACCACGACCCGCTCTACGTCGCCCTGGCCTGCGTGATCGCCCTGGTGGCCGCCACCGCCTCCCTGTGGTTCGCCTCCCGGCTGCGCGGTCTCCCCGCCATCACCGCCGCCTCCGTGGCCATGGCCGCCGCGGTGACCACCATGCACTACACCGGCATGGTGGGCGTCCACTTCACGGAACCGCGCTTCTCCCGGCACAGCCCCCCGGACGGTTCCAGCGCGCCGGACCTGGTGCTGCCCCTGCTCGCGGGCCTGTTCGTCTTCATGCTGATCTGCAGCCTCTTCCTCCTGCTGGGGGTGGAGGCGGAGCGCCCGGACTACTCCCGGCGCGCGCCCGCCCCCGACGCGCCTGCCTCCGGGAGCGGACCGGAGGAGCCCGCCGCGGAGTACGTTCCGCGGCACGCCACCGCCGCGCAGACCGCGCCCTCCGACGACGTGTGGACCAGGCGCCGCTGAGCCGCGCCGTTCCCCGCCCGTTCCCCGCCCGGAAAGACGGACGCGCTTCGCGCGCAGCCTTCCCGCGCAAGCGCGGCGGTTGAGCGGGACGGCTGGCGCGCCGCCTCCGGTGTGGGCGGCGCGCTGTCATCGGGGCGGGGTCGGCGCGTTCTCCCCGGAACGCGGGGACCCCACCGCCGTTCGGGTCCGCCGCGGTCCGGCGGCGAGGACGCGCGGCCGCGTGCCCCGGGTCAGAACCCGAAGGCGCGCCCCGCGTTGCCCGCGATGATCCCGGCGAGTTCGTCCTCGTCCATGCCCTTGACCCCCGCCAGCGTCCGCAGCGTGTGCGGGATCAGGTAAGGGGCGTTGGGGCGGCCCCGGTAGGGCTTGGGGGTGAGGAAGGGCGCGTCGGTCTCCACCAGCATCAGCTCCGGCGGCGCCGCGGCGGCGGCCTCGCGCAGGGACTCGGCGCTGGCGAAGGTGACGTTGCCCGCGAAGCTCATGAAGTACCCGTGCTCGGCGCACACCTTGGCCATGGCCGCGTCGCCGGAGAAGCAGTGGAAGACCACCCTGTCCGGCGCGCCCTCCTCATCCAGGATCCGCAGCACGTCCTCGTGGGCGTCGCGGTCGTGGATCATCACGGCCTTGCCGTGGCGCCTGGCGATGTCGATGTGGCGGCGGAAGGACTCCTCCTGGGCCCGCGCGCCCTCCGGGCCGGTGCGGAAGGTGTCCATGCCGGTCTCGCCGACCGCCACCACGTGGGGCAGCGCGGCCAGATCGTCGATGGCGGCCAGCTGCGCCTCCAGCTCCGCCGTCCCGCCGGGCTCGCGTAGCCTGCCCGCCCAGTCGGTGTCGTCCACCTCCACGCCCGGGGCGCCGTCACCGTGCACGATGCGCGGCGCCTCGTTGGGGTGCAGGGCCACCGCCGCCCACACCTTGCCCGGGTGCGCGGCGGCCACCTCGGCCGCCCACCGCGAGGAGGCCAGGTCCACGCCCACCTGGACGAGCGGGGTCACCCCGACGCCCTCGGCGGCGGCGATGATCTCCTCGACCTCCGGGGTCTGCATGTCCATGTGGGTGTGGCTGTCGGCCACCGGTACGCGCAGGGGCTCGGGTACCGGAGGGGGCGTCTGGTCGTTGCGCTCCCTGACCGCTCTGCCGCTGCGCTTTCCCATGCTCACGTTCCTCCACGAAGAAGCGCCGACGGGCGGTGCCCGCCGGTGCGGTCGTCCTTCCCTCAGCCCCGGCCGGAGCCTACCCGGCGGCGCCCTCCAGACGGGCCAGCTCCTCGTCCACGACCGACTGGTCGAGCTTGGCGAACAGCGGCTCCGGGCGGCCGAGCGCGGTGCCCACCGCGATCGGCCGCGACTCCCAGCGCGCCTCGTTGTCGGCGTAGTCCCCGGTGATGACCGGGTACTCCACCTCCTCCTCCGAGCCGCCGATCGTGTCCCGTCCGGCGTCGATGCGGGGCATGCCCGTCCAGGTGCCGGTGCCGCCGAGCATCGCGTACACCTTGTTCGCCGACTCGGGCAGGTACGGGGTGAGCAGTGTGTTGGCGTCCTGGACCAGTTGGAGGGCCACGTGCAGCACGGTGGCCATCCGCTCGGGGTCGGTCTTCTTCAGCGCCCACGGAGCCTGGTCGGAGATGTACTTGTTGGCCTCGGCCACGGTGCGCATGGCCTCCTGCAGGCCCGCCTTGAACTGGGACCGCTCCAGCCGCTCGCCCACCCGGGCGAACGCGGCCCGCGAGTCCTCCAGCACCCGGCGGTCCTCGTCGGTCAGCTCACCGGCCGCCGGGATCTCGCCCAGGTTCTTGGCCGCCATCGAGATGGAGCGGTTGACCAGGTTGCCCCAGGCCGCCACCAGCTCGTCGTTGTTGCGGCGCACGAACTCGGCCCAGGTGAAGTCGGTGTCCTGCGTCTCGGGACCGGCGGCCATGATGTAGTAGCGCAGCGCGTCGGCGGAGTAGCGCTCCAGGAAGTCGCGCACGTAGATCACCACGCGCCGCGAGGAGGAGAACTTGCGCCCCTCCATGGTGAGGAACTCGCTGGAGACCACCTCGGTGGGCACGTTCAGCCCGCCCAGCGGGCCGGGCTCGCCGCCCCGGTCGCCCTCGCCGTTGTGGCCCAGCAGGATCGCGGGCCAGACCACCGAGTGGAAGACGATGTTGTCCTTGCCCATGAAGTAGTAGGACCGGGCCTCGTCGCCCTGCCACCAGCGGCGCCAGGCCTCGGGCTCGCCGATGCGCCGGGCCCACTCCACCGACGCCGACAGGTAGCCGATGACCGCGTCGAACCACACGTACAGGCGCTTGTTGGCGTTGTCGCTCCAGCCCTCCAGCGGGACGGGCACTCCCCAGTTGAGGTCGCGGGTGACCGCGCGCGGCTGGAGGTCCTCCACCAGGTTCAGGGAGAACTTGAGGACGTTGGGCCGCCACTGCCCCTCCTTGCCCTTGAGCCAGGTGGTCAGGGCGTCGGCGAAGGCGGGCAGGTCGAGCATGAAGTGCTCGGTGTCCACGAACTCCGGCTTCTCGCCGTTGATCCGCGAACGCGGCGAGATGAGGTCGATCGGGTCGAGCTGGTTGCCGCAGTTGTCGCACTGGTCGCCGCGCGCACCGTCGTAACCGCAGATGGGACAGATGCCCTCGATGTAGCGGTCGGGCAGCGTACGGCCGGTGGACGGCGACACCGCGCCCTTGGTGGTGTGGGCGAACACGTACCCGTTCTCGTGCAGCGCGGTGAACAGCTGCTGCGCGACGGCGTAGTGGTTGCCGGTGGTGGTGCGGGTAAACAGGTCGTAGGACAGGCCCAGGCCCACCAGGTCCTCGGCGATGATCCGGTTGTAGCGGTCGGCCAGCTCGCGGGGGGTCACACCCTCCTGGTCGGCCAGGACCTGCACCGGGGTGCCGTGCTCGTCGGTCCCGCTGACCATCAGCACGTGGTTGCCCGACATTCGCTGGAAGCGGGAGAAGACGTCGGAGGGGACTCCGAAGCCGGACACGTGACCGATGTGGCGCGGTCCGTTGGCATAGGGCCAGGCGACCGCGGTCAGGATGTGACGATTCGACGACATGACCCAAGCCTAAAGGCGGCGGCGGCCTGCCGTGCACTCCTTTCCCCCGCGCGCGGCCCCCGGGCGAGCGCACCGGGCGGCGCGCACCGGGCCGGACCCGGTTTCCCGCGCGCGGCCCGCAGCACGGTCCGGGGCACGGGCGGCCCGGCTGTGCGACAGGGGCCGAAGGGACATTCCCCGGGGCTTGCCGCTACCCGTATGCTCTGCTGGACGAGCCGTGCACCACCGGGACGCACGGTCGGGCAGCACTTCCCTCCCGGTCCTTCCCCGAGGCGGTGGTCACCATGGTTACCGGTGCCCTACCCCGTCCTGCCCGGCACACGACCGCGCTGCTGACCAGCGTGGTCCTGCTCGTCATCCTGTCCTTCCCCGTCGCCTCCGGCGGCGGGCAGCCGGCCGGACCGCCCCTGCCGCCGCACGGCCTGCTCAGCGCCCCCGAGGGCGCCGCGGCCGCGGCGGCGGACCAGGAGCGGGTGACCCCGCGCGAACGCGCGGACCTGGCCGAGAACCCGATGGTCACCGTCGGGCCGCCCGCCTCCACGTGCGACCACCGGTCGGTGCTGCGAGACCTGCCCGACACCGTGCCCAGCAGCGCACTGCGCCTGGCGGTGTGGGACCAGCCCTGGTGGCCGCTCTCTCCCCCCGCGCCCGTTCCCGTCCCGGACCTGGACGCCCCCGGGGAGCTGCCGCCGACACGGGCTCCCCCTCCCACCGCGAACACCGCCATCTGACCATCCCCGCGCGTACCCCCCTGTCTCCGGCGTGCGTCGGGATCACCCGTATTCGCAGTGAAGAGGTACCAGGTCCTTGTCCAGTCAAACGGGAGCGGGCGCGCGTTGGACACGCGCCCTCATCTCCCTTCTCGTCATCCTCGTCGCGTTCGGCGCGGCGTGGTTCATCCCGCCGCGTCTGGGGCTCGACCTCAGCGGCGGCACGCAGATCGTCCTGGAGACCCAGGACGGCCCCGAGGGCACACCCGCCAACTCCGAGAACACCGACCAGGTCGTCGAGGTGCTGCGCCAGCGCATCGACCGCCTGGGCGTGTCCGAGGCGACCATGTCGCGCTCGGGCGAGAACCGGATCATCGTCGAGCTGCCCGGTGTGCAGGACCCGGCGGAGGCCGCGCAGATCATCGGCCAGACCGCCCAGCTGTCCTTCCACCCGGTGCTGGGCGTGGGCCAGGCCGGCGGCCAGGGCGTGCAGGCGCCCGCCCCGGGCGACTCCGCCAACGCCCCGCAGGCCACCGCGGACGAGGCGCGCGCCCCGTCCGACGCCGCGGCCGAGGGCGGTGACGAGGCCGCCGAGGGCGGCGGCGGGGAGATGACCCAGGAGCAGCTCGAAGAGCTCATGGCGCAGCAGGGCGGCATGGGGGGCATGGGCGGCCAGCAGCCCCCCGCCGGTCCCAGCGCGGAGAACCCCGAGGACGTCGTGATGACGCTCCCCGACTCCGACGGCACCCAGCTCCAGCTCGGCGAGACCGCCATCAAGGGCGACCAGGTGGCCAGCGCCGAGGCCGCGCTGGACAGCGTCAACCGCGCGCAGTGGACGGTCAACGTCAACTTCCGCGGCGAGGGCGCCGACCAGTGGACCGCGCTGACCGCCGACGCCGCCTGCTACGACCAGGGCGACCCGCGCCGCCGCGTGGCCATCGTGCTGGACGGGCAGATCATCTCCGCCCCGGAGGTGAACCCGGAGTTCGCCTGCGACGTGGGCATGCCCGGCAACACCACCACCATCACCAGCCCCGACTTCACCAGTGAGACCTCCAACGACCTGGCCGTGCTGATCGAGGGCGGCTCGCTGCCGCTGCCGGTCACCGAGGTCCAGCGCCAGACGGTCGGCCCGACCCTGGGCGCCGAGGCCATCCAGGCCAGCGCCGTCGCCGCGATCCTGGGCCTGGCCTTCACCACGCTCTACATCACGCTGGTCTACCGGCTGGTCGGCTTCCTGGCCGCCCTGGCCCTGGGCTTCTACACGCTCATCGCCTACGGCGCCCTGGTCGCCATCAACGCCACACTGACACTGCCGGGTCTGGCGGGCTTCGTGCTGGCGATCGGTATGGCCATCGACGCCAACGTGCTGATCTTCGAACGCACACGCGAGGAGCACCAGCGCCAGGCGAAGGTGTACGAGGCCAACAAGTCGGCCGGGCTGCGGGACGCCACCGAGGACGAGGCCGCCAAGGCCGAGTCCGGGGTGCTCGCCCGCAAGCGGCGCCGGGCGGTGCCGCCGAGCCTGGAGAAGGCGTTCGTCGTGGGCTCCCGCAAGGCGTGGAGCGCCGTCCTCGACACCAACATCACCACGCTCATCGCCGCCGCCCTGCTGTTCTTCTTCGCCTCGGGCACCGTGCAGGGCTTCGGTGTGACCCTGAGCATCGGTACCCTCGTCTCGATGTTCTCCGCGCTGGTCATCGCGCGCGTGTTCGTCGAGTGGGCGGTGCGCCGCGCGGTCGTGCGCAAGCACCCGGCCGTCAGCGGCCTGAACCGCATCGGCGGCGTCCGCACCTGGCTGGTCGCCAAGGACCCCGACCTCATGGGCCACCGCACCAAGGGCCTGATCGTTGCGGGTCTGATCGTGGCGGCCGCGATCGCCGCCCCGCTGATCCGCGACACCAACCTCGGTGTGGAGTTCACCGGCGGCCGCGTGCTGGAGTACGAGGTCAGCAGCGGGGAGGGCGTCTCGGTCGACGAGGCCCGCTCCGTCATCTCCGCGCTGAACTTCCCCGGCTCGGACACGGCCGTGGTCCAGGAGTCCGGTGACGGCGACATCTCGGTGCGCACCGGCAGCATCTCCGACGACGACGCGGCCCGGATCGCGGACGCCCTGAGCGAGCAGACCGGCGGCGTGGAGCTGGTCAGCGACGAGCTGATCGGCCCGAGCATGGGCGACGAGCTGCGCAACCGGGCGCTGATCGCCCTGGGCGCGGCCCTCGCGCTCCAGATGGTCTACCTGGCCTGGCGCTTCCGCTGGTCGTTCGGCGTGTCCACCATGCTGTCGCTGGCCTTCAACCTGGTCCTGGTGATCGGGCTGTTCATCTGGCTGGGCAAGCCGATCGACGGCGTGTTCCTCGCCGCGCTCCTGAGCGTCATCGGCTTCTCCGTCAACGACACGGTGGTGGTGTTCGACCGGGTGCGCGACGAGTGGGCACGCGACGAGAAGTCGAAGTTCTCCGAGATCGCCAACCGCGCGGTGCTCAACACCCTGCCGCGTACCGTGAACACCTCGATCGGCGCGCTGATCATCCTGGGCTTCCTGACCTTCCTCGGCGGGTCCTCGCTCCAGGACTTCTCGATCGCCATGCTGGTGGGTCTGACGACGGGCGTCCTCTCGACGATCTTCGTCGCCGTCCCGCTGGCCATCTGGCTCCAGAGGTGGGACAAGACCGACCCGCCCCACGTGGTCAAGGAGCGCAAGGCCAAGCAGAAGGTGGCCGCCAAGGCCGCCCGCGAGGCCGACGACGGAGCCGTCGTCTAGGGTCTGTTCTTTGGCCGGGCCTCAGCTTGTGGGGGTTGGTTCGGGCGCCCACGGGGTTCTGGAGGTGGCGGAGGCGGGTTCGTGAGGAACGAGCGAACCCGCCGAAGACACCGAAGGTTCCCGTTCTCCGGGCGCCCGAACACAAGAAGGACCGCGCCGCAGGCGTCCGTTGAGGGTGGTGGCGGGCGACGGGTGGGACAAAGCGGAGCGGAGGTCCAAAAAAACACGGCCCGCCGCGCCGCCCACGGGTGGCGCGGCGGGCCGACAGGCGAAGGGCCCCGGGACACGTCCCGGGGCCCTTCGCCTGTCGGGTCAGGCCGTCTGGGCCGCGACCGGCGCGCCCTCGGAGGCCTGCACCAGGACGAAGCCCTGACCCTCGAAGGAGAGCTGGAGCGCCTCGCCGCTGCCGCGGCCGATGAGCGCGCCCGCCTTGGCCGTGCGGCGCACGCCCGTGCTCAGCGAGCTGGACCAGGCGACCGCGGAGTCGGTGTCCACGAAGGTCGGCTGGTCGACGTTGATCAGCACCGGGGCGCCGTGGCAGGCGATGGCCACCCTGCCCCGGCCGCTGAAGACCGTGTTGAAGAGCCCCCCGGCGGCCATGCCCGCGCCCTCCACGCGGCGGATGTCCCAGCTCAGCCCGGCCTCGAAGGCGAGCACGTTGTCGCCGTTGACCGTGAGGTGGTCGTCCTCCAGGTCCACCAGGTGCACGTCCCAGGCGTCGCGGGCCAGGAACACGTCGCCGCGCCCGGACACCTTCATCAGCGGCAGTCCCTCGCCGGTGAAGGCCTTCTTGAAGAACTTGCTGACGCTGCCGGACCCCTCGTAGGAGAAGTCGACCTGGCCCTGGTAGGCGACCATGGCGCCCTGGCGGGCGAAGAACTCGCCGTTGAGGCCCACCCGGAGCATCTTGTGGTTCTGCAGGTGCATACCCGGCTGGCTGGTCTCCTGGGCCTGCTGGAAGAGGTTGCTTCGCATGAACGTGTTCCCCATCGACGGTCTGGCTGTTTCACCCGGTCAGACGCTCCAGAACCGGAAAGGTTCCGCCGCGGGCCCGCCGTTTTCGGTCAGTCGGCGGACACGATCCCGTGCACCAGGTCGTAGACCCGGCGCTTGGGGACGCCGAACTCCCTGGCCACACGGGTGATCGCCTCCTTGCGGCGCACGCCCTCCTCCTCCAGGCCGGAGGCCGCGGCGACCAGGTCGGCGTCCCCGACCGTCCCCGGATCGCGGCGGGCGCCCTCCACCACGAGGGAGATCTCGCCCCGCACCCCCTCGGCGGCCCAGGCGGCCAGCTCCCCGAGGCCGCCCCGGCGCACCTCCTCGTAGGTCTTGGTCAGCTCCCGGCACACGGCGGCGCGCCGGTCGGCGCCGAAGGCCGCGGCCATCGCCTCCAGGGTGGCGGCGACGCGGTGGGGGCTCTCGAAGAACACCATCGTGCGGCGCTCGGCCGCCAGGTCGGCCAGGTAGCCCGACAGGCCCTTGCGCGGCGGGAAGCCCTCGAAGCAGAAGCGGTCGGTGGGCAGGCCCGAGACCACGAGCGCCGTGGTGACCGCGGACGGCCCCGGGATGGCGGTCACCGGGATGCCCTCCCCCGCGCAGGCGGCGGCCAGCCGGTAGCCGGGGTCGGACACCCCCGGCATCCCGGCGTCGGTGACGACGAGGACGTCGCTCCCCGCGCGCAGGTCGCCGAGCAGCTCGTCGGTGCGGCGGCTCTCGTTGGCGTCGTAATAGGACACGACGCGGGCGCCCGCCTCCCCGCCCAGGCGCACGTCCGCGCGGGAGGCGAACTGGCGTAGCCTTCGGGTGTCCTCTGCCGCGATGACGCGGGCGCCCTCCAGTGCGCGCAGCAGCCTGGGCGGCGCGTCCTCCACGTTCCCGATGGGCACACCGGCGAGCGTCAGGGTTCCCGTCCCTCCGCTCGTCCCAGCTCCACCCTCAACCACTGTGATCCCCGTCCTGTCGCGCTACGGTTGGCTCATCACGCCATCCGAAACCTGGTTTCGTGGTCCGTCCGCAAAGGACAACCATCTCCGACCCCAACCTACGAGCCGAGGTAACGCGTTCCCCGCTCGAAGACGGGGCTTTCGACCCCCGGGTCGAGGGCCTGGCGTTACCAGCACCAGCCAACACCAGGGAGGTGACCAGTTGGCTACGTTTCACACAGGTGAGAAGACCCACCAGGCCGTGCTTCCTCAGCGGCCTGCTCTGGAATCCGCGTCAGCAGACATTCCAAGGAACGGGAACGAAACGGGGCGCGGAAGCCACGTGCGCGTGGCACCCGGTGTGGAACATGTGCGAGGGGAGACCACCGGTGGTTCACCTACCGCTGGTGGCGTCACCCCCGTGCCTTCAGGGGCCGGGGAGCAGGCCCGTGAGGGCCGTTCACCGAAGAGCACGCCCCGCAAGGGGCACCCGTACGTGTTCGTGCTGGACCGCCACGGCACACCGCTACAACCCACCCACCCCGCGCGGGCCCGCCGATTCCTGGCCCGGGGCCGGGCGACCGTGGCCCGACACACCCCCTTCGTCATCCGGTTGAAGGATCGCACCACCACCGGGTCCGAGGTCGACGGGGTCGAGACAGGCGTTGACCCAGGCAGCAGGCGCACCGGCATCGCCGTGTTCACCGACCGGGATGGAGAACGCCGAGGCCGCCACGCGGTACGGCTGGACCACCGAGGCGGTCAGATCGCCAGGAGGATGCGCCAACGCGCCGCCTACAGAAAGGGACGCCGTTCTCGTAACCTGCGTTACCGGACGGCCCGGTTCGACAACCGCACCCGTCCACGCGGGTGGCTGCCTCCCTCCCTCCGGCACCGAGTGGACACCACTCCGGCCTGGGTGGGTCGTCCGTCCCGGTGGGCGCTGTGGCGGTCCCTGGACGGGTGCCTGCCCACCCGTGTGGGCTCGGGAGGCCGGACGAAGTGGAACCGCACCCGCAACCGCCTGCCCGAGTCCCACAGCCTGGACGCCCTGGCCGTGGGCAGGGTCGAAGCCATCACCACGGCTGTTCCAACGATCCTGGTCGTCAGGGCCACGGGGCGCGGCTCCTGCGCCCGTACCCGGGCGGACAGGCACGGTTTCCCCCGGTTGCGTCTGCCCCGCCGCAAACGGTTCTTCGGTTTCCAGACCGGGGATCCGGCCCGAGCGGCCGTGCCATCGGGTATGAACGCGGGGACGCACACAGGCCGGGTGGCGGTGCGCAGCAGCGGGAGCCACACCCTGCAAACCTCGCATGGGCCGATCAAGACCTCATGGAAGAACCTCTGTCTGTTCCAGCGAGCGGACGGTTACGGCTACACCACCCAGAAGGAGGCAGGGGCTCCCTCCACCGCCTGAGGGCGGGAGTATCCACCCCGTACACCCGATGACCACCACCGCACCTTTCTCCGAGGCAGAGCCCTCGCCCTCGCCGCGGTCGGCGCGGATCCGCGCCCGCTTCCTGCCCGTCAACCCCGCGCCCCGCTGGCTGGGTTGGCTGGGCGCCTTCGCCGTCGCGCTGTTCGCCGGGGCGCTGAGGTTCTTCAACCTCGGCCAGCCGGACCGGATCTACTTCGACGAGACCTACTACGCCAAGGACGCCTACGGGCTCTGGAACTTCGGCTACGAGCACGAGACCGTCGAGGAGCCCGTCGAGGCCGACGACCTGCTCGCGCAGGGGTACCAGGACATCTTCACCGGCACGGGCGACTTCATCGTGCACCCGCCGGTGGGCAAGTGGATGATCGCCCTGGGCGACTGGCTGTGGTCGCTCCTGCCGTTCGGCACGACCATGACCCCCGAGGCCTGGCGGTTCGCCTCCGCCGTGGCCGGGGTGCTCTCGGTCCTCATCCTGGTGCGGCTGGCCACGCGGATGACCCGCTCGGTGCTGCTGGGCTGCACGGCGGGCCTGATCATGGCGCTGGACGGCCTGCACTTCACGCTGAGCCGCATCGCCATGGTGGACATCTTTCTCACCCTGTGGATCCTGGCCGGGTTCGCGTGCCTGGTGATCGACCGGGACAGCACCCGGGAGCGGATGGCCCGCCTGGCGGAGGCGGGCGGGGACCTGGTGTCGGTGGGCTGGCTGGGGATGCGCTGGTGGCGGCTGGCGGCCGGACTGTGCTTCGGTCTGGCGGTGGGCACCAAGTGGTCGGCCCTGTTCTTCGTCGCGGCGTTCGGCCTGCTCACGGTGGCGTGGGACTACGGGGCCCGCAGCAGCGTCGGCCAGCGCGGCTTCTTCTGGCGGTGGCTGGGCATCGACGCGATCCCGGCGTTCGTGCAGACCGTGGTGGTCGCGGGGATCGTCTACCTGGTCTCGTGGTCGGGGTGGCTGTTCACCCGCGGCGGCTACAACCGCGACTTCGCGGACGGCATGCTGCCCGAGTGGGTGCCCGGCCTCCTGAGGGAGCCGGTGGAGGCGCTGTGGAGCCTGGTGGACTACCACCAGCGGATGATGACCTTCCACACCGACCTGACCAGCGACCACGCCTACATCTCCGCGCCGTGGGAGTGGCTGGTCATGCGCACCCCGGTGATGTTCCACTACAACGGCGAGGTCGCCTCGTGCGCCACGGGCGACTGCGTCACCTCGGTGGTCTCCATCGGCACGCCGGTCATCTGGTGGTCCAGCCTGCTCGCGCTGACGGTGATGCTCGGCTGGTGGGTGACCTTCCGCGACTGGCGCGCCGGGGCGGTGCTGCTGGCCGTGGCCGCGGGGTGGCTGCCGTGGTTCGCCTACCCGGACCGGCCCATGTTCCTGTTCTACGCCGCCCCTCTGCTGCCCTTCCTGGTCCTGGCGATCGTGCTGGCGCTGGGCCTGGCGATGGGGGCAGGGGAGGACAGTCCGCGCTTCGCCCCCTACACGCGCGCGGTGGGCGGCATCGTCTACGGCGTGGTCCTGCTGTTGATCGTGGCCAATTTCGCCTACTTCTACCCGGTGTTGTCGGCGTATCCGATCGACGAGGGTATGTGGCGTGAACGCATGTGGTTCGACGTGTGGATCTACGGCAACGGCGGTTAGAGAACGGCGTCCCGGCGCATCCGTGTTCGCCGCGCCCCATTAGTGGTCCGGCGAACGGAAATCAACAGTTGCGAGTTGCCGAAACAGGACAGGGAAAGAGCGCGATTCCCGCGTGGAAGGCCTCGGCAGGGCAGCACCCTCCCTGGTACTGTCAGCAACTGGTTGCTGTTGTAGTTTCCATGGATGCCCGGGGCGCCTCGCGGAACTTCACGTGGGCGCTCGCCGGTGCGGGATTCACCCGTCGGTCAGGCGCCCGGCGGCCCGGGGCCAGCAGGGTGCGGCCCCGCAGTAGTCCCCAAGGGAGTGCACATGGCTCAGGGCACCGTGAAGTGGTTCAACTCTGAGAAGGGTTTCGGGTTCATCGCCGTCGAGGGCGGTCAGCCCGACGTTTTCGTCCACTACTCGGCGATCTCGGGCACCGGCTTCCGGAACCTGGAAGAGGACCAGAAGGTCACCTTCGACATCATCCAGGGCCCCAAGGGCCCGCAGGCCGCTGACGTCAAAGCGGTCTAGGGCCGTCCTTTCCACGCGGTCGACGGAGTTCCCGGTCGCCCGACGGCACCGTCCGCGTCCGCGTTCCCTTACTTGACGGCGCACCCGAGCAGCCGGGACCGGGTGGAGCGCCCGCGCCCAGCCCTCCGCTCTACGAGCGGGGGGCTGGCCCGTGTCCACCCCTTTGCGGACGACCGGGGCGAGGTTACCCAAGCCTCCCGATACCGGTTAACCTGCTTGAAGCCGGTCGGTACACCGAAGGACTGAGGTCGCGCATGTTCAACATCAGCGGAGGAGAGTTCGTCGTCCTCCTCCTGCTCGCGCTGCTGATCTTCGGCCCGGACCAGCTGCCCAAGGCGGCGCAGCAGGTGGGCAGGGTGCTGCGCCAGCTGCGGACGATGGCCAACTCCGCCTCCAACGACATCCGCGAGGGGCTGGGCCCGGAGTTCAAGGACTTCGACGTGCAGGACCTCAACCCCCGGCGCTTCGTGCAGAAGCACTTCTGGGAGGAAGAGGAGCAGGAGGACAAGCCCGTGGCCCGGCTGAACGGCAAGCGCCCCCCCTTCGACGACGAGGCCACCTGACGCGGGCCCCCGGCCGGAGCGTCCCCTCCCCGCTCGTCGGTCTCACCCCACGAGCATGAGCACGAACAGGGCCAGGCCCAGCAGGATCACCGAGCCCACGATGATCGCCGGGGACCCGAAGGCCAGCACCAGGACCTCCACCGCCAGCGCCCCGCCGAAGGCCCCGGCCAGCCAGGGCCAGCGCGGGCCCGGCTCCCAGTCGTGGCGGCGCTCGCGGTTGAGCGTGATCAGGAACGCGCACCCGATGAGCAGCCAGAACACCAGGTGGGCGAGCGCGCGGGTCTGCGGATCGACGTAGTCCGCCATCCCGCCGACCACCATCACGTAGGTCGTCGTTCCCGCGAGCAGCCGCCAGTGCCCGCCCGTCCTGCGGGCGGGGATGACCTTGCGCCGGGCCGGTGTGGTGCGCCGGAAGCGCTCCGCCGCGACCACGGGCTCCTCCTCCACCGGTTCGACCGTGGTCTCGCGCGGCCCGGGAGGCGGGGGTTCGGGGGGCGGGGGCTCGTATCCCCCCACCGGTGCGGTCTCCGGCGGCGGCCGGTGCTCCCGCGTCGGGGACACGGAGTCCTGCGGCGTGGTCGGGGGGTCCTGCGGCGGGAACTCCTCGGGGTGGTATCCGCCGGGGTACTTCGGGGAGTCGGACACGGTCCGCCCCTTCACGGTCGCGCGGTGGGCCCCTGCCGGGGCCGGGGTTCGGTGTCCGGATCCCTACCCGGTGCCGCGCTCGGTCAAATCCCCGCCCTCGGGCCTTCCGGCGGCGGTGCGTGCCGGAAAGGCGGGGGCGGGGACGAAGAAGGACCCGACCGGTCCTCGGGGGTCCGGTCGGGTCCCTGTGCCGGGGTTCGGCGGAACCCTTTCGGCGGGCTGGTTACAGCCAGGACCACCCGCTGTCACGGGCGGTAATCACGTGCGTGGTCATGGCATCTACCTTTCGTATTGGCTTCCAGCCCATCCCAGGACAACGATGGCGTAGAGCACTCTCGGTCCGCAAGACCCGTGGACGAATGTTCATCATTTTATGGCACGGGCACCACCGAGGCCCGCCGAAGCATGGACCAAATAAACGAATCCTGACTCGTTTCCCCAGTTCAGAAGGGTTTCCATTACCGTAGCCAGAACACCTGGCAGCTTGGCGGCCTGCCAAAACAAGACATCCGCCAGGTCAAATCCACACCATGAATATAACGGAGAGCGACGGCGTTCCCATTTCCCCGGGACGGGAAATCGGGATATCCGGCGGCGCGTTTGGGGGCGGCCCCGGAGATCAACACGGGCTGTTACCAGGGAGAACCTGTTGAACTTAATGTCGGAAAGCAGAGCTATGCCCAACTTTGCACCATCACATCCGTTCTGTCGGAACGTGACTCTGCGTCATGGCGCCCTCGGCCCAGCCGCCCGGGCGCGCCCCCGGAGAGGGGGCCCGCAGAACAGGTGTTTCGGTCATGCACAAAACCGCATATCCCACTTCCCCCTTCCCCGACCATGGCGGCGTCGCCCTTCCGCGGCCGTTCCCCGGTGCCGTTCGCACCGTTTCCCCCGGACGCGCCCGGGGTAGCGGGCGGTGAGTTCGTCCGTTACCACTCCGCTCACCGAACGCACATGAGACAATGAGCAGCCCCAGCAGGAGGTCTCCATGCGCGTCTCTCTCCCCCGGCCGGCCCTTCTCCTGGCCGGCGGTCGGACATGCCCGCACCGCGTCCGCCCGGACAGACCCGGGTCCCCGGTGCGCGAGAGCCCGTCACTCGGCCAGGGACGGGACGGGTAGGCGACCCATGAGCGCACACTCTCTCTTCCCCGCGCAGGCCCCCTATCCTGGGGAGCCCGCCTCTCCGGCCGCCCCGATCCGCGCCATGGTCGTGGACGACCACGCGCTGTTCCGCCGGGGCCTGGTGTCGGTCCTGGACGAGGAGCCCGACATCGACGTGGTCGACGAGGCCAACGACGGGGAGGAAGCCGTCCGCCTGGCCGCCGAGCTGCGTCCGGACGTGGTCATCATGGACGTGATGATGCCGCACACCAGCGGCATCGACGCCTGCTCGCGCATCCGTGAGGCGGTGCCGCACACCAGGTTCATCATGCTGACGATGAGCGATGACGAGAGCGACCTGTTCGACGCGCTCAAGGCCGGGGCGACGGGCTACCTGCTCAAGGCCATCTCGGTGACCGAACTCGCCGAGGCGGTACGCGCCATCGTCAAGGGCGACTCGTTCATCAACCCGGCGATGGCGACCAAGCTCATCGGGGAGTTCGCCGAGCTGGCCAAGCAGGAGAGCGCCCCGCCCAGCCGCACGACCATCCCCGAGCTGACCCGGCGCGAGACCGAGGTGCTCAAGCTGCTGGCCCGCTCCCTGAACAACCGGGAGATCGGGGAGCGGCTGTTCATCACCGAGAACACCGTCAAGAACCACGTCCGCAAGATCCTGGAGAAGCTCCAGGTGCACTCGCGCACCGAGGCCGCCATCTACGCCGTCCGGGCCGAGTACGTCTCCGGGCGCTGAGGCCTCCCGCCGGGCCGCGCCGCCTCCGGCCCGCGACCGCCGTACGGCCGCCAGCCGGACGCTGGGGCCCGTCCGGCATCAGGAGCACCACGAGCCCCAAGAGCACCGAGAGCGCCCGCGTGGGCGCGTCCTGCGCACGGCGGACCGCACAGGGGCGCCCGGGAGCCCCGGCGCGGTTCGGCTCGCGCCCCGCGGCCGGTCGGGAGCCCCGCGGCCGGTCGGGAGCCCTGCGGCCGGTCGGCAACAGCCCCGGGCGGCTCTACTCCCCCGCGGAGGGGTCCCGGCCCGCGGCGGACGGGCCGAAGAGCAGTCCGGCGCTGCGGCGGGTGACGGTGAGCAGGTCGGCGTCGCGGAACAGGTCCCCGAACCCCGAGCCCTCCAGGTTCCCCGTGAGGGAGAGCGTGGCGATGCCGTGCACGACCGACCAGCCCGCGACCATGGCGGCGGCCGAGTCCTCGACCTCCCGGCCCTCCTCGGCCAGGGACTCCACACCGGCGCGGAGCTCGTCGAAGGCCGCCGTGCGCGCGGCGTTCAGCTCCGCGTCGTCCTCGCTCAGCAGGCTGGGGGCGAACATCACGTCGAAGTGCGCCGGGTGGCCGGTCGCGAAGCGCACGTACTCCACGCCCGCCTCCAGGAAGCCCCCGCCGGACTCGCGGTTGGCCCGCAGCCGCGCGGCCAGTTCGCGGAAGCCCTCGGCGGCCAGGGCGTTGAGCACGCCCTCGCGGCTGCCGAAGTGGTGCCGGGGGGCGGTGTGGCTGACCCCGAGTTCGAGCGCCAGCGAGCGCAGGCTGAAGGAGTAGGGCCCCTCCCTGGCGATGACCTCGGCCGCCTTCTCCAGGACGGCGGCCCTGAGGTTCCCGTGGTGGTATCCGTCTGCCATGACCCCGCACCCTACGACGGCGGGTTGCCACTGTAAAGATCACGGAGGCCTGCCCCGCAGCGCGGGCGGGGAGTACGCTGGAGGGGTACCGGCCGCCCCGCGACAGGGGATAGCCGCTTCGCCGGTGACACTCGGGGCTCCGGTCCGGAAACGACCTCCCGCCGCAGGGAACAGCAGCACCGCCTCCGGACCGGACCCCGCCCGGCCGTGTGCGCCGGGGCGCCGTGCGGGCCCCTCCGCACCGGAGACCTCCCGGAAATCTTCCAGGACCGCCCCCTGAACACGGCGAAGGCCCCTCCCGGGTTCGGGAGGGGCCTTGCTGTCTGCGGTGGAGCTATGGGGATTTGAACCCCAGACCCCCTCGATGCGAACGAGGTGCGCTACCGGACTGCGCCATAGCCCCGAAGACGTGATCCACATTAGCAGGAAACCCGGAGTGGTCCGAACCGGCTTCTCCCGGATCGGACCCGGAGCAGCTCCTGGCCCGGAGCTGCTCCGGCCCCGGGCCCGGACCGCTGCCGGTCCGGACCCGGGCCCGGTCAGTCCCCGGCCGCCCGCAGCCGGGCGTCCGCGTACTGGTCGTAGACCTGGCTGCGCCGCTCCTTGAGCGCGATCACCTCGGCCTCCCGCTCGGCCTCGCGCCGCCGCTCCGCCTCGTCCCGGCGGGCGCGCAGGACCTCCCGGCGGCGGGCCCGCCGGGCCGCCTCCCTGCGCTCGGCGTCGGCCTTGGCGGCCTCCCGGAGCAGGACAAGGTGTCCGGCGAACAGCAGCACCGGCGGGGCCGCCACCCACCAGGGCCCCAGCCCGAGGGCCACGGCCACGAGGGTGGCGGCGTTCACCAGGGTCAGCGTCGTGGTGCGACGGCGGCGGCGGGCGATGACGCGGGCGCGCGGCCCGGACTCGGCGCGGTAGCGCCCCGGACGCGGCGCGTCCCCGCCGTGCGCGGGGGCGTCCGCCGGGGCGGTGTCGTAATCGTCACGGCCCAGGACCTGGGTCTCGGTGGCGTCCGGGTCCTCCGCACGCCCCTCGGCGTCCTCCCGGGCCTCGGTCTCCGCGGGTTCGTCGTCCTCCCGCGGGTCCTCGTGGAAGGTGTCGGGGTCCTTCCGCAGCAGCATCGGCACCAGGACTATGAGCCACACCACCACGATGGCCAGGTACAGAGGAGAGCTGCTCATCACCCCTCCTCACGATGACGGCCACTGGACGTTGATCGACACCTCGTCGACACCGCGCCGCGTGGTGTCCCGGGGGACGGAGACGTCCCGCCGGGGAAGGCCGCCCCCGTCCCTCCCCGGACCCGGGAAGTTTCCGGTGCGCCATATCCACGCGTTGCCCGCATCGTCAATGCGTCTATGTTCCGCACGGTACGACCCCGTGTCCATAAATGCGCCACATTCTGACCGGAGTGTCGCAAGATTGTGGACTCTCAGTTTCGGACGCCCTGACCCCGGGGGTGAAAGCACAGGTCAGCCAACGACTGCGGAGTGCAGTCCCAATTCAACGCAAAGTAATGAGTCAATGTCACTAAAGTCAGGTTTAAGTTCCGGATGCTTCTGTGATGTTGGCACGTTCAGTTCGGCTCCGGGTACGGACTCGCCGGATCGCGCGGATCCCGGCCGCCGTTCGGGTCCTGTGGCCCCAAAGCGGAACCGGGGCCGGAACCGGGTTCCCCGGAGGGCCCGGAAGAGGACCCGTGGCGCCACCGGTACATCAGCCCCCGGGGGACCTCCTCCGCGGTGATCGCGTAGCAGATGTGGTCGCGCCAGGCCCCGTCGATGTGCAGCTGTCTCCTGCGCACGCCCTCGTCGCGAAAGCCCAGTTTGGCGACCACGCGTCTGCTCGCCCGGTTCTCGGGCCGGACGTTGGCCTCGATCCGGTGCAGCCCGACGCGGAAGAAGGAGTGGTCCACGGCCAGCGCGACCGCGGTCGGGGTGATGCCGAGCCCGGCGTGGGCGCTGTCGATCCAGTAACCGACCTGCGCCGACCTGGCCGAGCCCCACACGATGGCACCCACCGTGATCTGGCCGACGAACCTGTCGTCGTACAGGACCGCCCAGGGCATGGACAGGCCCTGCCTGGCCTCGTGGCGGATGGACTGGAGCATCGAGACGTAGGGGGTGAGCCCGGTGGTGCGCAGCGGCATCTCCGGATAGGTGGGCTCCCAGGGGCGCAGCCACTCCTCGTTGCGCGAACGCGTGTCCCGGAGCGCCGCGGCGTCGCGGAGCCGCAGTGGCCGGAGTACGACCGGACCCTCCTGGAGGGTGACGGGCCACCCATGTCTGCGATTCACGACCGTCCCTTCGATGCCCTCGGCACCGTAGCCCAGCGCTGCGACACCGGACGCGGAGGCGTCGGGTTCCCGTCGCCGGTGACGGGCTCCAGTATTCCACTCCCGGGGGCGCGGCATGGCTGCGGTCGCCCCAGCGGGCAAGAATCGGATGATTCTTAACTCCAATACTCCCGTACCGAAAACCGGCCCTGCCCCAAGGAATTCTCAACGGTCGGAATGCCCGGGATGTGATTCCGGTCATTGTCCGGTGTCATTCGGAGCGGGCGTGGTCGCCTCCGCGCAGCTGGTCCACCGCGTGCCGCAGCACCGGCGCCAGCACCTCCATCCCGTCGGCGGCACCGCCCCGGGAGCCGGGCAGGTTGACCACGAGCATCCGGTGCCCCGCGCGCTCGGCGACCCCGGCCAGGCCGCGCGACAGGATCGCCGTGGGCACGCCCTTGTCCCGGCCCGCGGCCCGCAGCGCCTCGGCGATCCCGGGGATCTCGTAGGACAGCAGCGCGCGCGTCACCTCGGGCGTGTGGTCGTGCGGGGTCAGCCCGGTCCCCCCGGTGGTGACGACGGCGTCGAGCCGCTCGTCCAAAGCGCGGCCGATGGCCCGGGCCACGGGTTCGCCGTCGGGGACCACCCACGGTCCCACGACCGCGCAGCCGATCCCGCGCAGCCCCTCGGCCACGACCGGCCCGGAGCGGTCCGGGTACACTCCCGCCGCCGCCCGGTTGGACGCAGTGACGACCGCCACGCGGGGGGTGAGGGCCCCGGCGTCAGTCACCGCGCCTCCAGTGGCCCTTCCTGCCGCCGGTCTTCTCCTCGACGCGCACCCCGGTGACCTCGGCCGCCGGGTCGATCGCCTTGACCATGTCCACCAGTCCGAGGGCCGCGGCCATGACGCAGGTGAGCGCCTCCATCTCCACGCCGGTGCGGTCGGCGGTGCGGACCGTGGCACGGATGTCCACGCCCGCGTCCACGACGGTGAGGTCCACGTCCACCCCGTGCACGGCGATGGGGTGGCACAGGGGCACCAGGTCGGGGGTGCGCTTGGCCGCCTGGATCCCGGCGATCCGGGCGACGGCCAGGGCGTCGCCCTTGGGCACCTCTCCCCCGCGCAGGGCGGCGACGGCCCCGGGGCCGAGCAGCACCCGCCCCGACGCGGTGGCGGTGCGCGCGCTCACCGTCTTCTGCGAGACGTCGACCATGCGGGCGGCGCCGGACCCGTCCAGGTGGGTGAACCCGGAGGGGTGGTCGGCCCCCTCCCGCCGTGGGGTGTCGGTCATGGGCCCGCCAACTCCTCCGCTCGGAACGCGGGACGCGGCCGGTCGGCCCCGTCCGGGCGCGCCGGAGCGCGCCACCACGACCGTACGGCACTCCCGGGGCCCCCGGTCCCCGGGTCCGCGGACCCGGGCGGGCGCGGCTCAGGCCGGTTCGGGCAGGCGCACCACCTCGACGCGGCTGCCCGCGGCCAGTTCGGTCACCTCCTCGGGCACCACCACGAGCGCGTTGGCCCCGGCCAGGGCGGACAGCTGGTGCGAGCCCTGGTGCGACGCCGGGGACACCGTGGACTCGGCGTCGCGGCCGTAGGGGGACTCCTCCAGCACCGCGCGCAGGAAGGAGCGTCGCCCGGGCGGGGAGGTGACCGGCGAGGTGAGCAGGGCGCGCATGCTCGGCAGCGGCCGGGGGTCGAGCCCGCGCAGGCGGCGCAGCGCGGGACGGACAAAGACCTGGAAGGACACGAAGGCGCTCACCGGGTTGCCGGGCAGCGTGATGATGGGGGTCCGGTCCGGGCCGATGACGCCGAAGCCCTGGGGCTTGCCCGGCTGCATCGCCACCTGGACGAACTCCACGGTGCCCTCGCGGGTGAGCACCTCCTTGACCACGTCGTGGGCGCCCATGCTCACGCCGCCCGTGGTCACCACGACGTCGGCGCGCACCAGCAGGTCGTCCAACGTGTCGCGCACCGTCTGGGGGTGGTCGCCCACGAACCCGTGGCGGTGCACCTCGCACCCGGCGTCGCGCGCGGCGGCGGCGATCATGAAGCTGTTGGACTCCCAGATCTGGCCGGGGCCGAGCGGGCGCCCTGGCTCGACCAGCTCCTCACCGGTGGAGAGCACCATCACGCGGGGGCGGGCGTAGACCGGCACCGAGCGGCGCCCGACGGCCGCCAGGACGCCCATCTCCCCCGGGCCGACGCGCACGCCGGGCCGCAGCACGGTGGCGCCCGCGGTGACGTCGTCCCCCGCGCGGCGCACGGCGTTGCCCTCCTTCACCGGCCGGTCGAAGGTCACGCTGGCCGTGCCGCCGTCGGTCCACTCGACCGGGACCACCGCGTCCGCCCCCGAGGGCATGGGCGCGCCGGTCATGATCCGGGCGGACCTGCCGGGCAGGACAGCCGTCGGGGAGGGGTCCCCCGCCGGGATGTCGGCCACGACCGGCAGCCTTACGGGGTTGTCCGGCGAGGCCGACTCCAGGTCCGCGGCGCGCACCGCGTACCCGTCCATGGACGAGTTGTCGAAGCCCGGCAGCGACACGGGCGAGGTGACGGCCTCGGCCAGCACGGCGCCGTGTGCCTGGAGCAGGTCCAGCTCGGTCGGCACGGGCTCGGGGATCAGTGCCAGGACGTCGGCGACGTGCTGTTCGACGCTCTTCACGGGGTTCCTCCCGGTTCGCGGTTCCTGTGGTGGCCCCGCCTCCCCTCCCTCAGGAGACGGCTCACGCCCCATTCTTGCCGCGTCCGGCCCCATATGCGGCGCGCCGGGCCCCGGTCGGGGCGCCCCGGGTCCCCGGTCAGGGGCGCTGGGCCTGCGCGCGGTCGACGAAGTCGCGCAGCCAGGGCAGCAGTTCGTCGGCGAGGTCGGGGCGGCGGCAGGCGAAGTCCACGACCGTGCGGATGTAGTCGGCCTTGTTGCCGGTGTCGTAGCGGCGGCCTCGGAAGAGGACGCCGTGCACCGTGCCGCCGTCCTCGGGCTTGCGCCGGGCCAGCTCGCGCAGGGCGTCGGTCAACTGGATCTCGCCGCCCCGGCCGGGCGGGGTCTCGTGCAGGACGGGGAAGACCGCCGGGTCGCAGACGTAGCGGCCGATGATCGCCCAGCGGCTCGGCGCCTGCTCGGGGGCGGGCTTCTCGACCAGGTCGGTGACGGTGACGACGTCGTCCTCGTCGGTGGGCTCGATGCCCGCGCACCCGTACAGGGACACCTGCTCGGGCTCCACCTCCATGAGGGCGACGACGCTGCCGCCGTGGCGCTCGCGCACCTCGATCATGCGGCGCAGCAGGTCTGCGGACTCGATGAGGTCGTCGCCCAGCAGGACGGCGAAGGGGTTGTCGCCCACGTGCGCCTCCGCGCACAGCACCGCGTGGCCCAGACCGCGCGGCTCGCCCTGGCGGACGTAGTGCACCTGGGCGAGGTCGCTGGACTCACGCACCGAGCGGAGCCGGGCGTCGTCACCCTTGGCCTCCAGCGCCTCCTCCAGCTCGTAGGCCCGGTCGAAGTGGTCCTCGATGGAGCGCTTGCTGCGACCCGTGATCATCAGGACGTCCTGGAGGGAGGCGGCCACCGCCTCCTCCACGACGTACTGGATCGCGGGCTTGTCCACGATCGGCAGCATCTCCTTGGGCGTGGCCTTGGTCGCGGGCAGGAAGCGCGTGCCCAGGCCCGCGGCGGGTACGACCGCCTTCGTGACGGACACGGAACCGGAGGGTCGCTTCTGGTCGGTGGAGTCGTTCATGTCGGCACTTTAGGCCAGCGGTCGGCCGTCTCCGCGCCTCCACACACAGGAGGGCGCCAAGAAGTACGGATCGTTTCGGACCGCGGAGGGCGGCCCGCCACCGCGTGTTCACCGCGCGGGGCAACCGGCCGGTTCGGGGCGGTGCCACACTGGGGCCATGGGCGAGAGCGAACTGCGTGGGGCCAAGGCCGATCTGCGGAGGGGTTTCCTGGAGCGGCGGCGCGCCCGGGGTCCCGAGGAGCGCGCCCGGGCCGGGTCGGCGGTCCGCGACGCGCTGCTGGACGTCCCGTGGCTGGCCATGGGCGGGACGGTCGCCTGCTACTACTCCGTGGGCGGCGAGCCCGACACACGCAAGCTGGTGGCGGCGCTGTGGAAGCGCGGCGCCTACGTGCTGCTGCCCGTGTTCCTGCCCGGCGGCGAGCTGGACTGGGCCGCCTTCGACGGGCCGGACTCCCTGGCCCCGGCCGGGCACGGGCTGCTGGAGCCCGTGGGCCGCCGCTACGGGCCCGACGCGCTGGCCCGGGCCGACGCCGTGGTCTGCCCGGCCGTGGCCGTGGACCGGCGGGGGACGCGCCTGGGGCGCGGCGCAGGGTGCTACGACCGCGCGCTGGCCCGCAAGGGCCCGCACGCACCGGCGATCGCCCTGGTCCACGACGAGGAGTTCGTGGAGTCTCTGCCCGCCGAGCCGCACGACCGGCCGGTGGACGCCGTGGTCACCCCGTCCGGCGGGGTGCGGGTCCTCGGCGCGGGCGTGTGGCCGGGCGGACCGGCCGAGCGGGAGCGGCTGAGCCGGAGGGGCTGAGCGGAAGCGGCCGGGCCGCGGGGACGGAGGACGCGGGCGGGATTAACCCGGGCGCCGGGGGCGTTGTCGCTGGCGGTCGCGCTCCGGCGGCGCCCGGCGCCCGGCCGTTCGCGCCCCCGCGCCTGTCCCTGCGGGCGAGGCCCTGTCACGGCCCCGGTCGGCGAGCGCGTACTATTTAGCAGTCAACGGGCGAGAGTGCCAGCAAGGAGGACCCGAACAGTGCCTACGTACCAGTACGCGTGCACCGAGTGCGGCGCCCAGATGGAGGTCGTGCAGAGCTTCAGCGACGACGCGCTGACCGTCTGCCCCGAGTGCGAGGGCCGCCTGCGCAAGGTGTACTCCGCCGTGGGCATCGTCTTCAAGGGCTCCGGCTTCTACCGCACCGACAGCGGCAAGTCCTCCAACAGCTCCGTGCTGACCGGCTCGGGCTCCTCCGAGAGCAAGGACAGCGGGAACTCGGGCTCCACCGACTCCTCCTCCGCGTCCTCCGCCTCCTCGGACACCAAGAGCTCCTCCTCGGACACCGGCAGCAGCACCACGGGCAAGGCCGCCAGCACCAGCGCCACCGCCGCGACGAGCTGACCCGCCGAGCCGTTGACCGCCACCGCGCCGCCGACCCCTCGGCGGCGCGCGGCACGTCCGGCCCCGGCGGACGCGACGAGGCGCTGACGGCCCCGCGCCTCCCCCTCCGAACCCCCCAGCGGTCCGACCCGGTGCGCGGCCCGCGCGATCGGGCCTGTGGACAACCTCCGAACGGCCCCTCCGCGGCCTAGCGTTGGGGGTATGACCAACTCCGCACCCCTCCCCTACCGGCACCGTCGCGCGCTCACCCGGCTCCTGGACCGGCACCGGCGCGCCGTCGCCGCTCTCCTGGCCGCCGCCGCGCTCCTGAGCGCCGTCCTGGCCGTACGCCCTCCGCCCGTGCCCGTCACCCGTGTCCTGGTCGCCTCCCGCGACCTCGGCGCCGCGGACCCCCTCGCCGAGGGCGACCTCACCGCCCGGGACCTGCCCGCCGGGTCCGTGCCGGGCGGCGCGCTCGCGGCCGACACCGCGACCGCCGGGCTGCGCCTCAACGCCCCGGTGCGCCGGGGGGAGGTGATCACCGACGCCCGACTCGCCGACCCTCCCGCGCGGGCCTACGGCCCCGGCCTGGTCGCCGTCCCGGTGCGGGTGGCCGACCCCGGCGCGGTGGGCCTGCTCTCCCCCGGCAGCCGGGTGGACGTCCTCGCCGCCGGAGGAGCCGACGACCTCGCGCCGGCCCGGGCGGGCCCCGCCGTGGAGGTGGTCAGCGACCGCCCCGTCCTGGCACTGCCGAAGGAGGAGTCCTCGGGCGGCGGGGAGGGCGGCGCGCTGATCGTCGTCGCCGCCACGCCCGTCGAGGCCAGGAGCCTGGCGGGCCACGCGGCCGGCTCGCGGCTGTCCATCACCATCCGCGGTTGACCGGCGACCTCCAGTGGGCAAAGCTGGCCGGGCGCCGCGGGCTCCCACCAGGGGATCCCGCTCCGGCGCCCGTACGGACACCACGAGTATGTAGGGCTTGTATCCATGCAAGGCTTCAAGAAGTTCCTGCTCCAGGGCAACCTGGTGCAGCTGGCGGTCGCGGTCGTGATCGGCGCGGTCTTCGCCAACCTCATCACCGCGTTCACCGAGGGGTTCATCACCCCGCTGATCGGCATCTTCGGCGGGGTTCCCACCTTCGGCGACCTCTACTTCGAGATCAACGGGAGCCGGTTCCTGTACGGGGCGTTCGTCGACGCGCTGATCTCGTTCCTGATCACCGCAGCGATCCTGTACTTCTTCGTGGTCCTGCCCGTGGCCAAGGTGGTGGAGCGCTTCGTCAAGGCCGAGGAGGCCACCACCCGCGAGTGCCCGCACTGCTTCAGCGAGATCAGCAAGAAGGCGTCCCGCTGCGCCCACTGCACCAGCGAGGTGGTGCCCGAGACCGCCGCCTGAGGCGGTGGGACGCGCCGGGGGGCGGCCCCGTGCGGGACCGCCCCCTGGAAGACGCCGCGGGTCAGCCGGTGTACTCCCAGTGCCAGGGCTCGAAGGGGCTGGACTTGGCCCAGGCCGGGTGGTGCCAGCCGAATTCGGCGCCGTTGGCCTCCATCCAGAGCCAGCGGTCGGAACGGTAGTTCTGGATGCCGCAGCCGAGGTCGATCGCCTGCCCCAGGCCGTGGTTGCTCGTGCCGGGGACGGCCGCGAAGCCCGGCGCGACCTGTCCGTAGACCCGGTGCTGGTTGGGCAGGTCGCGGTAGGCGCTGGTGATGCAGATGTTCTCGCCGTACTCGTCCACGTACCTGGCGTTGAGCTGGAGGAAGTCCACGGCCGCGTCGGCGCGCAGCTTCTTGTCGTCGTAGAGGTCGCACAGGGCGTTGGCCGGGAGCAGGCCGTTGGCCGCCCCCTGGGCGTTGGCGGCCGCGTCCGGGTCGCAGTCCCCGGCGGCCATGTAGGCCTCGGGGTCGATGCCGCGGTCCTCCAGCTCCTGGACCAGTTCGTTCGTGGTCTGCTCGGACCGCTCGCGCAGGGCCTCGATGTCCGCGGCCAGCTCGACCTGTTCGAGCTGGGTGGTGGTCTGCAGCTCCTGCGCCTGGCTCGCCAGCTCGACCTGCTCCTCGCGCAGGTCGGTGGCGTCCTGGATGAGCGCCTGGTTGTCCTCGGAGATCTTCGCCGCGTAGGACTGGGTCTGCAGGTCCTCGGTGAGCGACCCCGAGGCCAGGACGGCGAGCATGCCGCCGTCGGGCTGCTTGTACAGCGTGCTGGCCAGCTGGGCCAGCGGCTCGCGCATCTCGTTGAGTTCGAGTTCGGTCTGCTGGAGGTCGTAGATCGTCTGGACCAGCTCCGTCTGGGCGTCCTCCAACGCCTCCTGGCGGTCGACGAGGTCCTGGTTGGCCTCCTCAAGCTCCTGGGAGGCGGTCTCGGCCCTCTCTCGGAACTCCTCCAGGCTCGCCTCGGCGGGCTCCAGCACGCCGACGGGCACCGGCGCCACGAGGAGCGCGGTGACGAGCGTGAGCGTCAGCGCCTGTGCGAAGCGGACCCGGTAGGACAGGGCGAAGGCGGTGAGCGCCCCGCCGCCACCCGGTACGCGGGACCTGCGCCGCGCCGCATCAGAAGTGAACGGCACGAATGATCCTCCGGCTGCTTTTCCTCGAACACCTACCCGTGACCGCAAGGCAACGTACTACATGTCCACATGCGGCCACGCGAGATCGGTCCACCGGACGGAGCGGGTCGCGGACGGGCCCCACCCCGCCCCGCCGCCCTCTGCTCCAGGCTTCGGTGAAACACCTGGTCACCGCCGGGCCGGTCAACGCCGAGCCCGCCCACCCGTCGTTATCGACGGTACATATGCGGCCATAACACGACATGCGTCATGAACAACGTCACACCGCACCAGGACAACCAATCGTAGGTCAGCGTACTCCGCCATGCACGCAGAGTCCCCCAACCGCCCCCGCCGGAGGCGGACCGACACCCCATCCACGTCCATCCTGGGTTAGGCTTGGTCCGGTGACGGGGTAAGACATACCCGCGCCGGACCCATGGCTCCGTAGCTCAGGGGATAGAGCACCGCTCTCCTAAAGCGGGTGCCGCAGGTTCGAATCCTGCCGGGGCCGCATAGCGCGGGCTGCTGCCCGCCGGTCTTCGACCGGCTCGCAGCAGCCCGCGATGCTTTCCGGGGGAAGACCCCCCGAGGCGCCCCCTGTGGCTGGGGCCGAGCAGATCGGCGAGGTGGGCGGAGCGAGCCCTTACAACGCGAGGCCGCGCCTCGGGGGTTGCAGTTGGTTCTCCCAGGGTCCGTACGGCGCGTTCCGGGGCCCGTCACGGCCCCCACGGGCGGCTACCGGCGGTCGGCCGCCTCCGTGGAACCCGCGACCAGCGCGGCCACCGTCCGCCGGATCCTGTCGGGGACCACGGACTCCTCCGCGCCGGTGAGCACCAGGTGGTGGACCGCGCCGACCACGGCCAGCGCCAGGGCCCCGGGGTCGGCGCTCCCGCGGAGGCGCCCCAGGCGCCGCTCCGCGCCGAGGTAGTCCGCGACCGCGGCCTCGACCGCCTCCAGACCGGCCGTGCGGTCGCCGAGGACCTCGCGCACGCGTCCGGCCAGCTCCGGCCGGGAGACCATGAGCCTGGCCAGCGCCAGGAGGACCGTCGGCGGGGTCGCCAGCACGGCCTCGGCCAGGTTGTCCGCGACCGTGCCCGTACCGGCGCGTCCCGGCAGGGACGCGGCCCCGGCGCCGACCTGGAAGCCCCGGTCGACGGCGTAGGCGGCCAGGAAGTCGTCGGTGTCCGCGAAGTGGGCGTACAGCAGCCCGGTGGCGACACCGGCCTCGCGTGTGACGGCCCGGCCGCTGAGTCCGCCCGGCCCCTCCCGCACGATCACCCGCTCGACCGCGGAGAAGAGCCGCTGCCTGAGTTCGGGAATGGCGACACCACGTGGCATGCCAGGAATTCTAGGTCCTCCGACGGCCCCGTCGCGGTCGGCCTCCGTGCGGCGGGCAACCGGCTTGCGCTCATTATGAACACATGCTCATACTTGTATGAACGTTTGCTCATACCAACGTGGTCCGGAGGTCGCGGTGACGAACGGCGGGGACTCTTCCCAGCGTGTCGGTGGCGGAGACGGCGGCCCGCCCCCGGGGCGGGCGGTGATCGTCGGCGCGGGCATCGCCGGGCTCGCCACCGCCCTGCGGCTCCACCGGGCCGGCTGGGAGACGCTCGTGGTCGAGCGCGCCCCGGCCCGCCGCAGGGGCGGCTACATGGTGAACCTGGTCGGGTGGGGCTACGACGCCGCCGAACACCTCGGCCTCGTCCCCGTGCTCTCCGACAGCGACCTCGGCCTGTTCTCCACGGTCCTGGTGAGGGCCGACGGCCGGCGCAAGTTCGCCGTCCCTCCCGAGATCGCCAGGGCCGCCCTCGGCGACCGGGCGCTCACCGTGTTCCGGGAGAACCTGGAAGCGGCACTGTACGAGGCCGTGCGCGGGACCGCGGCCTTCCGTTTCGGCACCACCGCCGTGGACGTCGCCCAGGACGCCGACGGCGTCCGGGTCGGGCTCAGCGACGGCACCACCGAGCGCGCCGACCTGCTCGTCGGCGCCGACGGGCTGCACTCCGGCGTCCGCGCCGCCGTGTTCGGCCCGGAGGAGGACTTCCGCGTCGACCTGGACCACGTCGTGGGCGCGCTCCCGCTCGACCGGCTCCCCGAGGACGTGCCCGAGGGGACCGGCACCACGTTCATCGGGCCCGGGCGCACGGCGGCGGTCGTCAACCTCGGTCCGGGCCGGTCCTCGGCCTTCTTCGCCTACCGCTGCGCGGATCCGGACGCCGAACTGGCCCGGGGACCGGTCCAGGCGCTCACCGCGGCGTTCGGAGACCTCGGCGGGGGCGTGCCCGACGTGCTCCGCCGACTGCGCGCCGACCCGTCCGGCACCTACTTCGACTCCGTCAGCCAGGTCCGCGCGGACCGGTGGAGCCGCGGCCGGGTCGTGCTGCTGGGCGACGCGGCCTGGTGCCCCTCCCTGTTCGCCGGGTACGGCGCGGCCCTCGCGCTCAGCGGAGCCGACCGACTCGGCGACGCCTTGGAACGGCACGGCGGCGACGTCACCGGCGCCCTGGCGCGGTGGGAGGCGGGCCTGCGCCCCGAGACCCTCAGGCGGCAGGCGCTCGCCCGGCGGGGGACGCGCCAGTACGCCCCCTCCAGCCGCGCGCACGTGTGGATGAACGACCTGGCGATCCGGGCCGTCCTGCTCCCGGGCGTGCGCGGCCTCGTCCGCCGCGGCATACGGCGCGCCGGTGAGCGGCACGCCGCCGCGGACGGGTGACGGGCGCGCGATCCCGGCGGACGGCGGTCGGCCGGCGACACGGCGCGCCGGCGGGCGTCCGGCCCGGCCCGGAGCCGGACGACCCGTGACCGGGCCCCGCGTTTCCGCGTTCTCCCCGGTCAACGGTGCCGCTTCCCCCACGTGTCGCCATGACACCGGGGGCGGCTCGTCCGATCATGGAGCGGGAGCAGGTACCGGACGGGGGAGGTCACACGGATGGCGCACACGGAGCACTTCCGGGACGGGCAGGCGGAGGAGCCGGACAGAACACCCGCCAGGCAGCGGGGCGGCTCGCCCGCCGCCATCGCCGGGGCGCTCCACCGCACCCCGCACCCGGGCCCCCAGCACTGGGGCGGGCCCCGGCCCCGCAAGACGGACCCGGACCCGTTCTTCCCCAACCGGCTCGGGCCGCCGCCCAAGCGCCGCCGCTCCTGAGCGGGCAGGGGAGGCGGCGCCCGCCCCCGCGGCTCAGAGGAAGGGCCGCCAAGGCGCCAGCACGGCCTCGCCGAACTTGGCGTACCAGGGGCGGTCACGCCACTGGTACTCGGTCAGCTCGCGGGCGTTGGCGAGGTCGTTGGCGAAGACCTCCTCCAGGTGCGCGGCCACGCCCTCGTCGAAGATCTCCACGTTGATCTCGTAGTTGCCCGTCAGGCTCAGCCGGTCCACGTTGGCGGTGCCGATCGTGGACCAGCGGCCGTCCACCGTCGCCGTCTTGGCGTGCACCATGGCGTCGCGGTACAGCCACAGGCGCACGCCGCCGCGCAGCAGCACCGAGTACTGGCTACGGGAGATCCAGTCCGCGACGACGTGGTTGGACTCCTCCGGCACGAGGACGTTGACGTCCACGCCGCGCTCGACCGCGTCGACCAGGGCGTTCTGGAACTCCCGGTCGGGCATGAAGTAGGCCTGGGTGAACAGCGCCCGCTCCTTGGCCCGGTCGATGGCCTCCAGGAACATCGCCCGGATGGGGTAGATGAGCATCTCGGGCACGTTGCGGTGCACGCGGAAGTGCGCGTCCCAGTCGGGGTCGCCGAAGTTCTCCAGCTCGGGCTGGAGGGGCCGCCGGTTCATGTTCCAGAAGTCGCTGAAGGCGTTCTCCAGCTCCCACACCGCCGGGCCGGTCACGCGCATGTGGGTGTCGCGCCAGTCGGTGGCGTAGAGCGAGCCCACGTTGTACCCGCCGACGAAGCCCACCTCGCCGTCGACGGTGAGGATCTTGCGGTGGTCGCGGCCGGACTTGCGGATGTTCAGCAGCAGCAGGCCGGGGCGCAGGAGCGGGTACTCCAGCACGTGGACGTTGGACGGGAAGCGGAAGAAGGACCGGGGCACCACCAGGTTCGCGAAGCCGTCGTAGACGACGTACACCTCGACGCCCCGGTCGGCCGCCTCGATGAGCGCGCGCTTGAACCGCTGGCCGACCCGGTCGTCCTTGATGATGTAGGACTCGAACAGGACGCGGCGCCGGGCCCCCCGGATCGCCGCGATCATGTCCTCGAACAGGTCCTCGCCGTAGGTGTACACGGTCGCCGTGGTCCCGGTGTCGCCCACGGGCAGCTCGGCGGGCGCCGTGCGGGGGAAGAAGGCCCGGCGCGGCCGCACCTTCCGGCGCCAGTGGTTGACCCCCATGAGGGTCGCGGCCACGGCGACCTGGGTGGTCACCAGCCCGACGAGCCCCCACTTGGCCACCGAGGTGATGGTGGAGCGTCGCACAGTCGCCTCCCGGGCAGGGACCTCCGCGGTGCCGGGCCCGACCGCGGACGCCCCTGGTACAAAGTGGACGTCAACCGTATCCCGGGGCACCGGCGGACGGCGGCGCGTCCGCCCCGTGTCCCCCGTGACACAGGACTCTCCTCCTACCCCAGTTCCCGGCGGCGGAACGCCACCAGCTCCGTGGTCGGGCTCTCACTGCGGCCCCGGACCAGGCGCCGCTCCAGCGGGTAGAGCGCCGCGCCCGCGAGCCACCCGGTCGGCGCGGTGAGGGTGGCCGCGCGCAGGGCCCCGCCCCACGCCTTGCGCCAGGGCGCGGGGGCGTCCACCTGGGCGTTCATCAGCATGAGCATGGGCACCCGGCGGACCAGATCGAACCCGGCCCGGTCCGCGGTGTCCGTGATCCACTCCAGGGTGCGGTTGACCTGGTGCTCGCCGCGCTGCTCGGGGCGGCGCAGGCAGTTCTCGGAGATGACGAGGAGTCCGCCGGGGCGCAGCACCCGGGAGAACTCGCCGACGGCCCGGGTGTAGCGCTCGTCGTCGGTGATGTGGAAGAGCACGTCCATGCAGGACAGCGCGTCGAAGGAGTCGTCGTCGAAGGCGTCGAGGTCGGCGGCGTCCTGGCGGACGAACCCGTACTCGGGGAACCTGCCGCGCAGGCGCTGCACGGCGGCGTCGGTCATGTCGCACCCGGTGACGTCGCCGACGCCCATCCGCTCCCACAGGCGCACGTAGAAGCCGGTGCCGCTGCCCACGTCGAGGACGCTGGCGCCGGACCGGCCGGGGGTCAGCCGGGCGGCCTCGCGCAGGAACACCTCCTCGCGCACCTTGTACATCCACGTGTTGAAGGGGCGGCCCAGGGCCCGGTAGCCGACGCCGCTCTCGGTCCAGTCGCCTTCGAGACGGCGTTCCCAGAAGTCTCGCAGTTCGCTGTGCGTAGCCATGGGACCACTGTCACACCGCGCCCGCGGGAAGTCCCGCCGCAGCGCCGCGTCGGCCCCGGAGAGCCGCGTGCGCCCGGTTTTCGGTCGTCCCCGCGCCTCCGAGGAGGAGGGCCGGATTCCGCGCCCCGCCCGTCCGCCGTTCAGGCGACGCGGTGGGCGACCACGCGCTCCACGAACCCCAGCGCGGTCCGGTCGTGGCGGTCGATCACGAACCCCGCGTCGGCGGCCACGTGCCGGGGCAGCCGCCGGGGCCGGTCCTTTCGGGCCTCCCGGGCGCGCAGGGGCCAGCGGGTGTACTCGACGTGGTCGACCAGCAGCAGGAGCCCGCCCGGCCGCAGGACGCGGTGCATCTCGGACAGGGCGCGGTACTGGTCGGGGATCGTGCACAGGGCGAGCGCGCACAGGACGGTGTCGAACTCCCCGTCTCCGAAGGGCAGGTCCCGCGCGTCGCCCTCGCGCAGGGTGAAGCGCCCGTCCAGCCCGGCGGCCCGCTCGCGCGCCCTGGACAGCATGCCGGGGCTCAGGTCCACGCCGGTGATCTCGGCCCCGTCCCGGTAGTGGGGCAGGTTCTGGCCGGTGCCCACGGCGACCTCCAGGACCCGGCCGCGCGCCTCGGCGCACAGCCGGGCGCGGGTGCGGCCGAGCACGGCCCGCTGCACCCCCGCACCGCGGTCGTAGCCCCGCGACATCCTGTCCCACTCGCCGCGCACCCGCTCGGTCCGCTCGTCCACGGTGTCCTCCCTCAGGTCGGTCCCTTGACCGGAGCACCAGTGTGGAAGTTAATGTCCACATGAAGTCAAGCGAGTCGGAGCTGTCCATCGGCGAACTGGCCGGGCCCTTCGGACTGGCCACCCACGTGCTGCGGCACTGGGAGTCGGTCGGCGTCCTGGAACCGACCCGCCGTGCGGGGGGCCAGCGCCGGTACACGCCCGAACAGCGCCTGCGGGTGGCGCTGGTGCTGCGCGCCCAGGAGGCCGGGTTCAGCCTGGAGCAGATCCGGGAGCTGTTCGGCGCCGAGGACGGGGCGGCGCGGCGCGACCGTCTGGCCGAGCACCTGGCGCGGCTGGACGAGCGCATGGCCCGGTTGCGGGCGGTCCGCGACATGGTGGCGCACACGCTCTCCTGCGAGTCCCCGGACATCCTGGAGTGCCCCACCATGAGGGCGGTGCTGGTGGAGACCTCGGTGTCGGAGTGTGCTGCTATGCATGGCCGCACACACCCTCCGAACCTGCGGGAGTCCCCTTGACCTTCCACGACCACCTGACCGAGTTCGCCGGACTGCCCGTCGCGAGCTACCCGGAGGCCCGACGCATGGAACGGCGCGGGGAGGCCGCCCCACCCGGCGCCCGGTCCCCGCTGCTGGACGGCCTGGCCGACCCCGGGTCGGTGGCCTGGCGGTTGGACCAGTACGGAGCCGACATCCCGGAGGAGCCCAGGGGGCACCTGGAGAGCTTCCTGGAGTTCGTCGGCGCCCCGGACGCGGTCCGCGCCCTCGTGGTCGGCAACCTGGTGGAGGGCTTCGAGGCGGAGTCCTCCGACGCCGTCCGCGACGCCCTGGTGCGGCTCGCTCCGCGCCTGCCCGGCCTGCGCGACCTCTTCTACGCGGACCTCTCCTTCATGGAGTGCGAGGCGTCGTGGATCCGGCACGGGGACCTGTCCCCGCTGGTGAACGCCCTCCCCGGGCTGACCGGGTTCGCCGCACGCGGCACCACCGAGCTGAGCCTGGAGACGCTGGAGCACGACGGGCTGCGCAGCCTCGTCCTCCAGGGCGGAGGGCTGCCCGGACGGCTCGCCCGCGAGGTCGCCGCCGCACGGCTCCCCGCCCTGGAGCACCTGGAGCTGTGGCTGGGCGTGGACGGCTACGGCGGCGACACCGCGCCGGAGGACCTCGCCCCCGTCCTGTCCGGCGAGGCCTTCCCCCGGCTGCGCTCGCTCGGCCTGCGCAACGCCGAGCACACCGGCGCGTGGGTGCGCGCCCTCGCCGACGCACCGGTCACCACCCGCCTGCACACCCTGGACCTGTCCCTGGGCACCCTGCGCGGCGAGGACGTCCCGGCCCTGCTGGAATCACCGGTCTTCCGCGGCCTCAGGCGTCTGGACCTGCACCACCACTACCTGTCCGAGGAGGCGGAGGAGGAGGTCCGCGCCGCCTTCACCCGGGCCGGGGTGGAGACCGACCTGTCGGACGGGCAGGAGCCGGAGGTCGACACCTACGACGAGGGGACCGAGCTCTACTACTACACGGCCGTGTCGGAGTAGCCCCGGGAAACGCCGGGGAGCCCCCGGGCCGCCTGCCCGGACGCGGGCGACCCGCGATGTCGGAGCCCGCTGGTAGGCATGGACGCGCACCCTCCGCCGCACCCCTGGGAGACCCCGTGGCCTTCGACGCCCACCTGACCGAGTTCGCCGGACTACCCGTCGTGGGGTACCGCTCCTCAGAGGGGTGGACCCGGGAGACCGAGGAGGAGCGCGAGAGGGCGAAGTGGCGGGGCGGGAGCTTCACCGGCCCCGGCCCCTACCCGCCCCCGGCACTGGCCGCGGCCCTGGCCGACCCCGGCTCGGTGGCCTGGCGCCTCAGCGACAACGAGGAGCCCCTGGACGACTACCGGCGGTTCGTCGCGCAGGTGGACCAGGACCGGGTCACCGCCGTCGTGCTCGGGGACATGCGGGAGACCTTCTCCGTGCAGTGCCCCGACCCCCTCAAGCGCGCCCTCCTGGAGGTGGCGCCGGACCTGACCGGGCTGCGCTCCCTCTTCTACTGCGACGTGACCTTCGAACAGGTCGAGGTCTCGTGGATCGAACTGGGCGACATGGCCCCGGTCCTGGACGCCCTCCCCCGGCTGACCGAGTTCGCGGTGCGCGGCACGGGCGACCTGAGCCTGCACGTACACCGGCACGACTCGCTGCGCCGCCTCACCCTCCAGGGCGGAGGACTGCCCGCGAGGCTCGCCCGCGAGATCGTCTCGTCCGGGCTGCCGAACCTGGAGCACCTGGAACTGTGGCTGGGAGTGGAGGAGTACGGCGGCGACACCACCCCGGAGGACCTCGCCCCGGTCCTGTCCGGCGAGGCCTTCCCCGCGCTGCGCTCGCTGGGCCTGCGCAACGCCGAGCACACCGACGACTGGGTTCCGGTCCTCGCCGGGGCACCCGTCACCGCCCGCCTGCACACCCTGGACCTGTCCCTGGGGACCCTCACTGACAAGGGCGCTCGGTCCCTAGTCGGGGCCGCGCCCGCCTTCACGCACCTGAAGCGGCTCGACCTGCACCACCACTACCTGTCCGAGGACATGCAGGAGCGCGTCCGGTCCGTCTTCACCGGGGCCGGTGTGGACGTGGACCTGTCCGGACGCGAGGTCGGCAGTGACTGGGAGGACGAGGACTTCGACTACGACGCGGCCGGCTTCTACACGGCCGTCAGCGAGTAGCGCCCGCGCCGTCCAACGTGTCACTTCGGGCTGCTAGATATGTTCCTGCCCGAAACCCCGAGGTAGGAGCCCCCTGATGCTGAACCACCACCACATCACCGAGTTCGCGGGCCTGCCCGTGGTCGACTTCCCCGCGATCGGGGCCGAGGACGGCCCCTACGCAGAGGACCCGCACCAGCCCCCCGAGGCGCTGGCCGCGGCGGTCGCCGACCCCGGCTCGGTGGCGTGGCGGCTGCGCGTCTCGTCGGTCTACCCGGCCGAGGACTTCGGGGAGTACTTCGCCCGGTTCCTCGCGGCCGTGGACACCGGCCGGGTCCGGGCCCTGGTCGTCGGCGGCTGGGGCGACTTCGAGGACGAGCCGCCCTCGACCGTCCCGCGCGACGCGCTCGTCGCGGCCGCCGACGCGTTCCCCGGGCTGCGGGCGCTGTTCTTCGGCGAGATCGTCCAGGAGGAGTACGAGATCTCCTGGATCCACCAGAGCGACCTGGCACCCCTGGTGGCGGCGTTCCCCCTGTTGGAGGAACTGACCGTGCGCGGCACCGGCGACCCCTACCTGGGCGACGGCAAGCTGGAGCTGGCCCTGGCCGAGCACACCGGACTGCGGACCCTGGTCCTCCAGACCGGCGGCCTGCCCGGCCGGGTCTCGCGCGAGGTCACCGCCTCGCCGCTGCCCGCGCTGGAGAACCTCGAACTGTGGCTGGGCGTGGAGAGCCACCGGGGCGACACCACCCCGGACGACCTGGCGCGGGTGCTCTCCGGCGAGGCCTTCCCCGAGCTGCGCTACCTGGGCCTGCGCAACGCCGAGGACGTCAATGACTGGATCCCCGTCCTGGCCCAGGCCCCCGTCCTGGCCTCCCTGGACGTCCTGGACCTGTCCCTGGGCAGCCTGACCGACGAGGGCGGGCAGGCCCTGATCGAGTCCGCGTCCGCGTTCGCCGGGCTGCGCCGCCTGGACCTGCACTACCACTACCTGTCCGAGGACGTGCAGGCGCGGATCCGCGCCGCCCTGCCCGGCGTGGAGGTCGACCTGTCCGGGCAGCGGAAGCCGTACACCTTCGGAGACAAGGTGTTCTACTTCCCCGCGGTCGCGGAGTGACCCCCGGACGCCCCTTAGTCGTGGTGGGGGTCCCCGGCCACCGGCGCCTGGAGCTGTTCGACGCCGCGGCCGGGGCCCTCGGCCTGCCCGGACCGGTCGTCGTGCCGTGGCGCGCGCTGGCCGCCGGGCCGGTGGAGCTGCCGGAGGGCGCCCTGGTCCGGGTGGACTCCCCGGGCGGCGACGCCGAGACCGAGCGCCTGCTGCGGGGCTGGGAGGGCGTCCCCGACCTGTACCGGGCCGAGGGCACCGCCGACCAGCACGCCGGGTTCCGTGCCGCGCTGGACCGGCTCGCCGAGGCGGTGCGCGCCACTCCGGGCGCGGCCCTGCTCCAGGAGCCCGCCGACCTGGTGGACATGTGCGACAAGCGGCGCTGCCATGCCCGCCTGGCGGCGGCCGGGGTGCCGGTGCCGCCAGCCCTGCCCGGACCGGTCACCGGCTACGCGTCGCTGCGCGCGGCGATGGAGGCCCACCGCTGGCCGAGGGTGTTCGTCAAGCCCGCGCACGGCTCCTCGGCCTCCGGCGTGGTGGCGCTGGCCACCGCCTCGGGCGGACGGGTCCGCGCGGTCACCTCGGCCGACCTGGTCCGGGGCGCCGACGGCTCCGTGGAGCTGTACAACAGCCTGCGGCTGCGCACCTACACCCGCGAGGAGGACGTCGCGGCGGTGGTGGACGCCCTGGCCCCCGACCACCTGCACGTGGAGCGGTGGGTGCCCAAGGCGGGGTTCGCTGGCAAGGCCGTGGACCTGCGCGTGGTGGTGGTCGCGGGCCGGGCCGCCCACGTCGTGGTGCGCTCCTCGTCCTCGCCCATGACCAACCTGCACCTGGGCAACGCCCGGGGCGACCTGGCGGCCCTGCGGGAGTCGGTGGGCCCCCGCGCCTGGGCGCGGGCCATGGCCACCGCCGAGGCCGCCGCCGCGTGCTTCCCGCGCACCCTGCACGCCGGGGTGGACCTGCTCGCCTCCCCGGGGTGGCGGGAGTTCGCCGTGTGCGAGGTCAACGCCTTCGGCGACCTGCTCCCCGGTGTCCTGCACGAGGGCCGCGACACCTACGCCGAGCAGTTGCACGCCCTGGCCACCGGCCGTTTCCCCGTCCCCGAACCCGAGAGCGCATGAACAGCACCGCACCCGACATGAACGCCGTGGTGGGCACGCACGACATCCTGCTGCTCACCCTGGACACCCTGCGCCACGACGTGGCCGACGAGCTGGCCGAGGCGGGCCGCACCCCGAACCTGGCCCGGCTGCTGCCGGGCGGGCGGTGGGAGCGCAGGCACGCGCCCGCGAGCTTCACCTACGCCTCCCACCTGGCGATGCTCGCCGGGTTCCTGCCCACCCCCGCCTCCCCCGGGCCGCACACGCGCCTGTTCGCCGCCGCGTTCCCCGGCAGCGTGTCCACCGCGCCCGGCACCTGGACCTTCGAGGCGCCCGACCTGGCCTCGGGACTGGCCCGCGCCGGGTACCACACGGCCTGCGTGGGGGGCACGGGCTTCTTCAACCGGCGGTCGGCGGTGGGCTCGGTCATCCCGGACATGTTCGCCGAGAGCCACTGGGAGGAGTCCTTCGGCGTGACCGACCCCCGCTCCTTCGAGAACCAGGTGGCGTGCGCGGCCCGGATCGCCGGGGAGCGCCCCGCGGACCAGCCGCTGTTCCTGCTGCTCAACGTTTCGGCGCTGCACCAGCCCAACTGGTTCCACCTGCCCGGGGCCGTCCGGGAGGACGGCGACACCAGGGAGAGCCACGCCGCGGCCCTGGAGTACGTGGACCGGCACCTGCCGCCGCTGCTGGCCGCGATGTCGGCCCGCCGCCCCTGCTTCACGATCGTGTGCTCCGACCACGGCACCGCCTACGGGGAGGACGGCTACACCGGCCACCGGATCGGCCACGAGACCGTGTGGACGGTCCCCTACGCCCACGCGTTCCTGCCGCAGGGACGCACCGCTCCCGCCGACGCACAGGAGGCGACCGCGTGACCACCGCCCTGACCCCGCGCCCCGAACCGGTGCGCGCCGACTCCCCCTACCAGTCCTACGTCTACGCCTACCCGCACAAGAGCGCCTACCGGCCCTTCACCGAGCGCCCCGCCCTCGCCGACCTGTGGCGCGGCGAGGACGTCGGCGCGCTGTCGCTGTACGCGCACATCCCGTTCTGCGAGATGCGCTGCGGGTTCTGCAACCTGTTCACCCGCTCCACCCCCCCGGCCGAGCAGGTCACCGCCTACCTGGACGCGCTGGAGCGGCAGGCGGAGGCGGTGGCCGGCGCGCTGCCGGAGGGCGCCGCCTTCGCCCGGGCGGCCCTGGGCGGCGGCACCCCCACCTACCTGACCGCCGAGGAGCTCACCCGGGTCTACGACCTCACCGAGCGCGCGTTCGGGGTGGACCTGTCCGCGATCCCGGTGTCGGTGGAGACCTCCCCGGCCACGGCCACGCCCGACCGGCTGGCGGTGCTCGACGCGCGCGGCGCCACCCGGATCAGCATGGGCGTGCAGAGCTTCCTGGACTCCGAGGCGCACGCGGCCGGGCGTCCGCAGAAGCGCGCCGAGGTGGACCGTGCGCTGGCCGCGATCCGCGAGCACGCCTCGGCCGACCTCAACCTCGACCTCATCTACGGCATCGACCGCCAGGACGCCCGCACCTGGGCCTACTCCCTGGACACGGCGCTGGAGTGGGAGCCCGAGGAGGTCTACCTGTACCCGCTGTACGTGCGCCCGCTCACCGGGCTGGGCCGCCGCGCCCGCGCGTGGGACGACCACCGGCTGGGCCTGTACCGGCAGGGCCGCGACCACCTGCGCGAACGCGGCTACGAGCAGGTGTCCATGCGCATGTTCCGGCGGGCGGACGCCCCTCGGACGCAGGCCCCGGACCACTCCTGCCAGACCGACGGCATGGTGGGGCTGGGCTGCGGGGCCCGGTCCTACACCTCCGCCGCGCACTACTCCTTCGACTACGCGGTGGGCGTGGGGCAGGTGCGGTCGATCATCGCCGACTACACGGGCCGCGACCAGGCGGACTTCGGACGGGCCGAGGTGGGGTTCCACATGGACGAAGGCGAGCGGCGCCGACGCCATCTGCTCCAGTCGCTCCTGCTCGCGGAGGGGATGGACACCGCCGCCTACGCCGACCGGTTCGGCTCCCGCCCCGAGGTGGACTTCGCCTCGACCCTGGCGGTGCTTGACGGGCGCGGCTGGCTGGAGCGCGACGGCGCGCCGGACCTGCTGCGGCTGACCCCCGAGGGGCTCGCGCACTCCGACGCGGTGGGGCCGATGTTCTTCTCCGCCGGGGTCGCGGCCCTGATGGCCGACTACGAGGCCCGGTGAGCGCGGTGACCCCCTCCTCCCCGGTCCGGGCCCGTGCGCTCCCGCCGCACCTGACCCTGCTCTACCGCGGCCCGCTGGCCAGCTGCGACTACGACTGCCCGTACTGCCCCTTCGCCAAGCGGCGCGACAACCCCGAGACGCTGCGCGCCGACCGCGCCGCGCTGGAGCGCTTCACCGGCTGGGTGGGCGCGCTGGAGTCGGAGCACCCCGGCACCCGGGTCTCGGTGCTGTTCACCCCGTGGGGCGAGGGGCTGGTGCGGTCCTGGTACCGGACCGCGATCACCCGGCTCAGCCACCTGCCGCACGTGGAGCGGGTGGCCATCCAGACCAACCTGAGCGGCCGCCTGGGCTGGCTGGCCGACTGCGACCCCGCCACCGCCGCGCTGTGGACCACCTACCACCCCGGCCAGGTGACCCATGAGCGCTTCCTGGCCAAGGCGCGCGAGCTGGACGGGATGGGGGTGCGGTTCAGCGTCGGTGTGGTCGGCCAGCCGGAGCACCTGGCGGCGGCCCGGCGGATGCGCGCCGAGCTGCCCGAGCGGGTGTACCTGTGGGTGAACGCCGCCGAGGGGCGCGTCTACACCGACGCCGAGGCCGAGCAGTGGCAGGCCCTGGACCCCCACTTCCACTACAGCCGCAACCCCCACCCCAGCCGGGGCCTGCCCTGCCGTACCGGTGACACTGTGCTGTCCGTGGACGGCGACGGCGGCGTGCGCCGGTGCCACTTCGTGGACACGCCGATGGGCAACCTCTACGACGGCTCGTTCGCGGCCGGGCTCGGCCGCCGCGCGTGCCCGCTGACCAGCTGCGACTGTCACATCGGCTACGTCCACCTGGAGTCCCTGGACCTGTACGACGTGTTCCGGGGCGGGGTGGTGGAACGTGTCCCGGCGGCCTTCGGCTCCCCGCTCCCGCTCGTGTGAGACGGGTCAAAACCGCTTCGCAACGTCACCGGGAACAGACATAATGCCCACCATGGTCTTTCCCCGGGTTATCGCGACCGATCTCGACGGCACACTCCTGGACGCGGGAGGCCTGGTCTCCGAACGCAACCGGCGGGCGCTGGCCGCCGCCGCGGAGGCGGGCGTCAAGGTGGTGGTCTCCACGGCCCGTCCGCCGCGGACCACGCAGCACATCGCCGAGCAGCTCCCCTGCGCCGCCGTGCTCTGCGGCAACGGCTCGCTGGCCCACGTGCCGGGCGACGAACCGCTGGTGCGCGCGATCTCCCCGGAGACCGCGCGTTCGGTGGTCGAGAAGATCAACGCGGAGCTGCCCGGGATCGGCTACGGCATCGAGACCGGCACCGACTTCTTCCACGACGCCGACTACCACCTGGAGCCGTGGCTGTCCGGCGAGTGGGTGCGCGAGGTGCTGGATGACACCGAGACCCTGCTCAGGCGGGCCACCCCGATCACCAAGCTGCTCGTGCGCTCCCGCGACCTGCCGGTGGAGGAGCTGCACCGGACGGCCGCGGCGGCGGTCGGGTCGCTGGCGGAGGTGACCTACTCGGGCAGCTACAGCCTGCTGGAGCTGAGCGCGCCGGGCGTGAACAAGGGCAGCACCCTCGCGATGGTCTGCGAGCGGTGGGGGGTGGCCGCCGAGGAGGTGGTGGCCTTCGGCGACATGCCCAACGACCTGGCCGCGCTGTCCTGGGCGGGCGGGGGCTACGCCATGGCCAGCGGGCACCCGGACATGCTCGACCCGGCGCTGGGGCTGCGGGTGGCCCCGCCCGCCAACGAGGACGGTGTGGGCCGGGTGGTCGAGCAGCTCCTGGCCGAGCGCTGAAAAACGCCTGGACCGCCGCCGGGCCCGTCTCCTAGGGTCGCCCCACACGCACCCGGAGGAGGGCCCGCCGTTGCCGCACCCCACCCAGATCGTCTCGTCCCTGGCCGCCCCCGACCGCCTGGAGCTCTACGCCCGGGTGGTCGGCGCGGGAGCGGGCGGGCTGCCCGCCGGGGAGGTCCGCGCGCGGGGGTCGCGGGGGCGCCGGAACCTGGCCCGGCTCGTGGACGCGGGGCTGGTGCGCGAGGACGGCGACCACGTGGTGTGCGTGCCGGAGGTGTTCTCCGCCGCCCTGGAGGAGCACCGGCCGGTGCGCCGGGACCCGGTGGACTCGCTGTTCCACGACGGACGGCTGAGCGCGCTGCCCGCGAAGCGCGAGCTGCGCGCGCGGGTGTTCGCGCGTATCACCGAACGGTTCTTCGCCCCCGGGGCGACCTACACCGAGAAGCAGGTCAACGCCGCCCTGCGGTCCTGCTGCGACGACCACTCGGCCATGCGCCGCCACCTCGTGGACGGGGGCTACCTGACCCGCGACGACGACGGCGGCGCGTACCGGGTCGCGGCCCCCTGAACCGTCGCGGGCGGCGGGACGGGCGCGGGGCGGCTCAGGCCTCCACGCCGTCCACCTGCTCGTGGTAGGTGCGGCGGGTGCGCTCGGTGTGCTCGCTCATCAGCCGCAGCGCCGCGTCCGCGTCCCGGCCCTCGATGACGTCGACGAGGGCGGAGTGCTCGTCCCAGGAGGCGGCGCCGCGGACGCGGGCGACCGGGGCGTAGTACCAGCGCACCCGCCGGTCCACCTGCGCGGCCAGCTCGGCGAGCACCCGGTTGCCCGAGGCCTCGGTGACGGTGCGGTGGAAGTCGGCGTTGGCCTGGACGACCGCGTCGGTGTCGGCGCGGTCGGTGGCCGCGCGCCCGGCGGCGACCAGGTCGCGCATCGTCCCGACCTGCTCGGTCGAGGCGTTCTGCGCGGCCAGGCGGGCCGACTCCGTCTCCAGCAGGGCGCGCACGGCCAGGAGCTGGTCGGCCTCGCTCTCGGTGGGCGTGTGCACGAACGCCCCGTACCCGGGCCGCAGGTCCACCCACCCCTCGTTGCTGAGCCGCTGCATGGCCTCGCGGACCGGCTGGCGCGAGACGCCGAGGGTCTGGGCCAGCTCGGTCTCGACCAGGTGCTGGCCGGGTGAGAGCGACCGGTTGGTGATCAGGTCGAGGATGGCCTCGTACACGGCTTCACGCAGCGGCACGGGGCGCTGGACCCGTCCCGCGACGGCGTTCAACCCCTGTGGGGACATAGGGCGGCTCCATCCGGATGCGTGGGCTTTGTAGACAGTGTACAAAAGGCGGCGGCCGCGTGCGTCCTCACGGCAGCTCCACGAGTTCGACGCGCCCGGTCCGGCGGCCGGGCGGCACGACCGCGAGGGCGTCGGCGACGGCGGCGGCGCGCAGGTCGGCCGAGCCGGTGCCGGGCAGTTCCACCGCCAGGTCGCGGCTGACGCGCACCGGCACCAGGCGGGTGTCGGCCGGGTGGGGCTGTGTCGGTCCGATGAGCCGGACCCGTCGGCCCAGGTGGGCGGGGTCGCGCCGGTCCGCGCGCCCGGCGAGCACCGGGACGAGCAGGGTGAGCGCGGCGGCCAGCGCGGCGCCGGGGTTGCCCGGCAGGCCCACGACCACGGTTCCCGAGGGCAGCATGGCCAGCACCTGCGGGTGCCCCGGGCGGCAGGCCACCCCGTCGACGACCGTCCGCGCGCCGAGCGCGGCGAGCACCGGGCGCAGGTGGTCGGCGGGCCCGGCCGAGGAGGAGCCGCAGACCGCGACGACATCGGAGGGCCCGGACGCCTCCAGGGCGCGGGCCGTGTCCCGGCCCCGGTCGGCGACCGCCAGAGCGGGCAGGCAGAGCCCTCCGGCCCAGGCGACCAGGCCGGGGAGCAGCGGGCCGATCGCGTCGCGCACGGCGCCCGGGCGCGGCCTCCCCTCGCGCACGACTTCGTCCCCGGTGACCAGGACGCGCACCGAGGGGCGGACCACGGGCAGCGTGTCCAGGCCCAGGCTCGCGGCCAGGCCCAGGAGGGCGGGGGTGACGGGGCTGCCGCGGCGCGCGGCCAGCGCCCCGGCGGGGGTGGTCTCGCCCTTGCGGCGGATGTGCCTTCCGGTCTCGGCAGCCCCGCGCACGCGCCCGGAGGACACCGTCGCCCGCTCCCAGGGGAGGACTGCGGTGGTGCCCTCCGGCACGACGGCGCCCGTGGCGACCTCCACCGCCTCCCCCGGGTCCAGCCGGACGAGGGGGCTCCGCCGCCCGGCGAGCGAGCGGCCGAGAACGGTCCAGGGGCCCTCACCGGCCACCGCGTACCCGTCCATGGCGGCGCTGTCCAGCACCGGGACGTCGACCGCCGAGACGAGGTCGGCGCCGAGGGTGGCACCGAGGGCGCCGTTGAGCGGCTCCTCGGCCATGGGCTGTCCACCCTCGGCGCCGGTCACCCACGCCAGCTCCCGCGCCTTGGTCCAGGGCAGCGGTGCGCGCGGGCGGCTTTTTCCGTGAAGAAGCGGAGAAGTTTCCGGGGCAACCGGGTCGGGCATTCCTTCTCTCCCTGTCGTCGGGTGAAGAACGCTGTCCCGAAGCATACTGTATACAGTATTTTATAGAAAGGAGTCCTCATGCGAATCGCCGTACTCGGCGCCGGAGCGATCGGCGCCTACGCGGGAGCCGCGCTGCACAGGGGCGGGGCCGACGTGCACCTCATCGCGCGCGGCGAGCACCTGCGGGCCCTGCGCGAGCGGGGAGTCCGGGTCCTCAGCCCGCGCGGGGACTTCGACGCGCGCCCCCACGCCACCGACGACCCCACCGAGGTCGGGCCCGTGGACGCCGTCTTCCTCGGTCTGAAGGCCCAGCACTACGCGGCCTGCGGCCCGCTGCTGCGCCCCCTGATGGGCCCCTCCACCATGGTCGTCGCCGCCCAGAACGGCATCCCCTGGTGGTACTTCCACGGGATCGAGGGGCCCCTGGCCGGGCACCGGATCGAGAACGTGGACCCCGGCGGCGCGGTCAGCCGGACGATCCCGGTCGAGCGCGCCGTGGGCTGCGTGGTCTACGCGGCCACCGAGATCGCCGGGCCCGGCGTGATCCGGCACATCGAGGGAACCCGGTTCTCCATCGGCGAGCCGGACCGCTCCTCCTCCCGGCGCTGCCGCGACCTCCAGGCCGCGATGGAGGCGGGCGGGCTCAAGTGCCCGATCGAATGGGACCTGCGCGAGGACATCTGGGTGAAGCTGATGGGCAACATCGTCTTCAACCCGCTGAGCGCGCTGAGCCGCTCCACCATGGCGCAGATCTGCCGCAACCGCCCGACCAGGGACCTGGCCCGGACCATGATGGCCGAGACCCTGGACGTGGCCGCGCGGCTGGGCGTGCGCCCCGCCGTCTCCATCGACCGGCGCATGGCCGGGGCCGAGCGCACCGGCGACCACCGCACCTCGACCCTGCACGACCTGGAGCGCGGCCGCCCCATGGAACTGGACGTCATCCTGTCCGCCGTGGTGGAACTGGCCGACCTGACCGGCGCCCCCGCCCCCGCTCTCCGGGCGGTGGACGCCGTCGCGGGACTCCTCAACGCGCGGATGCTCGACGCGCCCGCCCCCGCGCCCGTGACCCCCTCCGTCGCCGCCTAGGCAGCCGCCGCCCGCAGAACCCCGTGGGCGCCCGAACCGCACCCTTGACCCTTGTTCACACCGTCTCAATACTGTATGCAGTATCCGCACAATGTCGCCGCCCGGCGGCCCGGACGAATCCGGCCACGAACACCAAGCGAGGCCACATGCGATCCGACGCACCCTCAGCACCCCTCACCCGACTCACCCAGCCCCTCGTCCGCGACGGCGGCGAGCTGCGCCCGGCCTCCTGGGAGGAGGCACTGGACCGCGCGGCCGCCGGGTTCCGGCGCGGGGTGGCCGAGCACGGACCCAACTCCTTCGGCATGCTCTCCTGCGCCCGCGCCACCAACGAGATGAACTTCATGGCGCAGAAGTTCACCCGCGTCGTCGTCGGCACCAACAACGTCGACTCGTGCAACCGCACCTGCCACGCGCCCAGCGTCGCGGGGCTGGCCGCGGCCTTCGGCTCGGGCGGGGGCACCTCCTCCTACACCGAGGTCGAGGACACCGACCTCATCGTGATCTGGGGCGGCAACCCGCGCTTCGCCCACCCGATCTTCTTCCAGCACGTGCTCAAGGCCGTGCGGCGCGGGGCGCGCCTGTTCGTCGTGGACCCCCGGCGCACCCCGACCGCGGAGTGGGCCGACCGCTGGCTGGGCCTGAACGTGGGCACCGACATCCCGCTGGCACACGCCATCGGCCGCGAGATCCTGCACGCGGGGCTGGCCAACGACACCTTCGTCCAGCGCGCCACCACCGGCCTGGAGGAGTACCGGGCGCTGGTCGAGCCGTGGACGCTGGCCGCCGCCGAAGCCGAGACCGGCGTACCCGCCGAGGCCATCCGCGAGCTGGCTCACGCCTACGCCCGCGCCGAGCGCGCCCAGATGTGCTGGACGCTGGGCATCACCGAGCACCACAACGCCACCGACAACGTCCGTTCGCTGATCAACCTGTCCCTGCTCACCGGGCACGTGGGGCGGTACGGGTCCGGGCTCAACCCGCTGCGCGGCCAGAACAACGTGCAGGGCGGCGGCGACATGGGCGCCATCCCCGACCGGCTGGTCGGGTTCCAGGACATCCTGGACGCCCGGGTGCGCGAGCCCTTCGAGGCCGCCTGGGGACGCGGGATCCAGCCCGCCAAGGGCCTGAACCTGACCCAGATGTTCGAGGCGATGGACGAGCGCGAGCTCAGGACGCTCTACGTGATCGGGGAGAACCCCGTCCAGTCCGAGCCCGAGACGCACAAGACCACCCGCCGTCTGCGCGGCCTGGACCACCTGGTCGTGCAGGACATCTTCCTGACCCGCACCGCCGAACTGGCCGACGTCGTGCTCCCGGCCAGCGCGTCCTGGTGCGAGTCCGACGGCACCTTCACCAACAGCGAGCGCCGCGTGCAGCTGGTGCGCAGGGCGCTGGACCCGCCGGAGGGCGCCCGCGACGACATCGAGATCATGTGCGACCTGGCCACCCGGCTGGGCCACGACTGGGCTCGGCCCTCGGCCGAGGAGATCTGGGACGAGGTCCGCTCGCTCTCCCCCATGCACCGGGGCATGAGCTACGCGCGCCTGGCCGAGCTGCACGGCATCCAGTGGCCGTGCTACTCCGAGGACGCCGTGGAGCCGAGCTACCTGCACGCCCGGCTGTGGTCGGAGGACCCGGCCGAGCGCGGCGAACCCGCGCCGTTCGGGATCGTGGGCCACTCGCCGCCGGTGGACCTGCTGGACGAGGACTTCCCCTTCCGGCTGACCACCGGCCGACGGCTGGACGACTACAACACCGGGGTGCAGACCAGCGGGTTCTCCTCACCACTGCGCCGGGGCGAGCTGCTGGACCTGTCCCCCGAGGACGCGGCCAAGCTCGGTGTCGGCGACGGGGAGACGGTCCGGGTGACCTCCCGGCGGGGCTCGGTGCTGGTGCCGGTCTCGGTCACCGAGGCCATGCGGCCCGGCCTGGTGTTCATGACCTTCCACTTCCCCGACCAGGTGGACACCCAGCTGCTGACCATCGACGCCACGGACCCCGTCGCGGGGACCGCGGAGTACAAGGCCGCCGCCGTGCGGATCGAACGGGTGGAGCGGTCCGCCCGTCAGGCCGCCGCAGCGAGCTGAGGGAGAAAGGGAGGGCCGTGCCGTCGCCCCAGCCCCCTGCGGCGGCGGCACGGCCCGTCATGCCAGGTCAGCGCCCTGCGATCGCGGTCCGAACACTCGGACGCATCCTTACGCGATCTTACCGCTTACAGGGGTTGTCAACCCGAACACCGCCATCATACTGTTCTCTGTATACAGAATCCTGTGATCTGGATTACACTCGATATGAGGTGACCACGGCGTGGACCTGCGATTCCTGGACGAGACGCCCACCACCGCCGAACGCGAGGCCGTCGAGAGCGTGCTCGGGCCGCCCGAGTCCGGCTGGGACGGCGGCACCCGCCAGGACACCGACCTGCGCTACGCGCGGGGCGGCCACTCCGCCCGCGACCGGCGCGACCTTCTCCTCCCGGCCCTGCACGCGGTGAACGACCGTGTGGGCTGGATCAGCCGCCCCGCCCTCGACCACATCTGCCGCAGGCTGACCGTCCCCCCGGCGGAGGCCTACGCCGTCGCCTCCTTCTACGCGATGTTCGCCCTGCACCGCAGGCCCCGCCGGGTCGTGCACCTGTGCACCGACATCGCATGCGCGGCGGCCGGCTCGGACGGGATGCGCGCCCGGCTGACCGAACGCCTCGGCCCGCCCGGCGGCCACGACGGGGAGGCGGCCTGGCACGAGAGCCCGTGCCTGGGCATGTGCGAGCGCGCGCCCGCCGCCCTGGCCCTGGAGGCGGGCGCCCCCGCCCGGTACGCCGTCGCCGCCCCCGCCACACCCGAGGCGCTGGACGCGATGGCCGCCGGGGCCCTGTCCGGGACCGGGGCGCCGGAGGCCGACGGCCACCGGCCCGCCACCACCTTCGGCGCGGACCCGCTGCCCGGGACCGAGTCCGAACCCGACCCCGCCGCGGCCGTGCCCGACGCGGGCTCGCCCTACCACGTGCTGCTGCGCCGGATCGGCACCGTCGACCCCCTCAGCCTGGACGACTACCGCGCCGCGGGCGGGTACGCCGCGCTGCGCCGGGCGCTGCGCCTGGGCCCCGCCGGTGTCATCCGGGAGGTCTCCGACTCCGGCCTCGTCGGCCGGGGCGGGGCCGCCTTCCCGACCGGGCGCAAGTGGCAGGCCACCGCCCAGCAGCCGGACGGCCCGCACTACCTGGTGTGCAACGCCGACGAGAGCGAACCCGGCACCTTCAAGGACCGGGTCCTGATGGAGGGCGACCCGTTCTCCGTCGTCGAGGCGATGACCATCGCGGGGTACGCCGTGGGCGCGCGGACCGGCTACCTCTACATCCGTGGCGAGTACCCCCGGGCGCTGCGCCACCTGGAGAACGCCGTCGCCCTGGCCCGCGGGCGGGGCCTGCTGGGCCCGGACGTCCTGGGCTCGGGCTTCGCCTTCGACATCGAGATCCGGCGCGGCGCGGGCGCCTACATCTGCGGCGAGGAGACCGCGATCTTCGGTTCCATCGAGGGGCAGCGCGGCGAACCGCGCAGCAAGCCGCCCTTCCCCGTGGAGAAGGGGCTGTTCGGCAAGCCCACCGCCGTGAACAACGTCGAGACGCTGGTCAACGTGCTGCCCGTCCTGCTGATGGGCGGCCCGGCCTACGCGGCCGTGGGCACCGGCCAGTCCACCGGCCCCAAGCTGTTCTGCCTGTCGGGCGGCGTGCGCCGCCCGGGGCTGTACGAGCTGCCCTTCGGCGCCACCCTGCGCGACCTGATCGAGGCGGCCGGGGGGATGCCCGAGGGGCGCACCATCCAGGCGGTCCTGCTCGGCGGCGCGGCCGGGACCTTCGTGCGCGGGGACGAGCTGGACATCCCGCTGACCTTCGAGGGGGCCCGCGCGGCGGGCACGTCCCTGGGCTCGGGGGTGGTGCTGGTCCTGGACGACACCGCCGACCTGGTCGCGACGCTGGTCCGGGTGGCGGCCTTCTTCCGCGACGAGTCCTGCGGCCAGTGCGTGCCCTGCCGGGTGGGCACCGTGCGCCAGGAGGAGTCGCTGCTGCGGATCAGGTCCGGGGGCGACGCCGCCGCCGAGGTGCCCCTGCTGCGCGAGGTCGGCCTGGCGATGCGCGACGCCTCGATCTGCGGCCTGGGACAGACCGCGTGGAACGCGGTGGAGTCGGCGATCGACCGGCTCGGCCTGTTCGACGCGACCGACGACACCCACCAGAGCACCGGCCCGGGCACCCGGGCGGCTACCGAGGAGGCCCGATGACCGTCCCCGTACTCCTGGCCCCGCCCAAGCGGCTGATCGACGCGACCATCGACGGGCGCACCGTGCGCGTTCCCGAGGGCACCACCATCCTGGAGGCCTGCGCCGGGGAGGGGACCGAGATCCCCACCCTGTGCTACGGCGACACCCTCACCCCCCGCAACGCCTGCCGGGTGTGCGTGGTGGAGGTGGAGGGCGCGCGCACGCTCGCCCCCGCCTGCTCGCGCAAGCTGGAGCCCGGCATGAGCGTGGCCACGGACTCCGAGCGGGTGCGGCACAGCCGCAAGATGGTCCTGGAACTGCTCGGCTCCTCCGTGGACCTGTCCACCACGCCCGAGGCGGCCGGGTGGATGGAGCGCTACGAGGCCGAGCCCGGGCGGTTCGGCCCGCGCGCCGGGGCCGCGGCGCTGGGCGTGCGCGACGCCCGCCACGCGGGCGACCACGAGCCGGGCGACGGCGCGGTCGCGGAGACGGTCGAGCAGCCCGCCAAGGTGGACAACGACCTGTACGTGCGCGACTACTCCAAGTGCATCATGTGCTACAAGTGCGTGGACGCCTGCGGCGACCAGTGGCAGAACACCTTCGCCATCGGGGTGGCCGGGCGCGGCTTCGACGCGCGCATCTCCACCGAGCACGACGTCGCGCTGCCCGACTCGGCCTGCGTGTACTGCGGGAACTGCATCGAGGTGTGCCCCACCGGCGCCCTGTCCTTCCGCACCGAGTTCGACATGCGCGAGGCGGGTACCTGGAACGAGGAGGCGCAGACCGAGACCACCACGGTGTGCACCTACTGCGGTGTGGGCTGCAACGTTACGCTGCACGTGCAGGAGAACGAGATCGTCAAGGTCACCTCGCCGCATGACAACCCGGTGACGCACGGGAACCTGTGCATCAAGGGCCGGTTCGGCTTCCAGCACGTGCAGCGGCGCGGCGGCGGCTGATCCCCTGCACGGGGGCGGGCCCACCTCAGGGGATGAGAAACCGGGCGAAATCAGATAGAACCGGGACACAGGCACACCAGAAGGCGGTGGGACGGATGGGACGGGTCACGGCCCGGGAGAAGGTGCTCCGGATCAGGGACGGGTCCGCGACCGAGCGCGTGGACACGCTGGTCGTCGAGGAGCCCCTGGAGATCAGGCTGGACGGGGATCCGCTGAGCGTCACCATGCGCACCCCCGGTAACGACTTCGACCTGGCCGCGGGGTTCCTGGTGAGCGAGGGCGTGGTCTCCCGGGGCGAGGAGGTCACCGCCATCCGCTACTGCGCCGGGGCCACCGAGGACGGCTCGAACACCTACAACGTGCTCGACGTGTCCCTGGCCCCGGGCGTCCCCCGCCCCGACACCTCCCTGGAACGCAACTTCTACACCTCCTCCTCGTGCGGCCTGTGCGGCAAGGCGAGCCTGGACGCCGTGCGCACCCAGGCCGTGTGGCAGGTGGAGGCGGACGGGCTGCGCGTCGGGGTCGAGACCCTGACCTCGCTGCCCGACCGGCTGCGCGAGGCCCAGCGGGTGTTCGAGCGCACCGGCGCCCTGCACGCCGCCGGCCTGTTCACCGCCGACGGCGAGCTGCTGGCCCTGCGCGAGGACGTGGGCCGCCACAACGCGGTGGACAAGCTGGTCGGCTGGGCGCTGCGCTCGGACCGGCTCCCGCTGCGCGAGACGGTGCTGATGGTCTCCGGGCGGGCCTCCTTCGAGCTGGTCCAGAAGGCGTGGATGGCCGGCATCCCGATGATGGCCGCCGTCTCCGCGCCCTCGTCCCTGGCCGTCGACCTCGCCGCGGAGGCGGGCATCACCCTGGTCGGCTTCCTCCGGGGAACCTCCATGAACGTCTACGCCGGACGGCACCGGATCCTCCTGGAGAAGGCGCACGCCGCGCCTTCGGCGGCCACGGGAGGCGTCCGCGGTCCGGGTCGGTAGACGCGGGAGCGGCCGGTGCGCTCCAGCCCCCTGCACCGACCGCTCCCGACACTCCGGCGCGCCTTCACGACGCGGAGCCGACTCCTCGTTCCCCTCAGCTTTGGCACACTTGCCGCATGGCTGAAGACAGGCTTCCCGTGGGCAGCGCCTCCTCGGTTCGGACGGGCCACTCGTCTCCCGAGGACGTCGTCGGCGCAGCGCACGCCGTCACCGTAGGGCGAGCGCTCCACGCCCACACCGCCGAAGAGGTCGAGCACCGGTTGCGCGGCGACCTGATCGCCCGGGATCTCGCTGACTACCAGGAGGAGCACGGCGCCTTCACCGGGCAGGAGCGCGCCTGGGCCAGGACGGAGTTGTCCGGGGGACACGGTGACACCGCCTGATCGCTGTCTGAGGAGGACGGTCTTCCGGGGAGCCGCCGGTCACCCGGAAGACCGCGCTTCTCCCTAGACGCGTCCCTCGGGGCGCAGGGTGTAGTGCGGGAAGTTGCCGGGCGGGCGCTCGGCCGCCGGTCCCCTCGTGACCGCGTGGACCAGCAGCTCGCCGCCGACGAAGGCACCCCGCCAGGAGTCGCCCCAGCCGCCGAACAGCTCCTCGCGGTCCCCGCGCGAGCGCGGCCGGTTGACGCCGACCTTGAAGGCCCGCACCCCGGCGGCCAGGCGCGCGGCCGTGTCGGTGTCGTCGCACGAGACCGTGGCGACCAGGGCGCCGTTGCTGGCGTTCATGGCGGCCAGCAGCTCGGCCTCGGTGTCCACCAGCACGATCGAGTCGACCGGGCCGAAGGGCTCGGCGTGGAAGAGCGGCGAGGAGCGCGGCGGCTCCAGGAGGGCCACGGGGGCCACGTAGGCGTCCGTGTTCTGGTCCGGCAGCAGGAGGGCGTCCTCCAGCCCGCCCCGGTAGAGCGGCACGGCCCCGCCCGCGACGGCCTCGGCCACCCGGTCGGTCAGCTCCTTGGCCTTGGCCGCGTTGATCACCGGGCCGAAGTCCAGCTCGGGCAGGTCGTCCCCCGGGGCTTCCACGGCCAGGGGGTGGCCGAAGCGCACGGACCGGACCGCCGTGAGGTAGGCGTCGAGGAAGGCGTCGAAGCGGGAGCGCTGCACGACGAACCGGGGGTAGGCGGTGCAGCGCTGCTTGGCGTAGTCGAAGGTTTTGCGGATCTGCCCGGAGAGGGTCTCCCAGTCCCCGAACTCCCACACGCCCCAGCAGTTGAGCCCCTCCTGCTCCAGGACGTGCGGCCGCCCCAGGTCGGCGAGGTCGGCCGCCACCCGGCCGCCGGTGTCCCGGCCGCCGACGAAGGACACGCAGCCGATCTCGGGCCCGCGCACCAGCGCCGGGGAGAGGTCGCTACCGCCTCCGCTGACCAGGGTGAACGGCAGGCCCTCGCGGACCGCCAGGGCCACGGCCAGGGTCAGGCAGACCAGTCCGCCGTCGGTGGGGGTCTTGGCGATCACGCCGTTGCCCGCCAGCGCCTGGACGCACATCGCGTGCGCCAGCACGCTCATCGGGTAGTTCCAGCTCGCGATGTTGCTGACCGGGCCGTCCAGTGGCAGGCGGCCCTCCAGCATCGGTTCGACGCCGTCCAGGTACCACTCGACCCCCGAGATCGCCCGGTCCACGTCCTGGCGGGCCAGCCGCCAGGGCTTGCCGATCTCCCAGACCAGGGCCAGGGCGAGGGTGTCGCGGTGCCGCTCCCAGGAGCGGACCGCGGCGCGCACCCGCTCGCGGCGCTCGGCCAGGGGCAGTGCGCTCCAGCGGCGGTGGTCCCCGGCCGCCCCGGCGACCGCGCGGGCGGCGGTGGCGCCGTCGAGCATGGGCGGGCCCGCGATCTCCGAGCCGTCCACGGGCGAGTACGCGGTCCGGGGCCCGCCGTCGGCGCGCCACCGGCCGCCCCAGTGGTTGTGCGTCCGGTCGGGGCCGAAGGCCTCGGGGGCCGCCTCGCGGCAGCGGGTGTACAGGATCGCCCAGTCGGTGCCGGGCTTGAGCGTCGCCGTCATCGCGCCGTGGGCGCCGCCTCGGGGAGGGCGCCCGCCTCCTCTCCGAGGGGGGTCCCGCCCAGGACGGCGCGCACCATCCGGGCCGCTTCGCTGGGGGTGGTGCCGACCTTGACGCCGACGGCCTCCAGCGCTTCCTTCTTGGCCGCGGCCGTGCCCGAGGAACCCGACACGATCGCGCCCGCGTGGCCCATCGTCTTGCCCTCCGGAGCGGTGAAGCCCGCCACGTAACCCACCACCGGCTTGGTCACGTTGTCGCGGATGAACTCCGCCGCACGCTCCTCGGCGTCCCCGCCGATCTCACCGATCATCACGATCACGTCGGTGTCCGCGTCGTCCTCGAACGCCGCCAGGGCGTCGATGTGCGTGGTCCCGATGATCGGGTCCCCGCCGATGCCCACCGCCGAGGAGAAACCGATGTCACGCAGCTCGTACATCATCTGGTACGTCAGCGTCCCGGACTTGGACACCAGCCCGATCCGGCCCGGCTTGGTGATGTCGGCCGGAATGATGCCCGCGTTCGACTGGCCCGGCGTGATCAGCCCGGGGCAGTTGGGGCCGATGATGCGGGTCTTGTTGCCCTTGGCCTGGGCGTGGGCCCAGAACGCGGCCGTGTCGTGCACCGGGATGCCCTCGGTGATGACCACGGCCAGCCCGATCCCGGCGTCGACGGCCTCGAAGACCGCGTCCCGGGAGAACTTGGGCGGCACGAAGATGACGGTGACGTCGGCGCCGGTGGCGGCCATGCCCTCGGCCACCGAGCCGAAGACGGGCACCTCGGTGCCGTCGAAGTCGACCTTCTGACCGGCCTTGCGGGGGTTGACTCCGCCCACGACGGTGGTGCCCGAGGCGAGCATGCGCCGGGTGTGCTTGGTGCCCTCAGAGCCCGTCATGCCCTGCACCAGGACTCTGCTGTCGCTGTTCACGAAGATGGCCATGTGTGTTCGTCGCTCCCGTCGGGGGTGTGCGGCCGCTGTCAGTTGGCGGCCGCGAGCTCGGCGGCCCGGGCGGCGGCGCCGTCCATGGTGTCCGCCTGCTGCACGGCCGGGTGGGCGCGTCTGGTGAGGATCTCGCGGCCCAGCTCGGCGTTGTTGCCGTCCAGGCGCACGACCAGCGGCTTGCCGAGCTGGTCGAAGCCCTCGTCGCCGCTGCGGCCCTCCAGCATGTCCAGGGCCCGGACGATGCCTTCGGCCACCGCGTCGCAGGCGGTGATGCCGCCGAAGACGTTGACCAGGACGCTCCTGACCGAGGGGTCGCCCAGGATGATGTCGAGGCCGTTGGCCATGACCTCGGCCGAGGCGCCGCCGCCGATGTCCAGGAAGTTGGCGGGCTTGACGCCGCCGTGCGCCCCGCCCGCGTGGGCGACCACGTCCAGGGTGGACATGACCAGGCCCGCGCCGTTGCCGATGACGCCGACCTCGCCGTCGAGCCTGACGTAGTTCAGGCCCCTGGCCCTGGCCGTGCGCTCGCGCTCGTCGGTGTCGGCGCCGTCGGCGAACGGGGTCCGCTCGGGGTGGCGGAAGGCGGCGTTGCCGTCCAGGGTGACCTTGCCGTCCAGGGCGATGATCCGCCCGTCGGCCGTGCGGACCAGGGGGTTGACCTCGACGAGGGTGGCGTCCTCCCCGACGGCGACCTGCCAGAGCCGGGTGACCACCTGGGCCGCGCAGTCGCGCACCTCCTCGGGCAGCCCGGCCGCGCGGCAGATCGCGAGGGCGGCCCCGTGGTCCACGCCCCCGGGGCCGACCGGGGTGCGCACGACCGCCTCGGGCCGGGTCCGGGCGACCTCCTCGATGTCCATGCCGCCCTCGGCGGAGCAGATGGACAGGAAGGTGCGGTTCGCGCGGTCCAGCAGGAAGGAGAAGTAGTACTCCTCCGCGATGTCGGAGGCCTCCTCGACGAGGACGCGGCGGACGGTATGGCCCTTGATGTCCATGCCGAGGATCTGCTCGGCCCTGGCCCGGGCATCCTCGGGGCCCTCGGCGACCTTGACGCCGCCGGCCTTGCCGCGACCACCGGCCTTGACCTGCGCCTTGACCACCACCCGGTGGCCGATCCGTCCGGCCGCCAGCAGGGCCTGTTCGGGGGTGTCCGCGATCTCGCCCTCGACGAGGGGGACGCCGTACTCCCCGAAGAGCTGTTTGGCCTCGTACTCGTACAGATCCACCGGGCCTCCTCACGTGCGTGGTTCTCGGTCACCTCCAGTGTTACGCCATACTGTATGCAGTATGCAATAGCCCTTCGGGCAGAAATGTGTCCCCGGTCACCCCTTTCCAGATCGACGTGCCCTTTGCATACTGCATACAAGGAGGTGTCGTCATGCGCAGCCGCCGTCCGGCCCCCGTTCCGTCCCCCTCCACCCCCTCCTCCGCCGCCCCCTCCCCCGAGGAGGTGCGCGACTGGCGCGGCAGGAGCTACGCGGTGGGCCCCTCGGCCCGCGCGCTCACCGGCCGGTCCCGCCGCGCGATCCTGCTCCGCGCGCTGACCGCCGCGGCGGCGGTCGGCGGACTCCAGTTCGGCTACGGCGCCGCGGTCCCCTCGCTGGTGGCCGCGCACGGCTGGTCGCCCGCCCAGGCGCTGGCCCCCTTCCTGGTCTGGACCCTGGTGCAGGGCGCCTGCGCGCCGGCGCTGCACCGGCTCCGGGCCCGGGGAGCCGTGCGGGCCGGACCGGCCGTCCAGGCGGGTGCGCTGCTGTGCGCCGCCGCCCTGGTCTCGCTCGGCGCCTTCCCGTCGCTGCCCGCCGCAGTCCTGGGCTACGGCCTCCTGGGCGGTCTGGGCGCGGGGCTGGTCTACCACTCCTGCGCGCACCTGGTGGACGGCTGGTTCCCGGACCGGCGCACCGTGCGCTCGGGCGCCGTGGGCGGCGCCTTCGCCCTGGGCTGGACGCCCCTCCTGCCCGCCGTCGCGCTCGGCGCCTCCCCTGCCGCCCTGCCCGTCGTCTGCGGGGCGCTCGCCCTGCTGGTCGCGGTCCTGGGGCTGGTGGGCGGCGCGGGGCAGCGCCCGGCCCCGCCCAGGTGGTGGCCGCCCGGCTCCGACCCGCGCGCGAGCGCGCTGCTGGCGGGCGCCGACCCGCCGTGGGCCCGCGACCTCACCCCGGCCCAGGCGTGGTCCTCCGGCCGCTCCCTGCCGCTCCTGCACGCGGTGGTCGCGCTGTCCGGGGCGAGCGCGCTGTCCACCCTCGCCGTGCTGCCCGTCCTCCTGGCGGACGGCGGCCACCCGGGCGCGGCGGTCGCCCTGGCGGTGACGGCCTTCGCGGCGGGCAGCGGCCTGGGACGGCTGGCCGCGGGTACCGCGGCCGAGCGGACCGGCCGCAGGCGCACGCTCACCGCGCTGCTGTGCGCTGGGGCGCTCGCCCAGGCGGGCCTGGCCGTCGCCGTCCCGACCGGGCAGAGCACCGCACTCGTGCTGCTCGCGCTGGCGGCGGGCGCGTGCACCGGCTCGTGCTACCCGCTGACCCGGGCGATCACCGAGGGGCACTTCGGGCCGCGCTGGACCGCCGACATCCACGGCCTGGTCTACAGCTCCAAGGCGGTCGGCGGCCTGCTCGGGGTCGGCGGGGCCGCGCTGTTCCTGGCCCTGGCGCCGGCCTCCGCGTGGCCCGCGGGCCTGGCCGCGTCCGGGGCGCTCTGCGGCGCGGCGGCCGTCCTGGCGGCCCTGCTCAGGCGTCCGCTCCCGGTCCGGACCACACCCGCCCCACACGGGGTCTGGACACCGACGCGGCACCGTGCTCCAATGTGTTGCACACGGTATACAGTATTCCGCCTACAGAAGACGGTCGCACCGCACAAGCCACCGCAGGACACGTCCCGCACACCGCACACCCGCACGAAAGGGGTCGGCGTACCGATGGCCGACAAGGCAACCAGCGAGTCCACCAGCAGCGAGAAGACCACGATCTCCGGCGGCCACCTGGTCGCCAAGGCCCTCAAGGCCGAGGGGATCGACGTGATCTTCACGCTCTGCGGCGGACACATCATCGACATCTACGACGGATGCGCCGACGAGGGCATCGACGTGGTCGACGTACGGCACGAGCAGGTCGCCGCGCACGCCGCCGACGGCTACGCCCGCGTCACCGGCAAGCCCGGGTGCGCCGTCGTGACCGCCGGACCGGGGACCACCGACGCGGTCACCGGCATCGCCAACGCCTACCGCGCGGAGAGCCCGATGCTGGTCATCGGCGGCCAGGGCGCCCTGAGCCAGCACAAGATGGGCTCGCTCCAGGACCTGCCGCACGTGGACATGATCAACCCGATCTCCAAGTTCGCCGCCACCGTGCCGCACACCGAGCGGGTCGCCGACCTGGTCTCGATGGCCTTCCGCGAGGCCAACAGCGGCGCCCCCGGCCCGGCCTTCCTGGAGATCCCCCGCGACGTCCTGGACGCCGAGGTGCCCGTGGAGCGAGCGCGTATCCCCGCCAAGGGCCGCTACCGCGCCTCCACCCGGCAGGCGGGCGACCCCGCCGCGATCGAGCGGCTGGCCGACCTGATCGTGCGCTCCGAGAAGCCCAGCATCCTGCTCGGCAACCAGGTGTGGACCACCCGGGCCACCCAGTCCGCCACCGACCTGGTGCGCGCGCTCAACATCCCCGCCTACATGAACGGCGCGGGCCGGGGCACCCTGCCGCCCGGCGACCCGCACCACTTCCAGCTCTCCCGGCGCTACGCCTTCACCAACTCCGACCTGATCATCATCGTCGGCACCCCCTTCGACTTCCGGATGGGCTACGGCAAGCGCCTCTCGCCCACCGCCACGGTGGTGCAGATCGACCTCAACTACGCCACCGTCGGCAAGAACCGCGACGTGGACCTGGGGCTGGTCGGGGACGCCGACGTGATCCTGTCCTCGGTGCTCCAGGCGACCTCGGGCTACGGGGACAACGGCGCCCAGAGCCGCAAGACCTGGCTGGAGGAGCTGCGCACCCAGGAGCAGGCCGCACTGGACAAGCGCGCGCACCTGCTCACCTCCGACTCCACGCCCATCCACCCCTACCGGCTGGTCAGCGAGATCAACCAGTTCCTCACCGAGGACTCCATCTACGTCGGCGACGGCGGCGACATCGTCACCTTCTCCGGCCAAGTGGTCCAACCCAAGTCGCCGGGCCACTGGATGGACCCCGGGCCCCTCGGCACGCTGGGCGTGGGCGTCCCGTTCGTGATGGCGGCCAAGTACGCCCGGCCGGACAAGGAGGTGGTGGCCCTCTTCGGCGACGGCGCGTTCAGCCTGACCGGCTGGGACTTCGAGACCCTGGTCCGCTTCGACCTGCCCTTCGTCGGCATCGTGGGCAACAACTCCTCGATGAACCAGATCCGCTACGGCCAGATCGCCAAGTACGGCGCGGACCGGGGCGAGATCGGCAACACCCTGGGCGACGTCAACTACGCCGAGTTCGCCCGGATGCTGGGCGGCCACGGCGAGGAGGTCCGGGACCCGGCCGACATCGCCCCCGCGCTGCGCCGCGCCCGCGAGTCCGGCAAGCCCTCGCTGATCAACGTCTGGATCGACCCCGAGGTCTACGCCCCGGGGACGATGAACCAGACCATGTACAAGTAGCCCGGACCAGGAAGGAGAGAGTCATGGGCAAGGCACTCGACGGGGTCCGCGTCCTGGACATGACCCACGTCCAGTCGGGCCCGTCGGCGACGCAGATACTCGCCTGGATGGGCGCCGACGTGGTCAAGGTGGAGGCGGTCACGGGTGACATCACCCGGCGCCAGCTCCGGGACAAGCCCGGTGTGGACAGCCTCTACTTCACGATGCTCAACTCCAACAAGCGCAGCGTCACCCTCAACACCAAGAGCCCCAAGGGCAAGGAGATCTTCCTGGACCTGGTCCGCCGCAGCGACGTGCTGGTGGAGAACTTCGCCCCCGGCGCACTGGACCGCATGGGCTTCACCTGGGAGGTGCTCGCCGAGGCCAACCCGCGGCTGGTCTACGCCTCCATCAAGGGGTTCGGCCCCGGCGCCTACGCCGACTTCAAGGCCTACGAGGTGATCGCCCAGGCGATGGGCGGTTCCATGAGCACCACCGGGTTCGAGGAGGGCCCGCCGCTGGCGACGGGCGCCCAGATCGGTGACTCGGGCACAGGGATGCATACAGTAGCCGGTATCCTCGCCGCGCTGTACCAGCGCACCAACACCGGCCGGGGCCAGCGCGTCCAGGTCGCCATGCAGGACGCGGTGCTCAACCTGTGCCGGGTCAAGCTGCGCGACCAGCAGCGCCTGGCGCACGGACCGCTGGCGGAGTACCCCAACGACGACTTCGGCGACGAGGTCCCCCGCTCCGGCAACGCCTCCGGCGGCGGCCAGCCCGGCTGGGCCGTGCGCACCTCCCCCGGCGGCCCCAACGACTACGTGTACGTCATCGTCCAGCCCACCGGCTGGGAGCCCATCACACGGCTCATCGGCCGTCCCGAGCTGGCCGAGGACCCCGAGTGGGCCACCCCCGAGGCCCGGCTGGACAAGCTCGACAAGATGTTCGCCCTCATCGAGGAGTGGGCCAGCCAGATCCCCAAGTGGGACGTGCTGGCCGCGCTGAACGCGCACAACATCCCCTGCGGGCCGATCATGTCCACCCGCGAGATCATCGACGACCCCACCCTGCGGGCCAACGGGGTCGTCACCACCGTCGAGCACCCCGAGCGGGGCTCCTACGACACGGTCTCCTCGCCGATCCGGCTCTCGGACTCACCGGTGGACGTCGTCCGCTCCCCGCTGCTCGGCGAGCACAACGCCGAGGTCTACGGCGGCGAACTGGGGCTGTCCGACGAGGACCTGGCCGAACTCGCATCGAACGGAGTGATCTGAACACATGGCCGCCTACACCCCCGACCGCCCCGACCACGACCGCGCCGCGGTCCGCGAGGTGCTCGACCGCGCCAGGGCCGAGGGCAGGAGCGCCCTGACCGCCCCCGAGGGCCGCGTCCTCGCCGACGCCTACGGCATCCCCGTCCCCGGCGAGGCGCTGGCGCACTCCGCCGAGGAGGCCGCCGAACTCGCCGGAGAACTCGGCCTGCCGGTCGTGGCCAAGATCGTCTCCCCCGACATCCTGCACAAGACCGACGCGGGCGGCGTCGAGGTCGGCCTGGACAGCGCCGAAGCGGTCGCCGGGGCCTACCAGCGCATCACCGCCAACGCCCTGGCCCACACCCCGGGGGCGCGCATCGACGGGGTCCAGATCCAGCAGCAGGTCGGCGGCGGACCGGAGGTCGAGGTCCTCGTCGGCGCGACCACCGACCCCACCTTCGGCAAGATCGTGGTCTTCGGGCTGGGCGGCGTCCTGGTCGAGGTGCTGCGCGACGTCACCTTCCGGATGGCCCCGGTCTCCCGCGGGGAGGCGCTGACCCAGATCGACGACATCCGCGCGGCCGAGGTCCTGCGCGGCGTGCGCGGCCGCCCCGGCGTGGACAGGGAGCGGCTGGCCGACGTGGTGAGCAGGCTGTCGGACCTGGTCACCGACTTCCCCGAGATCGCCGAGGCCGACCTCAACCCGGTCTTCGCCGGACCGGCCTCCGCCGTGGCCGCCGACCTGCGCTTCGTCCTGGACTTCGCGCCGCCCGAGCCGCCCGCGCGGTTCGAAAGGGACGAGATCCTCGCCGCGATGAACCGGGTCTTCAAGCCGCGGTCGATCGCGATCGTCGGCGCCTCCAACGAGCCCGGCAAGATCGGCCACTCCGTCATCAAGAACATCGTCGACGGCGGGTACGCGGGCGAGGTGTACCCGGTCAACCCCAAGTCCTCCGAGGTGTACGGCCGCACGGCCTACAAGAGCGTCCTGGACATCCCCGGCGAGGTCGACGTGGCGGTCTTCGCGATCCCCGCCAAGTTCGTGGCGGGCGCGCTGGAGGACGTCGGCGCCAAGGGGGCCGCCGCGGCGGTCCTCATCCCCTCCGGGTTCGCCGAGACCGGCGAGCAGGAGCTCCAGGACGAGGTGCTCGCCGTCGCCCGCAGGCACGGCGTGCGCCTGCTCGGGCCCAACATCTACGGCTACTACTACACGCCCGAGAAGCTGTCGGCGACGTTCTGCACCCCCTACGACGTCAGCGGCGGCACCGCCCTGACCTCGCAGTCGGGCGGGATCGGCATGGCCATCCTCGGCTACAGCCGCAGCACGAGCACCGGCGTCTCGGCCATCGTCGGCGTCGGCAACAAGGCCGACATCGACGAGGACGACCTGCTCACCTTCTTCGGCCAGGACGAGAACACCAACGCCGTCGCCATGCACCTGGAGGACCTCAAGGACGGCCGCGCCTTCGTCGAGGCCGCCCGCGAGGTCGTGCCGCACAAGCCCGTCATCGTGCTCAAGGCCGGGCGCACCGACGCCGGGGCGCGCGCGGCCGGGTCGCACACCGGCGCGCTGGCGGGCGACGACAAGGTCTACGACGACATCCTGCGCCAGGCGGGCGTGGTCCGGGCCCCCGGGCTCAACGAGCTGCTGGAGTTCGGCCGCGCGCTGCCGGTCCTGCCCACCCCCAAGGGCGAGAACGTCGTCATCATCACCGGCGCGGGCGGATCGGGCGTGCTGCTCTCCGACGCGGTGGTGGACAACGGGATGAGCCTCTACGAGATCCCGCCGGACCTGGACGCCTCGTTCCGGGCCTTCATCCCGCCCTTCGGCGCCGCCGGGAACCCGGTGGACATCACCGGCGGCGAGCCGCCCTCCACCTACGAGGCCACGATCCGCCTGGGCCTGGAGGACGAGCGGGTGCACGCGCTCATCCTGGGCTACTGGCACACCATCATCACGCCGCCGATGGTCTTCGCGAAGGTGGTCGCCGACGTGGTGGCCGAGGCCAGGGCCAAGGGGATCGACAAGCCCGTGGTCGCCTCGCTCTCGGGTGACACCGAGGTCGAGGAGGCCTCGCGGTACCTGTTCGAGCACGGCGTCGTGGCCTTCCCGTACACCACCGAGAAGCCCGTGCAGATTCTCGGCGCGAAGTATCGCTGGGCCCGCGCCGCGGGACTACTCTGACCCAGTGCCCGGTCGGTGCTCCGGCCCCGGCCGGGCCCCGCAGCAACGCGCACCACCCCTGAACCCGGCGGCCACGGAGCCGCCGCCACACGGCCGCCGGGTCCCCCACCGCGCGACGCAGCCCCTGCGTCGCGGTGACCTCGCCCGTGCGTCCGGCAGAGAGGAGTCCGCACCACCCGGGGGCGCCATGCCAGCAAGCAGCTCGCATCCGCACAGCCCACAGGGAGTTCCCAGCAATGGATTCCTCACGCCCCGAGACCGGCGGCACGCCCGAACCGGTCCGCCAGTCCCCGACCGACGCACAGCCACCCTTCGTACCCGCCCAGAGGCAGGCCGCTCCCCCCGGGGCCGAGGCCGCCTCCGGTCCGTCCGCCCCCGGCGGCGCTCCGCCCGAGGAGCGCGTGTGGAAGGCGGGCCGGCTGGAGCCGATGCCGATCCGCCCCCTGCCCAAGGCGCCGCCCTCGATCCACATCCTGGGCCCCACCGTGTTCCTCGTCGCCCTCGGCGTGGGCATGGGCGAGTCCTACATGTGGCCGAGGCTGGTCCTCGTGTTCGGCCCCGAGATCCGCTGGCTGTTCCTGGTCGGCGTCACCCTCCAGGCCGTGGTCATGCTGGAGATGTCGCGGTACGCGATGGCCACCGGGGAGAGCATCTTCTACGGCGCCGCGCGCGTGTTCAAACCGCTCATGTGGTTCTTCTTCATCACGGCGATGCTGGTCTACATCTGGCCGGGCCACCTCTCGGCGGGCGCCTCGGCCTTCGAACGGGTGACCGGCATCCCCTGGCAGGTCACGGCGGTGGCCGGGATGCTCCTCGTCGGTGTGGTGTTCACACTGGCCAAGGTCATCTACAACCTATTGGAGAACGTGCTGTCGATCTGCATCGGCATGCTGGTGGTCGGCAGCGCCGTGATCGCGGCCATCGTGGGCGACCTGTCCGACCTCACCTCCACCCTCACCGGGATGTTCGCGTTCGGCTACCTGCCGGAGGAGGCCACCACGGCCCTGTGGTTCCCCGTGATCGTGGGCTCCATCGCCTTCGCCGGGCCCTCGGGCATGCAGCAGATGTGGTACACCCTGCACCTGCGCGACAAGGGCGCCGGGATGGGCTCGCACATCCCCAAGATCCGGGGGCTGCGGCACGCGGGCGAGCAGGAGACCATGCCCACGCGCGGCTTCATGTTCGACACCTCCGACGCCTCGGAGATGGAGAAGTGGAAGGGCTGGCGGCGCTGGGTCACCTTCGACGCGATGGTCCTGTTCTGGGGCATCACGATGCTGGTGACGATCTCCTTCACCGTGCTGGCCCAGGCCTCGGCCCGCTTCGACCCGAACGTGACCGACCTGCTGCGCGACGGCGACCGCGACGCCGCCCTGGACGCCATGGCGGCCTCCTTCTCGGCGGCCGGCAGCCCGGTCCTGGGCACGGTGTTCTTCTGCTTCATCGCGCTCATCGGCCTCAACGCCACGCTGGGGCTGTTCGACTCCTTCTCGCGCGGCCAGGCCGACATGACCTTCAACTTCGTGCCGGGCGCCAAGAAGGTCGGCATGTCGAGGCTGTACGCCCTCTTCCTGTGGGGCCTGATCGCCTTCGGCATCGTGATCCTGCTCTTCGGCCCCGCCGACGGCCCGGCGGCGATCCTGGACGTGCTGGCCTTCCTGTCGGCGTTCGCGATGGGCGCCTACTGCGTGGTGCTGCTGCTGGTCAACAACCTCACCCTGCCCAAGCCGATCCGGCCGGGCATCCTCTCCAACGCCGTCATCGCCTTCGCGGCGGTGTTCTACCTCGGCGCCCTGTTCTACTCGCTGTTCGCCTTCGGGGTCGTGATCGACTGATGGGCGCCCGGGAAGCCCTCCCCGCGGGGAGGCCCGTGCTCGACCACGTGGAGATCACGCTGCCGGGCGCGCTGATCGGCGTGGTGGCCGGTCTGTTCGCCACGGCCGTCGCGGTGATGGCCGGGCTGTCCCCGGTGGTCACCCTCGCCCTCGCGGCCGGGCTGGGGGTACCCCTGGCCCTGTTCGGCGCCGGGTACTGCGTGCTGCTGGCGCGCGGTGTCTTCCAGGTCGGCGCGGTGGCGCCCATGGCGCTGTACTGGCTGGTGGGGTTCCCCGTCTCCCGGCTGATCGACTCCTACGCCGTGGCGTGGGCGCTGGGCGACGACACCGTGCTGGGGGAGCCGCTCCTGTCCTTCCTGGCCCTCCAGGCGATGCTGAGCCTGGGGTTCACGATCGGCTTCCTGTGGCTCCACGAGAGGATCGCGCCGCACTGGCTGCTCCGCGTCCGGGGTCACAACCCGGTGGCGGCGTCCCTGATCGAACGCTATCTGGAGCACGCCGTCCACCTCGACCGGCGGCGGGGCGGCACCCGCCGCGGCACCTCTCGGTCCCCGTCGCCCTGAGCCGCGCGGTGACGCTCCCGTGACGACGGCGGGGGCCGGCCCCCGCCGTCGTGTACACGGTCCCGGAAGGACGAGGAGACCGCCCGTCCGGGGACGCGGCTCCTAGTGCAGGAGCTTGAGCCCCACCACGCCCGAGACGATGAGCACCAGGCACATCAGCTTGGCCCAGGTGAAGCCCTCGCCGAGGAAGAACATGCCCACCAGCGCGGTGCCGACGGCTCCGATGGCCACCCACACCGCGTAGCCGGTCCCGACGGGGATGGTGCGCAGCGCGTAGGCCAGACCGGCCATGCTCAGGAACAGGGTGACCCCGAAGGTCACCGACGGCCACAGTCGGGTGAAGCCCTTCGAGGCGCTGAGCGAGAGGGCCCACGCGGTCTCCAGGAACCCCGAGATCACCAGAACGATCCAGGCCATGATGCCTACCTCCGTGACGTGTGACGTGCGTTGTCCAACGCGCCGTCTTGTCGTCACCGGGTACGGCGCACCTCGTCCGGGGTATCGCGGAACGCGCCGACGCGGATGTCCGCGACGGCGGTGATGGTGCACAAGCTACAACGCCCCGGGCCGGACGGGCGTTCCGGGTGGGGTGGAGGCGTGTCTCACCACCGGGAGCGGCCCCCGGACCCCTCCCCCGGGCACCGGAACCCCCGCGGAACGGGCTCCGCGCGCGCGTGCGCCGCGGGGCCCGTGGTCTGGACCGGAGCCGCTCGGCGACCGTTCGGCGCGCCGGACGACCGCTCACCGCGCGCTGGGCGACCGTTCGACGCTCCTCCCCCGCGTTCGGCGCGCGTGCGCACGAGCCCCCTCCTTCGCGGTAGTGCCGCTCCTTACAGTTCCCCGTAACGCAGATCACACCAGAGCGGCGCCGTCGCCGCCGGACGCACGGAAATCCCCCCGGAGGTAGAGCATGTCAACAGACCGGCCAACGAAGGACCCGGCCCCGCCGCCCGACGGCGACGGAAACGGCGACGCGATCCCGACCGAGGCCTACGTCACCATGCACGGCGACCCGCGCTTCGTCGAGCTCAAGCGGCGGCTGTACAGGTTCGTCTTCCCGATGAGCCTCGCCTTCATGGCGTGGTACCTGCTCTACGTGCTCATGTCCGCGTTCGGCCGCGACCTCATGGGCGTGGTGCTCTTCGGCAGCGTCAACGTCGCCCTGGTCTTCGGTGTCCTCCAGTTCGTGTCGACCTTCGGGATCGCCGTCCTGTACACGAACTACGCGCGCCGCAGGCTCGACGCCCAGGCGGTCGAGCTGCGCGACGAGCTCCACTACAACGCGGCGAACAAGGAGGGCGGCCGATGAACCTCGCCCAGGAAGCTGTCGAGACGGTCAGCGACAGCAGCCGCATCATCACCATCGTCCTCTTCGTCCTCATGATCGCGGCCACGCTCGGCATCACCGTCTGGGCCGGCCGCAGCACGCGCTCCGCCACCGACTTCCACTCGGGCGGGCGCGGCTTCTCCCCGCTCCAGAACGGCCTGGCGATCGGCAGCGACTACATGTCCGCCGCGTCCTTCCTGGGCATCGCGGGCATGATCGCGCTGTTCGGCTACGACGGCTTCCTCTACTCCATCGGGTTCCTCGTCGCCTGGCTCGTCGCCCTCCTGCTGGTCGCGGAGCTGCTGCGCAACTCCGGCCGCTACACCATGGGTGACGTGCTGTCCTACCGGATGCGGCAGCGCCCGGTGCGCACGGCCGCGTCGGTCTCCACGATCGTGGTGTCGATCTTCTACCTGCTGGCGCAGATGGTCGGCGCGGGCGCGCTCATCGCCCTGCTGCTGGGCATCCAGCCCGGGCAGACCTTCATGGGCATGGACGCCGCCACCGCCAAGATCGTCGGCATCGTGGTCATCGGCCTGCTGATGACCATCTACGTGACCTTCGGCGGCATGAAGGGCACCACCTGGGTGCAGATCATCAAGGCCCTCATCCTCATGCTGGGCGCCGCCCTGCTCACCGTGCTGACCCTGTCCCTGTACGGGTTCAACCTCGGCGCGCTGATGAGCGACGCCGCCGCGGCCAGCGGCCAGGAGGGCTTCCTGGAGCCCGGCCTGCGCTACGGGGTGGAGGTCGCGGGCGATCCGCTCCAGACGCTGTGGAACAAGCTGGACCTGATCAGCCTGGGTCTGGCCCTGGTGCTGGGCACGGCCGGTCTGCCGCACATCCTCATCCGCTTCTACACCGTCCCCGACTCCCAGAGCGCCCGCAAGTCGGTCAACTGGGGCATCGGCCTCATCGGCACCTTCTACCTGATGACCCTGGTGCTGGGCTTCGGCGCGGCGGCCATCGTCGGCCACGAGGCCATCACGGCGCAGGACGGCGCGGGCAACACCGCGGCCCCGCAGCTGGCCCAGGTGGTCGGCGAGCGCATCGGCGGCGAGATGGCGGGCGCGGTCCTGCTGGCGATCATCGCCTCGGCGGCCTTCGCGGCCATCCTGTCCACGGTGGCGGGCCTGGTCATCGCCTCCTCGTCCTCCATCGCGCACGACTTCTACAACTCGGTCCTGCGCAAGGGCAGGGCCACGGGCGCCGAGGAGGTCCGGGTCGCCCGCCTGTCCGCCCTGGGCGTCGGCGTGGTCGCGATCCTGCTGGCGGTGTTCGCGCAGAACCTCAACGTGGCCTTCCTGGTCTCGCTGGCGTTCGCGATGGCGGCCTCGGCGAACCTGCCGACCCTGCTGCTCAGCCTGTTCTGGAAGAGGTTCAACACCCGGGGCGCCCTCGCGGGCATCTACGGCGGCCTGATCAGCGCCGTGGGCCTGGTGTTCTTCTCGCCCGTGGTCTCCGGCAGCGAGACCGCGCTCATCCCGACCGCGGACTTCGCCTGGTTCCCGCTGCCCAACCCGGCCCTGGTGTCGGTGCCGATCAGCCTGCTGTGCGCGATCGTGGGAACCCTGTCGTCCAAGGAGCGCGACTTCGACAAGTTCGCCCAGCTCCAGGTCCGCGCCCTGACCGGCGCGGGCGCGGAGAAGGCGGCCAACCACTAGAGGTGGTGCCTCCGGGCCCGCCACCGCTCCCGGTGGCGGGCCCGGCTCCCGTCCGCGGCGCGAGCGCGCATTTGCGTCACGATTCGAAAGGTGACCCCGGCCACGTGAGCACCGACACAGTCCGCTGGGATAGGGTCGTTCCGTGTCATACCGGTGGCTGTCGCGGGTGTCCCCCTCCCGACGTCGCCCAGCGTCCTCGGAGCAGCGGGCGAGCGTCGAGCTGATGCGTCAGGTCCACGCCCTCGGCGTCGACCTCCGGGACGGGCTGCACGGCCGGAGGGTCCCCTCGGCCGCCAGGCGGCTGCGCCAGCTCCTGGCCGTGGACGGCGTCGTCCTGGCCGACCTGGACGGTCCTGTCGCCGCGCACGGAACCAGCCCCGCGCCCTCCGAGGTGGAGGGCCTGCTCTCCCAGGTCTTCGAGTACGGGAGCAACGCCAGGATCCGCCTGCCCGACGGCACGTCGGCGTGCGCGGTCCCCCTGACCGTGGCCGACGAGATCTCCGGCGCCCTGGTGGCCTCGGGCCATCCCGTGGAGGCCGACGTGGAGGCCGCCGCCGCGCTGGTCTCGGACTGCCTGGACCACGCGGCGCTGCGCCGGGCCCGCGCGCGGATCGCCGCCGCCGACCTGCGCACCCTGCGGGCGCAGATCTCCCCCCACTTCGTGCACAACGCCCTGGCGGTGATCGCCGCCCTGGTGCGCACCGACCCCGACCGGGCCCGCCACCTGCTGTCGGACTTCGCCGACTACCTGCGCTACGGCTTCTCGGAGAAGGGCGACTACGCGACCCTCTCGGAGGAGCTGGAGGCCACCCAGACCTACCTCGAACTCCAGCGGGCCCGCTTCCACGACCGCCTGGACATCACCGTGCGGATAGCCCCCGAGGTGCTTCCGGTGGCCATACCGTTCCTGGTCGTGCAGCCGATCGTGGAGAACGCCATCCGGCACGGGCTGGAGCGCAAGGAGGGCCGCGGCCACATCAGCGTCTCCGGTTTCGGCGAGGGCCCGCTGTGCGTCATCGAGATCGAGGACGACGGAGTGGGCATGCACCCCGACCTGGCCCGCTCCCTGCTGGCGGGTACCGGCCCGGAGTCGCGCAGCGTCGGCCTGGCCAACGTGGACCAGAGGCTGCGCGCCGTCTACGGACCCGAGTACGGTCTGGTGATCGAGACCGCGCTGGGGGAGGGGACGAAGGTGACCGTGCGCGTGCCCAGGTTCACCAGGGGGGTGGTGGCGCGTTGAAGCCCGAACTGCGGGTGCTGGTGGTCGAGGACGAGGCCTCCACCCGCCAGGAGATGGCGTCCCTGCTCGGCGACATGCCCGAGGTGGCGGAGGTCCTGGTGGCCGACAACGGCGCCACCGCCGTGCGGCTGCTGGGCACCACCACCATCGACGCCGCGTTCCTGGACATCCTCATGCCCGGCCTGGACGGCATGGACGTGGCCCGGGTGCTGAGCGTGCTGTCCGAACCCCCGTCCATCGTGTTCGTGACCGCCTCCGAGGCCCACGCCGTGGAGGCCTTCGGCATCGGCGCCGTGGACTACCTGCTCAAGCCGATCCGGCCCGAGCGCCTGGCCGAGGCGGTGGGCCGCATCGCCCAGCTGCGCAGGCCCGGGGGCGGGACCCCGCCCGCCGAGGACCTGCACGTGGTGCAGATCGACACCGGCAGGCGCACGGTGTTCGTCAAGCGCGACGACGTGCAGTTCGTGGAGGCCCAGGGCGACTACGTGCGCCTGCACACCGCCGACGGCGGCCACCTCATCCGCCTGTCGCTGTCCTACCTGGAGGAGGTGTGGGCCTCGGCCGGGTTCGTCCGGGTCCACCGGGGGTTCCTGATCGCCATCCCGTGGGTGCGCGACCTGCGGGTGACCTCCTCGTCCGGCCTGGTGGCGGGCACCCCGGCCGGGGACGTGCCGGTGAGTCGCCGCCACGGCCGCCACCTGCGCGCCCAGTTGCTGGAGGCGGCCCGGCGCGACCAGCTCGGCCGGTCCGCCAACGCCCAGGGCGGCCCCGCCTCCCGGCCGCGGGACGGTGAGGGGGAGCAGGCGCCGTGAGCCCGCGCCGCGAGAAGCTGACCAGCCCGCAGACCCGGATCGCGCTGGCCCGGGGCAACCGGCCCGCGCAGCACCTGCTGCCGATCCCGGAGCCGGTGGACACCGAGGCGGCGCGCGCGCTGTTCCGGGCCCAGCGGCGGACCGCCGTGCGCACCGTGGCGGTGCTGTCGGTGCTGCTGTTCGGGATGAGCGGCGCGTTCGCGCTCTTCCCCGCTCTGGGGGAGGTCCGTCTGGGCGGGGTCCCGCTGTCGTGGCTGCTGCTGACGGTGGCGATCTACCCGATGCTGTTCGGGCTGGCGCTGTGGCACGTGCGCTCGGCCGAGCGGGTCGAGGACCGGGCCGAGAGCGCCGGGGCGCCGGAGCGGGCGGAACCCGGCAGCGGGGAGTTCGACCGGGGCGCCGGACCCGCGCGGAGGCCGGGGCCCGAAGGCGGCGGGGACGCGGGGCGCACGTGGTGATCGCGGTCCTGGCGATCGGGCTGGTCCTGCTCACCAGTCTGGTCATCGGCGTCTACGGGGTGCGGGCGGCCCGCTCGACCTCCGACTTCCTGGTGGCCTCGCGGCGGATCTCCCCCAACTGGAACGCGATGGCGATCGCCGGGGAGTACCTGTCGGCCGCCTCGGTGCTGGGACTGGCGGGACTGCTGCTCAAGAACGGTCTGGGCACCATGTGGTACGCGGTGGGGTTCGCCGCGGGCTACGTGGCGGTGGTGGCGCTGGTGGCCGGACCGATGCGCCGGTCGGGGGCGTTCACCGTGCCCGACTTCGCCGAGTACCGCCTGGGCGCGCCGCGCCTGCGCAAGCTGTGCGGCTGCGTGGTGCTGGTGATCATGCTGCTGTACCTGGTGCCCCAGTTCAAGGGCGCCGGTGTGGTGCTGGCCCTGGTCAGCGGCACGCCGTACTGGGTCGGGGTGCTCCTCGCCGGGCTGGTGGTGAGCGCTTCGATCGCGGCCGGGGGGATGCGGTCGGCGACCTACGTGCAGGCCTTCCACTACGTGGTCAAGCTGGCCTTCATCGCCATCCCGGCGGTCTACCTGGTGGTGCACGCCGGTCCGCAGACCCGGGCCGAGGCGCTCAACCCCGAGTGGGGCACGCACTTCCCCGAGACGACCCCGGTGGAGTTCACCGTGGGAACCCGGTTCGGCCTGGACGAGCCGGTGACGGTGACCACCCCCGGGGGCGAACGGGTGGAGTTCGCGGCCGGGGAGCACAGCGTGGAGGCGGGCACCGAGTACGTGTTCCCCGAGGGCGCGCCCATCCCGCACCCGGCGGGGCTGCCGGAGCTGGGCAGCGAGCGGTGGAGTTCGCCGCTGCTGGACATGGGCGGGTACCCGCTGTTCGAGACGTGGTCCACGCTGCTGGCGATCACGCTGGGCTGCATGGGGCTGCCGCACGTCATCATGCGCTTCCACACCAGCCCCACGGCGCGGACCGCGCGCCGGGTGGCGGTGGGCGTGATCGCCCTGCTGGGGCTGTTCTACCTGTTCCCGACGGTGTACGGGCTGCTCGGTCGGGTGCTCACCCCGCACCTGGTGCTGCTCCAGGGCACCGACACGGTCGCGGTGGTGCTGCCCGCCCAGGCGGTGCCGGGCTCGGTGGGGACGGTGCTGACGGCACTGGTGGCGGCGGGGGCGTTCGGCGCGTTCCTGTCCACCTCCTCCGGACTGCTGCTGGCCCTGGCGGGCGGGCTGTCGCACGACCTGTTCCAGGGCAGCGTGCCGCGGCTGCGCCTGGCGGTGGCCGTGGGCGCGTGCGTGGCGGTGCTGCTGGCGCTGCCGGCGCAGTTGATCGACATCAACGTGCTGGTGGTGTGGGCGTTCACGGTGGCGGCCTCGACGTTCTGCCCGCTGCTGGTGCTGGGCATCTGGTGGCGGCGGCTGACGCTGGCCGGGGCCGCGTCCGGGCTGGTCGTGGGGGCCGTGACGGCGACCGGCGCGGTGGGGTGGTCGATCCTGCTGCCGCCCCCGGTCGGGTGGCTGTCGGTGCTGCTGGCACAGCCCGCGGCGTGGACCATCCCGCTGGCCTTCGGGACGATGGTGCTCGTCTCCCGGCTGACCAGGCCGCCGGACTGGGCCGAGCACGCCGTGCTGCGCCTGCACTCCCCCTGACCCGCGCGGCCGTGCCCCCCGCCGCCGACTCCGGTGGCGGCTCCGGCGGCGGTACCGGTGGCAGGGTCGGTGGTGGAACCGGCGGCGGAACCTCCGTGTCGGGCGGGCCGCGGAGGGCGCGTTCTCGGGTGTAGGGTCCGGACTGACCGCGTACGATCACCCGTAGTGCCGACAGCGACACGAGGAGTCCCATGCCCCCCTCACGCCGTGCTCTGCCCGCGCTGCTGGCGGCGGGCGCGCTCCTGCTCGCCTGCGGCTGCGGCGCCCCGCCCTCGCTCGCCCCGGACGACCCATCCGCCCGACCACTGGAGACGGCCTCCCTGGTCGGCGCGGCGGACACCGTCCCGGAGGTGAACGCGGACGGCACCGGCATCAGCGTGGACGACGGGAACTCCCGCGTGGAGGTGGGCCCCGGCGGGGTCCGCGTGGAGACCTCGGGCGCGCTGGTGGACGTCTCCCCCGGGTCCTACGTCCTGGTGTGCGCGAACGGTGTGCGGGTCGTGGTGCGCGCGGGCGAGGCGCCGCCGTGCTCGCCGCGCCCCGAGCAGCCGGAGCCACCCCCCGAGGAGCCCGGCTACCCCGAACCCGAACCGCCCGCACCCCCGGCGCCCGGCGAGCCGGAGCCCGGGGAGCCCGCACCGCCCGCACCCGGCGAGCCCGCTCCCCCGGCCGCGGAGGAGCCCGGGACCTCGCCGCCCGAACCGGAGGCCGACCCGGTGGAGCCCGCCCAGGAGCGCGCGGAGCAGCCCGAAGAGCCATCGGCGTCCCCCTCGACCCCGCCCCCGGTGGAGCGGGCCGTCCAGGAGCAGGTGCTGGCCGACCTCTCCCCGCACTCCGCGCCGCAGGCCGCCGGAGCCTTCACCCCCATGCGCACCATGGTGGTGCTCATGGTCGTCATCGCCGTGGTCGCCGCGGGCGCGGGCCGCGCCGCCACGCGCTCCTCGGGCTGACCGGTTCCGGGGCGGCGCCATGACGGGCGCCGCCCCGGAGCGGCCGACCGCGGGTGAGCGCCCCGGCGCGGCCAGCGCCTGACCCGACCGTGCCTGCACCTGCATCCGCATTCGCGCCTGCCCCGACCGCACCCGCATCTGTACCTGACCGGACCACACCTGCCCCGACCGCGCCCGGCCCGACACGGCCGTCCGCCGGCGCCCGGAAACAGCGGACGGGCCCCGGACGCGGCCCCCGAGGACGCGTCCGGGGCCCGTCGGCCCGCTTTCCCCTACTGGGGGCTGAGTGAGGCGTCGATCCGCTCGAACCCGGCCAGCGCGTCCTGGATCGCGCCCGCGTCGTGCGCCAGGGCCCCGTTGTAGGGGTTGCCCAGGTAGAACAGCAGCAGGATCGTGGCGAACACGAACACCAGGTTGGCCGACGCCCAGAAGTAGGCCACGGTCGAGCCCCGCCGGATCATGGCGAAGGGCAGCACCGCCACCGCGATGGCGGACAGGGCCGCGATGCCGTTGAGGACGGACGGGATGCCGTCCCCGGCCGCGTCGGCGCGTTCGATGCGCGCGTCGCTGAGCTCCGCGAGTTCCTGGCGGGCGGTCAGGCGGTCCAGGCCGTCGCCGGTGTCGGACACCGACAGCGCCCGCACCGACGCGGCCAGGTCGGCCAGGGCCTCGTCGCCCTCCTCGCTCAGCTCGCCCTCGGCGCGCATCATCGGCCAGTCGCTGTCCGCGACCGCGGTCATGTAGGCGCGCAGCTGCTGGCGCACCGTTTCCGCCTCGTCGGCGGGGAGGGTGGTGGTGCTCCAGTACAGGGCGTCGGCCGCGCCCGTCTCCTCGGTCAGCCCGTCCCCGGCACCGGTGAAGTTCTCCCAGCCGATCACCACACCCATCGCCGCCGCCGCGAGGTAGAGGGCGAGCACACAGGGGGCGACGACCACGCTGACGGCGCCTCCCGAGGATTCGTCGTCGACGCGGAACCTGCCTACGGCGAGGACCGCGCCGCCGACCATGGCGGCCAGGACGGCGAGGACGAGCAGCATTGTCATCATGGGGGTTCCCAGGGAAGAAGGAGGAGGGACCGGCAGCGGACGGGTCCATCCGTAGCACGCGCGGGGCGGCCTTCTCAGCGGAAAGAAAGAACGTCCGCAAATGTCCCCCCGGCGTGGTGACCAGCCCGGACGCCCACCGCACGGCCCTCCCCGGCTCTTCCCCCGGTCCGGTCAGCGCCCCAGCGCGGTCGATCCCCTGCCCGGTCGGCTCCCCGGGTTACAGCGGCGCGCCCATCGCGTGGTACCCGCCGTCCACGTGCAGCGTCGTGCCGGTGACGGCGCGCGCGGCCGGGGACATCAGGAACAGCGCGGGCCCGGCGACCACGGAGGCGTCCTTGGTGTCCCAGCCCAGCGGCGCGGACTCGGCCCAGCCGTCCGCGATCTGGTCGAACCCGGGGATCGAGCCGCCCGCGAGGGACTTGACCGGCCCCGCGCTGATGGCGTTCACCCGGATGCCGTCGCCGCCGAGGTCGCGGGCCAGGTACTTCGTGGAGTTCTCCAGCACGGCCTTGGCCGACCCCATCCAGTCGTAGACCGGCCAGGCCCGGGAGGCGTCGAAGGTCAGTGAGACGACCCCGGCGCCGTGCGGGGCGGCGGCCATGAGCTCCCGGAACCCCACGGCGAGCGCCTTCAGGGAGTACCCCGAGACGTGGATCGCGGTGGCCACGTCCTCCCAGGAGGTGTTGAGGAAGTTGCCGCCCAGCGCGTCGCCCGGGGCGTAGGCGATGGAGTGCAACAGCCCGTCCACGTGGTCCCAGTGAGCGGCGACCCTGCCCGCCGTCTCGGTGACCTGTTCGGGGTCGGTGACGTCCATGGGCAGGATGTCCACGGGTTCGGCGGGGAGGCGTTTGGCCACCCGCTCCAGGATGGACAGCTGCCTGCCCGGCGGGTTGGTCAGGATCACCTGGTGGCCCTGCTCCATCGCCTCCTCCGCGATCGCGTAGGCGATCGAGGACTGGGTGGTGATGCCGGTGATGAGGAGGTTCACCTGGGTTCCTTCCGCGCGTAGGTGCTGGCAGGAGGAACGTACCGGTGCGCCGGAGGGGCCGTCACCGGCGAATCGGTACAAGGTTCGGGCCCGGATTTTGAAACCCCGGGAGGCGGGCGACGGCTGTTCCCCGGGAACCCCCGCCGACCCGCAACGGCCCGCAACGGCCCGCCCTACGCCCCCGAGGCCATCCCACCAGCCCGGGCTCTACGGGTGCGTGGTTGCTGACGCAGCGACGCTCTACAACTTGCGGACCCCCTACGACGCGCGGTCACGTGCGGGGCTTGGTGGCTGATGCCGGTCTGAACCTTGTACCCCCGTTCCCACGTGGCTGAGGGGTCACTCCCGGTGGGCGTTCCTCCCGGCATCCTCCCGACCGCCTTCGTGACGCCCACCAGACCCCTGAAGTGACCGGCGCGCAGGGATCTCCTTCGGCAAGTTCGCTAGACGAACTTGCTCTCAGTCGGTCCCCGCCCCCAGCACTGATCGTCTCCTCCAGTGCCCACCACGACCACCCACCCCCCAGGGGCGGGCGGGGAACCCGCACGCTTTACGGGTGCCTGGCTGAGGTCCCCTGCAAAGGAACACCCCCTACAGCGCACCGCCGCTGTCCGCTCTACGGGTGCCTGGCAGACGATGTGCACAAGGCCCTACCTCGACCCCCAAGAGGCGAGCCACCACCGAACGCGGGACCGGGAATGCTGTTTCGTCTTCACGAACGGCAGGGAAGACCCCGGTTGCGGTCGGAGTCGTTCCGAACCCGGTCGATCTCGAACCAGACGGTGGTCCGGCCGCCCTCGTGGAGCGTGCCCCACCGGCTGGCCTGCGCGGCGACCAGGCGCATCCCCAGCCCGCCCACGCGCAGCGGGTCGGGGGGCCGCACGCACGGTGTGGTGACGGTGTCCTCGCCGATCGGCCCCTGGTCGGTGATCTTGACCTGCACGCGGCCGGGGAGCCGGTGCACGCTCACGATCACCTCGCCCCCGGACAGGCCGCTGCGCGTGTGCGTGATCGCGTTGTTGAACACCTCGCCGGCCAGTTCCTGGGCCGCTTCCCTCGCCAGCGGCGGCAGGGCGGAGAGGGCCGAGACCCTGTGGCGCACCAGGGCGGCCTGGTCGGGACGCCCCGCGATGATGAGCGCGGTGCCGAGGCTGCTCCAGCGCTGGTCCAACACCAGGGGTGCCCTGTCGCGGGGTTCCACTCCCCTGCGGGGCAGGGGGAAACGCCCGGCGCCGCCGCCGTCCTGGAAACCGGAACCCGAACCCGAACCGCCTCGACGCGATTGCATGCTTGTCACTGATCCCAACTGAAATCACCATCCTCCGGAACATAGCCACGAACAGGCCGCAATTACCTGCGGCTTCGTGACCTGCGTCCACCCTCGCCACAGGGGCCGGGATATCTCCAGCGTCTGTCGTTTTTGGGAGAACGGATGACAGGAAGCGCAACCGCTCTGTAAGTTGTGCAGGGTGACGCAAGATCACTTCTCCTCCCTGCTCACAACGTTTCGCGATTTCTCAGGGAGAACGCAGAAACAGTTGGCCTTCGACATAGGCACCTCGCCCGCGTCCGTGTCCCGGTGGGAGGCGGGGAAGTTCACGCCCAGCGTGGAAACCGCCGAGTCCCTGGACCGGATGCTCAAGGCGGACGGCAGGCTCCTCAAGGCGTGGCGGAAGAAGACCTCGGGGACGGAACTGCCGGTGTGGCAGCTCAACGTGGCCCGGTTGCAGGAGCAGGCCGTGGCCATCGACTACTTGTTACCAGCACTCGTGCCTGGGCTGCTCCAGTGCGAGTCCTACGCGCGACTGGTGTTCAAGGACGGTCAGCCCTTGGCCTCGGACGCCGATGTCGACCACTGGACCAACGGTCGATGCAGTCGGCTCAAAGTGTTGCGCGAACATCACCACGACCCGGTGGTGACTGCTGTGTTCCCGCACAGCGCACTGGCCTGCACCCCCGACCAGGTACGACGGGAACAGGCGGCACACCTGCTACGACTCATGGACGAGGGCAAGGTAGAGGTTCACTTACTGCCACCCGGAGTCTTCATGCTGGGAGTGACGGCGCCCGTCCAACTCTTCCGACTGTTTGACGGGGGAGTCGCCGTCTCCAGTGACTACATCGCTGGAAACGTCATCCTGGACTCCGACAGCCATCCGCGCATGGAGTCACTGGTAAGAAAGGGACTGGCATCCGCGCTGCCTGCTAGAGAGTCCCGGCAGCTGTTGAAGGAATTGGAAGCATCATGAGCAACGAGTGGCACAAGAGCAGCTACAGCGACAGTGGGAGCCAGTGCGTCGAGGTCCGCGAACACGCCTCGGGCGCCGACGTCCGCGACACCGTCCACCGCGAGGCCGGACACATCGAGTACTCGGCCGACTCCTGGGCATCGTTCCTGCGTGGAGTGAAGACCTCCGCCGTCTGATCCCAGCCGAGGAGAAGCCGTGCAGAAGTGGCACAAGAGCAGCTACAGCAACACCGGGAGCCAATGCGTCGAGGTCCGCGAACACGCCTCCGGCGCTGACGTCCGCGACACCGTCCACCGCGAACTCGGACACCTCTCCGTCCCCGGGGACCAGTGGGTGGCGCTGCTCAGCGGCCTGCGTTCCGGCCTGTAGCCGCCTCTAACCGTCTCCAGCCCCCGCGCCCGCTCCGGCCGGGGGCTTTTTCCTACCCAAAAGACCCCAGGAAAAAATCCTCAAAACCAATCATTCCGGACAATGGAAAAACCTGGCCAGCCAGATTTTTCCCTCTCCACCCAAGACCCTGACCAGCGCATACGCACCCCCCGCGCACATTTTCCGAACTCTACTCCCCCGTAGCGTTCTCCACCCCTCCACCAACCCCCTAACCTTTCTCCGAACACACAACTGAACACGAAAGACCCCGCGACGGTCAAATACCGCCCGGGGTCACGGCCAGCACAGCAAACTCTTAAGACAAGGAACCTGCCAGCATGCGCCAGTTTAGCGCTGCCCTTCTCACCCGTGCCCTGGCTCTGGTGACATCCCTCTTCATTCCCGCGCGCGGACGCCACTCGGCCGCCGTCCGCCGCCGTTCCACCCGGGTCCGCCGCTACGCCCCGGCCCCCGCCCCCGCTTCCGCGCGGTCCAGCAGGCCCACGACTCCACAGCGCGGGGCCCCGCGCCCCGCTCCGCGCCCGGTGCCCCCTCCCCGCCTGGCACCCGCCCCGGAGACCTTCCCGGCCGACGACATCGCCCTGGTCAGGCCCTACTACACCGCCCGCGAACGCGAGTGCGAGCACGACCTCTCCCGCGTCCAGGCCGAGGCCGTCATTCGACTGCGCGCGTGGTCGCACGGCTCCGTTCACGTCCCTGCCCAGGCCCCGCTTCCGGTTCCGTCCCCGACACGGGCCCCGGCACCGACCCCGGCTCCCATGCCCGTTCCCATCGGCGACCTCCTCGCCGCCGCGCCCGCCCGGGCCCGGTACGCGGACGGGGTGACGGTATGACCGGCATGTCTGCGCACGACCCGGCACCGGTCCCCGGCCCGTTCGCCTTCTGGGGGCACCTCGACTACGCCTGCGACCTGTCCGAGCTCGCCCGGGTCCGCTCCGAACTCGCCCGCGACCTGGCCGGGTTCGACTTCGACCTGGTCGCGACCGTCCAGCTCGTGGCCAGTGAACTCGTCGCCAACTCCTGCAAGTACGCCCCTTCGGAGGAAGGGGTCACCCGCACCCTGTCCATGCCCGACGAACGCACGCTGCGCCTGACCGTCAGCGACGCGGGCGGCCCCACCCTGCCCCGCATTCCCAACGAGCGCACCGACGAGGAGTGGGAGGCGGCGGAGGGCCAGCGCGGCCTGCTGCTGGTGCGCCAGCTCTCCCGCACGTGGGCCAGCTTCGCCTTTCCGCGCCGCTACGGCCTCGGCACCCACGTCTGGGCCGCCTTCGACGCCGAGCCGCCCCGGAGCCTGCGCGGCGCTTGGTGACCTCCGAGGAAGGGGGCGCGGGCACGATCGTGCCCGCGCCCCCTTCCTCGGAGGTCACTCCTTCTTCTTGCGGCGCAGTTGCAGCATGCGCGGGGCCACATAGACCGCGAAGAGAATGGCCGTGAGGAGCACGCTCAGAGCGGCCCAGAAGTAGTCGCCCTCCCATGCGCGCCATACCGCCATGCCGAGGAAAAAGGCTATGCCAACAAGCCTGAACCCGATGAGGGTGCGAAGCTCCTTCTTGGTCGGGTCCTTCGGAAAGCTTCCCTCCATGTGCCCTGCTCCCTTCCTTGGTCGTCGATCCGCCGCAGCAAGCCCAAGCGCAGTTGCCCAGTTCCGGCCGGGAGGGGGCCGGTCGGGTGAAGCCCAGTGCGAACGTGCTGTGGAAGCGGTGGTTCAGATGCACCGTGCCGTCCTGGAACTGGTAGGAACCAGTGAAAGCGAACGGGCTCAACACCGCCGCCTCGGTCCCTTCCAGGCTCTCAGTGGTGCGCTCGCCATAGGGGCTGTAGTCGTAGACCACGTCCGGGGACTCAGCCTCCGAACCCTCAGAGGTGAGAGCCAGCACGGTGTTCTGCTGATCGAGGGTGTAGTGGAACCGCTCATCACCGTTCCAGGCCACCATGGAGACCAACCGCCCGTCGGGGTCGCGCACGAAGCTGGTGCGCTTACCCCCGAAGCGATGTTGGCTGTGCGAGCGCTGGCAGGATCGCTGGACACAGCGTCACCCCGAGTTACTCGAAGAGCACCTCTCCGGAAGCAAGCTTTCCCTGGAACGAAAACCCAGAAATCCGAATTCAAGAATAGATGGAAATATACTCACAGCTTCAATGATTCTACTGGCGACGCCCCAACCTATGCACGCAGACAACCCCGACAATCACAACCGCAACAAATGCTACAACATAAACTTGATCAATATTTCGATCGCCTAGATATTGGAAAACGAAAAAAGCTCCCCCGATCAGGGAAAATGCAACCAGGAGCACGGCGACGAACTTCCCGGGGTTTTTAGGCAATATAGAGCACCACCACGGTAGAGACTTTTCATGTAAAAGCTTGGCGGCGCCTAAAGTGGCGCCGCCAAGCACTCTGCTACGGAAGCCCCGGAGCTCTGTCTAGGAAAATAGTAACTCCTCCGAGAGCCACGCCCGCGAAGCCACCCATCAGCGCCCCAGGGGGCGCACCAACGCCAGCCGCCAGAGCCCCAATTCCACTTCCAACTCCTGCACCAGCACCAGCACCAGCACCAGCACCAGCACCAGCACCACCCATCATGACAAGGAAAGTAACGTCTTCCCTGAAGTTCGACATCGTGTAGAGGCCAGTTAGGTCGGTGTTGTTGACCGGATCGCCCATGCCATAGGCGTAGTTGTTCAACTCCTGCCGGGACGGGTCCGGCTGGGTGAAGCCCAACGTGAACGTGCTGTGGAAGCGGTGGTTCAGATGCACCGTGCCGTCCTGGAACTGGTAGGCGCCGGTGAACCCGAACGGGCTCAACGCCGCCGCCTCGGTTCCCTCCAGGCTCTCAGAGGTGCGCTCGCCGTAGGGGCTGTAGTCGTAGACCACGTCCGGGGACTCGGCCTCCGAACCCTCGGCCGTCAGAGCCAGCACGGTGTTCTGCTGGTCGAGGGTGTAGTGGAACCGCTCATCACCGTCCCAGACCACCATCGAGACCAGACGGCCCTCCGGGTCGCGCACGAAGCTGGTGCGCTCACCCCCCGAAGCGATGTTGGTGACCCCGAGCGCGGTGTTGGACAGCTGCCGCTCCACCCGGCTGCCCTCGTGCACGTCGGTGACGCCACGCATCTGAAACAGCATTCTGCGCCTTGAACCACTTTGATACAACCAGGCTTTTATATTGAAATATAAATTCTCCCCGAAATTAGGCCAGAAATGACAGAACGGCAAGCGCGATTGCTGCCACAAGACAGGCCCAGCAGAGCACCTGATGGATTCTTCTCGGATTAGCTGACTTTTTGTTGTAATATTTCCAAAAAAACACCATCGAGAGAATTAGAAATATGCTTGATGATATTCCAAGGATTTGCATTTTCCCTCCCTCCCGATGGGGCGGGATGCCCCGCCCCACCAAGGTTTCTAGCTGATGAGTACTGAGAGTGGCGATTTTCCGTGGAGCGAGGTGTCTACCATCACCACAGGTTCTCTCATTTGTGGAATATCTGTTAGCAGTTCTGATTCATGGCCTGGATGCCGCGGGAGACTCCCCAGACTGCCATAACCCCAGTGGCCACTGCCCAGGTCACAGGACCGGCTGCAACAGCAATTGTTCCGGCCGCCATGCCGGAGAGCGTGTAGGCAGCGCCCACATAGGAGGCAAACCCGAAAACGAAGTCGACTGCCGATGCGGTACACAGCCCGGTCGGGTCGGTGTTGTTGATGGGGTCGCAGGCCGCGTAGGCGTAGTTGTTAAGTTCCTGCCGGGAGGGGTCCGGCTGGGTGAAGCCCAACGTGAACGTGCTGTGGAAGCGGTGGTTCAGGTGCACCGTGCCGCCCTGAAACCGGTAGGCACCGGCCTCGGAGCCCGCCCCGACCGACGTGGCCTGGGGACAGCACCCTGCGATGATCCGCAGGGCCTGCGATGTCCTCACCCGGTTCGTGCCGACGCTATCGCACTTCCTCTCGGGCCGATGCGCCGTGTACTCACCACGGAAGACTTCGGGAAACTCCCGGAAGACGTTCTCGGTGTGTTTTGTCCGGAGTACGTTGATGCCTACCCCGAACTGTCCGGCGCGGACGCGGAACAGGAAATCCTCTGGTTGCACCGTCACGCCGAAGTCGTCACCGGACAGACCGTCAAGACCGTAGTTCTGGACGGTGTGCCGTGTCCCGCATGCGGGCTGATGATGCTCACCAGGTGGAGCGGTGACAACGGTGTGTGGTGCGCGGGGTACAGAACTATGACCCCGATGGAGCAGTACACGGCCTGGGCTCGCAAGCTGACTGCGGACGTGCAGGCATGAACGTGCAGGGGCCCGGACCAGTGTCCGGTCCCCTACTGCGATGCCGCCACAACTTCTTCCTGTGTTGTTTTATTCAAGCCTTCAGAGAACTCAAATAAAATCACCCAAGAGAATCGATGCGATAATGAATATGAGCGCCCCAAAGAATAATGTTGGTATTGCAAACCTTTCCACCCTGGAAGCGTTTCTTGGTGATTTTCCGACAATTATTATCCGCAAAAGGAGGACACTCCCGAGGGCTAGTAGTACTGCTGCGATAACCTGAAGCATTTAACCCCCAAGGCCGCCCAGGTGCCACCCGGGCGGCCCGATTCCTTTTCTTGGCGTTTTGATGGGCTTGGTCCTTGTTCCTTTGGATCAATACCACGACGCCATTTTACTATTTAATTTTTGCTGTAACTATTTATGACTGCTGATACATCCAGTATCCTGCGCAGGCGAGACCACCGACTGTCAGGATGCCAGTAAAGATGGCCCCAACAGGTCCGGTTATAGCCAGGACGTACATGGCAGCGCCAACCTTTGCTCCCCAGATAGTGAAACCTGCGCAGAGGGCGTCCGGCAAAGAAGTTTGAAGCCCGGTGGGGTCGGTGTTGTTGACCGGATCGCACTGGGCATAGGCGTAGTTGTTCATCTCCTGCCGGGACGGGTCCGGCTGGGTGAATCCCAGCGTGAACGTGCTGTGGAAGCGGTGGTTCAGGTGCACCGTGCCGTCCTGGAACTGGTAGGCGCCGGTGAACCCGAACGGGCTCAACGCCGCCGCTGCGGTCCCCTCCAGGCTCTCAGAGGTGCGCTCACCATAGGGGCTGTAGTCGTAGACCACGTCCGGGGACTCAGCCTCCGACCCCTCAGAGGTGAGAGCCAGCACGGTGTTCTGGTGGTCGAGGGTGTAGTGGAACCGCTCATCACCGTCCCAGGCCACCATCGAGACCAACCGCCCGTCGGGGTCGCGCACGAAGCTGGTGCGCTCACCCCCCGAAGCGATGTTGGTGACTCCGAGCGCGGTGTTGGACAGCTGCCGCTCCACCCGGGTTCCCTCGTGCACGTCGGTGACGCCGCGCATCTGGGTCTGGTCGGTGGTGTCATAGCTCAGCCACGAGGCCAGCTGGCCCTCACCGTCGTTGGAGCGCAGCGTCTGGTTGGTCACCGAGTACTCGTAGACGTACTCACCCCGCGAGGTCATGTTCCCGGCCTCGTCATGGCCCACCTCGGCCCCGCGAGCGCTGGTGGGCTGGTCGGCGTCGTTGTAGGCGAACTCCTCATCCCCGGCGGTGAGCAGGTTGCCGACGTCGTCGTAGGTGTAATCGGTGGTGCCGTCGCTGGTGAGCCGGTCCAGGCCGTCGTAGGTGAAGGTCTCCGTGTCCCCGTTGACGGTGCGCGACTGCAACTGGTCGCTGTCGGCGCCGTCGTTGTCGTAGGAGTAGACAGCTTGCACCAGGGCTTGGTCAGCGGCCCCGGTGGTGGTGATGCCGGTCAGGCGCCCGGAGTCGTCGTAGGTACGCTCCTCCACGGCCCCGTCGGGGTGTTCGATGCTGGTGCGGCGGTTGTTCTCGTCGTTGGTGAAGGTGGTCTCGGCACCGGTGTGGTCAGTGAGCGAGGTGAGCCGGAACGCGGCGTCGTAGCCGTAGGTCGTGCTGTGGCCGTGTTCGACCATCTCGGTGACGTTGCCCGCGGCGTCGTAGGCGTAGGTGGTGGTCTCGCTCCCGGCCGAGTCGGTGCGCACGGTTTCGAGCAGGTCACCGCGGCCGTTGTAGGAGTGCTCCACGCTGGCCTGGTCGGTGTGCGTCGTGATCTGGCGGCCGTTGCCGTCGTAGGCGATGGCCTGGAGCAGGTCGCCGCCCTGGGAGATGGACACGATCCGGTCCAGCCGGTCGTAGCCGTACTCCAAGGTCACACCGTTGCCGTCGGTGACCGAGGTGACCCGTGACAGCGCGTCGTAGCCGTATTGGGTGGTGCCCATCGGCCCCGGCTCGTCCATCGCCGTCATGTTCCCGGCGCGGTCGTAGGAGTAGCTGGTCACGTTGCCGTTGGCGTCGGTGACCTGCTCCGCCAACCCGTTGGAGTGGTAACGGATGTCGGCCACCTCGATGTCCATCTCCTCTTGGACGGCGGAGGTGAGGTTGCCCGCGTCGTCGTAGGACATCTCCAGCGTGTCCCCGTCCGGGGTGGTCACGCTGGTGGGCTTGGCCGGGTTGGCGGTGTCGGTGAACCCGACCGAGGTGGCCGCTCCGGTGGGCAGTTCGGTGCCGATGAGGTTGTTGAACTCGTCGTGGGTGTAGGTCACCGAGGCCTCCAGGGCGTCGGTGGTGGTGGCCACGTCCGAGTTCGCCGTCCAAGTCTGGGAGCGGGTGTTGCCCACCTGGTCGGTCGCCGAGGTCTGGCGCCCCTCGTTGTCGAACTCGAAGGTGGACTCGCCACCGCCCGGGTCGGTGACCGTGGTCTGTCCGTCCCCATAGGAGTAGGACGTGGTCGCCCCGTCCTCCGGAACTTGTCAAGTCAAATGAGACGGTGACCTGGTCAAACGTTCTGTGGCGTGTGGTCCCGGCGGTGGGCTGGATCGTTGATCCACACGGTCTCGGGAACCTGGGGCGGTCGCGGTGGACGCGAGAACCGCTCCGGACGGGCGGCATAGGCCTGGGCCAGGGTGGCGGCCCGCTGGTCGCGGACCTGAGCGGCCGTACCGAAGTGCACCGAGGCCGGGGTGTGGTAACCGATCCCTGAATGGCGGTGCTCGTGGTTGTAGTAGGCCATGAACCCGTCCAACCACTGGCGGGCGTGTGCCAGGGAAGCGAACCGGTCCGGGTAGTCCGACGTGTACTTGAGGGTTTTGAACTGCGCTTCTGAGTATGGGTTGTCGTTGGACTGCTTGGGGCGAGAGTGCGAGCGCTCGATGCCCAGGTCCAACAACAGTTGGGAGACCTCCTTGGAGGTCATCGCCGCACCCCGGTCAGCGTGCAGCACTGCCGGGGCGATGCTGCTGGCCTTGGCCAGATCCGCGATCAGCTCCGCGGCCCGCTTGCCGGACTCGGCTCGCTCCACGGTGTGCGCGGCCACGTAGCGCGAGTAGATGTCGATGATGACGTAGGCGTGGAAGTACTCGCCCCGCCCAGGTCCTTTGAGGCGGGTGATGTCCCAGGTGAAGACCTGCCCGGGCCCGTCCGCCCGTAACTCGGGGACCGTCTTGGGCGGGTGGGTGGCCGTGCGGCGGCGCTCTCCGGTCTGGCCGTGTTCGCGCAGGATCCGGTACATGGTGGAGACCGAGCAGTGGTAGCGGCCCTCGTCGAGTTCGCGGGCCCAGATCTGGGCGGGTGGTAACTCGGCGTAGGCGGGGCTGTTCATCAGCTCCAGGATCGCGGCGCGCTCGGCGCTGGTCAGGGTTGAGGGCGGTGGTGTGCGCGGGGCTGGTTTCTTGGGCTCGGGCGGGTTGAGGCGGCGGTGGTGGGTGGCGCGGGAGCGCCCCAGGAGCTGGCAGGCCCTGACGATGCCGGTGTGGGGGCGCAGGTCTTGGACCGCCTGGTGCAGGACGGGTTCGAGGTGCTCGTTCAGTCCGCGCTCTTGGAGAGTGCCTGCAAGAGCGCGGAGGCTTTTCCCATGACCTCCAGGGCGTGGTCGCGTTCGGCCACGTCCTTCTCCAGTTTGGCGACCCGGGTGCGCAGCCGTTCGGCCTCGGCTTGGGCGGGGTGCTTCTTGGCCCGTGTGGGTGAGGTGCGCCTGTCGGTGAGGTTTTCCAGGGCGCCGGCGTCGCGGGCGTTGCGCCACTCGATGATGTGGGAGTGGTAGAGGCGTTCACGGCGCAGCAGGGCGGCGCGTTCGGCTCCGGTGGCGCACGCGTCGTGCTCGGCGATGATGCGCAGCTTGTACTGGGCGGAGAAGGTCCGGCGTTGGGGTTTGGCTGCGGGGTTGGTGTTCTGGCTGGTCATACGGGTGATGCTCCCCTGTTGGTCTCTGCCTGCCTAAACGGACATGAAGGGATGTTTCATCCCAATCTGGCAGAGAGGGCTCACTGCCGTCGGGCACGGTCAGGTTGGCGACCTCGCCGTCGTCGTTGTAGGCGACCTTCCACACCGCGCCGGTGGCGTCGGTGATCGAGGTCAGCAGGCCGCCGTCGTCGTAGCCGAACTCCAGGTCCTGGCCCGCGCGGTCGGTCAGCGCGACCATGTCGCCGTCGCTGTTCCAGGTGAACTCGGCCGCGGCCTGACCGACCGGGTCGGTGATGGCCGCGAGTTCGTCGCCCTCCCAGTCGAAGGCGGTCACCCGGTCCTGGGTGTCCACGACCGAGGCCAGGTTCCCCTCGGTGTCGTAGCGCATCCGGTGGGTTTGGCCGTTGCGGTCGGCCTGGGAGTACAGCCACCCCTCGGCGGTGAAGTGCCAGACCTGGTCTGCGTACTCGCCCCGGTGCCAGCGCAGGTCGAAGGAGCCGTCGGAGTTCTCCTGCAGTTCGGCGTTGAGCCCGGAGGGCTGGTCGTACTCACCTGCCTCGCCGTCTCCGAAGTTGACGCAGTAACCGGAGGGGCCGTGGAAGATGACGCCGGTGGCGTTGTCCACGTCCAGTCCGACGTTGTGCCCGTGCGAGAGCAGCCAGGGGTTGCCGTGCCAGTCCTGCCAGGCGTTGGAGTCGTAGAAACTGGACACCGACAGGTCCAGCCCGGTACCGGCCATGGTGAGGTTGCGGTGGCGCAGAACGGCGTTGCCCGCGCTGAGGTTGACCGTCAGCTCCATACGGTCGCTGATCTGGTGGCGTTCCAGGGGGTAGTGCTCGCGCAGGCCGCGCCCGTATTCACTCGTACAGGTCAGGACCCGGGCCTCGGGGTTCTCCGCGCGGGCCTCGGGGGCGGCTTCGTCCTCGGCCCCGGGCGGGGACCAGGGTTCGTCGGGTGGTTCTCCGCCCACGGGTTCGGTGTCGGCCTCGCCCGGCTCCCAGGTGTCGGGAACGGGGACGGTGCGGTCGGCGGGTGAGTGGGGGTCGGTGTCAGCGAGCGCCGGGGGCGCGGACAGCAGCCCCAGCACGAGGGTGGAGGCGGCCGTCGCGGCCGTCAGGGACCAGGGGATGTGCTTTCTCACGAGGGGGATCGCTCCCAGGGGTTGGGATGTGCACGGGGAACACCCGGACATGACGACCCTGGTCTGAGGGTCCGTCTCCGGGCGGCTCAGGCATCCGGTACGTTACGGAACCCCGACGCGAGAGCACCATGAGCCCAGGGTGAAGAGTGTGACCCTGGGTGAGAGGGACCTTCGGGAAGTTTGACCACGGGCGCAACGGAGAGTGACCGCGTTCGCGCACGTGGACACGTACGCCCGCGGAAACGGAGCGTCGCGTGTGCCGGACGGCGTCCCCGGGACCCGCTGGCCTCGGTGGCCGGAATCGGCCCCGACGACAACAATTGCCATAGGGCAACGATCGCGCTCCCCGGCACCGCCGATGCCGCGCGGCAGCACATGGTGACCGTACGACCCACCGCAAGAGGGAGGGGCGCGGGCACCGTCGTGCCCGCGCCCCTCTCCCACGGGCCCCGCGCGCGGAAGGGGGCCCTGGTCAGGGGGCCGTCAGGCCCCCGTCGTGGTCATTACCGGTTCTCCAGGCGGTCCAGCAGGGCGTGGTACTCGTCCCACAACTCGCCCGGCAGGTGGTCGCCGAAGGTCTTGAAGAACTCCGGCACCAGCGCGGCCTCCTGCTTCCACACCTCGCGGTCGACGTCGAGCACGAAGGCCATGTCCTCGTCAGAGACGTCCAGCCCCTCGGTGTCGATGCCACCGGTCACGGGCAGGCGGCCGATCGGGGTCTCGACCGCCTCGGCCTCGCCCTCCAGCCGCTCGACGATCCACTTGATGACGCGGCTGTTCTCGCCGAACCCGGGCCAGACGATGCGGCCCTCGGCGTCCTTCTTGAACCAGTTGACGTAGAAGATCCGGGGCAGCTTGGCCTTGTCCGCCGCCTGGCCCAGCTTCACCCAGTGGGCGAAGTAGTCGCCCATGTTGTAGCCGCAGAACGGCAGCATGGCGAAGGGGTCGCGGCGCAGCTCGCCCACCGAGCCCTCGGCGGCGGCGGTCTTCTCCGAGGAGACGTTGGCGCCCAGGTAGACGCCGTGCTGCCAGCTGAAGGACTCGGTGACCAGCGGCACGGCGGTGGCGCGGCGACCGCCGAACAGGATGGCCGAGATCGGCACGCCCGCCGGGTCCTCCCACTCGTCGGCGATGGTCGGCGCCTGCCCGGCCGGGGTGGTGAAGCGCGAGTTCGGGTGGGCGGCGGGCTCGCCCGACTCCGGCGTCCAGGGGCGGCCCTTCCAGTCGGTGAGGCCCGCGGGCGGCTCCTCGGTGAGGCCCTCCCACCACACGTCGCCGTCCTCGGTCAGGGCGACGTTGGTGAAGATGCTGTTGCCCCAGAGGGTCTCCACGGCGTTGGCGTTGGTCTTCTCGCCGGTGCCGGGCGCGACGCCGAAGAACCCGGCCTCGGGGTTGATGGCGCGCAGCCGGCCCTGCTGGTCGAAGCGCATCCAGGCGATGTCGTCGCCCACCGTCTCGACCTTCCAGCCCGGGATGGTCGGCTGGAGCATGGCCAGGTTGGTCTTGCCGCAGGCGCTCGGGAAGGCGGCGGCGACGTAGTGCGCCCGGCCCTTGGGCGGGGTGACCTTGAGGATGAGCATGTGCTCGGCGAGCCAGCCCTCGTCGCGGGCCATCACCGAGGCGATGCGCAGCGCGTAGCACTTCTTGCCGAGCAGGGCGTTGCCGCCGTAGCCCGAGCCGTAGGACCAGATCTCACGGGTCTCGGGGAAGTGCGAGATGTACTTGGTGGAGTTGCAGGGCCAGGCGACGTCCTGCTGGCCGGGCTCCAACGGGGCGCCCACGGAGTGGACGGCCTTGACGAACTCGCCGCGCTCCTCGATCAGGCGCAGGGCGGCGCTGCCCATGCGGGCCATGACGCGCATGGACACCACGACGTACGGGGAGTCGGTGATCTCGACCCCGAGCTGGGAGATGTCGCCGCCCAGCGGTCCCATGCAGAAGGGCACGACGTACATGGTGCGCCCGCGCATGGCGCCCCGGAAGACCTCGCCGAAGGTGGCGCGCATCTCGTCGGGGGCGATCCAGTTGTTGGTGGGGCCCGCGTCGCTCTCGCGCTCGGAGCAGATGAAGGTGCGGTCCTCGACCCGGGCGACGTCGCTCGGGTCGGACTTGCAGTAGAAGCTGTTGGGGCGCTTGTCCGGGTTGAGGCGGACGAAGGTGCCCTGCTCGACCAGCTGGTCGGTCAGGCGGGTCCACTCCTCCTCGGAACCGTCGCACCACACGATCTCGTCCGGCTGCGTGAGCTCGGCGACCTCCCGCACCCAGGAGACGAGCTCCTCGTGTTCGGTCGGCGCGTCCACGTCGGTATCCACGGCAGTCACAGCGGCTCCTTCTCAAGGTCGAGATCTCTCGCATCATGAACGACGATCCCCCGCAGTGACCAATTGGTTTAGGCCAATGGTCTATAGAACTCATGCCGGAAGAACGGATTCCCCTGCGCAGCAAGGGTTCCGCGTGGTCTACCACCGGGTACGTACGCGCACGAACGGGGACCGGTCGGAGGCCGTTCCGGTGCTGTTGGGAGCGGGTTCCCCTGTCGGAAGGGGAACCGGGTGCCACGACCGACACACCGTGCTGTTCGTCACACTACGTGTCCGGCATCCGGTCGCGGGCTCCGGACGGGCACTAGACCTCTGCCGCCGCACCACTGACACGAAGGCGCGTCTTCGCAGGTGGGAGCAGTGGAAGCGGAGCCGGCCCGCGACGGCGGCAGGACGGCGACGGGTCGGATCGGCGCGGAACGAACCTGCCTGGATCAGCTCAGGGCGAGCCGGTCCGAATCAACCCGGGACGGGCCGGAGCGGGACAGCGCAGGACGGGCCGGTCCGGATCAGCGCAGGATGGCGACGGGCCCCCTGGCCCCGTGCAGGACGGAGTGGCTCACCGAACCGAGCAGCAGCCCGCGAAAGCCCCCGCGTCCGCGCGAGCCGACCACGATGAGGTCGGCGGGGGTGGCCTCCTCCAGCAGGGCGATCACGGGGTGGGCGCGCACGACCCGGGTGCGCACCGTCACACCGGTGTGGCGCGTGCAGGGCCCGGCCAGCTCCTCCTCCAGGGCCTGCCGGGCGGCCTCGGCGGCGGTCGCGTCGTCGAACAGCTCGGGCGGGATGGGCCCGGTCGCGGCGGCGAAGGCCACCAGCGGCTGCCAGGCGCTCACCGCCACCAGTTCGGTGTCGGCGAAGTCGGCCTGCGCGAAGGCGAAGTCCACCGCGCGCCTGCTCGGCTCGGACCCGTCGATGCCCACGATCACCCGGCCGCGCACACCGTGCGCGGAGGCGTGCTCCCGGGGCAGCACGATCACCGGGACGGGCGCGCGGGCGGCCAGCTCGATGCCCACGGAGCCGACGAACGCGGCCACGATCCCGCTCAGCCCGCGCGAGCCGACCACCACGGCTACGGCGCCCTCCGCGGAGGCCTCCGCGAGCAGGGCCTCCACCGGTCGGGCGTAGGACAGGCGCTTCTCCACCCGCAGCTCGGGGAAGAGCCGCGCCACCCAGTCCCCGGCGTACTCCAGCAGGGACTCCGCCCCCTGGGCGTCGGCCTCGTCGGGGAACACGTCCGGGGCGACGTCGGGGTCCGCGTGCCCGTGCCCCGCGAACACGCCGACCGAGGCCAGCGGCCCCGCAGCCGCGACGATCCGGACCCCGAGGCCGCGCAGCATCGCCTGGTGCGCCGACCACTCCAGCGCGTGGCGGCTGGATTCCGTGCCGTCGACCCCCACGATCACCCATCGCGTCGTGGATGCGCCGTCCATGCGTGCGCCCTTCTCGTCGGCCGTCCCTGCCCCGCGTATTCCGCCGGTGTCCCCCGATGATGCCGTGTGAACACACACCCGTGGATAACGGTGCCGACGCGAGTTGGGTGAGACGGGGCACCCCGGGTAGGGGGTTGCGACACAGGGGTGGGTTCGACCGCGCGCCCTTCGGAGGGTGTCCGGGCGGGGCGTGGGAACCCGTGGAAGGCAGGGGGCACGATGTCGCACTCCACACAGATGCACTGGGACTACAGGGACGGAAGGGTCGCGGCCGTGGTGGCCGCGCTCGTGTACAGCCTGTGGGTCGCGGAGGTCATGCTGCCCGACAGCACTGCGGCCCAGGGGGCCCTGGCCGTCCAGAATTCGGACTTCGCCAGGTTCTTGGAGAGTGCGCACCGCATCGCGGCGATCCTGGTGATGATCGCCGCCGGGATCGGGCTCGGGCTGGGCGCGAGGGAGCGGACGGGGCACCTGCTGGCGGTGTCGTGGTGGTGCATGCTCGTGTTCGGCGCGGCGTCGCTGATCGCCACGTTCTTCCCCGGGCCGTGCGTGGTGTCCACGGACGTCCCGTGCACGGCGGAGTCGCTGGCGGAGGGGCTGGAGGGGGCCACGGCGGCCCAGGCCGTCGTCGCGGCGGTCGCGCTCCTGGCCGCGCTGGCGGGCGCGATCGTGCTGGCGGTGGACCGGCGCAGGATGGGCGACGGAAAGTGGCCGCTGGTGGCCGTCGTGGCGGCGCTCCAGCTGGTCACCGCCGTCGCCGTCCTGGTCGCGGCGGTACGGGTCTACGCGGGCGGGGGCGACGGCGACCCGGGGGTCGTGTTCAGCGCCCTGCAACGGGTCCACCTGGTGGCGGTGGCCCTGTGGCTGCTCACCGCGGGCCTGCTGCCCAGCCTGTGGAAGCGGTCCTGGACGCCCCGGCGCGCCCGCGTCGAGCACTGAGGCGGGAATTGTCTCCAGTGTGAGATGAGAGGACCCGAACCGCGGTGATCTCGTACTTATAGCGAGGTCGGACCGTCGAGACGCGCTATGAGTACGAGGTCACGGTGAGGGGGGCGGGTCCGCTGACCCCGCTCCTCGATGCCGCCCGGCACGGCCTGCGGACGGACGCCCGGGACCGCCGTCCGGACCCCGACCCGTCACTCCCCGGTGTCGCGCAGGGCCTCCGGCAGGGGGCGCGCGTGCACCACGTGCAGGGTGCTCACCGCGCGGGTGAGCACCACGTAGAGCCGGTTGACGCCGCGTTCCTCGGCCTCGGCGATGGCGGCGGGATCTGCGACCACCACGGCGTCGAACTCCAGGCCCTTGGCCAGGCTCGCGGGGACCGCGACCAGGCGGCCCGCGTCCGGCCCGGCGCCCGCCTCCCCCAGCAGCGGCGCGGCCAGCCCCCCGGCTTCGACGGCCTCGCGCAGGGCGGGCAGGTCGGCGTCGGCGGCGATGAGGCCGACCGAACCCTCGCCCCTGAGCGCGGTGCGGCAGGCGTCGGCGACCGACGCGGCCAGGGCGCCCTCGGCGGGGGTGATCCGCAGCGCCCCGGGCGCGCGGCGCACGGCGACGGGCGCGCCGAGTCCGGGCGCGATCGCGGGCAGCAGGCGGGCGGCGAAGTCGATGATCTGGGCGGGGACGCGGTAGCCGCGGTCCAGGACGCTCAGGTGGCCGGTGGGCTTGCCCAGGTGCTCCAGGAGCGTGGACCAGTTGACGGCCGCCGAGGGGCTGGTGCCCTGGGCGATGTCGCCGAGCACGGTGAGGGAGCCGGACACGCAGCGGCGGCCGATCGCCCGGCACTGCACGGGGCTCAGGTCCTGGGCCTCGTCCACCACGATGTGGCCGAGCCCGGCGGGGCGCTCGATGAGCGCGGCGGCCTCGTCCACCAGGGCCAGGTCCTCCTCCGACCACAGTGCCGCCTTGGGGCCGCGGGGCCTCCCCGGCAGCAGGACGGCGGCCTGCTCCTCGGCGGTGAGCAGCCCCTCGGCGGCGCGGGCCAGGCGTTCGGGGTCGGTGAGCAGGCCGAGCACCAGCTTGAGCGGGTCGGCCTTGGGCCACATGGCGGTGACGGCCGACTTCACGGCGGGGTCGCGGCGCACCTGCGCGTGGGTGCGGTCGTCGCAGACCTCGCCCTGGGCCTCCATGAGGGAGAGCACGGCGTGGGCGATGCGGTGGGAGAGGAGTTCGCGCCCGGAGCCGTAGGCGACGCCGCGTTCGGCCAGCTCGTCGAGGAGGGGGCGCAGGTCCTCGGGGTACAGGCGCCAGCGGCGCGACCCGCGGCGGACCATGACCGCCTCCTCTGGGGTGCGCAGGTGCGACCACAGGTCGCGGCGGACCACCTCGGCCATGCGGGCCCGGCCCTTGATCCGGGCGGCGCGGGGCTCCTCGGTGCGGCGCACCCACCCGGCGGCGGGGCGGGACCGCTCGGGCAGCCCTGCGGTGAGCATCTCGGTGACGGTGGTCTGCTGGACGTCCACCTCGCCCAGGGCGGGCAGGACGTCGCGGATGTAGGAGAGGAAGGAGCGGTTGGGGCCGACGATCGCCACGCCGGAGCGGGAGAGGCGTTCGCGCTCGGTGTAGAGGAGGAAGGCGATGCGGTGCAGGCCCACGGCGGTCTTGCCGGTGCCGGGCGCGCCCTGCACGCACAGGGTGGTGGTGAGCGGGGCGCGGACCAGGCCGTCCTGCTCGGGCTGGATGGTGGCGACGATGTCGCGCATGGGCCCGGTGCGGGGTCGTTCGATCTCCGCGTCCAGCAGGGCGCTGCCGAGCCGGTCGCTCCCGGTCGGGGCGGTGGTGAGCGGCTCGTCCTCGAAGGCGGTGAGCACCACCTCGGGGTCGGCGTCGCGGCCGTGGTCGATCGTGGTGAAGCCGTAGCGGCGGCGCAGGCGCACGTCCATCCGGTCGCCGGGCGAGGCCCGGTAGTAGGCGACGCAGATGGGGGCGCGCCAGTCCAGGACCATCGGGCGCCCGTCGCCGTCGTGGACGTGGCGGCGGCCGATGTGGATCCGGTCGGGCCCGGCGCCGTCGGACACGTCGTCGTCCAGGAAGACGGTGCCCGGTTCGAAGTCGAGGCGGCCGAAGAACAGCGGGGCGCCGGGGACGTCGGCCAGGGCCGCGAGGCGGCGTTCGCGGCCGCGGCGCAGGGCGGCGTTGGTGACCTTGTCGTTGACGACGTCGCCCAGGACGAGTTCGCTGCCCTCGACCTCCTCGCGCATCCGGTCCAGGGCGGCGCGGGCGGCGGCGAGGCGGTCGCGCTCGGCCCGGAGTTCGGGGCTCACGGGCACGGCGGAGGAATCGGTCGTGGACATGCGGCGACCTCGGAAGGATCGGCGGGACAGGGAGGCGGCTTCGCGCGTGCGCGGGTCCCGCCCCGGTCGCCGCGAGGGCCCGGTTCGTTCCGATCCGTGAGAGCGCACAGCACCCGTTCAGGGGGCGCGGCCGAAAAGAGGCACCACCTTACCCCCCGGGTGCTCCCCCGCCAAACCGGTCCGAACCCGGGTCCCCGGCTGTGCCGCCGGTGCGCGACCGCCCGGAGGTGTCGGGAACCAACGCGGGCACGGGACCGTCCGAAGAACCGGGAAGGAAGGTACTCACATGCACCGAGTCCAGGGCGACCTCGTACTACGACCCGACCTGCGGACGGGGTGGACCCGGCTGGCCGTCGGGGCGGTGGTCGCCGTGGCCGTGACCGCCGGTGTCGGGTGGCGTATCGGCGCGGAGGCGGCCCTGGTGTCGGCGGCGGTGTGGGGCGTGCTGATCGCGTTCCTGACCGCGCACGTGTACCGCGCAAGGATCGTCCTGACCCCGCGCGAGATCGTCCTCAAGGGGGCGCTCTTCCGACGGCGGCGGTCACGGGCGCGTGCCGTGTGGACGATCCGGGCGACCGTCGTCCAGCCGCGCGGGGGTCCCGTCGACACCCTGTTCCTCCTCGACGCGCACGGCGGTGTGCTCGTCACGGTCTACGGCAACCTCTACAGGCGCGCGGACATGGACCGGCTGGTCGACGCGCTCGGACTGCCGTCCAGCGGCCCCGAGGGCCCTGTGACCCCCAAGGAGCTCCAGAGGTTCCGTCCCGGCTTGGTGACGTGGGTCGAGCGGCACCCCTACCTGCTCGGGCTCGTGATCCTCGGCGTGCTGGTCCTGCTCGTGGCGGTCGGCGTTCTGGTCGACACGGCCACGACGGCGGGATAGCTGAGGCGGGCCCCGCCCTCGGGCTCCGTGCCGGGGGCGGGACCCGGTCCGGGCGTTCGGCCGGTCAGGTCTTGCGCAGCCGCACCCGCCGCACGCGGTGGTCGTCGCCCTTGTACAGGATCAGGGTGGCCCGTCCCCGGGTGGGGCGGATGTTCTCCACGAGGTTGACCTCGTTGATGGTGCGCCAGGTGTTGGCGGCGAACTCCAGCGCCTCCTCCTCACCGATGGCGGTGGCCATGTGGTGGAAGTAGGAGCGCGGGTCGGAGAACGCGGTGCGGCGCAGCTCGCGGAAGCGGTCGAGGTACCAGCCGCGGATGTTCTCGACCTTGGCGTCCACGTAGATGGAGAAGTCGAAGAAGTCGGCCACGGCCAGGCGCCCCGCGGCGGGGGGCTGGAGGACGTTGATGCCCTCGACGATGAGGATGTCGGGGCGGTGCACGGTCTGGCGCTCGTCCGGCACGATGTCGTAGTTCAGGTGGGAGTAGACGGGGATGTCGATCCGGTCGGCCCCCGCCTTCATCTCGGACACGAAGCGCACCAGGGCGCGGCGGTCGTAGCTCTCGGGGAAGCCCTTGCGGCGCATCAGGCCGCGCGACTCCAGCACCGCGTTGGCGTGCAGGAAGTTGTCGGTGCTGACCAGTTCCACGTCCGGGTGGTTGGGCCACTGGGCCAGCAGGGAGCGCAGGAGGCGCGCGGTGGTGGACTTGCCGACCGCGACGCTGCCCGCGACGCCGATGATGAACGGCGACGGGCGGTCGGACTCGCCGAGGAAGGCGCGCACGGCGGAGTGCCGCTGCTGGGTCGCGCCCACGTAGAGGTTGAGCAGTCGCGACAGCGGCAGGTAGACGTCCCGCACGTCCTCCAGGGAGGTGGGGTCGGTGGTGCCGCGGAGCTGGGCGAGGTCCGCCTCGGTCAGGGACAGGGGTGTGGAGGCCCGGAGCGCGGCCCAGGCCTCCCGGTCCATCTCCACGTACGGCGTGGAGAAGCCGTTCTTCGTCGTGTGAGACACGAATGACCACCCTAGAGCAGGGGGTCGACCGCGACGGGCGGCCGGTCCCCACAAGTCCCGCAATGGACCCCGAAACGTGCCGTAAACCACATGTTCACGACACGCACCCCCAAAATTTTGCCTCTCCTTCCCGGGGGGTGGAATCGGTTCCACTCGTTGCCTCCCCATGCCCCCGACCTGCGCGGTCTACTCCCCATGCACCAAATGGTCTATACCGCTACCTGGGAAAACGACCAGTGGTATGGATGCCTGGTTGGTCGATCCGACCGGCTTCTTCGCTTACGCTGGCGGCCATGTGCGGAATCGTTGGCTACGTCGGGCCGCAACCGGCGCTTGAAGTCGTCGTGGACGGCCTCGCAAGGTTGGAGTACCGCGGATATGACTCCGCGGGTGTGGCTGTGCTGGGCGACGGTGCTCTGCGCACCGAGAAGCGCGCGGGCAAGCTCGCGAACCTGCGCCGGGCGCTGGAGGAGCGGCCCGTCAGCGGCGACGGCGCCGGGATCGGGCACACGCGCTGGGCCACACACGGTGCGCCCAACGACGTGAACGCCCACCCCCACGTGGACAACGACAACCGCGTCGCCGTCGTCCACAACGGCATCATCGAGAACTTCGCCGCGCTGCGCCTGGAGCTGGAGGAGAAGGGCTGCAAGTTCCTCTCCGAGACCGACACCGAGGTCGCCGCCCACCTGCTCAACACCGAGCTGGCCCGGACCGGCGAGCTGCCCGCCGCCATGCGCGCGGTGTGCAAGCGGCTGGAGGGCGCGTTCACCCTCGTGGCCGTCTCCGTGGACGACCCCGACCTGGTCGTGGCGGCCCGCCGCAACTCCCCGCTGGTCGTCGGCCGCGGTGAGGGCGAGAACTTCCTGGCCAGCGACGTGGCGGCGTTCATCGCCCACACCCGCGAGGCGGTCGAGCTGGGCCAGGACCAGGTCGTGGAGCTGCGCGCGGACTCGATCACGGTGACCGACTACGAAGGCAACCCCGTCGACGTGCGCGAGTACCACGTGGACTGGGACGCCTCCGCCGCCGAGAAGGGCGGCTACGACTACTTCATGCTCAAGGAGATCGTCGAGCAGCCGCGCGCGGTGGCCGACACCCTCCTGGGCCGCGTGACGGTGGACGGCCAGCTCACCCTGGACGAGATGCGCCTGTCCCCCGAGGACCTGCGCTCGGTCGAGAAGATCGTCATCATCGCCTGCGGCACCTCCTACCACGCGGGCCTGATCGCCAAGTACGCCATCGAGCACTGGTGCCGCATCCCGTGCGAGGTCGAGGTGGCCAGCGAGTTCCGCTACCGGGACCCGATCCTGGACCAGCAGACCCTGGTCATCGCCATCTCCCAGTCCGGCGAGAGCATGGACACCCTGATGGCGGTCCGCTACGCCCGCGAGCAGCGCGCCCGGGTGCTGGCCATCTGCAACGTCAACGGGTCCACCATCCCGCGCGAGTCCGACGGCGTGCTGTACACGCACGCGGGTCCGGAGGTCGGCGTCGCCGCCACCAAGACCTTCCTCACCCAGCTGGCCGCCTGCTACCTGATCGGCCTGTACCTGGCGCAGGTGCGCGGGCTGAAGTTCGGCGACGAGATCAACGCCGTGATCGCCCAGCTGGCCACCATGCCCGAGCAGATCGAGCGGGTCCTGGAGACGGCCGAGCCGGTCCGCGAGCTGGCCCGGTCGCTGGCCGACGCGGACACGGTGCTGTTCCTGGGCCGCCACGTGGGCTACCCCGTGGCGATGGAGGGCGCGCTCAAGCTCAAGGAGCTGGCGTACATGCACGCCGAGGCGTTCGCCGCCGGTGAGCTCAAGCACGGGTCGATCGCGCTGATCGAGGACGGTGTGCCGGTCGTCGTGGTGGTGCCCTCCCCCGAGGGCCGCAGCGTGCTGCACGACAAGATCGTGTCCAACATCCAGGAGGTGCGCGCCCGCGGCGCCCGCACCATCGTCATCGCCGAGGAGGGCGACGAGGTGGTCCGCCCGTACGCGGACGTGCTCATCCCCATCCCGGCCGTGCCGACCCTGCTCCAGCCGCTCGTGTCCACGATCCCCATGCAGGTGTTCGCCTGTGAGCTGGCCCTGGCCAAGGGCAACGACGTGGACCAGCCGCGCAACCTGGCCAAGAGCGTGACGGTCGAGTAGCAGCGGGACCGCGGGGAGGGGGCGTGTCCGGCGCGCGGCGCCGGGCGCGCCCCCTGCCGTTTCCGGGGGCCGGTGTGTCCGGGGGGCGGCGCGCGTCCGGGTCGGCGGCGCGGCCGGTTCCGCTCCCCCGTGGGAACGCTCCCATCAGCGCGGAGCTCCGTGCCCCGACCCGTCGTGGGCGGCGCGTGCGGCGGGGACGTCGGGATGGGTCGGCAGGACCGCGCCCAGACCCAGGACGTCGAGGATGCGGGTCAGCTGGCGCGGGGGGCAGGCCAGGAGGAGGTGGTGCCGGGCCCCCGCGGCGAAGCGCAGGGCGCGCACGAGGGCGTTGACGCCCGAGGCGTCGATGAACTCCACCTCGGACAGGTCCACCGCGACGCAGCCGTCGGCGGCGGCGGCCGTGATCCGGGTGAACGCCTCCTCGGCGGTGGCGATGTCGATCTCGCCGCCCAGCTCGACGACGGTGATCCCGTCACAGACGAACTGGTCCTGTTCCGTGTCCAGCACGGTCACGCCTCGCTCCGGGGATCGGGTGTAGGGAACTCTGCTCAGGACGCGGTCGGCCAAATGCCGACATGCGTTGACAGCCTACTCTTCCCGGGCGGCCCGTCCGGTGCCGTCCACAGCCCCGGAGGCCTTTTCCGACATCGCCTCGAAGGCGTGCGTCAGCCCTCACCACCGCATATCGCCCACACGATTTTTCCGCGGCCGCGCACCGGTTCCCAGCCCCATTCCCGGCTGAAAGCGGAGACGAGGCCGAGCCCCCGGCCCGACTCTGCGAAATGGTGGGCGTCCACTCTGACCGGGGCTTTCTCGCTGGAATCGGCGACCATGCACACCGCTCCGCCCCGCCCGCCGTCGAGGCGGCGGAGCTGGACCACGACGCGGCCGCGGGGGGCGCCGCCCTCGGGGAGGGCGTGGCGGCAGGCGTTGCCCACGAGTTCGGAGACGATGAGCCGGACGTCCTCCAGCTCCTCGCGGAAGCCCCACTCCTCCAGGACCCCGGAGGCGAACTCGCGTGCCCGGCGCACCGACTCCGGCGAGGCCGCGAACGCGCCCGCCGCGGCGTCCCTGGTCCGCGCGCGCTCCCCGACCGAGAGGCGGCCCAGTGGGTCGTCCCACCAGCCGCCCAGGAGTGCTTGGGAGGCCTCCGCGAGAGAGGGGCGGCTCCAGGAGGGCTCGGAGTCGGTCTCCGAGGACACCAGCTCTGCGTTCATCACGGTCCTCACGAGTGCGCTGTCGGTTGACCCGTCCTCGGGGCCATCGTGGCTTACATCTGTAAGACACAGATGCACGTGCAGCTCAACGTCCGGCCCAGGGTATAGGACGAAGTGCCCTTATTGGTAGATCCCCTGCGCAGAATTCACAGACGGGCATCCGTGTTTACACCAGACCCGCAAGGGGCCCATAGGCCCCAACCCAATCCCCGACCGCCTCTGTCCGTAACCGAACCCCGTGGGTATACTGAGCGGTCGCCCGCACCGAAGCCGTTACAGCCGTTGCCCAGGAGGCGATGTGGTCGCCGAAGAAGCACCGAAACTACAGGTCACCCAGGATTTCCTGGCCAATTCCAGCGGTGGCCCCACCGTGCTGCGCATTCTCCTGGGAACGCAGCTGAGGCGGCTGCGGCAGGAGAAGGGGATTTCGCGGCACGACGCCGGATACGCCATCCGTGCCTCCCACGCCAAGATCAGCCGCATGGAGCTGGGCCAGGTCAGCTTCAAGCGCCGCGACGTGGACGACCTGCTCAAGCTCTACGGCGTGGACCGGGCGGACCAGCGCGAGGCCCTCCTCGGACTGGTCTCCAGCGCCAACGCCCAGGGCTGGTGGCACAAGTACGGCGACGTGCTGCCGAACTGGTTCGGCGTCTACGTCGGCCTGGAGGAGGCCGCGTCGGTCATCCGCACCTTCGAGGTGCAGTTCGTCCCGGGCCTGCTCCAGAGCGAGGACTACGCGCGCTCGGTCATCCGCCTGTCCCGGACCGCCACCTCGGACGAGGACGTGGACAGTCGCGTGCAGATGCGCATGCGCCGCCAGCGCAGATTCGTCGAACCGGACGCGCCCAGACTGTGGGCGGTCATCGACGAGGCCGTGCTGCACCGCCCCTACGGCGACACCCGGGTGATGCGCGGACAGATCGAGCACCTGGTCGAGATGGCCCGCCGTCCCAACATCACCCTCCAGATCGCCACCTTCGCCATGGGCGGCCACCCCGCCGCGGGCGGCCCCTTCAGCATCCTGCGCTTCCCCACCCCCCAGCTGCCCGACGTGGTCTACCTGGAGCAGCTGAGCAGCGCCCTGTACTTCGACAAGTACGACGACACCCACCGCTACGCGCAGACGATGGACCACCTCGCCACCCAGGCGCCGCCGCCCTCCGCCACGGAGGAGATCCTCCGCGGCTTCCTGGAGCGCTACTCCTGATCCCCGCCCCCGCCCGCCGGTTCCCGAGCCCCTGACCGGGGTACCCGCCTCGGGACGCCCTTCCTCCGACCACTCCGAGCACCCCGACGGTCCCCCGCCCCGGGAGCCACGCCGCCCCGCCGACCGCCTCCCCCACCGCCGCACCACGCCTGGTCGCTCTCCGCGCCCGGGCGTTCGCTTTGCGCACATGAAATCGGCCCCCCGATGGCCGCCTTCGGCCACGACCGGACAACGATCCGCAGGGGCCGAACCCCTTCCGAACCCGACGCGTCGGGTGTGACGTGCGGTTCCGCCTCCGAACCACCCGGCGCGCTTGCATAAGTACTTACCGCCGTAAGTACGAATGCACGTGCATAAGCTACGCTTTGGCTCGCACCCGGGATGAAACAGCCCAACGGGGGACAGGGCCACCCATGCCCGGGGTCGTCTTCCCGGTGGGGGCCGGGGGTTCGACACAACGGGCGCGGTGGACTGGACCGCCGCGTGTGGACACACCCCGCTCACGCGTCCCCCACGTTCCAGGAGGTTGAGATGCATCCGATCTACAACGGCGTTCCCGCCGGCAGTCTGCCGAAGGTCGTCTGGACCAAGAGCAGCTGGAGCAACCCGGACGGGAACTGTGTCGAGGTCGCCGCGCTACCGGACGGGGACATCGCCGTGCGCAACTCGCGCGACCCCCAGGGACCGGCCCTCGTCTACACCCCCGCCGAGATCGAGGCCTTCGTGCGCGGCGCCAAGACCGGCGACTTCGACGCCCTCCTGAGCTGACCCGACTCCCCCGCCCCTCAGACCATCCCGGAAAGGGTCCGCGTCGAGGGCCGCCGTGACCACCCGAACCCGTCCGGCGGCCCGCACTCCGTCCACGGCGCGGACGCGAGCGGAGCCCGGCACCACCGCGGTGCCGGGCTCCGTCTTGTGTCCGGGGCCGCGCGCGGCGGACGGGGCCCGCCCCAGGGACGCTCCAATTCCCCTGGGACGGGACCGCCGTCCGCTCCTCCCCCGGCCTCGGGGCCGGGGCGCGCGCGGCGCCGGGCCGTGCTACAGGCGGGTGGGGTCGACCAGGCCGCCGGACGCGCCGACCGGGGGCTGCTCCCACGGCAGATGGGTGGCGCCCAGGGCGGGCTTGAGGTCGAACAGCCACGCGGCCTTCTCGTCGTACTCGGCGAAGAAGGGTCTGCCGACCAGCTCGGGGTCGCGCGCCTGGATGAAGTGCAGGACGAAGACCTTCTGGCCCGCCACCTCGGTGACGCCGTCCACGCACACCTTGCCCGGGGTCGCCGACATCGACGGGCCGCGCACCGTGCGGGCCAGCCCCGAGACCTTCTTGTAGGCGCCGCGGAAGATCTCGTAGGCCTCCGCCAGCGGCACCGCGAAGTAGTCCTGCGGACCCGTGTCACGCTCGACGAACATGTAGTACGGGACCATGCCGTGCCGCAGGTGGGTGCGCCACATGCTCTCCCACACGGCGGAGTCGTCGTTGATCGTGCGGATCAGCGGCGCCTGCGTGCGGATGACGGCGCCGGTCGCGCGGATGCGGCGCACCGCCTCCTGGACCAGCTCGGGCCGCATCTCGTTGGGGTGGGAGAAGTGGGCCATGAACGCGAGGTTCTTGCCCGAGGCGACGACCTTCTCGAACAGGCGCAGGGTGTCGTCGGCGTCCGGGTCGGTGACGAAGCGCTGCGGCCAGTAGGCCAGCGCCTTCGTGCCGATGCGGATGGCCTCCAGGTGCTCGATCTCCAGCAGCGGCTCGATGTACTTGGAGATGACCCCCTCGCCCATGATCATCGGGTCGCCGCCGGTGAACAGGACGCTGGTGACCTCGGGGTGCGAGCGGACGTAGTCGACGAGCTGGTCGATCTCGCTGGAGGCGAACTTCAGGTCGGCGTCGCCGACGAACTGGGCCCAGCGGAAGCAGTACGTGCAGTACGCGTGACAGGTCTGCCCCTGCTTGGGGAAGAAGAGCACGGTCTCCTTGTACTTGTGCTGGACGCCGGGGATGGGCTCCTCGTTGGCCAGCTTGGGCACGTTGAGGTCCATCTGGCCCGCGGGGTGCGGGTTCAGGCGGGCGCGGATCTGGTTGGCGGCCTCGTTCAGCTCCTTGCGCTGGGCGCCAGAGCGCAGCAGGTCGGCGATCCGGGACACGTCGTCCTGGGGCAGCATGTCCGCCTGCGGGAAGACCAGGCGGTAGATCGGATCGTCGGGAGCCGCGTCCCAGTCGATCAGCTCGTCGACGACGTAGCTGTTGACCCGGAACGGCAGCACGGTGGCCACCGCCTGCACGGCGAGCCGCTCGTCGGCGGCGAGCCCGGCTCGCGCGGTGAGCTCGTCGAGGTGTTTCGTCGTGTAGGCACGAAACCGACGTCCGGCGGACGGGGACGTTGCCACGTCTGGCGTAACGCTCACGCCTCTCCTTTCTGCGGGTGAGCAGGGCGCCCGCCGGGTTGGTGCGGGCAGCCCTGATCCGGTGGTTCCGGCGCGCGTGCGCACCGGCGGACCACCGGGAGGTGTTCGATGTGGTTGTCGCGTGCCGCCGGAGGGTGATTACTCCCCGGGGCAGCGAGCGGATATACCCCGTTTAGGGACTTTTATCCATCATGCAGGAAGTCCAGTCCTGACCTGGACATACGGGAAGTATCCTCGCATGAGCAGACGAAAGTGCCCGACGGTGCCGCCATCGCGCGACCCGATACCGTGTCTCCGCGTCCGCCCACCACACCCGTGAGGGAACAGTTGACTGGTACACCCGACGCGGAGGCGTCCGTCGCGCGGCGCTCGTCCCCGCCGATCATCGCCGTGGACGCGATGGGCGGCGACAACGCGCCCGTCGAGATCGTGCGGGGAGCCGTGCTCGCCGTCCGCGAACTCGGCCTGCGCGTCCTGCTCGTGGGACGGCGCAGCGAGATCGCCGCGCTGCTCGCCGAGGAGGGCGCGCTGCGCGACATCCCCGTCGTGCACGCCGAGGACAACCTGGCCATGCACGAGGGCGCCCTGGCCAGCTGGCGGCGGCCCCGCTCCAGCGCGGCCGTCTCCTGCCGCCTGATCCGCCGGGGCGACGCCGACGCCCTGGTCTCGGCCGGTTCCACCGGCGGGATCGTGGCGACCTCCACCGTGCGGCTGCGCACCCAGCCCGGAGTGCTGCGCCCGGCGCTGGCTGTGACCCTTCCCACCGGCGAGACGCCCACGATCATGGTGGACGCCGGGGCCAACGCCGACGCCAAGCCCGAGATGCTGGTGCAGTTCGCGCACCTGGGCTGCGCGTACGCCCAGACCGCGTTCGGGGTGCGCAGGCCCAGGGTGGGCGTGCTCACCATCGGCTCGGAGCCGGGCAAGGGCAACAAGCTCGTGCGCCGGGCGACGGAGCTGCTGGCGGCCACCGCGGAGGGGCCCCCGGCGATGGACTTCCGGGGCAACATCGAGGGCCACGACCTGCTCGCGCGCAAGGTGGACGTGGTGGTGACCGACGGCCACACCGGCAACGTGGCGCTGAAGTCGGTGGAGGGCACGGCCGCGTTCGCGATGGAGGCCGTGCAGGCTGCGCTGACCTCCTCGACCGCGGCCAAGGCGGGCGCGCTGTTGCAGCGCAAGGCGCTGCGGGGCCTGCGCGAGCGGCTGGACAGCGAGACCTACGGCGGCGCCGCGCTGCTGGGCCTGAACGGGACCGTGGTGATCGCGCACGGAGACAGCCGGGCCAAGGGCGTGGCCCGGGCCTGCCAGCTGGCCAACGACCTGGCGGGCGGCCGCATCGGGGAGCAGATCCGCCGCCGGGTGCACAGCCGCCCGCCGAACTGGCTGCACCGCCTGGCCCAGTCCGAGGCGCCGGGGCAGCGGGGCGCGGAGCAGACCGAGGATCGCTGACGGGCCGGGAGGGGCGGCTCCGGTCGGTACGCTTGGGGCATGGCCGACCCGCAGGAAGTACTCTCGCGACGGGTCCAGTCCGCCCTCGGCGCCGCCTTCGGCCCCGAGTTCGCCGACACCGACCCCGTCATCCGCCCGTCCCAGTTCGCCGACTACCAGGCGAACGCCGCGCTCGCGCTCGCCAAGCGTCTGGGCCGAAAGCCGCGTGAGGTGTCCGCGGCGATCATGGAGCACCTGGACGTGGCCGACGTCTGCCGCGACGTCGAGGTCAGCGGGCCGGGCTTCATCAACCTGACGCTGCGCGAGGACTGGATCGCCGAGCAGACCCGCCGGCTCCTGGACGACCCGCGCCTGGGCGTGCCCGAGCAGGAGCGCCAGAACATCCCGCTGGACTACTCCGCGCCCAACGTGGCCAAGGAGATGCACGTCGGGCACCTGCGCACCACCGTGGTCGGCGACGCGCTCGCGCGCACCCTGGAGTTCCTGGGCCACAACGTCATCCGCCAGAACCACATCGGCGACTGGGGCACCCCCTTCGGCATGCTCATCGAGCACCTGCTGGAGGTGGGCGAGGACTCCCCCGAGGCGGACCTGGTCACCACCGACCCCAACGCCTTCTACCAGGCGGCCCGGACCAAGTTCGACTCCTCGGGCCCCGGCCCCGACGACTTCGCCGCGCGCGCCCGCCGCCGCGTGGTCTCCCTCCAGAGCGGCGACGAGGAGACGCTGCGCCTGTGGCGCAAGCTCGTCGGCCTGTCCAAGGCCTACTTCAACAAGGTGTACGCCAAGCTCGGCGTGACCCTCACCGACGAGGACCTGGCCGGGGAGAGCAGCTACAACTCCGCGCTCGCCGACGTGTGCGAGGAGCTGGAGGCCAAGGGCATCGCCGAGATCAGCGACGGCGCCCTGTGCGTGTTCCTGGAGGGCTTCACCGGCCGCGAGGACAAGCCCGTCCCGCTGATCGTGCGCAAGAGCGACGGCGGCTACGGCTACGCCACCACCGACCTGGCCACCGTCCGCCACCGTGTGGACGACCTCAAGGCCGACCGCATCCTGTACGTGGTCGGCGCCCCGCAGGCCATGCACTTCAAGATGGTGTGGGCCGCCGCCCGCGAGGCCGGGTGGCTGCCCGAGGGCGTGGAGACCGTCCACGTGCAGATCGGCAACGTGCTGGGCAGCGACGGCAAGATCCTGCGCACCCGCAGCGGCGCCCCGGTGCGCCTCATGGCGCTGCTGGACGAGGCGATCGAGCGCGCCGCCGCGGTGGTCGCGCAGAACCGCCCCGACCTGGACGCCGAGGGCCAGGCCGAGATCGCCCGTCAGGTGGGCATCGGCGCGGTCAAGTACGCCGACCTGTCGGTCGCGCACGACACCGAGTACACCTTCGACTTCGACCGGATGCTGGCCCTGACCGGCAACACCGGCCCCTACCTCCAGTACGCCCAGGCCCGGATCCGGTCGATCTTCCGCAAGGGCGGCCTGGAGCTGTCGCAGGCCAGGGGGGACATCAGCGTCTCCGAGGGCGCCGAGCGCGACCTGGCCCTCAAGCTGCTGGAGTTCGGCGCGGTGGTGGCGCAGGTCGGCGACCTGCTCCAGCCGCACCGGCTGTCCACGTACCTGTTCGAGCTGGCGCAGTCCCTGACGGCCTTCTACGAGCACTGCCCGGTGCTGACCGCCTCCGACGAGGCCGAGCGCGAGTCGCGCCTGGCGCTGGTCGCGGTGGCGTTCCGGGTCCTGGTCCAGGGTCTGGACCTGCTGGGCGTGGAGGCTCCCGAGCACATGTAGCGGAGCGTACGCGGGCCCGCCGGGCGCGCGTGCGGGAAGGAGGCCGGGGCGGTGCCGCCCCGGCCTCCTTCGTGTGCGCTCCGGCCCTGTCGCGTGCGCGTCGGCGGCCGTGGGTGCGCCGGCGGCCGTGGGTGCGCGGCCCTTCGCGTGCCGTGTCAGTCCGCCGTCGCGCGGCTGACCGGTTCCGGTCGCCGGGAACCGCCCGGGGGATCTCACACGCGGCGAACCGGCTCGTCAGAGGCGGTTTCAGTGCGTGCGCGGCCACCGAGTCGAAGATCTCGCCCCCCACCGGGCCGGAACTCCGTTCCCCGTCCGGGCGTCAGATCTAAAGTATGTGGACAAAAGCCTCAGATAAGACAAAAGGGAGAAATCGGTAATGACAACCGCCCCCGCGGAGGTCGGTCCCGGACCCGGCACCTGGTACCTCGACCCGCTGCACTCCAGCCTGATCTTCGTCGCCCACTACCTGCGCTTCGGCCGGGTCCAGGGCACGTTCGGCCAGGCCTGGGGCCGCGTCGCCGTCGCCGAGGAGCCCGAACGGTCCGCGGTGGAGGTCGTCCTCGACGCCGCCAGCGTCAACACCGGCGTGGGCGCGCGCGACGCCCACCTGCGCTCCCCCGACTTCCTGGACGTGGACCACCACCCCGAGCTGCGCTTCGTCTCCACCGGGCTGGAAGCGGGCGGGCGCAACCCCAACGCCTTCCGCCTGCACGGCGACCTGACCATCCACGGCACGACCGTGCCCACCGTGCTGGACGCCCAGTGGGTGGGCGAGGCCCCGGACTACGCCTCCCCCGAGGACACCCACGGCCACTTCTTCTCCGCCACCACCCGGATCCGCCTCTCGGACTTCGGCGTGGGCGACGGCGGGCCGGTGCCCTGGGGAGGCCGCATGGTCGGCGACACCGTGGACATCGTGCTGGAGGTGCGCCTCCAGAACCAGGACCCCGCCCCCTTCCTCCGGCAGATCGGGCACGCGCCCTGAGGAGCGCGTGCCCGACCGGCCGGGACCCCGCGCAAGCCGGGGAGGGGCGGCGGCGGACTCAGCCGCCCAGCAGCGCCTCGACCTCGTCCCGGGAGGCCATCGACGAACTGGCGCCGTGCCGCTGGACCGAGAGCGCGGCCGCCGCGGCGGCGAACCGCATGGCCTCCTCCGGCGTGCGGCCCTCAGCGCGGGCGACCGCGAACGACCCGCAGAAGACGTCCCCGGCCGCCGTGGTGTCCACCGCCTCCACCCGGCGCGCGGGAACGTGCAGCGGCTCTTCCCCTCTGCGGCCGTGGAGCGATCCGTCCTCGCCCAGGGTCAGCAGCACCTCCGGAACCAGCTCCAGCAGCGCGGCCAGAGCCTCGCGCGGCTCGGCGCGGCCGGTGATCGCGGCCGCCTCGTGCTGGTTGGGCACCAGGACGTCCACCGACTCCAGGAGTTCGGCGGGCAGCTCGCGCGCGGGAGCCGGGGTCAGGTAGACCGGGACGCCCAGCTCGCGGCCGGCGCGCGCGGCCGAGACCACCGCCTCCATGGGCAGTTCGAGCTGGAGCAGCAGGGCGGCGCTTCCCCCGATGATCCCGGGGTCGCCCGCGGCCACGCCGGTGACCTCGCCGTTGGCCCCGGGCACGACGATGATCGAGTTGCCGCCCCCGCCGTCCACGACGATGTGCGCCACCCCCGACGCCCCGGGCACCGTGCGCAGCCCGGACACGTCGATGCCGCTGCCGACGAGGTTGGCGCGCAGGTCCTCCCCGAAGGAGTCCTCGCCCACCGCGCCGAGGAAGGCCACGTCGGCCCCGGCCCTGGCCGCGGCCACGGCCTGGTTGGCGCCCTTGCCGCCGGGCACCTGGCGAAAGGCCGTGCCCGTGACGGTCTCCCCGCTGGCGGGAACCTGTTCGACGTAGGCGACCAGGTCCATGTTGACGCTGCCGAAGACCGCCACGCGCGGCGCCGCGGCACTCACTTGGCCGCCTCCCTGGCCACGGCCCCGCCGCCGTCGCCGTCCAGGCCCACGATGACCGGGGCGTGGTCGGAGGCGCCCTTGCCCTTGCGCTCCTCGCGGTCGATGCTCGCGCCGCTGACGCGGTCGCGCAGCGCCGGGGAGGCGAGCACGAAGTCGATGCGCATGCCCCTGCGCTTGGGGAAGGCCAGGCCCTTGTAGTCCCAGTAGGTGTACACGCCGGGGCCGGGGGTGTGGGCGCGCACGACCTCGTCGAACCCGGCGCCGACCAGCTTGTCGAAAGCCACCCGCTCGGGCTCGGTGACGTGGGTGCTGCCCTCGAAGGCGGCCATGTCCCACACGTCCTCGTCGCGCGGGGCGATGTTGAAGTCGCCGACGTAGGCGATCTGGGCGTCGGGGTCGGCGGCCAGGCTGGCGGCGCCCGCCTCGCGCAGCGCCTCCAGCCAGCGGAGCTTGTAGGCGTAGTGGGGGTGGTCGACCTCGCGCCCGTTGGGCACGTACAGGCTCCACACCTGCACGCCCCCGCAGGTGGCGCCGATGGCGCGGGCCTCGGCCTCCTCGGGGTCGCCGTAGCCGGGCTGGCCGGGGAAGCCGATCCGCACGTCCTCCAGGCCGACGCGGGAGGCGATCGCGACCCCGTTCCACTGGGACAGGCCGTGGTGGGCCACCTCGTAGCCGCGGTCGGTGAGGACCGAGGCGGGGAACTGGTCGTCCCGGGCCTTGGTCTCCTGGATAGCGAGGACGTCGACGTCGCTCCGGTCCAGCCAGGCGCCGATCCGCTCGGCCCTGGCCCGGGCACTGTTCACATTCCATGTCGCGATACGCACAGCAGAAGGCTAGGCCATGGCGGCGACGGGACCGGCCTCGCCGGGGAGGCGGCCCCGCGTGTCCGCGACCGCGAGCGCGGGCCCGCCGGGACCGCGCGGAGCGGACCGCGCCGCCGCGGCGGCCGCGCGACCGTCAGGGGTGGGAGCCCAGCACCCCGCCCACCGCCTTCGTGAAGTCCATCGCCTCCAGGTCGTGGCGGTACATGACCCACACCGCGTACCCGGTCCAGCCGGGGGCGCCGAACATCTCGTAGCGGGCCTGGGCCAGCAGCACGCGCTCCCCTCCGTCCCGCTCGTAGTCGGCCGGGGTCTGGACGAAGGGCGGGTCCTGCGGCGAGTAGGCGTACCCGCCCAGGATCAGGTCGGACCGGCGCACGTGCTCCGCACGGTCGTACTGCTCCAACCGGTGCTCCCGGTAGACCCGCTCGGTGTCCCCGTCCGCGACGACGGCGCCGTCGACACCCGTCGGCATGCTCCAGGCCGACCGGGCGTAGAGGGGGTACGGGTCCGTGTGGGGTGTGCCCTCCTCGGGGGTGCGTTCGGTCGCGGCCGCCCCCGCGGGGACGTGGACCACGGCGCCGTCGCCCGCGGACCCCTCCGGGTCGCGCCGGTTGGCGAAGAACAGCAGATGGCCGTCCTGCGGCAGCGGGAGGTCGAGCACGTCCCGGGGCAGGGCCGCGCAGTCCACGGAGGCGATGAGGTCCGGGAAGCCGCTCCAGTCGACGTCCGGGGGCAGGACGGGACGGCCGCCGTACCGCCCGGCGAGGACCCCGCCGCCCCCGTCCGCGGGGCCCAGCCCGATCTGGGGGCGGGCCAGGCGCAGGGCCGTGTCGACGGCGTGGTCGGGTACGCCGTTCCGGCGGGCCGAGTCGCGGTACTCCTCGAAACTGTCCATGGCGGACATGCTGTCGCATCGGGGGGACATCCCGCCGCGCGGGCGGGCCCGCGACCGGGAAGGGGATAACAGCCCTGTGGACAACGGGAACGCGGGGTCCCCGACGGGGACAATGCGAGGAGGCGACCGTTCGTGCCCCGCTCCTCGGGGGCGCGGGGCACGGGGACGGTCGTGGCCCCGGTGCGGCCGTCCTCCGCACCGGGGCGTGCGCGACTCCCGGCACGTGCCCGGTGGTTCTTGTCGCGTTCTGTTGGACGGCTCTCCACCCCCGGAGGTTCGCATTGGGTCAAAGGTTTTTCGGCGCTCCCCGCCGGTCCGGCGCACGGGCCCCGCGGCCCGGGAGGGCGGACTGTCGTCGGTCGGGGTTACGGTGGCGCAATGGCAGAACCGCACCCCCGCCGCGACGCGGAACTCTCCCTCTCCCAGGCGCGCAGGATCGCGCTCGCCGCACAGGGGTTCAGCGACCCCCGGCCCGCCGGGAAGCCGACCCTGGCCCACCTGGCGCGGGTGGTGCGCCGGGTGGGCATCCTCCAGATCGACAGCGTGAACGTGCTGGCCCGCAGCCAGTACCTGCCGGTCTTCGCGCGCATGGGCGCCTACGACACCGCCCTGCTGGACCGGGCGACCACCTCCGCGACCGGTTCGGGGGCCGCGCGGCTGGTGGAGTGCTGGGCGCACGAGGCCAGCCTGGTGCCGCCCTCCACCCGCCAGCTCATGCGCCACCGGATGGAGCGCAACCGCGCCCAGGAGCGCGTGGGGTGGATGGACCGCATCCGGGAGGAGAAGCCCGAGCTGGTCAAGGCGGTGCTGGAGGAGGTGGTGCGGATCGGCCCGGCCAGCGCCCGGCAGGTGGAGGCGGGGCTGGCGCACGACGTGCCGCGCGCCAAGGACCACTGGGGGTGGAACTGGTCCGAGGTCAAGAGGTGCCTGGAGTACCTGTTCTGGGTCGGCGACCTGACCTCCAACGGGCGCAACGCGCAGTTCGAGCGGCTCTACGACCTGCCCGAGCGGGTGCTGCCGCCGGAGGTGTACGCGGCGCCGGAGACCACCCCGGAGGAGGCGCACCGGGAGCTGGTGTCGATCGCCGCCCGCGCGCACGGGGTGGCCACCGAGGCGTGCCTGCGCGACTACTTCCGGCTCAAGTCCACCGAGTCCCGGGCGGCCGTCTCCGACCTGGTGGAGGCGGGCGAGCTGGTGCCGGTGCGGGTGCGGGGCTGGGACCGCACGGCCTACCTGCACCGGGACGCCCGGGTGCCGCGCAGCGTGCGGGCGCGGGCGCTGCTGAGCCCGTTCGACTCGCTGGTGTGGACGCGCGACCGGGCGGAGGAGCTGTTCGGGTTCCGGTACCGGCTGGAGATCTACGTGCCCGCCGCCAAGCGGGTGCACGGCTACTACGTGCTGCCGTTCCTGCTGGGCGAGGACCTGGTGGCGCGGGTGGACCTCAAGGCGGACCGCGCCTCGGGGACCCTGCTGGCGCAGCGGATCACACTGGAGGACGACGCGCCCGCCGAGACGCTGCCCGAACTGGTCGAGCAGCTGACCGAGATGGCCGCCTGGCTGGGCCTGTCCAACGGCGTCGGCGGCCCGGCGCTGGAATCTAGTTCGGTGAAACGAGCTTGACCGTGGGGAAGTAGGTCCGGAACCTGCGGGCGTCCCGACTCAGGAGTTGGAAGCCGCTGACAGCGGCGTGAGCACCGATGTAGAAGTCGTGCAGCGGTGTGGTCTTGTTCCCGCCCTGTTTGCGGTACTGGAGATGGGCCTTCCCCGCGAGGAAGGCCGCCTCCCAGGGCAGGGGTGCACGGACGAAGTCGTCGGTGAGTTCCTGATCGAGTTCCTCGATCCGGCTGAAACGTACGGACACCTCAGCGTAGATAAGGGGATTGATCACCAAAGGGCCCTGATCCGCCGCCTCCTCCAGCGCCCTGGTCGACCATTCCGCCCAGACCGGGTCCTCGGTGAAGACGTCCAGCAGCACGTTGGCGTCGACGAGGGTGACCGTCGGCTCCTCGTGGGAAGGAGCCACGCACGACACTTCGGCCTCATCCCTCGTCATCATCGTCTCCCCTGGTCAGGGCCATGATCTGATCGGTGGACAGCGCGACGTCACCCTTGCCTCGGAGGCGGTCGACGAGACGTCGCCCTCGAGAACGCGTGGACGCTGAACGGACGACTCGGGCGCCCGTACCGTCCAGGACGAACTCGACCTCGTCCCCTGGTTTGAGTCCCAGGCTCCTGCGCACCTCGACGGGGATGGTGACCTGACCCTTTTCGGTGATTCTCATGAGACCAGGGTAATACCTCGTTGGTATTACCCCAGGGCTTTCGATCCCGCTCCTCCGACGCGGTCTCCGCTGGGGAGCTGCCGCGACCGGATGCGCGACGTGCCCTGTCGAACGCTTCTCTGCTGGGACGTGTCCGAGGCGTCCCCGAGGAATCGAGGAGCCCCGCCTGGGCGAGCTTCGCGCGAATCACCCGCGCCTCTCCGGTCACGGGTTCGGGGTCGGCCGCGGTGCTCAGCACATGTGTCATGTACTCGTTCATACTGACGCCACGACATTCTGCCATGCGCCTCACACGCTGGACCAGCGCGTTCTCCGCCCTCCGCGTGACCTGCTCCATGGAAAGAGCCTGTGTGCTCGCATGCGAGCACACAGGCTTCCGAGCCGGGAAAGTTCAGACCCGCTCGATGATGGTGACGTTGGCCTGGCCGCCGCCCTCGCACATGGTCTGGAGGCCGTAGCGGCCGCCGGTGCGGTGCAGCTCGCCGACCAGCTTGGCCATGAGCACGGTGCCGGTGGCGCCCAGCGGGTGGCCTAGGGCGATGGCGCCGCCGTTGGGGTTGACCTTGGCCGGGTCCGCGCCCAGCTCCTGGATCCAGGACATCGGCACCGGCGCGAAGGCCTCGTTGATCTCGGTGACGTCGATGTCGTCGATGCCCAGGCCCGCCTTCTCCAGGGCGACGCGGGTCGCCGGAATGGGCGCGGTGAGCATGTACACGGGGTCGTCGCCCACCAGCGAGAGCTGCACGATCCGGGCCAGCGGGGTCAGGCCGTGCCGCTCGACCGCACGCTCGGAGGCGATCAGGACCGCGCCCGCGCCGACGGAGATCTGGCTGGCCACGGCGGCGGTGAGCGCCCAGCCCTCGCGCAGCGGCTTCAGGCCCGCCATCTTCTCCAAGGTGGTGTCGGGGCGCACGCCCTCGTCGCGCTCCACCCCGGCCAGGGGGGCGATCTGCTCGTCGAAGTGGCCCGCCTCCAGCGCCCGGGCCGCGCGCCGGTGGCTCTCCAGCGCGAACTCCTCCAGTTGCTCGCGCTCGAAGCCCCACTTCTCGCACATGAGCTGGGCGCCGCGGAACTGGGAGATCTCCTGGTGGCCGTAGCGCTCGACCCATCCGTCGCCGTACAGGCCGAGCCCGTTGTCGAGGGCGTACTGGACGTTGGCCCCCATGGGCACCATGCCCATGTTCTCCACACCCGAGGCCACGACGAGGTCCTGGGTGCCGGACATGACGCCCTGGGCGGCGAAGTGGACGGCCTGCTGGGAGGAGCCGCACTGGCGGTCGATGGTGACGCCGGGGACGGACTCCGGGAGGCCCGCGGAGAGCCAGGCGGTGCGGGCCAGGTCGAGCGCCTGCGGCCCGACCTGGCTGACGCAGCCCATGATGACGTCCTCGACCGCGGCCGGGTCCACCCCGGTCCGGGAGACGAGTTCCCTGAGCACGTGCGCGCCCAGGTCCGCCGGGTGCACGGCGGCCAGGGCGCCCTTCCTGGTGCCGACGGGGGTGCGTACTGCGCCGACGATGTATGCCTCGGCCACGGGGTCCTCCAAGGGCCTGGATGACGGTTATGAACCGAACTGTATTCGGTTTCTCGGATCCGGCAAGCCCCCGCCCCCGGGAACCGGAGTTCGCACCGGTTGTCCACAGACGGTGATCAGGGGTGTCCCGAGCCGGTGTCGCGGTGGTTTCCTGGAAGTAGGGGGTTGTTAGCTGTTGGATCGAAAGGCCACTCAAGCGCACACGAGAGCGCAGGAGTGATCATGTGCTGCTGTCGGAAAGCGGTGTGTGGTGTGTGCCCCCGCCCCGGTGGACGGTCCGCCGATAAAATTCCGTCGGAGGAGTTCGCTGATTCTCCGGACAAGCGCCCCCGGTCCTGGCTACGGTCGTATCGAACACAACGACGAAATCGGCAGGGTCAGGAGGCGAGGCGAGATGGCAGGTACCGGCACGCGGCGGTTGCGGACCCTCGCCGACCCGTTCCTGGTCCCCGCGCCGACCGGGGTGAGTGTGCGTGACCGGCTCAAGGGCCTGACCCCTGAGGACGAAGCGGTACTGCGGGCGGTGGGCGCACACCTGGGATCGCTCGCCTCCACAGACCTGGCCGCCCGATCCGCGCACGGCACCGGCCACGGCAAGGACTCCTGGGCCGCCCGCAAACGGGAGCTGACCCCTGAGTCCTCGTCGCGGTGGGCCGGAGCCATGACCAAGGCCTCCAACGAGCAGTGGGCGCTGGCCCGCCGCAGCCAGGCCGCCCACCTGCACCGCCTCCAGGCCGGGATCGACACCCTGCGCCACCGGTTGTCCCAACCCCTCGGGACCAAGGGCACCCGGGGTGTGCCGGGCGGGTACGCCTGTCGTCAGGAGTGGCACGCCAAGTCCCGACGCCTGGCCGCCCTGGAGCATCGCCATGCGGTGGCGGTGGCTGACTGGGAGGAGGGCCGTGTACGGGTGGTGCGTGGCGGCAAACGGCTGCTGCACACCCGCCACCACCTGGACCAGGCCGGACTCACCCAGGCCCAGTGGCGGGCCCGGTGGGAGGCCGCACGCTTCTTCCTCCAAGCTGATGGTGAGTCCGGCAAACGCTACGGCAACGAGACCATCCGCATCACCCCCGAGGGGCAGGTCAGTATCCGGCTGCCCGCCCCGTTAGCGGGCCTGGCTAACGCCGCGCACGGTCGGTATGTGCTCTCGGGCCGGGTGGCCTTCGCTCACCGGGGCGCGGAGTGGGCTGATCGGGTCGAGGCTGATGGGGCGGTGGCCTACCGCCTCCACCTGGATACCGGCCGGAGCCGGTGGTATGTGAGCGCGTCCTGGACCCCACAGGCGGTGCCTGCCCTGCCTCTGCAAGCGGCGCTGGCCCGCGGGGTGGTGGGGGTGGACGCCAACGCCGACCACCTGGCCGCCTGGCGGCTCGACACCCACGGCAACCCGATCGGGAACCCACACCGCTTTGAGTTCGACCTGTCCGGCAGCGCCTCCCACCGGGACGCGCAGGTACGCCATGCCCTGTCCCGGCTGCTGCGCTGGGCCACCACACACGGTGTGCGGGCCATCGCCGTGGAGGACCTGGACTTTTCTGCGGACAAGTCCCGGGAGAAGCACGGACGGCGTAAGAAGTTCCGGCAGCTGATCAGTGGTTTTCCCACCGCTCGTCTGCGCTCCCGGTTGGTGTCGATGGCCCACACCCTGGGGGTGGCGGTCATCGCCGTGGACCCCGCATACACCTCCCGGTGGGGCGCCCAACACTGGCAACGACCCCTGACCACCAAACGTAGGAAGGTCTCCCGGCACGATGCGGCCAGCATCGCGGTCGGCAGGCGCGCCCAGGGCCACCCGGTCCGGCGACGGACGGCACCGCCCCCACACCACCGGAGTGATGGTGTGGGGCATCGGACCATCCAGGCCGCACCGGGGAGTTGTGGGCGTGAGGGAAACCGCCCACCCGTCACGGAGCGTGCACACGATGCGCGTGGCCGGACGGGGCAGGAACGCGGTGACCCAGCCCATCCAGAACCGTTCGGGATGGGTGCAGTGCCAAAGTGACCCTCAGGGTCACTTCTGATCACTGTTCAGGAACGGTCCCACCCCAGGTGCGCTCCGTCATGCGCTGTCGCCCGAGGCCGTGCCACCGCACCGGGGAGCGCTACTCCGGCACCCGCGCTCCCGACACGGCGGAGCAGTCGGGCATGTCGAGCCACAGGTCGTCGCCCACGGCCTCGGCCGAGTGCTCGGCGTAGAAACGCACCTTGTTGTCGATGATGTCGAACGCCTCCTGGAGTTCGGCCACCCGGGACGCGACGGCCCGCTGGTGCTCCCTGAGGATCTCCAGCCGCTGCGGCCGTGTGCGCGGTCCCTGCCGGACGAGGTCGACGTAGTCGCGAATGCGCGGCAGCGGCATGCCGGACGAGCGCAGCTTCTTGCAGACGGTGATCCAGTCCACCTCGTCCGAGGCGAACAGCCGCCGTCCCGCACCGTCCCGTGTGACCGGGCGCAAGAACAGCTTCTCCTGCTCGTAGAAGCGCAACGTCGAGACGGACACCCCGGTCCGCTCGCTCACCGCGCCGATACCCAAGAGTTTCGTAGTGGTCATCCGCCGAATCTACAGCTTGACCTCCAGTCGACTCGAGGTCATAGCGTCTCGTATCGAACAGCCACCGATCCGAGGAACATCTATGACCACGTGGTTCATCACCGGCACGTCCACCGGGTTCGGGCGCATCATGACGGAGCGCCTGCTGGCCCGCGGCGACAGCGTCGCCGCGACGCTGCGCGACCCCCGTCTGCTCGACGGCCTGCGCGCTTCGGCGGGCGACCGGCTGTGGGTGTCCGAGCTCGACGTCACCGACCCGGTCGCCGTCGAACACGTCGTCGGCGCGGCCTTCGAGCACTTCGGCGTCATCGACGTGCTGGTCAGCAATGCCGGGTACGGCACCTTCGGTGCGGCCGAGGAGCTGAGCAGGGAGCAGATCCGCCGATCGATCGACACCAATCTCCTGGGCTCGATCGACGTGATCCGGGCGTTCATCCCCCTCCTCCGGCGTCAAGGGCACGGACGCATCCTCCAGGTGTCGTCCGCGGGCGGTCAGGCCGCGGTCCCGGGGTTCGCCGCCTACCACGCCGCCAAATGGGGTGTGGAGGGTTTCTGCGAATCCGTCACCCCCGAGCTCGCAGCCCTCGGCATCGGCATGACCATCGTGCAGCCGGGCGCGTCACCGACTCAGTTCACCCCCAGCCGTGACGACGGTTCCACCTTGGACGTCTACGATCTGGGGCCGGTGGGCGAGGTGCGCCGTGCCATCGCCGGCGGTGCGATCACCCACCCGAACGATCCGGCGAAGATCGCCGACGCGATGATCGCCTGCGCCCGGACCGAACCCGCACCGCTGCGGCTGCCGCTGGGCGCGGACGCGGAGGCCGCGCTTCGCGGCGCCTACCAGCAGCGCCTCGCCGGACTCGATGAGCAGCGGGACGCCGCCCGGTCCGTCGCGCTGGACGACGCGGCAGTGTGAGCTGAGGGGGAGTGGCGGACCGGGCACAGCGGAAAGGAACGACAGGCTGACGCCCCTCCCGCCCGGGAGGTGGACCGGCCTCCAGTCCAGGAGACGGACCGTTCCGATCCTGGGGAGCGGTCCGGCCGAACGGTACGGTCCGCTCCGGCCCCCTCCAGCACTCAGGCCCGGTGCGCGCCCCGCTCCAGGTGCCCGGCGTCCCCCTCGTCCCCCAGGACGTCGGTGGTGATCCGCTCCAGGGCGGCCACCACCTCGGGGTGCTCCTCGGGGCCGTAGTCGGCCAGCAGCGAGCGCAGCGCGGTGCGCTGGGCCTCGAAGACCCCGCGGGCGGCGGACGCGCCGCGTCGGCTCAGCTCCCAGGGCTCGCCCTCCCCCGCCAGGTAGCCCGCCTCGACCAGCTCCCGGTGGACCGGCTCCCAGTAGTCGGCTGGCAGCCCGGACATCTCCACCAGCTCCCCGGGCGAGAGCGGCCCGGTCACGCCCAGGTGGCTGAGCACCCAGCACGCGCGCGGCGAGACCTCCAGGCCCGCCGCCTCGCGCAGGCGCGCGTACATCTGGTCGGCGCCCTCCCGGCCGCAGGCCCGGAACACCTCCTTCTCCACGTGCGCGATGGCGCTGCGGCTCGCGGCGGCCACGGGAGGGATGGACTCGTCCAGGTCCGGGGAGTCGATGGTGGTGCGCAGCGGGATCTGCCGCAGGAACAGCGCCAGCACGAACCCGGCCAGGGCCACCGGGACCGCGCACAGGAAGACGGTGTCCACCGCGTCCGCGTAGGCCTGGAGGAAGGACGCCTGCGCCTGCGGGGGCAGCTGGTCCAGGCTGCGCGGGTCGCTCTCCAGCGCCGCGGGGTCCACCCCGGGCGGCAGCTGGATCTGCGCGGCCCGCTCGGCCAGGTTGGCCGCCAGCTGCCCGGAGAAGACGGCGCCGAACACCGCCGTGCCGAACGACCCCCCGATGGACCGGAAGAACGTCGCCGCCGAGGTGGCCACGCCCAGGTTCGCGTAGCTGGCGGCGTTCTGCACCACCACGACCACCACCTGCATCACCAGGCCCAGGCCCACGCCGAGGACGAAGAAGTAGAGCCCCATCTGCACCATCGAGCTCTCCGGCCCCAGCCGCGAGAGCAGGAACAGGCCGAGGGAGGTCACCGCCATCCCCACCACCGGGTAGACCTTGTAGCGGCCGGTGCGGGTGACCAGGCGACCGCTGGTGATCGAGGTCAGGAACAGACCCAGCACCATCGGCAGCAGGTGCAGCCCCGAGGCCGTGGGCGACAGGCCGTGCACGACCTGGAGGAACAGCGGCAGGAACGCCATCGACCCCATCATCGCGAAGCCCACGCAGAAGCCGATCGCCATGGCCACCACGATGGTCGGGTCGCGGAACAGGCTGAGCGGCATGACCGGGTCCGGCGCCCGCCGCGCGGACAGCCACCAGCCCACACCGAGCACCACGGCGGCGGCGCCGAGCCCGAGTACCTGCGGCGACGTCCACGGGTAGAGGCTGCCGCCCCAGGAGGCGACCAGCGTCAGGCAGATCGCGGTGGCGGCCAGCAGCACGATCCCGAAGTAGTCGATGCTCTGGCGGCCGGTCGGCTGGCGGCGCGGCAGCACCACGAGCACCGTAATGAAGGCCAGCACCCCCAGCGGCAGGTTGACGTAGAACACCCACCGCCAGGACAGGTGGTCCACGAACAGTCCGCCGAGCAGTGGACCGGCCACGCTGGAGATGCCGAACACCGCGCCGAACAGCCCCTGGTACTTGCCGCGCTCGCGGGGCGAGACGACGTCGCCGATGATGGCGGAGGCCAGCACCATGAGCCCTCCGCCGCCGATGCCCTGGACCGCGCGGAAGAGGATGAGCTGGAGCATGCTCTGGGCGATCCCGCACAGGGCCGAGCCGACCAGGAAGACGGCGATGCAGGTGAGGAAGAACTGCTTGCGGCCGAACTGGTCGCCGAGTTTGCCCCACAGCGGCGTGACGGCCGTGACCGCGAGCAGGTAGGCGGTGATCACCCAGGACAGGTGGTTGAGCCCGCCGAGTTCGGACACGATCGTGGGCAGCGCGGTGGACACGATCGTCTGGTCCAGGGCCGCCAGCAGCACGGTGAGCATCAGCGCGCTCATGATCACCGCGATCCTGCCGCCCCGGTGCTCCCTGCGCGCCCGATGCCTGGCCTCGTACTGGACCATGGCCCTCCCCTCCCCCGGCCGGGCCGCACGCGGTCCCGCCCCTCGGCTACCGGCTCCGCTGCCGCCACCCTAGGAAGCCGCGGCCCCCCGTCCGGCGGGAACCGCCGCACGGGCGCTGACGGGCACGGGAACTTTGCCGGGGCTTGGACTGTCCCCTTCAAAACCGAATTCGATTCGGTTACTGTGGCGTCACGCAGGAATCCCCGACACCCCGGAGCAGAGCATGAAGCGGGATCTCTTCGACGCCGACCACGACCTCTTCCGCGCATCGGTGGCCGAGTTCCTCAAGCGCGAGGTCACACCGCACCATCCGGAGTGGGAGAAGGACGGGATCGTGCCCCGCGGGGTGTGGACCAGGGCGGGCGAGGTCGGCCTGCTCGGCCACGGCGTGCCCGAGGAGTACGGCGGCACCGGGCTGCGGGACTTCCGCTACAACACCATCGTCAACGAGGAGATCTGCCGGGCCCGCGCCAGCGGCCTGGGCGTCACCCTCCAGAACGACGTCATGGCCCCGTACATGGTCGACCTGACCGACGACGAGCAGAAGAGGCGCTGGCTGCCGGGGTTCGCCAGCGGCGAGCTGATCACCGCCATCGCCATGACCGAGCCCGGCGCGGGCAGCGACCTCCAGGGCATCGCCACCTCGGCGGTGCGCGACGGCGACGAGTACGTCGTCAACGGTTCCAAGACCTTCATCACCAACGGCGTCAACGCCGACCTGGTGATCGTGGTCGCCCGGACCGACCCCGACGCGGGCGCGCAGGGCTTCTCGCTGATCGCGGTGGAGCGCGGCGCCCCCGGGTTCGGCCGGGGCCGCAACCTCGACAAGATCGGCATGAAGGCGCAGGACACCGCCGAGCTGTTCTTCGACGACGTGCGCGTCCCGGCGGCCAACCTCATCGGCCGGGAGGGCGGCGGGTTCGTCCACCTGATGGAGAACCTGCCCCAGGAGCGGCTGTCCATCGCCACCTGCGCGGTGGCCTCCGCCGACGCGGTGCTCCAGCACACCATCGCCTACTGCCGGGAGCGGACCGCCTTCGGCCGTCCGATTGGGCGCTTCCAGAACACCCGTTTCGTCCTGGCCGAGTTGGCCACCGAGGTGGACATCGCCCGCACCTACGTGGACCGCGGCATCGGCCTGCTCAACCGTGGTGAACTGACCGTGGAGGACGCCGCCATGGCCAAGTGGTGGACCACCGAACTGTGCAACAAGGTGATGGACCGGTGCCTCCAGCTTCACGGCGGGTACGGGTACATGATGGAATACCCGGTGGCACGGGCCTGGCAGGACACCCGCATCCAGACGATCTACGGTGGCACCACCGAGATCATGAAGGAGATCGTGGGGCGCGGCCTGGGACTGTGACCGCACAACCCCCTCCCCAGAAGGGTCGGAGCTGGAATGAGCGGTGCTTGGGACGGCCTCATCGTCATGGGCCTGCTGGTCTTGCTGCTCGTGATCGGGGTGCGCAAACTCCGGCCCCGGGTCCATATCCCGTGGACCACCAGCGGGATCGTGGTCTTCTTCGTCTTCCTGTGCCTGCTGCTGTGGGCCTGGTCCTGGCGCTAGACGGTGCTTTTCGGGGCCTCCGCTCCGCTTCGTCCCACCCGTCGCCCGCCACCACCCTCAACGGACGCTGCGCGCAGTTCCCCCACGGAGACCCGCCTCCGCCACCTCCAGAACCCCGTGGGCGTCCGGACCAACCGCCACAAGCTGGGGCCGCGGACAGACCCCGGGCATGATCCCCGCCGAAGGGACGGGCCCGGCGCGTCGCGGCGGTTCCACGACTGCGCCGGGCCCTGAGGCGGCGTCGGGACACTAGTCCTGCCCGGCCTTCTCCCCGTCCTCGGACTTCTCCCGCTCCCCGGTCTCCTCGGAGTGCATGGGCATCTCGAACCAGACCGCCTTGCCGTCCGGGGTCGGTCGCGCCCCCCACCGGGTGGCCAGCTGCTCGACCAGGTACAGGCCGCGGCCGCCCTCGTCGTCGGCGGCGGCGCTGCGGATGCGGGGCAGGCGCAGGTCGTTGTCGAAGACCTCCACCCACACCGTGTTCGCGCCCCGCCGCAGCCGCAGCAGGAACTCCTTCTCCCCCGCCTCCTCGGCGGGTTCGTCGGCCTCCTCGGCCACCGCCTCCAGCAGGTCGCTCCAGTCCTCGTCGAACTCGTCGGCCACCGCGTCGAGCGGGGTCTCGGAGTCCAGCACCCCTCCGCCGGTGAACTCGCGGTGCACCGGGTGCGGGGTGGCGTGGATGACGACGTTGGTGACGATCTCCGAGACCAGCAGGCAGGCCAGCTCGGCCTGGTCGCGGTCCACCCCCCACTCGCTGAAGGTGTGGGCCGCCATGTGGCGGGCCTCGCCCACGGTGGAGGCCTCCGAGGGGAACCAGCCCTCGCGCAGCGCCAGCTCCTCGGAGTGGGTGCGCACGACCAGCAGCGCGGTGTCGTCGTGGTGTTCGCCCGGAACACTGTGCGCGGCCGCCTCGGCGATCTGGTCCACGTCCTTGTCGGCGACCTCGGCCACCCGCTCCGACAGCAGCTCGAAGGCGCTCTCGGGGTCCGCACTGCCCCCGGCCGGACGCCGGTCCACGAGCCCGTCGGTGTACAGGACCAGGGTGGCGCCGATGGGCAGGCGCAGGTTGGCCTGGTGGTAGACCACGTCCTCGCCCGATCCGCCCTTGGCCCGCACGCCCAGCATGCGGTCGGTGACCTCCAGGTCGATCTTCTCCACCGACTCGGAGGTGACCAGCAGCGGGGGCGCGTGCCCGGCGTTGGCGTAGGACAGTTCGCGCGACCAGGCGTCGTAGACCATGTACAGGCAGCTGACGCTGGGAATCCAGGTGCCGCCCTCCTCGTCCTCCTGGCCCAGCTGGCGGACCCACTCGTCGAGTTCGCGCAGGATGTCGGCGGGCTCGCGGTCGGCCTGGGCGAAGGCGCGCAGCGCGGCGCGCAGCTGGCCCATGACGGCGGCGGCGTGCGGGCCGCGGCCCTCGACGTCGCCGATGACCAGTCCCACGCGTCCGGCGGAGAGCGGGATGGCGTCGTAGAAGTCTCCGCCGATCTGGGTCTGGACCCCGTACCCGTCGGAGCGCAGCGGCCCCGCGGGCAGGTAGCGGTGGGCCGCGGTCAGCCCGTCCAGCCGGGGCAGGCTGCTGGGCAGCAGGCTGCGCTGGAAGGCCAGCGCGGTGCTGCGCTCCTGCTCGAACAGGCGGGCGTTGTCGATGGCCAGGGCCACCCGGGAGGCGATGGCGCCGACGAGGTCGCGGTCGAAGCCCCCGTAGGTGCTCTTCTGCCGCGGTGAGAGCCCGGACAGCGCCAGGGTGAGCACGCCCAGCACCTCGCCGCGGGCCCGCAGCGGGGCGGCGATGGCGGAGGTGACGCCGACCTGGCGCGAGACCTGGTCGGAGCGCGTGCTGGGCGAGTTCTCGAACAGGTACTCGCTGCTGACCACCGTCTCCAGGCGGCGCAGGGCCTGGGTGACGAAGTGGCGTTCGGGGTAGCGGACCTCGTCGCCGACCTCGAACCAGGTGCGCGGCGGGGGCGTCCACCCCTCGGCGTGCACCGACACCTGTCTGACCAGGCGGTCGCGGTCGTAGAGGTCGATGAAGCAGTGGTCGGCGAACTGCGGCACGAGGATGCCCGCGACCCCCCTGACCGTGGAGTCGAACTCCAGCGAGCTGGTCAGGCGGCTGCCGATGCGCTCCAGCAGGCCGTACTGCTCCTCCACCCGTCCGCTGCGCAGCGCCTCCCTGGCGATCAGGGTGATGCCGTCGATCTCGCCGGACTCGTCGCGCATGGGCACGGCCTGGGCGCGCACGTGGATCCAGGTCGAGTCGCCCCGGAGCACGGCGAAGGTGCCCTCCCACGGCTCCCCTCGCAGGACGCGCCGGGCCAGCTGGGAGGCGTGCTCGCGGTCGGACTCGTGGATGCCGATGTCGAGCAGGGAGAGGCCGACGTAGTCGCGACCGCCCACGAACCCGAACAGCTCGCGCGCGAAGGGGTTCCAGTAGCGCAGGAGGCTCGCGCGGTCGATGACGACGATGGCGATCTGTGCCTGGTCCGCCACGGCGGCCGCGGCGAGCGCGTCGCCCTTGGGGAAGGGCTCACCCCACCGTGTCATCTAGCCGCCACCTCGCCGTCATGAGCTGCATACATGCCCGCTCCGGGTACCCCGAACGACCGCACCTTGGGGCGAGCGTAGCAACACCGTCAACGTTCCCGCAGCGCAATGTGACAATCCTGATGAGCAACCAATCAACGCGTCCGTACGGTTCACGGCTTGGCGACGAAGATGTGCCCGGCGACGAGCGCCGAGAGCTCGGTTTCCCCGGTCTCACCGTCGATCACGCGGACCCCGTCGTCAGAGGCTCGCAAGACCACTTCCTGTCCCGGTTGTACCCCGGATCGGCGCAAGGTGAGCATGATGTCGGCGTCCGACTGGATCTGCTCGCTGATACGCCGCACGGTGACCGTCGTCTCGCTGTTCCCGGCGACGTCGATCATCGGGACGATGGAGTCGTCGGTGAAGGGCTCGGGGGAGTAGTCCTCCAGGCCCAGCTCGTCCAGGCCCGGGATCGGGTTGCCGTGCGGGCAGACCGAGGGGGCGTTGAGCAGCGTGACCAGACGCTCCTCCACGGCCTCGGAGATGACGTGCTCCCAGCGGCAGGCCTCGATGTGCACGTCCTCCCAGGGGAGTCCGATGACGTCCACGAGCAGGCGCTCGGCGAGCCGGTGCTTGCGCATGACGTGGGTGGCCAGACGGCGCCCCTCGGCGGTCATGACCAGGTGCCTGTCGTTCTCCACCCGCAGCAGGCCGTCGCGCTCCATGCGGGCCACGGTCTGGCTCACCGTGGGGCCGCTCTGGTGCAGGCGTTCGGCGATACGGGCCCGAAGCGGGACGATGCCCTCCTCTTCGAGCTCGAAGACCGTACGGAGGTACATCTCCGTGGTGTCGATCAGCCCGTGTGCGGTCAAGTCTCCCCTCCCAAGGCTCTGTGCCCGGCGCGCGGTCACGACGGGCACGGCGGGTCTCTCACAACACAGGCCGGGGCGACGTGATTCCCAGGGGCCGGGTGGGGACCGGGGCGTCCGCAGGACCGCGGGAGCGACCACCGATACACGCAAGCATATCGCGGCGCGGGGCGCCCGGATTTCTGCCCGGTCTCACGATGCGGATACGTTCTGCCCCGCGCCGCAAGGGCACTTGGTCACGCCGACGGGGGCCTTCCAGCCCACCGCGTACGCCGGAGGGGTGCCGGGTCGTCGCTCACCTGCGGGAACGGTCTCCCGAACTCGCGTACGAAGCGGCCAAGATCACTCCCGGGAGCGGCGCGGCGCGAGCGCGTCACCCGACGGCCCGGTCAGGGGGCCAGGCGCTCGACGCTCCAGGAGCCGTCCGGCTCGCGCAGGTAGCGGAACCGGTCGTGCATGCGGTCGGCGCCGCCCTGCCAGAACTCCACCTCGCTCGGCACGAGCCGGAAGCCGCCCCAGTAGGCGGGCCGGGGGATCTCCTCCTCGGCGGCCCAGACCGTGTCGAACTCCCGGTAGAGCCGGTCGAGCTCGGCCCGGTCCGCCACCGGCCGCGACTGGCGCTCGCTGGCCCAGGCGCCCAGCTGGGAGCCGCGCGGGCGCGAGGCGAAGTAGCGGTCGTTCTCCTCGTCGCTGAGCCGCTCCACCCGTCCGGCCAGCAGGACCTGGCGCCGGACGGCGTGCCAGGGGAAGACCGCGCTGGCGCGCGGGTCGGCCTCCAGGGCCAGCCCCTTGCGCGAGGTGTAGTTGGTGAAGAAGCGCAGTCCCGTGCTGTCGTAGCCCTTCATCAGCACGGTGCGGGCGCGGGGCATGCCCGAGGGCTCGACGGACGCCAGGACCATGGCGTTGGGTTCGGCCAGCCCGGAGTCGTAGGCCTCGTCGAACCACAGGTGGAACTGCGTCATGGGGTGGTCGGCGAGCCCGGAGCGCCCCAGGGGCGCACCCAGGTACGGTTTGCGCAGTTCGGCGGGGTCTTGGTGGTCCACACGGGGCATCCTCTCGCGTCGTGTGCCGCGCGCGCCACCCGGACCCGCGCGTCAGGCGCACGCCGGTCCGGGGTCGACCGTGCCCGTGCTGACCTGGCCGCAGGCGGCGATCACGTGCTGGCGCTCGCCGTCCGAGCCGAGCGGGCCGACCACGACGAGCTGGACCATGCGGTCGCGGTACCAGTTGCCCTCGGAGGGCTCCCCGAAGCCGAGGTAGCCGGAGACGGCGGACAGGTTGTGCGTGCCCTGGATGTTCTCCACGAGCCCCTGCTGCTCCTGCTCGTACCCGGCATCGGTGCCCAGGAACGGCGAGGGCCGCTCGGTGGGCGCGGCAGAGGCCGTCTGGGTACCGGTGTCCTCGGGTAGGGAGCGGGGGATGCCGCGCAGCGCCCGCGAGAAGACTCTGAACGCGTCGTGGGCGACGGCCGCGTGGGCGATCGAGGGCATGCCGCCGTCGGCCGCCACGGCTTCGGCCTCGGTCCCCTGCTCCCGCTCCTCCTCGGTCTCCTCGTCCCCCTCCTCGCCGCCGTAGAGCTCCTGGATGAGGAGGTCGGCCTCGGCGTAGAAGGCGCGCTCGCTGCTCCGCGTGTACTGGCTCCAGGCGCCGCTGGCCGCGAGTGGGGTGTAGAAGACGGGGTACCCGGAGGCGTGGCCGAGCGTCTCGGCGTGGTCGGTGACGAACTTGGCGATGTCGTCTCCACCGATGATGTCGGCCCCGGCCTCCACGCACATCCCCTCCTCCTGGAGCTGGTTGTGGAAGTCCATGAAGTCGGTGGAGCGGCCCGCGAAGTAGATGACGTCGGGCGGGTCCTCGGCGCACACCCTCGCCAGCTGGTCCGCCTGGCTGAGGCCGCCGTCCTGGTAGGGCAGCACGCCGGGGAAGGTCCCGGTGCCGCCGTTGGCGAGGGTGATGGGGCGCGGTTCCCCGTCGCCCTCCCAAGGCTGACCGCCCAGTGCGCGGAAGGCTGACATGAACCGCACCGCCAGATGGGGGCCGTAGCTCTCCCCCTGCTGGTTGTTGGCGATGGCCACGGCGGTGCGGGCGGGTCCCAACGACGGGGGTTCCTGCCCCTCGACCAGTTCGTTTCCCGTCCACGGCACGCCGCGGTAGGCCCACAGGGCGGCCTGTTCGGCCATACGGGTGTTGGAGGGTGCCACGGGGAAGAAGTACTGGCTGTACTTGCCGGAGGTCTCCATGGCCACGTCGTCGAAGGTGGCGGTGGTGCTGATCATGGGGATCCGGGCGCCGCTGAGGACGCGGACGGCCTCGGTGTTGGGCTGGACGCTGTCGCCGAATCCGAGGGCGGCCACGGGCCGGTCCATACCCCGCCCTTCGTCCTGGGCTCGTTCGACGATCATCTCGGCGGTTTCGCGCGCGTACCGCCAGTTCTCGCCGGTGTTGGTGATGAGGATCTTGATACGGGGCAGGGAGCCGTCACCCGAGGCATTGTGCTCCGCCTGCTGGTGGGCCAGGCCCAGCAGCTCGCCCTGGACCCCCGACAGGGACAGGTCGCTGTTCCCGGTCGCGCTGAGCTGGGCGACGTAGGCGAGGGTGACGTGGTTCCCATCGTCCTCGTCGACCTGCTCGTTCTGTTCGTGGATGCGCTCGGTGACCTCGCGCAGGCGCTCGTGGAAGACGAACGCCCCGAAGGTCACCCCGACGCAGTCCTCGCCGTGCCGTTCGACGCCCGGAGGCGTCACGACCCAGCCCGACCCGCACGAGTTGTAACCCTCAGCCATGGCCGGGCCGCCCAGCCAAACCGCCAGGACGGCGGCGGCGGTGAGCCCGGCGGTCACCGCCGCGATGTTCCTGGTGATCAACGCAGCCGTGCGCACGGTCACCGGCTCCGGTGCGTGCGGGCTGTCCCAGTCCGAAGGCGCAACCGGGATCCGCTGGGTGAGCAGTCGGGAGCGGCCCAGCACCCCGGAGGCGTGGCGCTCGCGCAGCCACCGCGACACCGCGTCGTGAGGTCGGCGGCCATTCTCGGACTCGGGCAGCTTGGGATAGCGGGAGGCGTCCACCCCGTCGTTGACCAGCGGCCGGGTGCCGTGGGCGCGCACCTGGACGACGAGCAGGGGGTCCGGGAAGCCTCGGCGCAGCCGCTCGTCCTCGATGAGACGGACCAGGTAGCGGCCGACCCGATCGAGGCGGTACTGGTCCACGAGGAGCACGGGGCGTTGGTGGCGACCGCGGCGCAGGGGGAACGGGCGGCGCCCCGGAGCTCCGCCATGGGTGTGCGCGAGGTCGTCGAGGAAGGCGTTGACCACGAGCCGGTGGATGCCGGGCGGGCGCTCCACGCGCGGATGTTCGGCGTCGTCGGCCCCGGGGTCGCGGACGAGGCGTCCGGTGAGGTGTTGGCGGTTGAGCAGGTTGAGGACGTGGACGCCACGTTCGCGGTGGTTGCGTGCGACCGGCTGTTTGCTGTCGCGGGCGGCCTGGGTGTCCACCACGTACCGGTGGTGGTTGAGCCAGTGGTAAGGGTGCCAGGGCAGGACGACGAAGAGGAAGAGGCAGGTGTAGACGACGGCCAGTACGAGGCCGATGCCCACGATGACCAGGTTGTTGATGGACTGGAGCATCGTGTTGGCGACGGCAGCGGTACCCCAGAGAGCGGTCGCGACCAGGAGGAGGGCGCTGAGGAACTTGACCCAGAAGTCCACGGGGGCGGCCACCCGGTTGTTGGCCTTGTCGAAGTCCACGTGTTCCGGCAGGCCGGCGACCTTGACCGCGACCCAGTGGAAGGCCCGGTCGTAGAACCCGCGCAGACCCGGGCGCGGATAGCGGCCCTTCGTCGCCCGGTCGTCCTCCCGTTCCGCTCCCCCGCCGTGTTCGAGCTTGGCCCGTCTGAGCGCGGCACCGACGTGGATCTGCGCCCTGAGGCTGGCTTCGAGGTCGGCCCCATCCTGGCTCACCTCCTCGCCCGATGCCTCTGAGCGAATGGTCCCGAGCCTGCACACGCGCAGCCACAGCAGGGAGCGCAGCCGGGCGAAGCGGGGCCAGGGCGGGGGCATCCATCCGCGCTTCTCGGCAGACTCCTCGGCGGGCTCCTTGCCGGACTCCTTGGCGGCCTTCGCTGCGTCGGCCTCGGCCAGGAGGCCCGACACCAGGTCGTAGAGCTCCTCGGTGGTGGCGTAGGCCTCGTGCGCCCGGGGCCACTCCTCGGGCTCGGGGCCTCCGGACGAGCGCAGGGGCAGCCGCCAGACCGGCTGGTCGCCGCAGCGCTCGGTGAGCACATTCAGCAGCTTCTCGCGGTCGGCGCCCTCCTCCAGCTCCAAGTCGAGTACGGGCGGTGGTTCGGCCACGTCGCCGCGCTGGACGCCGCCGCGGTTGCCGACCCGGAGCCTGCGTGCGGCCCGCCGCTCCATCCTGCCCATGAGGCGGGCATCGCTCCGCGTCGGGCGCAGGCGCAGGGCGTCGAAGACCCGCAGGAAAGCGCTGCTCTCATTGAGGTGGTCGGTCTCGGGGACGGTCCTGCTGTCGGCCACGTGTGGGCACCCCTCCGCGTCGCGCGCTGTGTGCTGGCGTTCCCCCCGAAACTCCTCCTATAAGACCGCACTCCTAGCGGAAAGTGCACCCGTGTTAACCGAAATGCCACTGTCCTATACCGGCCAGAACCTTTGGGAACGTGACATAGCGTCCGCTCCCCCGCGTCATTTCGGGCGTCCCAAGAGCGGCCCTGACCGGCCCCGCCGCCTCAGCCGCCACTACGCTGGTGGGCGTGACCGACGAGATTCAGATCCCCGCGAACCTGCTGCCCTCCGACGGCCGTTTCGGCAGTGGCCCGTCCAAAGTCCGCCCCGCCCAGATCGAGGCCCTGGCCGCCTCCGGCTCCCGCTACATGGGCACCTCCCACCGGCAGAAGCCGGTCAAGTCCCTGGTCTCCCGGGTGCGCGCCGGGGTGAGTGAGCTGTTCTCCCTCCCCGACGGCTACGAGGTGGTCCTGGGCAACGGCGGCACCACCGCCTTCTGGGACATCGCCGCGCACGGCCTGCTGCGCGAGAAGTCCCAGCACCTGTCCTTCGGAGAGTTCTCCAGCAAGTTCGCGAAGGTCGCCAAGGGCGCGCCCTGGCTCCAGGAGCCCACCGTCATCAGCACCGACCCGGGCAGCCACGGCGAGCCCGTGGCCGAGGCCGGCGTGGACGTGTACGCGCTGACCCACAACGAGACGTCCACCGGTGTGGCCGCGCCCATCAGGCGCGTGGCGGGCGCCGACGAGGACGCGCTCGTCCTGGTGGACGCCACCAGCGGCGCGGGCGGCCTACCGGTCGACATCGCCGAGACCGACGTCTACTACTTCGCGCCGCAGAAGAGCTTCGCCGCCGACGGCGGGCTGTGGCTGGCCGTCATGTCGCCCCGGGCCCTGGCCCGCGTGGAGGAGATCGCGGCGAGCGGCCGCTACGTGCCGGAGTTCTTCTCGCTGCCCACGGCGGTCGACAACTCCCGCAAGGACCAGACCTACAACACCCCGGCCGTCGCCACGCTGCTGCTGCTCGCCGAGCAGCTGGAGTGGATGAACGGCCAGGGCGGCCTGGAGTGGACCGTGGCGCGCACCGCCGAGTCCTCCTCGGTCCTCTACGACTGGGCGGAGAAGTCGCCGGTCGCAACGCCGTTCGTCACCGACCCGGCCAAGCGCTCGCAGGTGGTCGGCACCATCGACTTCAGCGACGACGTGGACGCCGCCGCGGTGGCCAGGGTCCTGCGCGCCAACGGCGTGGTCGACACCGAGCCCTACCGCAAGCTGGGCCGCAACCAGCTGCGCGTGGCCATGTTCCCGGCGATCGACCCGGACGACGTGCGCGCGCTCACCGAGTGCGTGGACCACGTGCTCACCGAGCTGTCCTGAACCGTTCGCCCCGCGTTGCACAATGGAGGCCGACCCGCGTCGGGTCGGCCTCCCCCTTTTCCCGGCATCTCGCTTCTCAGGACGGTTCGGCTGTGCGCAGGAACAAGAAGGAACCCCCCATCAAGATCATCTCGCACCGCGGTGCGTCGGGGCACCGCCCCGAGCACACGCTGGCCTCCTACGAGCTGGGGGCCCGGCACGGCGGCGACTTCATCGAGATGGACCTGGTCTCGACCAGGGACGGGAGGCTGGTCTGCCGCCACGAGCAGGAGATCGGCGGGACCACGGACGTGGCCGAGCACCCCGAGTTCGCCGACCGGCGCACCACGCGCACCGTCGACGGGCGCGAGGTGACCGGGTTCTTCGCCCAGGACTTCACGCTGGAGGAGATCCGGACCCTGCGCGCGGTGGAGCGCCTCAAGGACGTGCGCGCGGACAACGCCGTGATGGACGGGACCTACGGGATCCCGACCCTGGAGGAGGTCGTCGAGCTGGCGCTGGCGCTGACCAAGGAGCTGGGCCGCCCGATCGGGATCTACCCCGAGACCAAGCACCCCGCCTACCACGAGGCGCAGGGCCTGGAGCTGGAGCCGGTGCTGATCGAGGCCCTGCGCGGGGCGGGGCTGACGGGCCCGGAGCCGCTGGTGCCGGTGTTCCTCCAGTCCTTCGAGGCCGAGAGCCTGCGCAAGCTGGCCGTGACGGAGCTGCCGCTGGTCTACCTCATGGGCGCCGAGGAGCACTGGCTGCACCACACGACGCCGGACGGCCTGGCCGAGGTGGCGACGTTCGCGCACGCCATCGGCCCGGCCAAGAGCCTGGTCGTGCCCGTCGAGGACGGGGTGCCCGGGGAGCCGACCGACCTGGTGGAGAACGCGCACGCGGCCGGGCTCCTGGTGCACCCGTACACGTTCCGCAGCGAGAACCACTTCCTCCCCGCGGAGTTGAGGTCGGAAGGCGGGCCGGGCGACTACGGGTCCTTCGCCGCCGAGTACGAGGCCTTCTTCGAGGCCGGGGTGGACGGCGTGTTCACCGACTTCTCCCGGCACGCCTTCCTGGCGCGCGAGCACTTCCTGGACCCGCAGCCCGAGGGGTAGGGGGTAGGGGTCAGCCCCGTCGGGCCAGCAGGACGATCGCGACGATGACCAGTGCGGCGACCGCGCCGCCGCCCACGATGAAGGGCAGCGCCCCGCGCGTCTCGGGCTCGACGGTCCCGCCCTCCCCCCCGGGCGACTCCTGCGCGGCGACCTCCCGCACCGGGGGCTCCTCGGCGAGGTAGCGGTCCTCCAGGGGAATCCGCCAGACCGGTGCCCCGGGCCCCTCGGTCCCGGCCATGAGGGCGGTGCCGTCGGGGGTGAAGGCGACGGCCTCGCCCTGGTCGGACTCGGGCAGGTCGAAGGCGCCCAGGGAGGATCCGGGCACCCCCTCGGTGGCGTCGTAGACCGTGGCCCCCCAGTAGGTGCGGACCACGTAGCGGCTGCCGTCCGGGCTGAAGGCGGCGTCGGTGGCGAACAGGGGCGCGGAGTCGATCCGCTCCAGGACGTGCCCGGCCCCGGGTTCGAGGTCCTCCGGCGCCGCGTACAGGCCGCCGGAGAACTCCTTGGAGACCACGTACATCCGGCCGTCGCGGGGGTCGACCATCAGCGACTCGGCGTCGCGTCCCCCGTCCTCGTAGGTGAAGGTGAACACCTGCGGGTCGACCGCCGTGTCGGCGAGTACCTCGGGTTCGGGGAAGCGGTGGACGCTGACGTCGGGCCAGCCCCCGTTGAAGTTGTCGCCGATGTCGGCCACCAGGACCGACGGCGTCCCGTCTGGAGCCTCGGCGACCGTGATCGCCTCCCAGTCGCGGCGGTCCAGGTTCAGCGTGACCGTGGCGAGCGTGCGGCCCTCCTCGTCGACCGCGTACACCTCGTTCAGGTGCTCACCGCTGTCGTTGTGGGTCCACCACACGCCTTCGTGCAGCAGGGAGGGGGCGATTCCGCTGGATTCGGAGATCTTCGGGTCCTGGAACTCGAAGGCGATCTCGGAGCCCTCGGGCCCCTCGCCTCCGCGGGGGTAGTCGACACCACCGGTGCCGGGGTCGCTCGGGTCCTCGGGGAAGGCCAGGGCAGGGGCGGCCGGGAGGGTCGCGAAGAGGGCTGCGGCGGCAAGAACGAGCGGAGTTCTCATGACCGACATCCTGCCAGGGAACGCCACGGATGGCTTGTACCCGTGCGGTAACGGGCACATTGGGCTTACGGAGCGCCGTTAGGAGGGCACCCATGAGGATCGTCGCCTGTCTCAACGGGGACCGCCGCCCCGGAGCGCACCCCGCCCTGCCCGTGTCCGTCGACCAGGTGGTGGCGGACGCGCACGCGGTGGTGGCGGCGGGCGCGACCGAGCTGCACCTGCATCCGCGCGACCCCACCGGGGCCGAGTCGCTGGCGCCCCAGGTGGTGGGCCCGCTCATGGAGCGGCTGCGCGCCGACGGGCCGCGGGTGCCGGTGTCGCTGACCACGTCGCTGTCGGCGGAGTCCGATCCGTGGCGGCGCTACGACCTGGTGCAGCGCTGGGCCTCGTCGGCGCTGCCGGACTCGGTCACCGTGAACCTGCACGAGGCGGGCTCGGTGGATCTGGCGCACCTGCTGGAGGACCGCAGGATCGGGGTGGAGGCCGGGGTGTGGACGGTGGAGGCCGCGCGCATCCTCGTCGCCACGAAGCTTCGGGTGGCGGCGGTCCTGGTGGAGCCCACGCAGGTCGCGGTGGAGGACGCCCGGCGCAACGCCGAGGCGATCTGCTCCCTGCTGGACCGGGCGGGGGCGAACCAGCCGCGCCTGTTGCACGGGGCCGACGCGACGGCCTGGCCGATCCTGGAGTCGGCGGTGGCCTCGGGCTACGACATCCGGATGGGGCTGGAGGACACCATGCGGCTGCCCGGCGGCGGGGAGGCGCACGACAACGCGGACCTGATCACGCGCGCGGTGAGCCTGGCCGCCGCATCCGCGTGACCGGGCGGTCAGCCGACGAGGGCGCCCAGGAGCACGAGGAGCATGATGCCTCCCAGAACCACGGGCAGCAGCCAGCGCTGCTTGCGGTTGTTGGTGAGCATGCTCATGACGCGCTCCGCTCAGGAGGTCGGGTGGGGTCCGCCTCCCAGCCTAACTCCCAGGTCCGGACGGTTCGGTAGCGGTCCTCCCGCTCCGGCCTGCTCTCCACCAGGTGCGCCTCGCGGACCCGCCACCTGCGGCCGGGCAGTGCGCCCAGCGCGTCGGCGGTTCCGGTGAGGTCGCGCGCGGGACGGCTGCGGGCCACCGTGATGTGCGGCACGTAGGCCCGGTGTTCGACGGGCACGCCGACCCCCGCGGCGGCGGCGCGCAGTCCGTCGGCGAGGGCGCGCAGGGACGCGGTGTCGCCGCCGAGCCCGGCCCAGAGCACGGAGGCGCGGCGGAGGTCGCCGGGGAAGGAGCCCCAGCCCTCGGCGGTGATGCGGAAGGGCCGGTGCGCGCGGGCCTCCCGGCCGAGGGCGTCGTCGAGCGCGGGCAGGAGGGCCTCGTCCACCTCGCCGAGGAAGACCAGGGTGAGGTGCCACTCGCCGGGATCGGCCCAGCGCAGGCCGGGGGTGTGGCCGCGGCCCCGGTCGACGGCCCGGCGCAGCGCGTGCGCCGTGTCGGGGGGCGGGTCCAGTGCCGCGAACAGTCTCATGGCCCCCATTCTGCCCGGGGGCCACGGTCCGCCGGGGGTCTGCGGGCCCGTTCCACGAGGGTCGGCCGGAGCCGCGCCGGGCCCGCCGGTCCGGCGGCGGTGACACGGGCTCCGAAGAGCAGGGACGGCCGTCCCGGTCGTGCCCCGAGGACGGCGGGGCACGACCGGGAGTCTCAGTGACTGTTGGGTATGCGGGTGATTACACGGCCTGGTCGGCAGAGCGGTTGCTCCACCGCTCGCTCTGACCGGCCAGCCGTGTGGCCATCAACCGGATCATCGCGAGCTTGACCATGGCCTCCGAACCCGTGGTCAGACGTTCGTAATCGCGCGCCAAACGGCGGTTGCGCACCAACCAGGCGAACGTGCGCTCCACCACCCACCGGCGCGGCAGCACCTGAAACCCCCTGGCGTCGTCGCTGCGCCGGACGATCTGCACCACTAACCGGAACGTCTCATACGCCCAGGTGAGCAGGCCGCTGTCGACCTTGTTCGCGTACCCCGCGTCAGCCCATACCAGCCCCACCGTCGGGAACCGGGCCGCCAAGGTCTCCAAGACCCGGCGCCCACCGGGGCGGTCCTGGACCGAGGCCGAGGTCACCGCGACCACCAGCACCAACCCCAACGTGTCCACGACCAGGTGGCGTTTGCGGCCCTTGGTGCGCTTGCCCGCGTCGTAGCCGCGGTCGGTACCGCCCTCCCCGGTCAGGATCGACTGGGAGTCCAACACCGCCGCCGAGGGGTCCCGATCGCGGCCCGCCTCCTCGCGGACCCGGGCGCGCAGGGCGTCGTGGATCCGATCGATGGTGCCGTCGGCCCTCCAGGTGCGGTACCACCGGTAGGCGGCGTCCCAGGGGATCAGGTCGTGGGGGATCATCCGCCACTGGCAACCCGAGCGCAGCACGAACAGGATCGCGTTCCAGACCAGCCGGTCGTCGTATTTGCGGGGTGCTCCGCCTTTGGCTTGGTCGCGGACGGGCATGAGGGGCTCGATCACCTCCCAGACGGGGTCGGAGAGGTTAGAGGGGTAGCATGGGCGGGCGTCCCCGCCGGACTTGCATCTGCACACACAGCGCAATTCTGGCGGGGATGTTCTGTTCTCCCGCCAGCGACCCGGGCCGGTCACCTCACGCAACCACCCGCATACCCAACAGTCACTCAGGCGCGGGTGACCGTGTCCGGCCGGGTCCCGTCCTCGTCCGGGACGAGGCGGACCCGGGTGGAGCCGTCCGGGAGGCGCTCGGCGTCCACCCGCTCGCGCTCCGCCTCCGGAGCCTCCTCGCGCTCGCTCGCGTTCTCCGCGGTCCCCTCCTCGGCGGCCTCCGCGTCCGCGGAGGGACGCCGCCCCGGGAGCACGTCGCGCGGGCGCACGCCCTTGGCCCGGAAGAGCAGGGCGGAGATGACCGTGACGACCACGAGGGTCACCGCGCCGCCGATGACCAGGCTCGTCTCCGGGCCGAAGGCGTCGGCGAGCAGGCCCACCACGGGCGCGCCGATGGGCGCCACACCCATGAACACCAGCAGGAACATGCTCATGACGCGCCCGCGCATCCGCGGGTCCACGCTGAGCTGGAAGGTGGCGTTGAGCGTGGTCACGTACGTCATGAAGGCCACGCCCATGGGCACCAGCACCAGGACGAACGGCACGTAGCCGGGCATGAGCCCCGCGACGACCTGGAGCGCGCCGAAGGCCAGCGACCCGATCAGCACCAGCCGCAGCCGGGGCCGGTCGCGGCGGGCGGCCAGCAGGGCCCCGGCGAGGGCGCCGACGGCCAGGAAGGCCGCGGCCACGCCGAACGCGTCGGCCCCGGCCTCGAACACGTTGTTGACCATCAGCGCGATCTGGTTCTGGCTGTTGGCGCCGAAGAACTGCGTGGCGGCGGCCAGCACCAGCAGCAGGACCAGGTCGCGCCTGCCGCCGATGTAGCGCAGCCCCTCCCGGATCTGCCCCTTGCCCCGGGCCACCCGCTCGGTGGGGTTGAGCTCGGAGGTGCGGATCATCGTCAGCGCGAGGATGGTGAACCCGAACGACGCGCCGTTGATGAGGAAGACCGGTCCGCTGCCGATGACGGCGATGAGCAGACCGGCGACGGCCGGACCGGTCACCCGGCCGAGCTGGAAGCTGGCGCTGTTGAGCGCGATGGCGTTGGACAGGTGCTCCCGGTCGACCATCTCCGGGACGAAGGCCTGCCGCCCGGGGTTGTCGAGCACGGTGATCAGGCCGAGCCCGAAGGCGAACAGGTACACGTGCCAGACCTGGGCGGCCCCCGCGGTGGCCAGGATTCCGAGGCCGACCGCGAGCACGCCCATGGCGGCCTGGGTGCACACCAGCAGCCTGCGCTTGTCCAGCCGGTCGACCAGTGCCCCGCCCCACAGCCCGAAGAGGAGCAGCGGCAGGAACTGGAGGGCGGTGGTCATGCCGAGCGCGATGCCGCTGCCCCCGCTGAGCTGGAGGACCAGCCAGTCCTGCGCGATGCGCTGCATCCACGTGCCGGGGTTGGACAGCAGCTGGCCCAGGGCGTACAGCCGGTAGTTGCGGTTGGCCAGGGACCGGAACATGGCGATACGCCGCATCAGTCCCTCCCCGCGAGCGCGTGGGGAGGGACTGATGCGGCCATCGGCGGTCGGCTTCGATCCCGGCCGGGTGGACAAAGCGGGCAAATAAGTAAACGGTGTTGACTCATCACTGGAGTCAACACCGTCCACCGCCGCCGGAATTCCCGGACGGCCGGAAAGCCGTGCCTCAGCTGATCAGGGCGTTGATCGGCGCCTCGGCGAAGTGGACCAGGAAGACCAGCGAGATCAGCCACAGCAGCGGGTGGACCCGGCGCCCCTTGCCCGTGACCAGGCTGACGAAGGCGTAGGTCAGCAGGCCGAACCCGATGCCGTTGGCGATCGAGTAGGTGAAGGGCATCATGATGATCGCCATGAAGGACCCCAGGCCCAGCGCCGGGTCCGTGAAGTCGATGTTGACGACCTGGACCATCATCATGAACCCCACGATCACCAGCACCGGCGTGGCGGCCTCGAAGGGCACCAGGTTCACCAGCGGGGTGAACAGGGTGGCCAGCATCATCAGGACGCCGGTGACGATCGGCGCGATGCCGGTGCGGGCGCCCTCGCCGACGCCCGCGGCCGACTCGGCGTAGATGGTGGCGACCGAGGCCGAGCCCAGACCGCCCAGGACCGTGCCGATGGAGTCGGCGGCCAGCACCTCGCGGGAGCCCCGGATGTTGCCGTCCTCGTCGGCCAGGTCGCCCTGGTGGGCGACGCCGACCATGGTGCCCATGGTGTCGAAGAAGTCGGCGAGCAGCAGCGTGAAGATCAGCATGACCACGGTGGCGATGCCGATGTCGGCCCAGCGGGAGAACACGTCGAGACCGCCGTCGGCGAACATGCCGACGAGTGAGAAGTCGGGGACCGCCACCACTCCCCCGCCGGTGGACAGGGTCGGGACCGTCAGGCTCCAGCCGAGGCGGTTGTCGCCGCCGCCGAACAGCGACTCCACGAGGAGGGCGACGGCCGTGGAGACGATGATGCCGATGAGCATCGAGCCCGGCACCTTGCGCACGTACAGCGCGACGGTGATCAGCAGGCCGATGACGAAGATCAGGATCGGCCAGCCCTGGAGGCCGCCGTTGCCGAGCTGGACGGGGGTGCCCTCACCGGCCTGCACGAAACCGGCGTTGACCAGGCCGACCAGGGCCAGGAAGAGGCCCACTCCGACGGCGATGGCGACCTTGAGGCCGGGCGGGATGGCGGCGAAGACCGCGGTGCGGAACCCGGTGAGCACCAGGATCAGCAGCAGCACGCCCTCGATGATGATCAGCAGGAAGACGTCGGACCAGGGCATGACCGGCGCGATGCCGTAGGCGACGACGGCGTTGAGCCCCATGCCCGCCGCGATCGCGAAGGGGTAGCGGCTGACCACGCCCATGAGCACGCAGGAGATCGCGGCGACCAGGGCGGTGACGGCGGCCACCTGGGGGATGCCCAGGGTCTCTCCGTTGACGTCCTCGGCCGTACCGATGATCAGCGGGTTGAGGACGACGATGTAGGCCATGGCGAAGAAGGTCGCCAGACCGCCCCGCACCTCGGTGCCGAAGGTGGACCCGCGCTCGGAGACGCGGAAGTAGCGGTCGAGGCGGCCCGACGACGTCTTGCCGGTGCCGCTGGGGGATGGACTTGGAGTTTTCACGTCGTCAGCCTGACCTGGTCGTACTTACTGGACAAGAAGGATTCTGCGTCAGATTAGTTGCATGTTCACACAAGACCGACCACGCGTTTCCCTGGTTTTTCGTAGGAAAGACCATAGGGCCGGAGGATCGGCTTTTCGGGTGTGACGAATCCGTCCCCGCCCGGCGGGGCCGACCGGGGCGCGCCCGCCCCCTCGCCGGTGTGCGCGCCGCCTCCCCCGTGCGCACCGCCTTCCCCGTGCGTGCAGACCCCGCCCCGCGGTGAGCGGATAGCCTGGAACCGTGCGCAAACCTCGTCAGCCCGACCCGGACGTCCACGAGAGCGACTACCGCGTGCCCGCCGCGATCGGCACCCTGGCGTGGACGGTGGCGCTCGTGGTCCTCATCGCCATGGGCGACGGGCTGCCCGCGTCCGAGCGCTGGTGGATCGGCGTCTGCGTGACCGGCATCGTGCTGGGCGTGTTCGGGTTCCTGTACATACCCCACCTGCTGCGCAGGCGCTCCGACGCCGCCGACCGCCGGGCCGACCACTCCTGACCAGCCCCGGGCACCCCCCGGCGGGGCACCGCGGTTCTGCCCGATAATGGGCGGGTGTCTGAGACGAGATTTCCGCGCGGTCTGGCCGAGCGACTCCGCGGCATCCTCATCGACGCCGACTACACCGTGTCCGGCGTCCGCGACCGCCTCGGCGACGCCGCCGCGCGCGCACTGGCCCGCGAGGAGCTGGTGCCCGCCCTGCGCGCCACCGGCGGCGACGAACGGCTCGGACTGCTGCTGCGCCTGTGGTGGCTGCGGTCGTCCATCCCCGCGCGCGCCGCGCGTTCGATCCTGCCCGTGGACGAGCTGGCCGAGGCCGGGCTGGTCACCGTGGAGGAGGGCGGTAGCGGGCCCGTCGTGCGCGCCCTGGTGCACCTGGGCCCCTGGGAGCTGGAGGACGGCAGGCCCGGGTTCGTGGTCTCCGACCCCAAGGTGCGCCCCGGCAGCGGAGCGGTCCCCTCCCCCGACCACGTGGTGGGCGCGGGCGGCGCCTCCTCGACCCTGTCCCAGCTGATCGTGGACGGACCGGTGGAGCGCGCCCTGGACGTGGGCACCGGCTGCGGGGTGCAGGCCCTGCACCTGGCCTCGCGGGCGCGCGAGGTGGTGGGCACCGACCTCAACCCGCGCGCCGTGCGCCTGGCCGGGATCAGCCTGGCCCTGTCCGGGGTCACCGACGCCCGCCTGGAGCAGGGTTCGCTGTACGAGCCGGTCCGGGGTGAGCGCTTCGACCTGATCGTGTCCAACCCGCCGTTCGTGATCACCCCCGACTCCTCCCGGTACACCTACCGCGAGTCGGACCTGCCCGGCGACACCGTGTGCGCCGAGCTGGTCCGGCAGGCCCCGGCGCACCTGACCGAGGGCGGCTGGTGCCAGATCCTGGCGAACTGGGTGCACCGCGACGGCGACGACTGGGAGGACCGGGTCGGCGGCTGGGTGACCGGGACCGGGTGCTCGGGCTGGGTGGTCCAGCGCGACGTGCAGGACCCCGCCGAGTACGTGGAGCTGTGGCTGCGCGACTCCTGCGAGCACGGCACCCCCGAGTACACCCGCCGCTACGACGCCTGGCTCGACTACTTCGAGCGCGAGGGCATCAAGGGCATCGGGTTCGGGTGGATCTGCCTGCGCAACGACGTCGCCCAGGACGCGACCGTGCGCGTGGAGGAGCTGCGGCACGAGATCGAGCGGCCCGTGGGCCCCTACCTGCCCGACGTGGTGGACGGGGCGATGACCGCGCTGCGCCTGACCGACGCCGCGCTGCTGTCCGCGCACGTGGCGCTCGCGCCGGGCGTGGTGGAGGAGAGGGTGGGCCGCCCCGGCGCGCCGGACCCGGAGAAGATCCTGCTGCGCCAGCGCGACGGCCTGCGGCGCGTGGCCCGCGTGGGGACGGTGGAGGCCGCCCTGGCGGGGGTGTGCGACGGCACCATGCCGGTGGGACCGCTGCTGGACGTCATCGCCGAGCTGATCGGCGAGGACCCCGCGCTGGTGCGCGAGCGCACTCCCGACGCGCTGCGCACCCTCATCGCGGAGGGGTTCTTCCGGGTGGCCCGCTGACCGGGGCCGCCCGGGCGGGCGGCCCCGGCGGGCTCAGGCGGCGACGGTCCCGGCGGGCCCAAGCTCCGGGCGCCCCGGCGGGCTCAGGCCCCGGGCTCGGCCGTGAAGAAGGCCACGGTCCGCTCCGCCGAGGCCCGGGCCTCCTCCGGGTCGGCGCCCGCGGCGGCGTGCGCCTCGCCCCACAGGCGTCCGCTCAGCTCCATGAACCGGCGGGCCTCCTCCGTCCTGTCCCAGCCCTCCGTCTCCGAAGTCACGTCGGCCCCCGAGACCAGGTACGGGCCCAGGCCGAGGAGCCCTGTCTCCCAGCCGATACCGGTGGCGCCGGGGCCGTACTGGGCCCAGAAGTCGTTGATCGGCGCGAAGTGGGTCAGCGCGAAACGGGTCCGCCCGTCCGACAGCGCGGTCAGCCTGACCTCCACGTCGCTACTCTCCCCGCCGTACTCCCACGTCAGGCGGAAGGAGTTCGGCGGGTCGCACGAGAGCACCCGGCCCCCGGCGTTGCTCTCAAGCTGGTAGGTGCCGCCATCGCGCAGGTCGCCCGTGACCGGCATGAACCACCGGGGGATGCGCTCGATGTTGGTGCAGGCGTCCCACAGGTCCCCGATCGGCGCGTCGTAGTCCCGGGTCAGCGTGACGGCGGCGTCGCCTCCGGTGCCGTCGAGTTCGACCGTGCGGCCGACCGCGTCGATCTGCTTGCGAACGTCCATGGTGTGCTCCCCTTGCTAGCGGTCCCGCCCCTCGTCGGCGGGCCCTCGGCGTTGGCGCCTTCCCCGGGCCAGCTCGGTCTCCAGTGCCATCAGGTGCGGCTCCCAGCGGGCGGCGAAGCGCCGCAGCCAGGCGTCCACGTCGCGCAGCGGCGAGGGGTCGACGGTGTAGAGCCTGCGGGTGCCCTCCCTGCGCACGGTGGCGAAGCCGTTCTCCCGGAGCACGCGCAGGTGCTGGGAGACGGCGGGCTGTGAGATGCCGAACTCGGCCCGTACGACCTCGGTCAGCTCGCCGGAGGAGTGCTCACCCTCGTTGAGCAGCTCCAGCAGGCGGCGTCGGACGGGGTCCCCGAGGACGTCGAAGGCGTGCATGACCTCACCATATAAGTAATTGCGCATATAAGCCAGTATTGATCTTTCAATGCGCTAGCGTTCTCCCATGGTCCGAATCGAGGAACTCGTCCACTACCCGGTCAAGGGATGCGCGGGCACGTCCGTGCGGACCGCCGAGATGACGTCCGCCGGTATCAGGCACGATCGCACGTTCATGGTGGTCGACGACGCCGGGGGCTTCCGCAGCCAGCGCAACGACCCCCGCATGGCGCTCGTCCGCGCGGGGATCAGCGCGGACGGCGCGCGCCTGGACCTGGGATGGGGCACCGGCCCGGGGGCGGACGGGTTCGCGCCCCTGGAGGTCGAGGTCGACCCCGGGGGCCCGCGCCTGGACGTGACCGTGCACTGGCAGCCGTTCGTCGGCGTGGACCAGGGCCGCGAGGCCGCGGAGTGGCTGTCGGAGGTGCTCGGCGCGCCCAGCCGCCTGGTGCGGGTGCCCGACGACCACGACCGCCGTGTGGGCGGGCTGACCCCGGGCACCAGCGCGTTCGCGGACAGCACCGCGGTGCTGATGGCGTCGCTGGCCTCCCTCGACCTGCTCAGCGAGCGCATCCTCGCCCGGGGCGCCGAACCCGTGCCGATGAACCGCTTCCGGCCCAACGTCGTGGTGTCGGGCTGGGCCGAGCCGCACACCGAGGACCGCGTCCGCGCCCTGCGCCTGGGCACCGCGGAGCTGGGCTTCGCCAAGGTGTGCGTCCGCTGCGTGGCCACGACGGTCGACCAGGCCCGGGGCGCCAAGGCGGGGCCCGAGCCGCTGCGCACCCTGGCGGACTACCGCCGGGCCCACGGCGGTGTGGCCTTCGGCGCCAAGTTCGCCGTCACCCGCACCGGAACGCTGGCCGTGGGCGACGAGGTGGAGGTGCTCGCCTGGGAGGACGCCCGGGACGGGGACGCGGACCTGGCGCGCGCCCCGGCCTGAACACCGTCCGCCGCACCCGCCGGGTGCGGCCGAGGGGCCCCGCGCCCCCGGAACCGGGGGCGCGTCCTCCGTCGTCGGGCCGGGACCGGAGACCGGTCGCGGCCTCCGGGCGCTCCCGCGGTCGCCGGAGAGGGCCTCAGTCGTCCAGGTCGGCCTCGGCCAGCAGCCGCGCCGCCGCCCCCGGCTCGCGCAGCGCGTCGGCCAGCACGTGCCTCCTGGACCACTGCCCCGCGCGCCAGCACAGCGCCCGGGCCAGACCGTCCGTGGTCGAGGCGTGCGCCGAGCCGTCCGCGACGTACCACTCCACCTCCACCCCGTCCACCGTGAGCGTCTGGTGGTGCAGGTAGGTGCGGTCGGGCTCCCCCGCCGGGTCGAGGAAGAGGTCCGCCTCGTCCGGCACCTGGCGCATCTGCCCGGCGGACCCGACCCTTCCCGTCACCGCCTCGCTGGCCAGGTCCAGGTCGAGCACGTCCGCCACGGCCTCGGCCGCCTCGGCCGGGGCGAGCACCAGGGCCCGCTCCTGCTCCTCCAGCAGCGGCAGCAGGTCCGGGGAGTCCACCACGACCGCGTCCTCGGCGTCGGCCACCACGATCGACCCGCCCCGCACGGCCCGCACGCGGGAGGGCGGGGTGACCAGGTCGGCGTCCACCCCGGCCAGGGCGGCCCACACCCTGCGCAGCGACGCGCGGTCCACGTGCCGCTGGGGGTCGGCCAGCCGGGCGAGCAGGTCGTCCGCGCCGTCCGGGTCCGCCAGCACGTCCTCCAAGGTGGTGCGCACGCCCAGCGCGCGGGCGAACTCCGGGTCGACGTCGGCGCTCACCTCGTCGTACAGGCCCACCAGGGCGGGGTCGGCGTCCCCGAGCCGCAGCCCCGCGGGCGCGCTCCCGCCCAGCAGGGCCCGCGTGCGCAGCCACCAGGCGGTGTAGGAGGGCACGTCCGTCACGCGGCCGTCGGGCAGCAGCACGCGGGCGGGGGCGGTCACCGCCTCGCGCAGCGGCCCCTCGGCGAGCATGGCCAGGGCGCGGGGCCACTGCTCGTCGGCCACGTAGTCCAGGTCGGCGACGCACACCAGCTCAGGGACGACCGGCGGCAGCTCCGGGTCGCCCACGCGTTCGAGGACCTCGTCGGCCCAGTCCTCCAGGCCGTCCGGGCCCTCCTCCCCCGCCGCGCCGTCGAAGACGGAGGCCAGGTCCTCGCCCAGCGCGACCTCCTCGGCGCGGACCGCGGTCAGCTCCCACAGCGCGCCGACCGCGCGCAGGACCCCGGTCCCGTGGCGTTCCACCAGGTCCGGGTGCACGGTGCCGAAGGGGGCGTCGTCCACGAGGAGGTCGGCCAGGGGCGCTCCGGGCACGAGGAGCTCGGCGGCGACCGAGTAGCCGTCCTCGTCGTCGCGCAGGGCCAGCTCGGAGAGCCAGGGCACGTCGGCGGAGCTGATCCCCGAGGCGGCGACCAGGCCGAGCACGGCCTCGGCCACGGGTTCGGGGTCGTCGGCGTCCAGGGAGGCGCGGACGGCGGCCTCGGTGCGTCCGTCGCGCAGCACGGTCGCGGCACTGGCCTCCACCGCGCCCAGGCGGTTGAGGAGGGGGTGGACGGCCCCGGGGTGCACGACGCGCACGCCCAGGGCGGCCAGGGCGTCCAGGGGACCGCGCTCGCCCCGGTCGCCCCCGTCTCCTTGTCCGTCCCAGGTGTCCTGGCCGCTCCGGTCGTCCCGGCTGCCCCAGCCGTCCCGCCCGTCCCGGTCGTCCCAGCCGTCACGCTCGTCACCGCGCGCGCCGTCGGCCCCCGCCCAGTCCTCGGAGGGCACCAGCAGCGAACGGGGGCCGCGCACGAGCCTGCCGTCGGCCAGCGGGACGGGCAGGGCGCCGAGTTCGCCCAGGTCGGCGCCGCCCCTGCCCGCCCGGTCCAGGGCGGCGTAGAGCGCGACCCACCAGTGCGGGGGCCGGTCGGTGTCGGCGAGCAGGTCGGCGACGTCGGCCAGCCCGAGGCGGTGCACGCGCAGGGCGGCCAGCGCCGGGTGGCGCGGGCTCCAGCCCCCGGGCAGCAGCGGGGGGACGAGCTCGGACAGGACGCGGACGAGGTCGGCGGCCGGGCCGTCGGTCCCGCCCGGTCCCCCGGTGTCGAGGAGTACCGCGTCGCGCGGGGCGACGGGCGCACCGGCCGCCGTCACCAGGAACGGGGTGTCCTGGAGGGGCTCGGCCACGCGGGCGCGGAAGACGGCGTCGACGGCGCCGCCGCCCACACGGGTTCCGGGCACCAGGTCGAGCGACGCCCGGGGGTCGAAGCGCCGCAGCAGGGCGCAGTAGGCCTCGGCGGCCTCCATGAGCAGCAGGTCGGTGGCGGCCCCGGGCTGGACCGCGCGCCGGTCGCTGCCCAGCGGGAAGGTGCCGATGAGGACGGCGGGCAGGTCGAGTCCGGTGTCGGTGGGCGTGGGCGCGTGGACCACGGGTTCGACGTCGGCGGGCAGGGCGGCGACCGCGCCGTCCTCGTCCACGGGGACCGCCCAGGTCAGCGACCACGACGTGCGGTCGCGTTCCTCGGTGGGCCGGTCGGCGAGCAGGGCGGGGTCGAAGGAGCCCGAGCGTTCGAGGGTCCGCCAGAGGGTGGTCCGGGTGCCGTCGCCGTCCAGGTGCGCGGTGACCAGGTCTGCCGTTCCGGCGGCCTCCTCGCGGGTGAGGACGCGTTCGGCGCCCTCGACGTCCACGCGCACCTCGACCAGGCCGGGCAGGGCGAGCAGGAGCGCCTCGCCGGTCCGGTCCAGGAGTTCGCGCACCCGGTCACGCGCGCGGTCGTCGCGCAGCACGAGGGTGACGACGGTGTCGTAGCCCCCGGAGTTCTCTCCCGTCCCGGGAACCTCGGAGATCCCACGGCGGGCGGCCTCGGCGGGGAAGGGCAGGCGCAGCATGGGCACGTGTCCGGAACGGTGCTCCACCTCCTGCGCGAGGCCGCCGTGGGCGCCTTCGCCGCCCAGCAGGTCCGTGACGGCGGCGCGGGCGGCCTCGGCGCTGAAGCGGACGGCCGAGCCGCCGGAGTCGACGGTGACGTCGTCGCTGAGCGCCGCCACCGCGGAGAAGCCCACGCCGAAGCGTCCGGCCGAGCCCTGATCGCCGCGCTTGGTGGAGGCGCGCAGCGTGGCCAGCGACTCCACGCCCTCGGCGGTCAGGTGGGCGCCGGTGTTGGCGGCGGTCAGGCGTTGGCCGGTCAGCGCCAGGCGCAGTCGTCCCGGGACGCCCGCGCGGCGGGCTGCGTCGGCGGCGTTCTGGGCCAGTTCGACCACGACCCGGTCGCGGTAGCCGCCGAGCGCGAAGTCCTCCTCCGCGTTGGCGTCCTCACGGAAGCGCGCGGGAGCGTCGGCCCACGCGGCGAGGACGCGTCGGCGCAGCTCGGCGGTGTTGTAGGGATCGGCCACCGAAGCGGTCAGCGGCTCGGCCATGGCGGTTTCCTCCTGCGCTGCGGGCACGCCCGGCACGGTGCACCCGGGGCGGGATCGGATGCGGTAAACCGACCCTAGCCCACCGGGGCGGAGGGCCGGGGCCGGACCGTGCGGCGCGGCGGCACGGCGGCAGGAGGAGGCGGGTTCCGGTCCGGACGGCTCCGGGGCGCGGCGGCCCCGGACACAGCGGCGTACACCGGTGCCGGACGGCACAGGCGCACGCCGACGTCGAACGGTGTCGGCGTGCGCCCGCGTCAGGCAGCGTCGGCGTACGCCCGCGTCAAACAGCGTCGGCGGGCGTCCGCGTCAAGAATCGGAGGAGACCAGTTCCAGCTCGGCGGTGTCGTCGAAGACGATGTGGTCGTAGCCCATCTCGTCCACGACGGGCTTGACCGGATCGTTGCGCGTCTCGGGGCGGCGCACCTCGGAGTGGGCTCCGCAGCCGTGGTCCATCGAGACCACGCGGCCGTCGTCGGGGGCGTACTCGTTGGTGCACACACCGAACATCTGGCGCAGCTCACCGGCGAGCGGGGTCATGAAACCGCAGGTCAGGCAGCGCGCGGGCGCGGCAGTCGCGATCGGGCTGCGCGGGCCGCCCTCGCCGTTGTACCAGCGCTCGGCGGCCTGCTCGCGTCCGAACTCCGAGAGCACCTGGCGTCGGCCCAGGCCCAGCTCCCAGATCGCCTGCCGGTCCTCGCCCTCGGCGTCCAGCTCGCTGTCGGGCACCTGGGCGTAGCCGGGGACGAGCCGTTCGTCGTCCTCCTCGGCGGGCAGCAGGTCGCCCACGCCGAGGTCGCCGGGGCGCAGCCGTTCCTTCCAGGGCACCCACTCGGGCGGGGCCAGGGCGTCTTCACCGGGCAGCAGAACGACCTCGTTCACCGTGACCTGTTTGGCGCGCGAGGCGCGGACCACGGTGACGGCGTAGTTCCACCCCGGGTAGGCGGGGTCCAGGCAGGTGAAGAGGTGAGTGACCAGGCGGGTGTCCTCGACCTGGGGGGCGAGGTGCTCACCCACCCACTCGGGTCGCCCGACCTCGGCGGCCACCGAGCGAGCCAGCTCCACCGCCTCGATACATGCCTTGTCCGGTACAGGAGAACGTCGAGTAGGGCTCACGCCCCCATTCTCACTGATCGCGAGCACCGATTTGACCATAACGAGGGTCAAGGTTCGCCCGATACATCCTCCGGAACCCGTCTCGGGCCCGTGACCACCCGGGCACCGGAGGCGCCGGACCGGGCCGGGGCGGACCGGAGCGGGCCCGGGTCCCGGAGGGGACGGGTTCCGCGGCCCCGCCCCCGGGCGCCCCGTCCCCGCGCCCGGGGGCGCGACGGCCGCTCAGGCCTCCAGGTCGTCGGCGACCACGCGCAGCACGGAGGCGATCCTGGCCGCCTCGCGGCGTTCGGGGTGGCGTCCCCGGCGGTAGCCGTTGGACAGGCCCTCCAGCAGCTTGATGAGGTCCTCGGTGATCACCACCATCTCGTCCGGCTTCTTGCGCCGCGCCCGGGCGACCGAGTGCTGGTCCTCCAGGAGCTTGACCTGGAGTGCCTGGGCGCCCCTGCGGCCCTCGGCCACGCCGAACTCGACCTTCTGGCCGGGTCGCAGCGACGTGGTTCCCGGAGGGAGCGAGGAGGAGTGCACGAAGACCTCACCGCCGTCGTCGCGGGTGAGGAAACCGAATCCCTTGTCGCCGTCGTACCACTTGACCTTGCCGGTGGGCACCTGGGGACCTCATGCTTTCGCTGGCGGGCGTGCCGGGAACGGGTCGCGGGCGGGCGCGGTGGGGTCCGCGCCGTCCGCACGTTGCCGGGACACCCCTGGTTCTTCCACGGGTGCCTCCAAAGTAATGCCCGGGGACTCACCGGCGCGAGGGCATAAACGGCCGCCGGTTCCCACGCGTCCGGCGGGGCGGGGCCTCCCGGACGCGGGGCGGGCCCGGACACGTCGAGGAGGCCCGGATGCGGATCATCCGGGCCTCGCGGCGCCGACGGCGGCCCCTCACCGCTGGGTGCGGAGTGTGGGACGGGACTCGGCGGAGACACGGGCCGCCCCGGCTGCTGTGGCGACCGGGCTGGAGGCCGGGTCGCCGGTACTGACGCGACCGCCTGCAGCGAAAGAGGCGGTGTACCGACATGACTACCCGAATCCGTGTGTTCGGACGCGCGGTAACGGGCCGACCGGAAAAGGTTATTCCCCAGCGTTTGCCAAGCAATGACCAGCGGGAGCAGGCCGTTGAACTGGGAGAACACCGAACGCGCCCCGACACGGCGCACGGCCGCGCGCACGTGCTCAGCGCGGCGCCGCGTCCCGCGCGGACGGCGTCGGGCGCGGGAGCCGGGAGTAGAGGTAGACCGCGCACACCAGGGACGCCACGCCGAGGCCGATGACCCCGGTGGAGGTCAGGGACTCCTGGACGTACTCGTCGATGAACTCGGCCTCGCCGCTCCACAGGGCCATGCCGAGCGCGCAGGAGAACAGCGGCAGTCCCACGCCGATCCACTTGTCCCGGGCGGGCCACACCTGGCTGAGCAGGATCAGGGCCGCCCCCAGGACCCACAGGAAGGCCAGGTCCCACCACCAGGGCGCGGCCAGCAGCAGCAGGAGCAGGGCCGCGGCCTCGGGCGGGTGGCGGCGCAGCACCGCCACCGGCCCGGACCGGTCGGCCCGGCCGCCGGGTCCGGGCCGGTCGCCGCGGTCCGCGCGGCGGCCCCGGACGCGCATCTCCGTCTGGCCGGGCCCCTCCAGCAGGGACCTGAGCCCGCGGTCGGGGCCGCCCCGCCAGGGCGGCGGCGGCCGGTCGGCGTGGCGCGGCCTGGAGGGGATCAGCTCGTCGTCCTCGACGTCGAGGTCGCGGCCGTCGAGATCGCGTGCCACCAGGTCCCGGGGCGTGCCCAGACCCCTGAGGATGCCCCGGACGGTGTCCGCGTCGTCTCCCGCGGCGGCGCGGCGCGCGTCGATGCGCGAGCGCACTCCGGCGAGGTAGGCGGTGCGTTCCTGCGCGGTCATGCGACCGTACAGCTCCAGGCCGACCTCGGACAGATAGTCCAGTACCAGTTGTTCCGAGCGCTGGGTCATGTCCCCATACTGGCTCAGGTCGACCTGGCTTTTAAGCCCTACTTCCCAGTTTCGGTCACCGGATTTCCCTCGGATACGGTCTACGACGGTGTGACGGAGGCAGTCGCGGAAGCCACAGGGGAAGGACGCGAACACCGGGGCCCCGATCGCTTAGCGTTGAACCGATGAGCGACAACGCACCACCCGACGGGCGCGGACCGGGCACGGGGAACCGCACGGCCCCCGCGTCGGGCCGTCCCCCCACGTTCACCTCCTGGCTGCGCGGCCGGTCGGACGACGCACTCGTCGCCCTGCTGCGCGCCCGCCCGGACCTGGCCCAGCCCGTCCCCGCCGACATCGGCGCGCTCGCCTCACGGGCCACCACCCGCAACACCGTTCTGCGGGTCCTGGAACGGCTGGACCGGTTCACGCTCCAGGTGCTGGAGTCGGTGGTGGCGCTCGGTGACGACCGGTTGTCCGAGCCGGTGGGGGTGTCCGCCGCCGAACTGGCCGACGCGCTCGGACCGGTGGGCGGCCGCGGGGCCGACCGGGCGGACGGGACGGCGGACCCCTCGGACGGCGTCACTGTCGGCGGACGGGCCGCGAAGGCGGCCGACGGCGCGGGCCCCGCCGCGAGCCCGGGCGGCGGTCCCGCCGACGCCCGCGCCGGTGCTCCGGAGCACGACACGGTGGACGGTCCGGTCGGCGAGGCCCTGGACACCCTGCTGCGCTTGGCCCTGGTCTGGCCCGACCGGGGGCGGCTGCGCCCCGTCCAGGTGCTGCGCGACCTGCTCCCCCGGCCCGCCCAGCTCGGCCCGCCCGCGCGCGTGCTGCTCGCCGCGCTGCCGCACGGCGCCGTCAGGAGGCTCGCCGACGACCTCGCGCCGGACGGCGGCGGGGACGCCCCCGTCGAGGCGGTGGCCGCCGTGCTGTCCGACCCGCCCGGCCCGGTCGGCGACCAGGCCCGGCGGCTGCTGGACAGCATGGCGTGGGGGCCGCCGCACGGGACCGTCTCCGACGCCCGCCGCGAGGTCACCCTGGCCACCGCCGCCTCCCCGGTCGAGGAACTGATCGCCCGAGCCCTCCTGCTGCCGAGCGGCGACGACACCCTCACCCTGCCGCGCGAGGTGGGGCTGCACCTGCGTTCGGGGCGGCTGTTCCGCGAGGTCACCACCGCGCCGCCGCCCTTCGAGGGGACCGCGCACTCGGCCGAAGCCGTGGCACGGGCGGCCGCCGGGCAGGCCTTCACGGTGCTGCGGGCCGTCGAGGAACTCCTGGAGCACTGGTCGGAGGACCCGGCCGCGGTGCTGCGCAACGGCGGTCTGGGCGTGCGCGACCTGCGCCGCGCCGCCCAGACGATGGACACCGACGAGCCCACCGCCGCCCTGTTCGTGGAGGTCGCGCACGCCGCCGGGCTGCTGGGCGCCGACGACCGGGTCGAGGGCGAGTGGCTGCCCACCCGCGAGTACGACCTGTGGCGGGAGCGCGCGCCCGCGCACCGGTGGCTGCGGCTGGCCTCCGCCTGGCTGGAGTCGGACCGCGTGGCGTCGCTGAGCGGGTCGCGCGACTCGGGCGGGCGGATGCGCAACGCGCTCGGCCCGGGCCTGGTCCGTCCGGCCGCGCCGCAGGCCCGCCGCGACCTGCTCACGGAGCTGGGCACCGCGGAACCGGGTCTGGCCCCGCTGCCGGACTCGCTGTCGGCGCGCCTGTCCTGGCGGCGCCCGCGCCGCCAGTCTCCGGTCTACGCCGAGCTGGTGCGGGCGGCGGCGGCCGAGGCGGCCGCGCTCGGCCTGACCGGGCGCGGCGCTCTGGCCGACCACGTCCGGCCGCTGCTGGACGGCGACGAGGAGGAGGCGGCGCGCGTCCTTGGCGGGGAGCTGCCCAAGCCGCTGGACTACGTGCTGGTGCAGGGCGACCTGACGGCCGTCGCGCCGGGACCCCTGGTGGCCGAACTGGCCCGTGAGCTGGCCCTGGTCGCCGACGTGGAGTCCACCGGCGGGGCCACGGTGTACCGGTTCACGGAGGGGTCGGTGCGGCGGGCGCTGGACGCCGGGCGGGGCGTCGCCGACATCACCGCCCTGCTCGAACGCCACTCGCGCACCCCGCTCCCCCAGGCCCTGCGGTACCTGGTGTCGGACGTGGGCCGGCGGCACGGACGGCTGCGCGCCGGTTCGGCGTCGAGCTACCTGCGCTGCGACGAGCCCGCGCTGCTGGAGGAGCTGGTCAGCGACCGGCGGGCCGACGACCTGGGGCTGCTGAGGCTGGCGCCGACCGTGGTGGCGAGCCGGTCCACCCGCGCGGCGCTGGTGGAGCGGCTGCGGCAGCTGGGGTACCACCCGGTGCCCGAGGGCGGTGACGGGGCGATGCGGCTGAGCCGCCCCGAGGTGCGCCGGGCCGACGCGGCGGACACGGCGCCCCCCGTCACGGACGGGTCGGTGACGTCGCGCGAGCTGGCGGCCGCGGCCGTGCGGGCGGTGCGCGCCGGGGACGAGGCCGCCACGGCGGCGCGCACACCGGTGCCGCTGCCCGAGAACGGCCCGCCGGGGTCGCGGTCGGCGGCGGTGCTGGAGGTGCTCGCGGGAGCCGCCAGGGACGGCCGGAGGGTGTGGATCGGCTACACCGACACCGACGGCCGACAGGTGAGCCGGATCGTGGAGCCGTCGGGTGTGGACGGGGGCTTCCTGACCGCCTACGACGCCACCCGGGCGGCGGTGCACCGCTTCGCCGTGCACCGGGTGACCGCCGTGGCCGAGCTGGACCCGGAACCGCGGGAGGAAGCGGGGCGGTAGGGGCGGGCGGAGCCGCGCCGGCCCGCCTGTCCGGGAACGGAACACGGCGGGAGGCCCCGCACCAGTCGGCCGACCCAAGGACGGGACACGGCGGCGGGAGGCCCCCGCGCGGGCGGACCGCGCCGTCCCGACGCCGTCGCCCCGGACGGCGACGGCGTCGGGGGCGCACCCGGGTTCCTCATGATCGGCCCGGAGGCGGAGGGCTAGTCTGGAACCGAGTTGGTCGACCCACCGACAGCGAGAGAACCCCCATGAGCAACGCATCGCTGCCCCCCGGGGCATCGTCCCCCCGTGAGCAAGGACGCGACGACGACCGCGAGCGCCGCAGGGCCCGCACCCCCGAGCGCGGCGGGGGGCGCGGGGTCGGGAGCGACCGCCGCGACGACCGCGAGGACCGCGACGACGAGCGCGACGGACCCGACGCACGCCGGACGGCGATCGGGGCCAGCAGTTCGACGATGGCGCTGATCCTGCACGCCCTGACCTTCCTGTGCTGCATGAACTGGCTGTTCGGCATCGCCGGGATCGTCTTCGCGGTGCGGGCCGCCCACGCCCGCGACCGGGGGCGCGCGGTCCAGGCCGAGACGCTCACGCGCTACTCCTGGTACTGCCTGGGCGCGGCCGGGGTGATGCTCTTCGTGATGCTGGTGCTGACGCTGGTGATGTTCACCCAGGCGGGCTCCTGGATCCAGGGGATCGTCCCGGTCACCAACTACTGAGCCGTGTTTGGCGGACGGGGCCACCGGGCACCGCGTCTGCACGGAACGTGGGCGACCGGCGGCGACGGCGCCGGGAGCGGCACGAGGCGGGTCCGGCAGGCAGGGGGAGGGGGACGAACGGTGATGAACGGCGGAGGCGGCCCGAAGGCCTTCTGGGAGAGGAAGCACGGCTACACACCGGGGTCCGCGCACGGGGGCGGCCCGGGGCGCCCGGCGTCCTCGGCGCCGTTCCGGCTGCCCGGGGGACCGGGTTCGCCGGGGCCGGCGGGACCGGTCGGTGCTCCGGGCGCGCCGGGACCGGTCGGTGCTCCGGGCGCACCGGGGCCGTCCGGTCCGGGCGGGCACGCCACGGGTTCCCTGCTGGGAAGCGCCTCGCCTCCGGCGGCGCCCTCCGGAATGGTTCCCCCCGGGACGGTTCCTCCGGCGGCCCCTCCCGCCCGCGTGGGCGGAGCCGTGGCCGCGCTGGTGGTGGCCGTCCTCAGCGCGGCGGCGTCGATCCTGATGATGTACCTGGGCTTCTGGTTCTTCCTGCTGGCGGTGAACGTGCCCGGGGTCTGGTTCGGCATCGCGACGCTGCGCAGGCTCCCCGACCCCGAACGGGTGGAGCGGTACATCCGGTACACCTGGACCTGCAACTTCGCCTTCTTCGCGCTGTTCGTCCTGTTCCTCGTCCCGGTCGTCGTCCTGGCCATGGTGATGCTCCTGTTCGCCTCCTGACCGGAGCCAGGCCGACCCCCTCCCCCTCTCCCCGCTGTTCGCCCGGCCCGTGACCGCCGTCCCGGCCCGGACGGCCCGGGAGGACGGGGGCGCGGGCCCCGGGCATGATCGGAGGCCCGGATGCGTTGCACCTGTGGCCGCCCCCGCTCCGCGAGATTGAAGGTCCGTGTTGTCCTGCCTGATCGTCCAGTCCGACAAGACGCTCCTGCTGGAGGTCGACCACGAGCTGGCCGGCGAGTGCCGCCGGGCCATCGCCCCCTTCGCCGAACTCGAACGCGCGCCCGAGCACGTGCACACCTACCGGATCACACCGCTGGCCCTGTGGAACTCCCGTGCCGCCGGACACGACGCCGAGCAGGTCGTGGACGCGCTGATCCGGTTCTCCAAGTTCCCGGTGCCGCACTCGCTTCTGGTGGACATCGCCGAGACGATGGACCGCTACGGTCGGCTGCGGATCGTGGGCGACCCGCGGCACGGACTGGTCCTGGAGTCCTCCGACCGCGCCGTGCTGGAGGAGGTCGTCCGCGCCAAGAAGCTCAAGGGAATGCTGGGCGAGCGGCTGGGCGAGGACTCGGTCGCCGTGCACCCGAGCGAGCGCGGCAACCTCAAGCAGGCGCTGCTCAAGATCGGGTGGCCCGCCGAGGACCTGGCCGGGTACGTGGACGGCGAGGCGCACCGGATCGACCTCGCCCAGGACGGCTGGGAGCTGCGCGGCTACCAGCAGGAGGCCGCGGAGAGCTTCCACGCGGGCGGGTCCGGCGTGGTGGTCCTGCCGTGCGGCGCGGGCAAGACCGTGGTCGGCGCTGCGGCGATGGCCATAACCGGGGCGACCACGCTCATCCTGGTGACGAACACGGTGTCGGTGCACCAGTGGAAGACCGAGCTGCTGCGGCGCACCTCGCTGACCGAGGACGAGATCGGCGAGTACTCGGGCACCCGCAAGGAGATCCGCCCCGTCACCATCGCCACCTACCAGGTCATGGCGGCCAGGCGCAAGGGCGTGTACACGCACCTGGAGCTGTTCGACGCCCGCGACTGGGGCCTGGTCGTCTACGACGAGGTGCACCTGCTGCCCGCACCGATCTTCCGGATGACCGCCGACCTCCAGGCCCGGCGCCGGCTGGGCCTGACCGCGACCCTGGTGCGCGAGGACGGCCGCGAGGGCGACGTGTTCTCGCTGATCGGCCCCAAGCGCTACGACGCGCCGTGGAAGGACATGGAGAACCAGGGGTGGATCGCCCCCGCGGACTGCGTCGAGGTCCGGGTGGACCTGTCGGAGGCCGAGCGGCTGGCGTACGCGACCGCCGAGCCCGAGGACCGCTACCGGTTCTGCGCCTCCTCCGAGACCAAGAACTCCGTGGTCCGGGAGATCGTGGAGCGCCACCCCGAGGAGCAGGTGCTGGTCATCGGCTCCTACATCGACCAGTTGGACGAGCTCGGCGCGTCGCTGGGCGCGCCGGTGATCAAGGGCGAGACCCGCAACAAGGAGCGCGAGCGCCTCTTCGACGCCTTCCGCTCCGGGGACCTGCGGACGCTGGTGGTGTCGAAGGTCGCGAACTTCTCCATCGACCTGCCCGAGGCCGGTGTCGCGGTGCAGGTGTCGGGGTCCTTCGGCTCGCGGCAGGAGGAGGCCCAGCGGCTCGGCCGGGTGCTGCGCCCCAAGTCCGACGGCCGCGCCGCCCGCTTCTACGCGGTGGTGGCGCGCGACACCCTGGACCAGGACTACGCCGCGCACCGGCAGCGCTTCCTGGCCGAGCAGGGGTACGCCTACCGGATCACCGACGCGGGCGACCTGCTGTCGGGCGAGGAGATCTGACCGGGGCGGGCGGTCCCGGGCGCGGCCCGGCGGGGCGCGTGCGCCCTGGGGCCGCCCGCGGGGCCCCGTCGGCTCAGAAGGACGGCAGACCGCCCATGACGTAGGTGCCCGCGGCGATCCCCCAGGCCACCAGGGAGTAGCTCAGGGTGCGGGTGCGCAGGAGCCGGTCGCCCCGCACGGAGGGGGCGGTGAAGGCCGCCACGAGGAGCGCCATGCCGAGCAGGGCGGGGATGGCGGAGGCCAACGCGAAGAGCTGGGTCTGGGCGGCGCACGCGGTGTAGCCGGATGTGCCGGGATCACCACAGAACACGTCGTTCCCCGATCGTTCGGTGCGGTCGGTACTCCCCGACCGTACCGTTTCGGCGGGGGCGCGCCGTCAACGGCCGCGGTCGCACATCCGCAGAGTCGGATTCGGTTCTGGCGCCGCACACCCCGATCGCTCTTTACACGAACGCCTCCCGTGTCCAATCATGAGGGCACAGCAGTTCCCCCCAGCGGCCAGGAGGTCCTCCCCGTGCCCGTCTCCCCGACCCCCGCACCGCCCCCGTCCGCTCCCGCGGGGCGCCGCAGCGGCTTCCACTCGCTCCGGGGCGGCGGCCTGAACTGGGACTCCCTCCCGCTCAAGCTGTTCGCCAAGGGCAACGCCCGGTTCTGGAACCCGGCCGACATCGACCTGAGCCGGGACGCCGAGGACTGGGAGGGGCTGGGCGAGGGGGCCCGGGAGCGGATCCTGCGGCTGTGCGCGTTCTTCGTGGCGGGCGAGGAGGCGGTCACGGAGGACATCCAGCCCTTCCTGCGGGCCATGGCCGCGGAGGGGCGGCTGGGCGACGAGATGTACCTGACCCAGTTCGCGTTCGAGGAGGCCAGGCACGTCCAGGCGTTCCGGCTGTGGCTGGACGCGCTCGGGGTCCACGAGGACCTGCACGGGTACGTGGACGACAACCCGGGCTACCGGACGCTGTTCTACGAGGAGCTGCCCGGATCCCTGGAGGCGCTGCTGGAGGACCCGAGCCCGCGCAACCAGGTGCGCGCCTCGGTGACCTACAACCACGTCATCGAGGGCTCGCTGGCGCTGACCGGGTACTACGCCTGGAACCACCTGTGCACGGTGCACGACGTCTTCCCTGGGATGCGCCGGATCGTGCGCGGGATCGGCGACGACGAGCGGCGCCACATGGCGTGGGGCACCTTCACGTGCCGCCGCCACGTCGCGGCCGACGACGCCAACTGGGACGTGGTGCGCGAGCGGCTGGACGATCTGCTGCCGCACGTGACGTCCACGGTGGAACACGGCGAGGAGCCCCCGGGCGACCCGGCGACCCGCCGCCACGAACTGCCGCCGGGCGAACTGGTCCGCTACGCGGGCGACCGCGCGCTGCGCCGCCTCGGCGCGATCGAGTCCGCGCGCGGGGCGCCCGTGTCGCGGATCGACCTGGACGCCGCGCCCGAGGAGCTGGAGGAGCGGTTCGGCGAGGAGGACCGGGAGGCCGTGCGGAGGCTGGCGGCCCGGGGCTGAGGACCCGCCGGGCGCGCCCGGACGGCAGCCCGCCGGGCCCCTCAGACGGCGCTGCGCGGGGCGCGCCCGGACGCGCGCCACAGCTCCCGGCGCCCGCGTTCGGCCTCCAGTGCGACGCGCCCGAACGGTTCGGTCCGCCAGTCGTCCTCATCCCGGTGGTTGGCGTAGAGCACGTCGCCGTCGCGGGAGAGGACGTAGAGCGAGTCCGCCAGCCGGTGGGTCTCCAGGAACTCCACCGTGTTGGGAAGGCCCAGATAGAAACGGTCATGGTGGAGTTCGGGCATCCACCTGCCGAAACCCTGGTCAGCGCGGGCCCGGGCGTACCGGTCGGCGATCGCGAAGCGGCTGTTGGAGCTGTGGGTGGCCACGAGGGCGACCTCGACCCGGTAACCGGCTTCGCGGAACCCCTCCACCCAGGACGCGGCCCAGTCGGCGCGGCCGAGGGGGTGGCTGCACACGACGTCCACACGGCCCGCGCGCAGGTGCGCCATGGCCAGCCCGTGCAGGCCGCCGACCTGCCGGGCCAGGGACGAGGAGGCGGCGCGGTCGTCGGCGGCCATCGCCCACTCGTAGTCGGGCGCCAGGCGCAGCAGGTCGTCGCCGTCGTAGCTGACGGTGCCCTCGGGCAGGAACGGCAGGACCAGGCGCTGGAGGGTGGACTTGCCCGAGCCGGGCTGGCCGCCCAGGAGCAGGAGCCGGGGCCGCTCGCGGGCCGGTCCGGTGAGCCGGTCGCGGAGCGCGAGGTCGAACAGGGCCTCCAGGTCGGCCCCGGCCAGGACGGGGCCCGGCTCCCCGGGGGCCGCGCCGTCGCGGACGCGGACCGGCTCGGCCCGCAGTTCGGCGACGGTTTGCGGGAGCTCGCGGTTGATCCGGGCGACCTCCCCGTCGTCGAGGAAGGGCAGCCGGGCCTCCCGCGCGAGGAGTTCGGCTGCGCGCTCCCGGAGCCCGGTCCTGCTCAGGCAGGCGCCGACGGCCGCGCTGTAGAGGTTGTAGGCCCGTTCGCGGGCCTGCCGGGGACCGGCCTCCTGCGCGGGGAACCCGCCGCAGGCGCTGTCCTCCACCAGGGTCCGCTCGCCCACCTGTGGAATCGTCATCCGTGTCCGCCCTTCACCCACCGGGGATGCTAGTGCTTCCCCGGCCCCGGGGTACGGGGTTCGGCGCGGTTGGCCGGAGGCGGCCAGGAGGACGGGGCGGGACGCGCCGCGTCCCGCCCCGTCAGCGCGGTCAGGCCGCGGAGCACGTCACCTCGGGCGTGCTGTTGCTACCGCCGTGGGTCCCGGTGAACCCGAACTCGGTGCTGCCGCCGGCGCCGAGCGTGCCGTTCCAGCCGATGTCGGAGGCGGTGACCCGCGACCCGCTGCTGGAGAACTCGGCGTTCCAGCCCTGGGTGAACCGCTGCCCGTCGGCGTAGGTCCACGTCACGGTCCAGCCGCTGAGGGAGTCCTCGGCGGTGACCGTCACCGCCGCCTGGAACCCGTTGCCCCACTCGCTGACGACCCGGTAGTCGGCCGTGCAGCCCTCGCCCGCGGGCGGGTCGGTGGGCTCCTCGGGGTCGGTCGGCTCGCCCGGGTCGGTGGGGTGGTCGGGGGCGTTCACCGCCATGTCGTAGGCGGCCTGGGGCACGAACTGCCCCGCGGGGGCGATGCAGCCGTCGGCCTCACCGGGCAGCTTGGTCCAGATGAAGGCGTCGATCAGCGGGTTGCCGGTGTCGGTGGTGCTGGGGCGGCCGATCATCCGCCCCGGCGGGTCGCACCACTCGTTCTGGGGCGCGGGGCCGTTGCCGTTGCGGCTGGTGTCGATCACGGCGCCGAGCCCGGACACGCCCGTCGCCGCGATCACGGCCTCGGCGAAGGCGACCTCGTCGTGGGTCCAGTTGTAGTTGGAGGTGTTGGTGGCGACGCCGTGCGCGCTGTTCGCGACGTCGGCGCCGTTGAGCAGGTCGGCGGCCTCCTGGGGGCCGAGCCAGGCCGAGTTGCCGATGTCGAAGTAGACCCTGGCCTCGGAGGAGCCCCCCATGAGCGCCTTGCCCGCGTAGGCCATGGAGTCCAGGAGCTGGGACGGGTCGCTGCAAGCGCTCACCAGCGGCAGGGCGTCGGGCTCCAGGACGATGGTGGCGGACCGGCCCTCCAGACCCGCGGCGACCTCGTCGACCCAGGCGCGGTAGGCGTCGTGGCTGGGCGCCCCGCCGCCGCTGTGGTTGCCGCAGTCGCGGCCGGGGATGTTGTAGACCACCAGGATGGGGGTCTGCCCCTGGGCGTCGGCGGCGCTGACCACCGCGTCCACGTCGTCGCGGACCTCGTCGGGGTTGTACTGGGTGAACCAGGTGGCCTGGGCGACCGAGGCGATGCGGTCGCGGATGACGTCGGCCCGGGGGTCGTTCGGGTTCTCCTCGACCCATACGGCCGCCGACGTGTCGGGGTTGACGTAGAACTCGGACCCGGCGGCCGAGGCGGGCGCCGTGGCGAGCAGCGCCGCTCCCAGGGCCAGGGCCGAGACGGAGCTCACTGCTGCTCCGACGGCTATGCGTGTGCGGGACATGAGCCTTCCTTCGGTGTGGTGTTCCCCGGTTTCCCTGCTTCCCCGTTACTGCGCGCATGGGAGCGCTCCCAAAAAGTCACAGTACCCGGCGGGGCCCCTCGCCCCCAGGGGGGTAACAACTGTGTTTCCCAAAGGTGACAACCACGCCCTGACATAGGGTGGTCACATGTCACCCACCCCGCCCTCCTCCCCCGCCGTCATCGACGCCCTGGCCTGGGTCCACGTCCGCGAGGGGCGCCTGCTGTGCGCGCGCACCGACGGGGTGGACCTGTTCTACCTGCCCGGCGGCAAGCGCGAGCCCGGGGAGAGCGACGAGGCCGCGGTGGCCCGCGAGGCCCTGGAGGAGGTCAGCGTGGTGCTGCGGCCGGACACGGTCCGCCGGATCGCGGTGATCGACGAGGCCGCCCACGGCCAGGGCCCGGGCACCCGCGTCCGCCTGTCGTGCCACACCGCCGAGTACGACGGCGAGATCTCGGCGGACAACGAGATCGCCGAACTCGCGTGGATCGGCTTCGCCGACCGCCGGCGCTGCGCCCCGGCGGTGCGCCGCCTCATCGAACTCCTCCACGCCGAGGGCACCGTCGACTGACCCGCGCCCGGCCCCTCCTCGCCGCGGGAAAATGAGTGGCCCGCGCCCCTCCCCCTGGTTACAGTCCGGATACTGTGCGGACACTTCCCCAGCCCGCCGGCGTTCCCGAACGCCGTTCGGCCGATCGGTTCCTGTGGTGGCTCGCCCGGAAGGAGCGCCGCCCACTGCTGTGGGCCGGGACCACCACGGGCGCCTTCATGCTCACCGGCGTGCTCATCTCCGCCGCGCTCGGCGCCGCCCTCGACTCCGGAATCACCCGCGGCGACCTGGACGCCCTCCTGGGCTGGTTCGGCGTCCTCGGCGCGCTCATCGCGACCGCCGTCGCACTCGTCCCCATCTCCCACCGGGCCGAGTGCTTCAACTGGTACGCGTCCGCCTACCGCACGATCCAGGTGGTCACCAACCACTCCGTGCGCATGGGCCCCACGCTGACCAGGCGTCTGCCCTCCGGCGAGGTGGTGGCCGTGGGCACCGAGGACATCAACCGCGTCGGCGACTTCTACGAGACGGTGGGCCAGCTCCTGGCCGCCTTCGTGACGGTGGCCGCGGTCAGCGCCTTCATGCTCACCTCGCACGTCACCTTCGGCGTCATCGTCCTGGTGTCGGTCCCGCTCATCATGGCGGGGATGGTCCCGCTGCTGAACCTGTTCTCCCGTCGCCAGGAGCACCAGCGCGACCGGCAGGCCGAACTCACCACCCTGGCCACCGACCTGGTCGCGGGCCTGCGCGTGCTCCGGGGCGTGGGCGGCGAGCGCACCGTGGACCACCGCTACCGGGCCGCCTCCCAGCGGGTCCGCTCCGCCGCCATGCGCGTGGGCTGGGTGGACGCCGCCCTCAACGCCGTGCGCGAACTCCTCCCGGGCCTGCTCCTGGTCGGCATCGTCTGGTACGGCGCGCGCCTGGCCCTGACCGGGGAGATCAGCGTCGGCCAGCTCGTCGCGTTCTACGGCTACACCGGCACGCTCTCCGCGGCGGTGCGCCACCTGATGCGCTCCCTGTCCATGTACGTCTCGGCCCGGGTGGCCGCGGGGCGCGTGGTGCGCGTGCTGAACCTGGAGCACGACCACCCCGACCCCGAGCGCCCCGAGCCGGAACCGACCGGCCCCTGCGACCTGCACGACCCCGGCAGCGGGGTGACCCTCGCCGCGCACCGCACCACCGGCGTGGTCTGCGCCGACCCCTCCGACGCCACCGCCATCGCCGAGCGCCTGGGGCGCTACCGGGACGAGGAGGGCGCACACGCGGCGCTGATCGAGGCGGGCACCGGCCGGACCGTGCGCCTGCGCGACCTGCCCCGGTCCCTGGTGCGCCGCCGCGTCCTGGTGGCCACCAACGACGCGCACCTGTTCTCCGGAACCCTGCGCGGCGAACTGTCCCCGGAGCGGGGGATCTCCGACGAACGACTGGCCCAGGTCGTGCGCACCGCGCACGCCGACGACGTGGTGCGCCAGTCCGCCGCCGGGCTGGACGCGCTGCTCACCGAACGCGGCCGCGAGTACTCCGGCGGCCAGCAGCAGCGCCTGCGCCTGGCCCGCGCCCTGGCCCTGGAGCCGGAGATCCTGGTCCTGGTGGAGCCCGCCTCCGCCGTGGACGCCCACTCCGAGGCCGCGATCGCCGCCGGACTGCCCGCCGAGCGGGCGGGGCGCACGACCGGACTGGTCACCACCAGTCCCCTGCTGCTCGACCACACCGACCGCGTGCAGTTCGTCGAGGAAGGCCGCCTCACGGCCGAGGGGACCCACCGCGCCCTCCTCGCCGACTGCCCGGGCTACGCCGCCACCGTCCTGCGCGCCGTTCCCACGGAGGGGAAGCCATGACCCGGGCCGCCGACAACGCCGACACCCTCGGCCCGCCGCGGGCGTCCGAGGCGTCCGGAGTGCCCGACACGCCCCGGGTGTCCGGGGCGGCCGGGACGCCCCGCGTGCCCGGAGCGCCGACCGATCCCGCCACGCCCACCGATCCCGCGGAGCACCACGCGGCGGGGCTGCCGATCGCACCGGTCGAGGCCGTGTGGGGGCGGCTGCGCCGGGCCGGGCGCGAGCACGGACGGCTGCTCGCCGTCGTCGTGCTCCTGTACGGGACGGCCGCGCTCATGGCGCTGGCCTCGCCCTGGATCCTGGGTCTGATCATCGACACCGTGCGCGCGGAGGGGGCGCCGTCCGGGACGTCGGAGCAGGCGGCCTCGCGCGTCGACGTGCTCGCCGGACTCATCGTCGTGGCGCTGGTGCTGCACGCCGGGTTCACCCTGGCGTCCGTGGCGGCCTCGATCCGGTTCGGCGAGAGCGTGCTGGCCGAACTTCGCGAGGAGTTCGTGCGCGCGGTGCTCCGGCTCCCGATGGGCGTGGTGGAGCGGGCGGGCACGGGCGACCTGGTGGCGCGCACCGGCCGCGACATCGGCCACCTGAGCCACACCGTGCGCGTCTCGGTGCCGGTGATGGCGGTGAGCACGGTGACCCTGGTGGTCGTCACCACGGCGCTCGCCGTCCTGCACCCGCTCCTGCTGCTGGCGTGGCTGCCGTCGGTGCCCGTGCTGTGGCTGTCCACGCGCTGGTACGCGCGCAGGGCCCCGGACGGGTACGTGCGCGAGCTGGGCACCTACTCGGAACTGACCCAGAGCGTGACCGACACCGTGGAGGGCGCGCACACCATCGAGTCGCTGGGACGGCAGGCCCGGCGGATCGCGCTCAACGAGCGGAAGGTGGGCCGGGCCTACGCGGCGGAGCGGTACACGCTGTGGCTGCGCTGCGTCTGGTACCCGCCGCTGGAGTTCGGGTACATGTTCCCGATCGCGCTGACCTTCCTGGTGGCGGGTCTGCTGTACGCGGACGGCGCGCTGAGCCTGGGCGCGATCGCCACCGCGGTCTTCCTCAGCAGGCAGATGGGGCGGCCCCTGGACCAGCTGCTGGACCAGGTGGACAGCCTGATGATGGGCTTCACGAGCATGCGCAGGCTGCTGGGCGTGGAGCTGGCCGGGGAACCGGACGGGCAGGCGCACTCCGCCGCGGACGCGGCCGGGACCGCCCGGCCCGGTGAGGTGCGGGTGGAGGACGTGCGCTTCGGCTACACCGACACCGAGGTCCTGCACGGCGTCGACCTGGTGCTGGCGCCCGGCGAACGCCTGGCCGTGGTGGGTCCGAGCGGCGCGGGCAAGTCGACCCTGGGCAAGCTGATCGCGGGCGTGCACCCGCCCACCTCGGGCGGCGTCCGCGTGAGCGGGGCGCCGGTGTCGGTCCTGCTCCCCGAGGAGCGGCGCGCGCGGGCGATCCTGCTGAGCCAGGAGAGCCACATGTTCCGGGGGACGATCGCCGAGAACCTGGCGCTGGCGCTGGACCGGCCCGAGGGCGCGGCCGAGGTGGACGAGGAGCGCCTGTGGGAGGCGCTGGCCGCCGTGGACGCCGAGCCGTGGGTGCGCGCGCTGCCGGAGGGGCTGGGCACGCGGGTGGGGTCGGGCGACGCCTCCCTGGACCCGGCGCACGTGCAGCAGCTGGCCCTGGCCCGCGTGGTGCTGGCCGACCCGGACGTGCTGGTGCTGGACGAGGCCACGTCCCTGATGGACCCGCGTTCGGCCCGCCACCTGGAACGCTCGCTGGCGGGGGTGCTGTCGGGGCGCACGGTGGTGGCCATCGCGCACCGGCTGCACACCGCGCACGACGCCGACCGGATCGCGGTGGTGGAGGACGGCCGGATCAGCGAGCTGGGCAGCCACGACGAGCTGCTGGCCCGCGGCGGCTCCTACGCCGACCTGTGGCGGGCCTGGCACGGGGAGGGCTGAGGGGCCTCGGGCCGCTGCCGCCCGCGTCCTCGGAGGCACCGCTGGCGCTGGTCTGGAGGCCTTCCGGGCGGCTGAGGACGCGGTCCGCGCCCTCGGGGGTACCGCTGGCCGGGCCGGAACCCGGCGGGCGCACGCCCCCGGGGCTCCGCTGCGCCCGCGCCCGTCCGACGCTTCGCGGAACACCCCCGGTTCGGCACGAGGAAGAGCGCCGCGCCCCACCCCGGAAAAGGCGAAACCGGGCGACCCCCGAAGGGGCCGCCCGGTCGTCGCGGGCGAGGTCGCGTATCCGGACCTCAGACACCTGCGGGCCCGGGGGCCCGAGGTCTCACGGACCTGCTAGAAGTCCATGCCGCCCATGCCACCGGTCGGGTCGCCGGCGGGAGCGGCGGCCTTCTCCGGCTTCTCGGCGATGACGGCCTCGGTGGTCAGGAACAGACCGGCGATGGAAGCCGCGTTCTGCAGAGCCGAGCGGGTGACCTTGGTCGGGTCGATGACGCCGTCCTTGAACAGGTCGGTGTACTCGCCGGTGGCGGCGTTCAGGCCGAACCCGGGCTCCAGGTTCTTGACCTTCTCCGCCACGACGCCGCCCTCGAGGCCGGCGTTGATCGCGATCTGCTTGAGCGGCTCGGCGATGGCGCGGCGCACGATGTCGGCGCCGATGGCCTCGTCGCCCTCCAGCTCCAGCTTCTCGAAGGCCGGGACGCTGGCCTGGAGCAGGGCGACACCGCCGCCGGGCAGGATGCCCTCCTCGACCGCGGCCTTGGCGTTGCGGACGGCGTCCTCGATGCGGTGCTTGCGCTCCTTGAGCTCCACCTCGGTGGCGGCACCGGCCTTGATGACGGCCACGCCGCCGGCCAGGCGGGCGAGACGCTCCTGGAGCTTCTCGCGGTCGTAGTCGGAGTCGGTGCGCTCGATCTCGTTGCGGATCTCGTTCACGCGACCGGCGATCGCGGTGGCGTCACCGGCGCCGTCCACGATGGTGGTCTCGTCCTTGGTGACGACGATCTTGCGGGCGCGGCCGAGCATGTCGAGCTCGGTGCTCTCCAGCTTGAGGCCGACCTCCTCGGTGATGACCTGGCCGCCGGTCAGCACGGCGATGTCGCCGAGCTGGGCCTTGCGGCGGTCACCGAAGCCCGGGGCCTTGACGGCGACGGACTTGAAGGTGCCGCGGATCTTGTTGACGACCAGCGTCTGGAGGGCGCCGCCCTCCAGGTCCTCGGCGATGACGACCAGCGGGCGGCCGGCCTGGAGGACCTTCTCGACGACCGGCAGGAACTCGTTGTTGTTCGAGATCTTGGAGTTGACGATGAGGATGTAGGGGTCCTCGAGGACCGTCTCCATGCGCTCCAGGTCGGTGGCGAAGTAGGGCGAGATGTAGCCCTTGTCGAAGCGCATGCCCTCGGCGAGCTCGAGCTCCAGCCCGAAGGTCTGGCCCTCCTCGACCGTGATGACGCCTTCCTTGCCGACCTTGTCCATGGCCTCGGCGATGGTCTCGCCGATCTGGGGGTCGCCGGCGGAGATCGAGGCGGTGGAGGCGATCTGCTCCTTGGTCTCGATGTCCTTGGAGAGGTTGCCGAGCTCCTCGTTGATGCGCGCGACGGCGGACTCGATGCCGCGCTTGAGGCTGATCGGGTTGGCGCCGGCGGCGACGTTGCGCAGGCCCTCGCGAACGAGCGCCTGGGCGAGCACGGTGGCGGTGGTGGTGCCGTCACCCGCGACGTCGTCGGTCTTCTTGGCGACCTCCTTGACCAGCTCGGCCCCGATCTTCTCCCACGGGTCCTCGAGCTCGATCTCCTTGGCGATGGAGACACCGTCGTTGGTGATCGTGGGGGCGCCCCACTTCTTCTCCAGGACGACGTTGCGGCCCTTGGGGCCGAGCGTGACCTTGACGGCGTCAGCGAGCTGGTTCATGCCGCGCTCGAGGCCGCGACGGGCCTCCTCGTCGAACGCGATCAGTTTGGCTGCCATTGAGTTCTTGTCCTCCCGTGACCGGGCTGATACGCGATGGGACGAGGCATGCGCCCGCGACGGACGACCGCGGAACCTCCCGGCAACCCTGCTGCCGGGAGCCGCGATCTCGCAGCCTCGATCCGGTTAGCACTCAGTGAAGGCGAGTGCTAACCAGTTCCCTTTTTAGCACTCGCCCCCGGCGAGTGCAAACGATGTGGTCACGATTTCCCGTCCCGGCATTTCCCCATCTACCTGCACAAACACCGCATGACATGCGGGTTTTCCGCGCTGAGCGGACGGAGCCGCGCACCGGTTCCGACCTCTCCCGGCGCGCGGCTCCGGCCCTGTTCCACTGCCCCCGGCCGGGCTTCGCCCCCGGCTCCGGCCGGACCTCGGCCCGACCCGCGGCAGCGGCGCCCGGGTCAGGAGCTGAGGCGGCGCATCGCCCGCGACCCCCCGGCCAGCGCGGCGACCGCCAGCACCACCGCCACGGCCCAGCCGACGGCGACCGAGGCGTCCCACTGCCCGGCGAACAGGGCGCGTTCGGCGTCCACCACGTAGGCCACCGGGTTGGCCCGCGAGAGCGCGTACAGCCACGGCGGTGCCAGCTCCATCGGCAGCAGCACGCCGGACAGCAGCATCAGCGGCATGATCAGCGTCTGCACGATGGGCGCGAACACGTAGGTCTGCTTGACCGCCAGGGCCGCCAGGTAGGACAGCGTGGCCAGCCCGGCGCCCAGGACGGCGAGCAGGAGCAGCCCCACGACGGCGCCCGCCAACGACGCCTGGAACCCGAGCGGCACCACCAGCACGAGGATGAGCACCATCTGCGCCAGCATCATCACCACGTCGCGCAGGACCCGCCCCAGCAGCAGCGACACCCGGCTCACCGGGGTGGCCAGCAGCCGCTCGTGCGCTCCGGAGGACATCTCCGGCAGCAGCCCGAAACCGGCGAACCCGGCCGTGAACAGGCCGAGCATCACCAGCAGGCCGGGGACGAACCACTGCCACGGGTCCTGCCCCTCGGCACCGGCCAGCCCCGTCAGCAGCGGCGCGAACAGCACCAGGTACAGCACCGGTTGCAGCATGCCGAAGAACAGCATCAGCGGCCGGTGCAGGAACGGACGCATCTGGCGGGCGAAGACGGTCACGGTGTCGCGCACCGGGCCCGGCCCCCGCACTGCGGTCGCCCCGGCCGTCCGCGTCTCGGCCTCCTCCGCCGGGGTCGCGGTCACCTCGTGGGAACTCATGCGCCCTCCTCCCTCAGGCTGCGTCCGGTCAGGGTCAGGAACACGTCGTCCAGGGTGGGCCGCTGCACCCGGACGGAGAGCAGCGGGACACCTGCCGCGTCCAGCCCGCGCAGCAGCTCGGGCAGCACGGTGTCCCCGCGTTCCACGCGCAGGCGCACCTCGGCGTCGCGCCCCGCTTCCGCGAGCACCTCCGCGGTCCCGGCGGAGGGCACCCGTTCGGCGACCTCGGCGGCGGTGCGCGCCAGTTCGGCGTCCGGCACGGTGAGGGTGACCAGGTCACCGGAGACCTTGCCCTTGAGCTCGTCGGCGGTGCCGTCGGCGATGACCCGACCGTGGTCGATCACCAGGACCCGCTCGGCCATGTCGTCGGCCTCGTCGAGGTAGTGGGTGGTGAGCACGACCGTGGTCCCCGTCCGGTCGCGCAGCCGGGTGATGTGCTCCCACAGGTTGGCGCGGCTGTGCGGGTCGAGCCCGGTGGAGGGCTCGTCCAGGAACAGCAGCCCCGGCTCGTGGATGAGCCCCATGGCGATGTCGAGGCGCCTGCGCTGTCCGCCGGAGAGCTTGGTGACCTCCCGGTCGGCGGCGGTGCCCAGCTCCAACTGGTCCAGGAGCCCGTCGGCGCGGCGGCGCGCGGTGCGCCGGTCGAGCCCGTACAGCAGCCCCTGCGTGTACAGCTCCTCCCTGGCCCGCTGGTCCTCTCCGGCGCCGTGCCCCTGGCCGACGAAGCCGATCCTGCGGCGTACCTCGGCGGGCGCGGTGCGGACGTCGTGCCCCGCCACCACGGCGGTGCCCGAGGTGGGTTCGAGCAGGGTGGTGAGCATGCGCAGCGTGGTCGACTTCCCCGCGCCGTTCGGTCCGAGCAGGGCGACCAGCTCGCCCTCGGCGACGTCGATGTCGACGCCGCGGACGGCCTGGACGACCTCCTTACCGACCCGGAAGTCCCGGGTCAGCCCACGTGTGTGGATCATCCCTCTCCTTATTAAAACTTGAGTACGAGAGAGAGTGTGCACCACCGGACGAGATATTCAAAGTTTAATAAGAACCTGGCCCGCGCCCCCGGTAAGGCGGCCCCGGCGACAGAGGCCCGCACGGGCGGGGAGAGCCGAGGCTGCGGAGCCGACGGGAGCGGACGGGCCGCCGGGTCAGCGGTCGCGGGCGACCGTCCCCGACGCCGGGGGCGGGCCGAAGGCCCCAGGCCTTGGGGGCAGCCCGAAAGCATCGGGGCCGTCGTCGGCCATGGTGTACTCCCCGGCCCGCAGGGAGGCGGCGAGTTCACGCGTCCAGCGGGCCTCGGCCCCGATCGTGCCCCGCCACAGGACGAAGAGTTCGCGCACGTGCGCGGGCTCGCCCCAGCCCTCGGAGGGCCGCAGATCCTCGTCGGTCCTCTCCAGCAGCTCCAGGCGCTGTTCCAGCAGCGCGACGACCTCCGCGCGCGGCAGGGCGGGCATGAGGGTGACCGCCGCGAAGAGCATCGCGGGGTCCCCCCTGTGGGACAGCCCCCGGCGGATGAGGCGGTGGAGTTCGGCCTCGCCCTCCTCGGTGATCGCGTAGGAGACGCGGTCGACCACCTCGTCCCCCTCGGCGACGAACTCGCGCAGCCTGCCCTCTTGGGAGAGCTTGCGCAGGGCGTGGTAGATGGAGCCCCACTTGATGTTGGCCCAGTGCTCCGTGCCCCAGTCCAGGAGCTGACGGCCCACCCGGTACCCGTGGGCCTGCCCCTCCATGCGCACCACACCCAGGACCAACAGCCGCGTCGCCGACATCTCCACCCTCGTTCGACCGGAATCCCCTCCAGCCTACGAGCAGGAACGGGGCGGTGCGGCGGGCCGGGGACGGGCCGCTCGGCATCACAGCTTGCGGAAGTACCGCACGACGGGCAGCGCGGTGTAGCCGGCGCGCTCGTAGGTGGCGCGGGCCGGGGCGTGCCCGTCGTCGCCGCCCGTCTCGACCATGGCCACCATCGCGCCCTGCTCGCGGATCCAGTCGGTGGCGGCCCCGGTCAGCGCCGTCCCCACGCCCCGCCCCTGGTGGTCGGGGTCGACGGCGAGCAGGTGGATCTCCCCCATGTCGTCCTCGGGCAGCATCCTGGCGGTGGCGAAGCCCGCGACCGCTCCGTCGGCCTCGGCGACCCACACGCGCTGGCCCCCGGAGTCGACGCTCCCGGCCACCTCGTCGTACTGGCTGCGCCGCCAGTCCGGGACCAGGGCCGGGTAGACCTCCTCGCCCAGGACCCGGCGCAGCGAGGCGTGCACCGGTTCCCACGCGCGCAGTGCCAGAGCGATGACCGCTTCCCTGTCGGACTCCCGGAACAGCCGGATCTCGATGCCCATACGCCCAGGCTAGGGAGCGGCGGTCACGGGCGCACCGGGTTTTCCGGAGCGCCCTGCCACGCGGGTCGCGGAGGACGGCGAAGGGGCGGCCCGGCGCCCTGTCGCGCCGCGGCCGCCCCTCACGGCGGGGCTCAGCAGCCCCCGGCGACCGCCGGGATGATGGAGACCTGGGCGCCGTCGGCGACCTCGGTCTGGAGGCCCTTCTCGAAGCGCACGTCCTCGTCGCCGATGTAGACGTTGACGAAGCGGCGCACCTTGCCGCCGTCGTCCAGGATGCGGGCGCGGATGCCGGGGTAGTTGGCCTCCAGGTCGTCGATGACCTCGGCCAGGGTGGCGCCCTCGGCGGTGACCTCGGAGGCGTCGTTGGTGTAGGTGCGCAGGATGGTGGGCACGCGGACGCTGGCGCTCATGGCGGACTTCCTTCTCGTGGGAGATGACGGGTGGTCGGGGCAGCAGGACCCGAATCCTGTTGCCTGAGGGGCTCCGCCGGAGACACCACTGCGCTCCTTCAACCCGATTCCCGCATCGAAGGGCGCCCGAACACGGGCTGAAGCGAAGCGGAGGCCCCGAAGGACGCTGGCTAGGCCAGACCGGCGTCGGTGAAGGCGCTCAGCGACGGCTTGATCGTGGCGCTCACCCCGGCGTCGACGGCGTTCAGGGTCTTGAGCCCGTCGCCGGTGTTGAGCACGACCGTCTCGGCCTTGGGGTCGAGCCTGCCCTCGCGGACGAGCTTGCGCAGCACGCCGGTGGTGACGCCGCCCGCGGTCTCGGCGAAGATGCCCTCGGTGCGGGCGAGGAGCTTGATGGAGTCGACGATCTCGTCGTCGCCCACGTGCTCCACCGATCCGCCCGTGCGCTTGGCGATGTCCAGCACGTAGGGCCCGTCGGCCGGGTTGCCGATGGCCAGCGACTTGGCGATGGTGTCGGGCTTGACCGGCTGGATGACGTCGATGCCCTTGTCCCAGGCCTGCGCGACCGGGGAGCAGCCCGTGGCCTGGGCGCCGAAGATCCGGTACGGGCGGTCCTCGACCAGGCCGAGCTTGACCAGTTCCTGGAAGCCCTTGTCGATCTTGGTGAGCTGGGAGCCGGAGGCGATCGGGACGACGATCTGCTCGGGCAGGCGCCAGCCGAGCTGTTCGGCGATCTCGTAGGCCAGCGTCTTGGAGCCCTCGCCGTAGTAGGGGCGCAGGTTGACGTTGACGAAGCCCCAGCCCTCGCCCACCGGGTCGCCGATGAGCTCGGAACAGAAGCGGTTGACGTCGTCGTAGTTGCCGTCGATGGCCACGACCTTGCCGCCGTAGACGGCGGCCATGACGACCTTGGCCTCCTCCAGCCCGGCGGGGATGAACACGCAGGACTCGAACCCGGCGCGCGCGGCGGCCGCGCCGACGGCTCCGGCCAGGTTTCCGGTGGAGGAGCAGGACAGGGTGGTGAACCCGAAGGTGCGGGCGGCCTCGACGGCGATGGCGACCACGCGGTCCTTGAAGGAGTGCGTGGGGTTGCCGGAGTCGTCCTTGACGTGCAGGGAGTCCAGGCCCAGCTCGGCGGCGAGGCGGTCGGCGCGCACCAGCGGGGTCAGGCCGGGGGCCATGTTGGGCAGCTCGGCGACGTTGGCCGGGACGGGCAGGAGGGAGCGGTAGCGCCAGATGCTCTTGGGGCCGCTCTCGATGTCGGCGCGGGTGACGGTCCCGAAGTCGTAGGCGACCTCAAGGGGGCCGAAGCAGAACTCGCAGGCGAACCGGGGGGTGAGTTCGTAGCGCTCGCCGCACTCGCGACAGGAGAGCGCGGTGCCGGGGCCGAAGGAGCGGGCGGCGGTGGGTTCGGTGGCGGCAATCGCCATGGCGAGGCGTCTCCCCTCATCTTTCCTGGCGGACACCTTGTCCCCAGGCCGGAGTTGGCACCTGTCCCAGCCGTCCCGCGGGTTCGCGGGTGTCACGTGCTGGAATGGTTGCCGGGGCTTCGCAGGGCCGGTCCCTCCACCCCTCTGGATGAGCAATATGAAGTTTTGTGCTGGTCCTGTCGGATCCGCACCGCAACTGTAACGGAGGTGCCGACCGGTTTTCCACGCCTGGTGACCCGGGTAACACGAAACGGCTCACATGGTGAGACGGCGCTGGTCCGGGCCGGTGGGGCGCGCCCCCGGCGCGGCGGCCGTGTGACGCGCACCCCCGCTGACCCGCGCGGGGTTTGGGGCGGCTGTCGACAGGCGAGACATAAGGTGCGACCCCCTTTCACCACCGCCCCGCCCCGACCGCTTTTTCTCCGAGAGGACCACCACGTGGACAAGGCACAGATCCTCATCGCCTCCAACAGAGGACCCGTGTCCTTCTCGACCGCCGACGACGGCTCGCTGGAGCACCGGCGCGGCGGGGGCGGACTGGTGTCGGGAATGATCTCGGTCGCCACCGAGATCGACAGCATCTGGGTGTGCGCCGCCCTGTCCGACGCCGACCGGCGGGCCGCCGCGGAGGCGCCGCAGGCCCGGCTGGACCAGGCCCACGACCTGGACGGCATGCGGGTCCACATGCTGGACATCCCCCGGCAGACCTTCGACAGCGCCTACACCGGAGTGGCCAACTCGACCCTGTGGTTCGTGCAGCACATGCTGTACGACACCCCCAACAAGCCGTCCTTCGGCTCGCACTTCCGGCGGACGTGGGAGGACTACACCGCCTACAACAACGCGTTCGCCGAGGCCCTGGTGGCGGGCGCCGCCGAGGGCGCCCGCGTCGCCGTGCAGGACTACCACCTGGCGCTGGTGCCGCGGATCCTGCGCGCGCGCCGCCCCGACCTGCGCATCGCCCACTTCTCGCACACCCCGTGGGCTCCCCCGGAGTACTTCCGGATGCTGCCCGGGCAGGTCGCGCGCGAGCTGCTGGAGGGCATGCTGGGCGCGGACCGGCTGGGCTTCCTGAGCCCGCGCTGGGCGGAGGCCTTCCTGCGCTGCTGCGAGGAGATCCTGCGCGCGAAGGTCGACTTCGAGCGGCGCACCGTGGAGCACGGCGGCCGGGTGGTCGGGGTGGGCGTGCACGCCCTGGGCGCGGACGAGGAGGGGCTGCGCCAGAGCGCCGCCGACCCGGCCGTGGCCTCGCGCCGGAGCACCCTGAGGGACGCGGTCGGCGACACGAGGCTGATCGTGCGGGTGGACCGCACCGAGCTGTCCAAGAACATCGTGCGGGGCCTGGAGGCCTACCGCGAGCTGCTGACCGCCCGCCCGGAGTGGCGGGGGCGGGTGACCCACCTGGCGTTCGCCTACCCGAGCCGGGGCGACGTGCCGGAGTACCGGGAGTACACCGACGCGGTGCTGCGGACCGCCAAGGAGATCAACGAGGAGTTCGCGACCCCGGAGTGGACGCCGCTGATCCTGGAGGTCAACGACGACTACCCGCGTTCGCTGGCCTCGTTCCAGATGGCCGACGTGCTGCTGGTAAACCCGATCCGGGACGGCATGAACCTGGTCGCCAAGGAGGGCCCGGTCCTGTCGGAGCGGGACTCGGTGCTGGTGCTGTCGCACGAGGCGGGGGCGGCCGACGAGCTGGGCGGGCACGCGCTGCTGGTCAACCCCTACGACACCGTGGAGACGGCGGAGGCGCTGCACGAGGCGCTGTCGATGCCCGCTGAGGAGCGGCGCAGGCGCAGGGAGCGGCTGGCCGAGGCGGCGGTGGCGCTGCCGCCGCGCCGGTGGTTCCAGGACCAGCTGCGCTCGCTGGGCTGAGCCCGCAGGGCGGGGGCGTATCCGCCGCCGGGAGACGGTACACGCCCTCGGCCGCGGCCCGGTCGGCCGGAACCGGTCAGTCGGCGGCGCCCCTCCCGGCGTCCGCCTCGGCGAGGAGCTGCCGGACGATGCCGCTCTTGGCGTCGGCGTAGTCCTGGATGCGGTCCCAGGTCCGCCCCACCAGCTCGCGCTTGACCGCGGTGTAGCGCTCGCGCGCTTCGGCGTCGGCGATGAGGTGGTCGCGGAAGCGGCGCATGCGCTCGGCCTCCTCGCACCCCCGGCTGAACACGTGCAGGTTGAGGTTGACCTCGGAGCCCTTGAACACCCGGTGCTCGTACCAGTCGGGCTCCCTGATCACCAGGGAGTACCCGGCGGCTTCGAGGTCGGGCAGGTAGGCGGCCTCGTCCGAGGAGTCGGCGACGAGGAGCAGCAGGTCCACGCAGGGTTTGGCGGCGAGGCCGGGCACCGCGGTGGAGCCGACGTGCTCGAAGAGCAGCACGCGGCCGCCGAGGGCGGCGCGGATCCTCCCGTCCTCGCGCCGGAACAGGTAGGGCCATTTGGGGTCGTACTCGGAGAGGCGGACGCGCCCGTTGACGAGGTTGCGGAACTCGGGCGCGATCACGGCCCGCGGCTCGCCCCGTGAGGGCAGAGGAGACGCTTCGAGGGGTGACATTCTCCAAAGCCTTGCCGCCCCGGGTGTCCGCGTCAAGCCCGTCCGGCGTTGCTTACATATGCACGCGCAGACGTGACGTCACAGCCCGTCGGGGGTCCGTGACGTGCGGCGACCACGCACCGTGTCCGGTGTCCGGTTCCGGCCGGGAGGACCGCCCGGCGCGCCCGCCGGGCCCCGACCGGCGGGCGGAGCCGTGCGGACCCGCGCCTAGTCGGGGAGCGACACCACCAGCACCAGCGAACCCTCCAGTTCGGGCACTCCCCTCAGGTGTCCGAACCGGCGGTCCCAGGTCCCGTCGGCCAGGTCCCGGGACAGGTGGGCGGTGAAGCGTTCGTGCACCGCCTCGTCCACGAAGCTCCACGCCGAGCAGGACAGGCGCGCGCCCACCTCCAGCAGACCCTCCGGCCGCCCGTAGTAGGCCTCGTTGAACCCGTCGGAGCAGTCCAGGGGCACGGGGACGGGCACGACGCTGGTGGAACCGCCCAGCCCCGCGGCCAGGTCGGCGATCGCCGGGTAGCGGCGGGCCTCGGTGTCCAGGACCTCGGGCGCGTACTCGTGGAGCCAGAAGTCGCGGACCAGGTCCGGGTCGCAGGTGAGCACGGCCACGGGGCCCGTGGTGACCCGCCGGGCCTCGGCCAGCCCGGCCTCCAGGTCGCGCCACTGGTGGACGCTGAACGTGGTCATGGCGGCGTCGAAGGCCCCGTCGGGGAAGGGGAGGCTCTCGGCGACGGCGTCGACCGCCGCGGGCAGGGCGTCCGGGCGTTTGGCCCGCATGCTGGCGGAGGGTTCCACCGGGGTGACCTCGCGGTCCAGGGGCTCGTAGGAACCCGCGCCCGCGCCGATGTTGAGGACCGTGCGCGCGTCGCCGAGCGCGCGGTGCACGGCGGCCGCGATCCGCGGGTCGGGACGGCGGTGGTCGGTGTAGGTGCGGGCGATGACACCGTAGTCGGCGTCGCCAGCGCTGCCGTCGGCCATGCGCGTCATGTGCTTCTCCGCCCTGTCGTGGGAGCCCCGGGGCGGGGTGCCCGGCGGTGAGGACGCTATCCGCCGGGCGGAGCCGGACGCCAGTGCTTAACGGCCCCGCCCTCGGCGCGGGGGTGTGAGCGGCCCCACACCGGCGGTGCCGTGCGCCCGCCGGTTACGGCGCGTCCGGAACCGGAGCCGGGGTGCGACAGGGGCGTCCGGAACCGGGGCGTCCGGAACCGGGGCGTCCCGGCGGGGGCGCGGGAACGGGCCGGGAGCCTCCGGGAGGGGCGCGCGAAAGCCGGGGAAGCCCCGGAACGGCAGAGCCGCCCCGTGCCCTCCCCCGAGGGGTGGACACGGACGGCTCCGGTCACTCAGTCGCGGCTCAGTTGCCGCGCGTCTTGCGGCGGCGTCCGCCCTTGCGTCGGCGGCTGGCGGGCGCGGCCTCCGCGGCGCGCTCGGCGGCGATCAGCTCGTCCTGCTCGCGGCGCTCGGCCTTCACTCCGTAGGGGTCGGTGTTGGAGCGGCGCACCCACACCACCAGGACGAGCAGGCCCAGGACCACGACGGCGCCGACGGTGACGAACCACGCCCACGCGGGCACCAGCCCCGACTGCTCGCCCTGCCCGGCCAGGTCCTCGTCGATGAGCGGGATGTCCTGGGCGACGCCGGACGCCTGCTGCTCCGCGCTGGGCAGGTGCAGCGCGGGCAGGCCGTCGGGGCCGGGCTGGGAGCCGTCCACCAGGGCGTCGCGGACCTGGTCGGGCCGCAGCTGCGGGTGCTCCGCGCGCATCAGGGCGGCGGCCCCGGCGACCATCGCCGCGGCGTAGGGGGCCCCGGTCACCTCGGTCTGGCCCGGCTCCGGTCCCGACGTGACCAGGTCGGCGCCGGGTGCGGTCAGCGCGATCATCCCGGCCCCGGGCGCGCCCTCGATGAGGGCTCCGTCCTGGTCGGTCCCCGCGACGGTGAGCACGTTGGGGTCCTCGTCCTCCCCCGCCGGGCCGACGACCAGCGCGCCGTTGTCGGAGGCCTCCTGGGTGGCCTCGGCGAGGTCGGGTCCGGCGGGCTCGGGCAGCAGGATGACCTGGGCGCCCTCCTGGGAGGCGAACCGCACGGCCTCGTCGAGCCGGTCCTGCGTGGGCAGCACGAGCATGGTGGCCTCGGGCGCCACGCCCAGGACGCCGCCGTCGGCGTCCCTGCCGTACCCGTGGGCCGCGACCAGCCCGGCCGCGGCGTTGCCCTGCTCGACGTCGCCGTCGTTCTCACCGAACCGCGTGTCCAGCTGGACGTTGTCGACCAGGTCCGGGTGCCCCTCGTCGACGGAGACGCCCGGAAGCGCGACCGTGGCGCCCTGGCCCTGGTTCTCCTCCCACAGCTGCGGCGCCCCCACGGCCTGGAGTCCCCACTGCTCGGGCCGGTAGTCGGGGATCAGGTCCGCCGCGGCCGGAGCCGAGGTCAGACCGAGGACGGCGGCGGTGGCGGCCGCGAAGACCGCGCTGGCCCCGCCACGGGCGCGGCGTGTGTGTATCCTGTTGCGGCTGTTGCCCCCGAGCACGTCAGGCTCCCTCGAACGATGCGGTCGACGTTCCACGCGGCCCTCCCCGGACCCCGGCAATTCTGTCACGAGCACAGGATTCAGGCGTGGACAAGTGGCCTGAGGGGTAGAAAACGTAACTGTATCCCTGGTGCCAGTCCTGCGGTTTCGGCTCCTCATCCGGCATGTCGAGTCGCTAGCATGAGTCGGGCCGATCCGGACAAACCAATTTCCCGTCCAGGGGGTGTCCCATGCCGAATATCGGTCCGACCGAAGACGGTCAGTCGGCCCTCGCCGAGCGCGAGCAGCGCATCCTCGCCTTCGAACGCCAGTGGTGGAAGTTCGAGGGCTCCAAGGAACAGGCGATCCGTGACGAGTTCGGGTTCTCCGCGACCCGCTACTACCAGCTGCTGAACGGGCTGGTGGAACGGCCGGAGGCCCTCGCCTTCGACCCGATGACCGTCAAGCGGCTGCGTCGGCTGCGCGCCGACCGCCGCCGTCAACGCAACGCACGCCAGCTGGGCATCCAGCTCTGACGTTTCCCGTATCCCTCTTCTCCTTTGGGTCGTTCGTACCCACCCCGCGCCCCGGTGACGACACCCGCCGTCCCGCCGGCGCCCTCCGTCCGGGCCACCCCCGCGACGGAGAGCGGCAGCGCCGTCCCACGAGGCCGACCGAACGCACGACACCGCACGGACATCCGCTGAAACAATCGTCACACACGCGGTGGAGTCCCGTCGGCGCGGGAGCGCGTCGGTAGTCTGGCGGTCCCGCCCGGCCCGCACCCGCGGCCCCACCGGAAAGGCCCTCCATGTCCCTGCCCCAACCCAGCACGGACGCCGGACGCACCGCGCTCGACGCCTTCCTCGCCGCACCCGAGCGGGCGCTGGCCGCCTTCGACTTCGACGGCACTCTCGCGCCCATCGTGGCCGACCCGCGCACGTCCGCCCCCTACCCGGGGATCGTGGACGTGCTCGCCGACCTGGCCGGGCTCCTGGGCTCGGTCGCCGTGGTCACCGGCCGCCCCGCCGAGACGGCGGTGCGGCTGGGCGGCCTGGACCGGGTGCCCGGCATCACCGTGCTGGGCCACTACGGCGCCGAGCGCTGGGAGGGCGGGCGCGTGGCCGCGGCGCCCGCGCCGCCCGGCGTGGCGGTGGTGCGCGAGGAGCTGCCCGGCCTGCTCGACGACCTGGGCGCCCCGGAGGGCACCTGGATCGAGGACAAGGGGCGCTCGCTGGCGGTGCACACCAGGCGCACCGCCGACCCGGACGGCGCGCTCGCCCTGCTCACGCCCTCCCTGAGCGAACTGGCGCGGCGGTCGGACCTCCAGGTGGAGCCGGGCCGGATGGTGGTCGAGCTCCGTCCACAGGGTGTGGACAAGGGCGCGGCGCTCACCGCGCTCGTCGCCGAGACGGGCCCGCGAGCGGTGCTCTACGCCGGTGACGACCTCGGCGACCTGCCCGCGTTCGACGCCGTGGCGGGGCTGCGGTCCCAGGGCGTCGAGGGCCTGAAGGTGTGCTCGTCCTCGGACGAGGTCACCGCCGTGGCCGAGGCCGCCGACCTGGTCGTCCCCGGCCCCGCGGGGCTGGCCGACCTCCTGGGCGGGCTCGCCGAAGCGATCCGCGGCGCCTCGGAGGCGTGACTCCTCCGGGGCGTGACGCCTTCGGGCAGGACCCCGCCGGGACGTGACGCGCGCACGCGTCGTCCGAAAACGTGGGCGGTGCGGCATGTGGGGTTTCCCTACTGACGCAGCCGCCTCCTGCCCCGGCCCCGGTCCACCGCGTGGGTGCGCTCCCAACGCCCGCGTCAGCAGTCGCCACCCGCCTCAGGACGAGGACTCGTGCGCCTGCGGCGTGAGCGCCGACCGCGCGGCCGACCGCAGGTCCACCAGCCCGGTCCGGTCGCGCCCGTAGTGCACGGCGTTGGTGAGCATGCCGACGTACCGGCCGCTCTGCGGGTGCATGAACAGGCTCGTCCCGGTGAAACCGTTGTGGTAGACCACCCCCTCCGGGGTGACCAGCCAGCCCAGGCCGCGCCACAGCCTGGCCCCCGCGTCCACGTGCGGCTGCCAGCTCGCGCGCACGTAGGAGGAGGGCACCGGCCCCTGTCCCCCGTCGTGCATCCGCAGGATCTCGCGGGTGAACGCGCCGAGGTCGATGGCGGTGCTGAACACCCCGGCGTGCCCCGCCACGCCGCCCATCAGCGCGGCCGCCTCGTCGTGCACCACCCCCCAGGTGGGGGCGGCTCCGGGGATGCGGCGTTCGGTGGGCGCCACGCCGGGCGAACGCGTCAGGGGGCCGAAGGTGGTGGAGCGCATGCCCATCTGCTCCCACAGGTCGCGGGCCAGCCGGTCCAGGCCCGTGCCGTAGAGGCGTTCCAGGAGCATGCCGAGCAGGATGAAGCCGCGGTCGACGTAGGCGTAGCCGGGTTCCTCCAACGGGTCGGCGAGGATCGCCTCCGCGAGGTCCTGGTCGGTGCCCACGTACCTCTCCAGCCAGGTCACCGGGTTGAGGCGGCCGGTGTGGGTGAGGATCTGCCGCGTGGTGACATCCGCGCCGGGCAGGTGGTCCACGTCCAGGTACTCCGACATCGGGGCGTCCAGGTCCATGATCCCCTCGGCGACCGCCTGGCCGACCAGCGGCCAGGTCGCCATGACCTTCGTCAGGCTCGCGACGTCGTAGGCCACGTCCGGGGCGGTGTCGTGCTCGCCGTCGATGCGGCCGACGGCGACGAACTCCCACATGCCGCCGGTGCCGATCACGGCGGCTCCGCCGGGCAGCCACCCGGCGTCCACCATCACCTTCAGAACGCCCCGAATCCGCGCCCCTGTCTCCGTGAGCCAGTCACCATCACGCACAACACGCCTCCCCCCGGGTGGTCTCGTCTTCCGGCGATACCCCGTTATCAGGTTGTTGTCACACGGGTTCGGGAGGTGCACAGGACGAAACCCCCGCAGGTCGCAGCCGTAATGAGGGCCGCGGCACGCGGCGGAGTAGTCTGGCGCCGGAGAAGCCCCGAGGAGGACGATGAGCAGCCAGACCCCCGTGCCCGCAGGTTTCCGCGGCGTGGCCGGAAACATCGGGATCAAGGACCCCAACGACGACTTCTTCGCGGTGGTGTCGGAGGTCCCCGCCCGCGTGTCCGCCGTGTTCACCCGGTCGCGGTTCGCCGGACCCAGCGTGCTGCTGAGCCGCCGCTCGGCGGCCGACGGTAGTGCGCGGGGGGTAGCGGTGATCGCCCGCAACGCCAACGTGGCCACGGGCAGGGTCGGTGACAGCCACGCCCGCGAACTCCAGGAGCGCGTGGCGCGGGCGGCGGGGGTGCCGCCCGAGGAGGTGCTGGTCGCCTCCACCGGGGTGATCGGCCGCCCGTACCCGATCGAGAAGGTCCGCGCCTACCTGGACGCGCTGCCCGCGGAGTTCCCCCCGGCCGACCTGGACCGCTCGGCCGCGGCGATGATGACCACCGACACCCGGCCCAAGACCGCCACGGCGACGGTGGGCGGGGCGACGCTGACGGGCATCGCCAAGGGCGTGGGCATGATCGAGCCGAACATGGCGACCATGCTGGCCTGGTTCTTCACCGACGCCGAGCTGGAGCAGCCGGTGCTGGACGAGGTGTTCCGCCGGGTGGTGGACCGCACGTTCAACGCGCTGAGCATCGACACCGACACCTCCACCAGCGACTCGGCGGCGGTGTTCGCCAACGGCCTGGCCGGGCCGGTGGACGCGGCGGAGTTCGAGGCGGCGCTGTACGAGGTGGCCCTGAAGCTGGTGCGGATGATCGCCTCCGACGGCGAGGGCGCCAGCAAGCTGATCGAGGTGCGCGTGACCGGCGCGCGCGACGACGCCCAGGCCAAGCGGGTGGCCAAGGCCGTGGTGAACTCCCCGCTGGTGAAGACCGCCGTGCACGGCGCGGACCCCAACTGGGGCCGGGTGACGATGGCGGTCGGCAAGTGCGAGGAGGAGACCGACATCCTCCCCGACAACGTGCGTATCTCCTTCGGCGACGTGGAGACCTACCCGGCGGAGGCCACGGACGAGGTGCTGGAGCGCGCCGCCCAGCACATGAAGGGCGACGAGGTGGTGATCGGCGTCGGCTTGGGCATCGCGGACGGCGCCTTCACGGTCTACGGCTGCGACCTGACCGAGGGGTACATCCGGATCAACGCCGACTACACGACCTGAGCAGCCGGTCCGGGCCCGGAGGGGTTTCGGACAGCCAGGTCGGTCGGTCACGGTCGGCGGCGCCCTGCACAGCGGAGGCGGCACGGCCGTGGAACCGGAACAGTAGAGGCAGCACGACAGAGGCGGCACCACCCTTGTCCACAGGGGGTGGTGCCGCCTCTTCGTCTTTCCGCCGAGCTGTCCGACGGCAAATCCCTGGTAGGAAAGTTGAACTGTCCGACTGTTGGAGTCATCCTGGAACCGTGACTCCGGTGCGGGAAGCCCGGGAGCACGATCGCCCTGCCCGGGGAAGGGAAGCTCCGGGGCAGGCCCACCAGCCGGAAGGACCCCACCCATGAGCGAGACGAAGGCGAGACGTCGACGTGCGGTGATGCGTCGCAAGAACCAGGTGACCCTGCCCCGCGAGATCGCCGAGGCCCTGCACATCCGTGAGGGCGACGAGGTCGAGTTCGCCATCGCGGAGAACGGTCAGGTCACGCTCAGGGGCATGACCTCGGTGCCCGCCGACCAGACGTGGTTCTGGGACCGCGACTGGCAGCAGGGTGAGCGCGAGGCCAGCGAGCAGATCGCCGCGGGCCTGACCGAGGAGTTCGAGGACGCGGAGTCGATGTTCGACGCTCTGGAAGACGAGGAGCGCTGAGGACACTGGCCACGTTCGCCACCACCCCCCGGTTCCGGGCCGACTTCAGGAAACTGACGCGGCGACAGGCGGAGCGTTTCCGGAAGGTGGTCACCACCGAGTTCGCACCCGACGTGCAGAAGGGGGAATTCCGACCGGGCCTGCGGGTCAAGGGCGTGCAGGGAGCCCCCGGGGTCTACGAGATGACCTGGGCACCCGACGGGCGCGCCACATGGGAGTACGGCGACGAGCGCTTCCCCGGCGAGCCGCACGTGGTCTGGCGCCGGGTGGGCACACACGCCGTCTTCAACCCCGGTCCGCCCTGACATCGGAGGCCGACGACACAGGCATCCTTGTCATCCCTGAATCCCACGGCGGTGTAGGAACGGAACCGCAGGCGGAGGCGGCACCACCCTTGTCCACAGGGGGTGGTGCCGCCTCGTCTTTCGCGGTTTCCTGGATACAGGGGGCCCACGGCCTCCGGCAGCATGGGCGCGCCCGCGCACCCGTGCGGCATCGGCGTTCCCGCGATCCGGTCTGACGTCTCCACAAGCCCACCCCGGCGTGCCCGGGGTTCGGGACGACACCGGCACGGCCGCGATCCGGACCGGGTCCGCCCACGCCCGCGCCGCGGGTCAGTGCACGCTGAGCCCGCCGTCGACGGCCAGCATCTGCCCGGTGACGAAGGCGGAGGCGTCCGAGGCGAGGAAGACCGCCAGTCCCGCGAAGTCGCGGGGAAGGCCGTTGCGTCCGACCATGGTGCGTGCCGCGAGTTGCTCCTCCCGACCGGGCACCGCGACGGTGGGCAGCGTCATCGGCGTGACCACGAATCCGGGGATGACGGTGTTGGCGGTGACGCCGTGGGGCGACCACGCCTCGGCCTGAGAACGTGAGAGCCCGCCGACGGCGGCCTTGCTGACGCCGTACACCCCCGAGTTGCCGAACGCGCTCCACGTCTGCTGGGAACCGATGTTGAGGATCCGGCCCCAGCCCCGCTCGGCCATCCGCGGCCCGCACGCCTGGCCCAGCAGGTACGGCGCGGCGAGGTTGACCGCCAGCGTCTCGGTCCAGACCTCCTCCGTCGTCTCCCCGAGCGGAGGCCGGTGGTTGACCCCTGCCGCGTTCACCAGGATGTCCGCCCCCGTCACCGGCTCGCTCGCGCAGAACTCCCCGAGCGCGTCGCGGTCGGCCAGGTCGATCGGGGTGGTGCCGACCTCGATCCCCTGGGCGGCGAATTCCTCCGCCGTCTGGGCCAGGCGTCCGGCGTCGCGGGCCACCAGGTGCACGCTCGCCCCGGCGCGTCCGAGGGCCTCGGCGACACCACGGCCGATGCCCGAGTTCCCTCCCGTCACGAGGGCACGGCGGCCGGTGAGTCCGAACAGCTCGTCCAGGTAGGCCCGGTGCTGGCCGGTGCGGTCGGTCAAGAGACGCCCCCTGTCGGGTCGCATGGATAGCGGTGCGGCGGAGACCGCCGCACCGCAGAGTCTGCCGCCCGGGAACGCGCAGGTCGAAGGCGGCGCCGCGGACCTGGTCCGGCCCGGCGCCCCGGCAGGCCGGGACCGGACCTCGCCCCCGGCTAGATGTGGACGGCCGGGCCGTCGGTCATCCGGCCCGAGCGCATGAACAGCGAGAGCACCGCGGCGACCAGCATCACCGCCGCCGCGATGGTGAAGGCGAGTTGCAGACCCTCCATGAAGGCCAGGTTGCTGGCCCCGGTCACGGCCGCCACGACCTCCGGGGTCGCCCCCTCGGGCAGCACCGCGCCGCCCTGGGCCACGACGCTCTGCATGCCCGCCAGCTCCCCGGCGGCGGGTTCGGCCAGCCCCGCGGCGGCGAAGTGGCCGGGCAGGGTGGCGACGATGGTCGCGGACATGACCGCGCCCAGGACCGCCGTGCCCAGCGAGCCGCCCAGCTGCATGGCGGCCTGCTGCACCGCCGAGGCGACACCGGCGTAGCGCACGGGGGCGTTGCCGATGATCGCCGCCGTGGCGCCGGTCATGATCAGGCTCAGGCCCATGCCGAGCAGGACGAACGCGGCCGAGATGTAGAGCACGCCCGTGTCGACCTTCAACAGCGACAGCATGAACATGCCCGCCGACGCCAGCAGCAGGCCCGCCGTCGTGGGCGGCCGGGCGCCGACCCGGTCCAGGATCCGGCCCGCGATCGGCGAGGTGACCGCCATCAGCGCGGTCATGGAGATGAGCTGGAGGCCGGTCTGGGCGGGGCTCATGCCCCGCACGCCCTGGAGGTAGAAGGTGATGAAGAACAGCGACCCCATCAGGCTCAGCGCCATCGCGACCGTCAGGACGGCGCCGATGGAGACCGAGGGGTTGGCGAACAGGCCGAGCGGGAGCAGGGGCTGCTTCGCGCGGCGCTCCCACGCCAGGAAGGCCGCGGTGAAGACCGCCGTGACGGCGAGCGAGCCCAGGGTGACGGGGTGGCCCCAGCCCACACTGGGCGCCTCCACCAGCGCCCACACCAGGGCGAAGATGGCGATGCTCAGCAACACGATGCCGGGCACGTCCATCCGGCTTCCGGCGTCGGTCGGCTTGTTGGCGGCCAGCAGCCACAGGCCGAGTCCGAGGGCGACCGCGCCCACCGGGACGTTGATGTAGAAGACGGCCTCCCAGCCGAGGGAGCCGACCAGGACGCCGCCCAGGATGGGACCGCCCGCCGTGGCGGCGCCGATGAGGCTGCCGAAGACGCCGAAGGCCCGGCCGAGCTTGCTGGGCGGGAAGCTGGCGCGCAGCAGGCCCATCGCCGAGGGCAGGAGCAGCGCCCCGAAAATCCCTTGCAGCACCCGGAAGGCGACGAGCATGATGACACCGGCCGACAGCGCGATCGCCACCGAGCTGAGCACGAAGCCGACCGCGCCCACGAGGTAGGTGTTGCGGTAGCCGAAGCGGTCGCCGATCTTGCCCGCCGTGATCAGGAAGACCGCCAGGCCGAGCAGATAGCCGTGGGTCACCCACTGGAGTTCGGCCAGCGAGGCGCCCAGGCTCGTGCCGATCGCGGGGTTGGCGACGGCCACGATGGTGCCGTCCAGCGCCACCATCATCACGCCGAAGGCGATGGCGACCAGGGTCGCCCAGGGGCTCTGCGTCCAGCGCGGCTTGCGCTCCGTCTGCTCCGTCTCCGGAGCGGCCTTCGGGACGGTCTGTGCGGTCATGGTTCCCCCTGCGTGCCGGTGCCGTCGTCCGCACGATTATGTCTGTCGCTGACTCTTTGCAGCAAGTGTGTTTTGTCAGTCGCTGACGTAATCTGTTTCACACGGTATCCTCGGTCGACAGAGCCGGAATCAGCGGCCAGAGCCGACACGCGGGAGGGCACGTCCATGAGCACGACGAGCGCCGAACCGGGGGAGCAGCTCGGGCTGCGCGAGCGCAAGAAGGCCCGGATGCGCGAGTCCCTCATGGAGTCGGCGCTGCGCCTGTTCCACGAGAACGGTTACCAGGGGACGACGACAGAGGAGATCGCCTCCTGTGTCGGGGTCTCCCAGCGCACGTTCTTCCGCTACTTCGGCTCCAAGGAGGACGTGGTCCTGGAGGCGGTCGAGGACCTCGACGAGCAGCTGTTCGCCGCCCTGCTGGCCCGTCCCGCCGAGGAGTCGCCGTTCGCCGCGCTGCGCAACGCGATGCTCGACCACTGGGCCTACCTCGAACGCGAGATGCTCCACCTCCGGGGCAGCGCCATGGGACTGGTGTCCGAGAGCCCCGAGCTGATCGAGGTCAACATGCGCTACTGCCACCGCAGGCAGGAGCGGTTGGCCCGGGCGCTGGGCGAGCGCACCGGCGTCGATCCGGTCACCGACCCGCGCCCGGGGGTTCTGGCCTCGGTTTTCCTGTCCGTGCTCAACAGCGGCCACCAGGCGTGGTGCGTGTCCGGCTCCAGCGATGTGGAGGAGTTGGTCCAGGCGTTCCTCGACCGGTTCGACCTGGTGCCCGAGGTGGTCGGCGGCCATTGGGAGAGCCCCCGGGGCTGAGCGGATACGCAGCCTCGCGGGCTCTCCCCCTCGGTTCACCTGAGGAACCTCAGTCGGACAGGGCGCACCAGACGCGCACCAGGTCCCGGAGTTCGTCGAACTCACCCGGAGGGGAACTGGCCGTGCGGCAGGCCGCTGCCGTGGCGGGAGCTGTGGGCGTGGCGGAAGACGGTGCGGCCAGCAGGTCGCCGACCGGAACCCGTGGCAGCGGAGGCATGTAGGGACGGACCAGTGAGCCCGCCGTGCGGTCGGAGTTCAGGGTGGGGCGCCGCTTTTCGGGTGCGGGCCGCGACTCGGGAACAGGTCGCTGGCGTGGTGCGAACGCGGTCCTCGGTGCGGAAGCAGGTCGCGGCACGGACGCGGACCTCGGCGCGAAGGCAGGCCGCGATGCGGATGTGGGCCGCGATTCAGGGGCGGGTCGCTGGCGTGGCGCGGGGGCGGGCGGAAGCTCGGGGCGCGGCGGCATGCCCTCGATGGCCCTGGTCTGGCGACGGGTGCCGAGCAGGTGTCCCAGCGTCCACGCGAGCGCGGCGGCGCACAACATCCACATCTGTTCGGCCCATGAGCGGTGACGCCTGCGGTGCCTGCCGATAGGGTCTTTCACGGTCTCCTCCTGGTTGTGTCAGGTGGTGATCACGCCCCGGCCCGGTGCTCGTAACACCGGTTCGGGGCACCTTGCTTTCTGTTGCGTTCGCGCGGATGTCATCGGCCCCGGCAGGGCTGCGCTTCCCGCTCCGGCGGCAGTGTTCCCTCAGGCCGCGACGGCGTCGTCGGGTTCGGGGACGGGTGCGTAGGGGTCGACGTGTGACCAGACCGTCAGGGGCATGCCGGGCTCTCCGGTCCAGCCCCGCTCCACGGACAGGCGGTCCACAAGGTGCAGGCCGCGTCCGCCGACGCTAAGGTCGTCGCTGCGCGGTGACAGACGGGGAAGGCACGCGGGCTGACCGGGGCGCGGCCCGTCGTCGGTGACCGCCAGGTGGATGACGTGGTCCGGCAGGTGCCGCATCTGGATCTTCACCCGCCCGCCGGGGGCACCGGAGGAGGTGTGCATCCAGGCGTTGGTAACCAGTTCGCTGACCACGAGAACCAGGGAGAAGGTCCGGTGGACCTGAACCCGCGCGCCCCGCTGGCACCAGCTACGGATCTGCGCCGCCTGGTTCACCTCCGACCCGAAGAACGCCGTGCGCACCCCGGTACCGCCCCTCCCCCGACGCGGCAGCCCGCTCCTGCCGCCCTCTGCTGCCCGCCTCGGTCGCGGTACACCAAAGCTGTTCATCCTGCTCCTCCAAGCGCCAGAAGTGAACCGAGTTACGCGCAGGCGGCTTCGACACGCGCCAGCTCAGCACCGAAGCCGCGACCTGATCGGCTGAACCTTCACCAGGATGGACCGCTAAAACTAAAACTGCAATAGTTCAGAAAGAATTAGTCCAGTATGCAGAAAATGATCAATGAATCATGCAATGTGTTACGGTTCACGTAGAACCAGGAGGTGCAGCATGGCCGCACGCCCGAGCCCCACAGCGCGTCATCGACGCCTGATGGCGGAGCTGTCTCGGCTCAGGAACGACTCGGGACTCTCCCGCGCTGAGGTTGCCGACCGCGTAGGCATCACCGACAGCACCTTGTGGAGATACGAGACAGGCATGACCAGGCCAAAGCCTGGAGACGTGGCCATTCTGCTCGATGTGTACGGCGTGCATGGGGCAGAACGCGAAGAACTCATCGAGATGGCCAAGCACGCCCGTAAGCGCGGCTGGTGGCATCGCCATCGGCAGGCTCTCAAGCCAGGCTTCGACAGCTACATCGGGCTGGAAGCTGCGGCCTCCGTGGTCCGCACGTTCCAGACCATCGTGGTGCCGGGCATCCTCCAGACCGAGGCCTATGCCCGCGCGGTGACCGAGCAGACCGCCATCACATCGGCCCCTGACCTGGCTGACGAGAAAGTCCTGGTGCGCATGTCCCGTCAGGAGCTGATCATCCGCACGGATGACCCTCTGCATGTGGTCGCTGTGCTGGACGAAGCCGTGCTAAGGCGCCAGGTCGGAGGCCCCACAACCATGCAGGGGCAACTCCAGCACCTTGTGGAGCTTTCCGAGCGACCGAATGTGACCATCCGGGTCGTCCCGTTCGCGCACGGAGCCCATGCTGGGATGGACGGGCCGTTCTACCTCCTGGAGTTCCCCGAGCAGGCAGACCCAGATGTGGTCTACCTGGAACAGGCCGGTAGCGGTCTGGTTCCGGAGGATCCCGAAGAAGTCCGCCGGTATACCCTGATGTTCGGGAGCCTGCTGGGCAAGGCACTCGAACACGATGAGTCGGTCCTCTTCATACGTGGGCTCCTGAACGACGGACAGTAGGCCCACCTCGGAGAAGAGGAGGCACGGGAATGACCGCGCCGCACCACCCCTGGCACAAGAGCAGCTATAGCACCAATGGCGGCGAGTGCGTGGAGGTTGCGGAAGGGCAGAGCGTGCTGGTCCGCGACACCCAGAACCGCGAACTCGGTCACCTCGCCTTCACCACCCCTGAGTGGGCCGGGCTCCTCAACACCCTCAGGACGCTTCGGTCGTAGCCGTCCCGGGTACCTCGAAACTGCCGAGGCATCCGGGACAACCCGAAGGGGCAGCACATGAGGTGGCGTAAATCCAGTTACTCCGGCGGCGGTGGCGGCAACTGTGTGGAGATCTCCAACTGGCGCAAGCCCAGCTACTCCGGTGGGAGCGGTGGCGAATGTGTCGAGGTCTCCGACTGGCACAAGAGCAGTCACAGCGCTAACGCCGGTGAGTGCGTGGAAGTAGCCGAAGGCTGGACCGAGACCCGGGTCCGCGACACCCAGAACCGCGAACACGGCCACCTCTCCTTCACCACCCCCGAGTGGACCAACCTCCTCAACACCCTCAAGGTTCACAACCGGTAAGCGCGCAGGCCCAACCCAACCCAACCCCACGACCGCGACCCGCGGCGGAGTCCGAAGACACCACCATGGGATGATCCCGTCCACCATGCGCACGGATCGGTTGTGGAGGTTGGCGATGTTCGAGTTACCCCTGGATGCGGACGGCGCGGAACTGCGCCCGCTCGAACCACGGCACGCCGAGGAGTTCCTGGCCAACATCGACCGGGGGCGCGAGTTCATCGGACGCTACATCGCGCTCCCGGACGTCATCGTGGACCTGGAGTCGAGCCGGACCTACCTGCGCTCGTACGCGGAGAAGGCCGCCACCGGCACCGGAGGCATCTACGGCATCTGGTCGGGTGATCAACTGCTCGGCGGGGTCCTCTTCCGCACGATGGACCTCAAGCACGGCACCGCCGAGGCGGGCTGCTGGCTGGAACCGTCGGCCGCCGGACGCGGGCTGGTGACCAGGGCCGCCCAGCGGATCATCGACTGGGCCGTCGAGAAGCGGGGAGTCCACCGTGTGGAGTGGCACGCCTCCTCCGCGAACGAGGCCAGCATCGCCGTGGCCCGGCGGCTCGGCATGACGCGGGACGGCGTACTGCGGGAGAGCTACGTCTACCGGGGCGAGCGCCACGACATGGAGGTCTGGTCGGTGCTCGCCCCGGAGTGGCGCGCACGGCGCCAGACCTCCTGACGTCCGTGCCCGGGCACTCCGGCGGCGCAGCGGCCCCTTCCGGTGGGACGATGGGCACACGTACCGCCGACGGTTCCGCCTCGGCCGACCCCGCGAACCAGGAAGAGCGCACCACCATGCCCGAGAAGTTTCTGCCCAGCACCACGACCGAGCAGGAAGCGCGCGACCTGTTCACCCGGCTCGACACGGACAAGGACGGCTCCATCAACATCCACGAGTGGCTGGCCTACGCCGAGCGGGATCTAGGACTCGACCGCATGAGCGCGCTGCACGCCTTCGCCCTCGACGTCGACACCGACCACGACCTGCTCATCAGCCAGGACGAGTTCGTCCGGATCGGCACGCAGGGGGCCTGAGGGCCCCGAGGTCCCTCGCCGTCCCCGCGTACCGGGTGCGCATCGGTACCGGACCGGGCGGCCTCCGACGAAGGCCGGTGCGTGGGGCAGGCAGAACCTGTCGGACCCGATCCGCTCCCACTTTGGCAGGCCCGGCGGGTCGTCCTTTCGGGGGAGGCGCGCGCGGAGCGGTCGTCAGTAGCGTGCGGAGGGCTTCCACCGTCCGACCACGGACGGTAGACCCGTACAGAACCGTGTGATGGGAGAACCCCCGTGCCCCTCGCCCGAAGCGCCGCGCTGGCCGCGGCCTCCGGACTGCTGCTCACCGCCGCGGCCGCCCCCGCATCGGCCGCCCCGGGCCCGGAACCGGAGTGGAGGCCGTGCTCCGACGTCGCCCGGGGGTGGGACGAGAGCGACGACCGCACCCTGTGCGCCGCCGTTCCGGTGCCCCTGGACTACGAGGACCCCGACGGGCGCACGATCGACATAGCGGTGACCCGTGTGCCCGCCACCGGGGAGAACACCTATCCCATCCTGTTCAACCCCGGCGGCCCGGGCCATCCGGGCGTGACCACGCCCGGGAGCATCCTCGACAGCGAGGCCGCGGACCTGGGACTGAACCACGACCTCGTGGGCTTCGATCCGCGCGGGGTGGGCTACAGCGACGCCGTGGAGTGCGGTCTGGAGGGGACCGCCCCCGACCCCGGCCTGAGCGACGAGGAGAGCGCACGGCACGTCGCCGAGGAGCAGAGCCGGATCAACCGCGAATGCCACGCCCGGGACCCCGAGTTCGTGGACTCGCTGACCGCGGAGAACGTGGCCCGCGACATGGATCTGATCCGCGAGGCGCTGGGAGCGGAGACGATCGGCTTCTACGGGGTGTCCTGGGGGACCCTGCTCGGCGCCGCCTACAGGTCCATGTACGACGACCGGGTCGAGGCGATGCTCCTGGACTCGGTGATGTCGCCCGAGGCCAGTGTCACCGTGTTGGACGAGGGGCAGGCCATGGGCGCCCAGGCCGCGTTCCACCGCTTCGCCGACTGGATGGCCGGGCACGACGACCACTACGGGCTCGGCACGGACGCCGACCGCATCCGGGAGGAGGTGTACGGGCTGCGGGAGGAGCTGGCCGAGGAGCCCCGCACCGGCCCCGACGGGACGGTCGTCGACGGCGACGCCGTGACCGCGCTGCTGGCCACCCCCGAACGCGAATGGCCCGCCAACGCCCGCTCCCTCGTCACGCTCCTCGACGGAGGAGTGCCCGGGGCGGAGGCCGCACACGGACCCGTCTCCGGCGCCGGTTGGGACTCCGAACCCGTCTTCGACTCCTTCGCGCAGGTGTCGCTGCTCTGCAACGACTCCGACAGCCCGCGCGACTTCGACCAGGTGTGGCAGAACCGGTTGGAGCGGGCCGAACGGTACCCCGTCATGGGCACCCTGGGCTTCTACGAGCACTCCTGCGTCGGGTGGCCCGAGGGGGGTGCGGCTCCCGACCTGAACCGAGGGGACAGCCCCCTGCAACTGGTGGGCCACGTCAACGAGATGATCACCCCGCACGACTGGGCGCTGGACATGAGGCGAGTCGTCGGCGGAGAGGTCATGAGTGTGGAGGACGACGGGCACGGAACCCTCTCCGGCCTGGACTGCGCCGCGGCGGCCGTCGACTTCTTCGACACCGGGCGGACCACCACGCGGACGTGTCCGGGACCGCCCGCGCCGACTCCCGAGGGCTGAGGACGGGTTCGCCTCCGGCGGTGCGCCCTCCCCTGTCCCGGATACGGGGAGGGGAGGGCGCACGTCCTGCCCGGATGGGCGTCAGCGGTCGGCGGCCTCCGGGTGGGCGGCGGCCCTGACCGCCTCGCGCGCCTGTTCGGCGCTGGAGGCGGCGACCGCGAGGTCGGCCATTCTGCGGCAGTCGCTGTGGGTGTGCAGGGCCAGCGCGTGGCGCACGGCGGGCAGCGCGGGCGCGGACATCGACAGGCTGGTCGCGCCCAGTCCCACCAGCACCAGGGCCAGCAGCGGGTCGGCGGCGGCCTCGCCGCACACGCCCACCGGGCGTCCCGAGCGCTCCCCCGCGCCGCCGACGGTGCCCACCAGCTGGAGCAGCGCGGGCTGCCAGGGGTCGAGCAGGTCGGGCAGCGCGCCGAGGGTGCGGTCGGTGGCCATGGTGTACTGCGCCAGGTCGTTGGTGCCGATCGAGACGAAGTCCACGCGGGACAGCAGCCGGTCGGCGAGCAGCGCCGCGCCGGGCACCTCGATCATCACGCCGACCTGGTCGAGCCCGGCCTCGCGGGCGAGGGAGACGAACTCCTCCGCCTCGTCGGGCGTGGACACCATCGGCGCCATGACCCGGACCTTCGCGGAGGTCTCCCGGGTGGCGGCGGCGATGGCCGTGAGCTGGTCGGTGATCAGGTGGGGGTGCACCCGCGAGGTGCGGAAACCCCGTACGCCCAGCGCGGGGTTGTCCTCGTGGCCGGTGGACGCGAAGGCCAGGGGCTTGTCCGACCCGGCGTCCAGGGTCCGCACCGTGACCGTGCGCCCGGCGAACGCCTCGAACAGGGCCGTGTAGGAGGCGGTCTGCTCCTCGACGGTGGGCGGGTCGGAGCGCTCCAGGAAGAGGAACTCGGTGCGCAGCAGTCCCACGCCCTCGCTGTCGTGGGCACCGGCCTTCTGCGGGTCGCCCTCCCCGACGTTGAGCAGCAGCGAGACCGGGACGTCGTCGGCGGTCCGGCCCGGACCGGTGGCCCGGGCCAGCAGCGCGCGCCGCCGCTCGGTGCGCTCGCGCATCCGCTCGGCGAGCTCCTCGTCGGGCTCGACCTCGACCGTTCCGGCGTCGCCGTCCACCGCCACCGGCGTCGCGTCGCGCAGTTCGGCGGCCCCCACGCAGCCGACCACGGCCGGGATGCCGAGCGACCGGGCCAGGATGACCGTGTGGCTGGTGGGTCCGCCGTAACGCGTGACGATGGCGAGCACGCGCTCGACGTCGAGCTGGACGGTGTCGGCGGGCGCGAGGTCGTCGGCGACCAGCACGTGCGGAACGCCGGGGTCGGGCAGCCCGGGCATCGGCAGCCCCAGCAGCACGGCGGTGGCGCGGTCCCGGATGTCGGCGAGGTCGGCGGCGCGTTCGGCGAGGTAGCCGCCCGCCGCCAGGAGCAGCTCCTGGTAGGCGCCGCAGGCAGCGTGGACGGCCCAGGCCGCGGGGTCACCGGCCTCGGTGCGCTCGGCGGCGCGGCGCGCGAGCTCGGGGTCGCGGGCCATGAGCGCCTGGGCGCTCAGCACGGCCGCCGCGTCGCCCTGGAGGTCGGCGGCCCGGCCTTCGAGCAGGACGGCCACCTGTTCCAGGGCCTGACGCGCCCGTGCGGCCTCCTCTCCCGCGTCCACGACGGTGGGCCGCTGGTCGGGCAGGGACGGCGGTGGGGCCATCCGCGCCACCGGGCCGACTGCGGCCCCCGGGCTGGCGGGGATACCCGTCAGCCGGGTGTCACCGGCTGCGGCGGGGAGGGGTTCGGTCTTCGCCATGGTCGCTCCGTACGTCGGGAAGGGCCGGGGGTGGTGTGGACGGGGCCCGTCAGGGTCGGCGCCCCGCCGGAGCGCCCCGGTCCCCGGGCGCGGGGAGCGCGGGCGCCGCCGTGCCGACGGTGCGCGGGCCGCGGGTCGCGGGTCGCGGCGGGATGTCGGCTGTGCGGGGCGGTGGAGGTGACGGGCGGTTCGCGTGTCCGGCAGAAGTCTTGTGTGTCCAGGAAACCGTAGGGGGGCGGGCGGCGGTAGCCCCTGTGGACAACCCGGGAGGACGGGGGCGCGTCCGCGCCCGCACGTCGCGGGAAGCCGCCGGCCCCGGGCGGGCGGGTACCGCCGCCGCACCGGGGCGGCGACGGTACCGCCTTCGCGCACGCGCGCTACGGCTGGGCGCTACGGCTGGATGGTCACCTTGATCGCGGTGCCCGAGGCCACCGTCTCGATGGCCTTGTGCACGTCGGACAGGGACATCCGCTCGGTGATCAGGTCGGCCACCGGCACGGCGCCGGAGGAGATCAGCTCCAGGGCGCGGCGGTTGTGCTCGGGGCTGGAGCCGTTGGCGCCGAAGATCGAGATCTCCCGGTAGTGCACGGCGTTGGAGTCCAGCTGGATGATCGGCGCGTCCTTGGGCAGGCCGCCGAAGAAGCTGACCCGGCCGCTGCGCGAGACCATGCGCAGCGCGTCCTCCTGGGCGCGCCCGGAGGCGGCGGCGGTGATGACGACGTCGGCGCCCCGGCCGTCGGTCAGGCGGAGCACCTCCTCCACGGCGTCGGTCTCGGCGCCGCAGACCGAGGCGTCGGGCTGGACGATGTCGGCGGACATGTCCAGGCGGCCCCGGTTGATGTCCACCAGGTAGACCTTCGCGGCGCCGCGCGCGCGGGCCAGCCGGACGTGCAGGCAGCCGATCGGGCCGGCGCCCATGACCACGACCGTGTCGCCCTCGCCGACCCCGGCGATCTCCTGGCCGTTGAGCACGCACGCCAGCGGCTCGGCGACGGAGGCCTCGGCCAGGTCGATGTTGTCGGGGACGCGGTTGACCCCGTCCACGGCCAGGACGGACTCGGGGATGATCATGTACTCGGCGAAGCCGCCGTCGTAGTGGTAACCCATGGACTCCTGGCGCGAGCACACGGTGAACCGGCCGTCGGAGCACTCCACGCAGGTGCCGCAGGGGATGGCGGCGATGACCTGGACGCGGTCGCCCTCGGCCCAGCCGGTGACGCCCTCGCCCACCTCGACGATCCGCCCGGCGATCTCGTGGCCGATCACGCGGGGCGGACGGATGTGGTGGTGGCCGTGCCGGGAGATCTTCACGTCCGTGCCGCACGTGGAGCAGTTGACGACGGCGATCTTGAGCTGTCCGGGTCCGGCGGTCGGCTCGGGAGCCTGCTCCAGTCGGATGTCACCGGGGGCGTAGAAGCGGGCGACGAGCATGTTCGGGCCTTTCTGCTGGGCCCGCCGGCCCTGGGTCAGGGGACCGGCGGGTGGTTCGGTTGGGCTCAGCCGTCCTGTAGGGGGCCGAGCAGTTCGAGGACGTCGGACGTGGTGTCGGCGGAGCGCAGGCGCGCCGCCTTCTCCGGGTCGGTGAGGATCCCCGCCAGCGAGGACAGCACGCCCAGGTGCTCGTCCCCGGAGGCGGCGATGCCGATGGCCACGTGGACGGTGGGACCGCCCCAGTCGACCCCGCCGGGGAACTGGACCACGGCCAGCGCGGTGCGCTTGACCAGGGCCCGAGAGGCGTCCGTGCCGTGCGGGATGGCCACGCCCTCGCCGACGAAGGTGGGAATGGAGGCCTCCCGCTCGTGCATGGCGGGCACGTAGCCGGGTTCGACGGCGCCCAGTTCGACGAGCAGAGCGCCGCACTGGTCGATGGCGTCGGCCCGGTCGGCGGCCTCGCGGCCCAGCCGGACGGCGTCCTCGGTCAGCGCCAGATCACTCGGCAAGGGTGCTCCCGTTCTTCACAGCCTGCTCCAGGCGGGTGAACGCCGGGTCTCCCAGGAACATCTGGAAGCTGATCACGACGGTGCCGGGCACCCGGGTCCGGGCGCGGTCGACGAGCCCGGTGTGGCACAGGACCACGTCGGCGCCCTCGGGGATCCGGTCCACCGGGGAGTGCTCCACGGACACGCCGTACGGGGACAGGGTCTTGCTCAGCTGCGAGGTGAGCAGGACGCTGCTGCCCATGCCCGCGTCACAGGCGACGACGACCTTCTTGATGTCGGAGCCCTCGATAGTGCTCATCAGCTGTTCTCCTGGTTCTGAGCGGCTTCCTGCTGGGCCTTCTCCTCGCGCTCGGCCTTGCGCTCGGACCGGCCGAAGCCGAGCAGGAGCGAGGCGATGACGAAGGAGACGATGGTGGCGGCGACGACCCCGGCGAGGACCGGCAGGTGGCCTCCCTGCGGGGTGACCGCCATGATCGCGATGATGCTGCCGGGGGAGGCGGCGGAGACGAGGCCGGCGTCCATGATCATGAAGGTCGCGACACCGGACATGCCGCCGCCGATCGCGGCGAGGATCAGCTTCGGCTGGGCGAGGATGTACGGGAAGTAGATCTCGTGGATCCCGCCGAAGAAGTGGATGACGGCCGCGCCGGGCGCGGTGGCGCGGCTGACCTTGGAGCCGAAGAACATCAGGGCGAGCAGGATGCCCAGGCCCGGTCCGGGGTTCGACTCGATGAGGAACTCGATGGCCTTGCCGTCGGCGACCGCGCGGGCCGTGCCCAGCGGGGTGAAGACGCCGTGGTTGATGGCGTTGTTGAGGAACAGCACCTTGGCGGGCTCGACGATGACCGAGACCAGCGGCAGCAGGCTCAGGTCGATGAGGAACTGCACGCCCTTGCCGAGGCCGGTGGCGATGCCCTCGACGACCGGGCCGACCGCGTAGACGCCCACGGCCGCCAGGATCGCGGCGAGGATGCCGGCGCTGAAGTTGTTGACCAGCATCTCGAAGCCGGCCTTGATGCGCGGCTGGACGACCCGGTCGAACTGCTTCATGAGGTAGGCCGCGAACGGACCCATGAACATCGCGCCGAGGAACATCGGGATGTCCGCGGAGACGATCACGCCCATGGTCGCGGCCGCGCCGACGACGCCGCCTCGCCTGTCGTGCACCAGCGCGCCGCCGGTGTAGGCGATCAGCAGCGGCAGCAGGTACTTGATCATCGGGTCGACGAGCCCGGCCATCTGCTCGTTGGGCCACCACCCGTCGGGAATGAACAGGGCGGTGACCAGGCCCCAGGCGATGAACGCGCCGATGTTGGGCATCACCATGCTCGACAGGAACCCTCCGAAGCGCTGTACTCCGGAGCGCACCGCGGTGAGTCTGTCCGTGCTCTGCTGTGTGGTCATGGGGGACCTCCTGGGAGGTTCGACGGGCGGGCAGCCCGCCGATGAGGTGGGGAGGGAAAGTGGGTGTCGGTGTCGGTGTGGGTGGGCGCGGGGCGATCCGGGGCGGGGCGGTTCCGGACGGTGGAACCGCCCCGCTCGGTGTCCCGCCGTGGTCAGACCACCTGGACTCGGGGTCCGGCGGCCTCCAGTTCGTCGGCGAGACCGCTGGCGAGACCGGTGTCGGTGATGACCAGATCGAGGTCCTCGACCGCGGCGAAGCGGGCGAAGTGGTCGTTGCCGACCTTGGTGTGGTCGGCGAGCAGGACGCAGCGGCGGGCCGAGGCGATCATGGTCCGCTTGACCTCCGCCTCCGCGGGATCGGGTGTGGTGAGCCCGCGTTCGGTGGAGATCCCGTTCGCCGCCATGAAGGCGACGTCGACGTAGGACTCGGCGAGGGAGCGCAGCGCCCAGGCGTCGACGGTGGCCTGGGTGCGGGTGCGCAGGCGCCCGCCGAGCAGCATGAGGTTGATGTGTGTACGCGGGGCGAGCGTGAGGGCGATGGACAGGGAGTTGGTGACGACGGTGAGTTCGCGGTCGGCGGGCAACTGCTCGGCTAGGCGTCCGGTGGTGGACCCGGCGTCGAGCAGGATCGCGCCCTCCTCGGGGAGCTCGGCGAGAGCCGCCTTGGCGATGCGCTCCTTCTCCTGTGTCATGACGGAGTCGCGCACGTTGAGGGCGGGCTCGAAGCCCAGCCGCTCGACGGGGATCGCGCCACCGTGGACCCTGCGCAGGACCCCGTGGCGTTCGAGTGCCGTGAGGTCGCGTCGGATGGTCTCGTACGTGACGTCGAACTCCGCGGCGAGCCCTGTCACGTCGACCCGGCCGTCCCGCCGGGCGCGTTCGAGGATCGCCTTCTGGCGCTCTTCCGCGTACATGTTGGATCACCTGTGTTTCGGTGTGGTTTTCTGTGAGTTTAATGGTGTTGCCTGGGACACACAAGAGGTACCTTGAACCAATATCCCAGCAACACCGCCCGTCGCGAAGCCCCTACGATCCGCCGAAGTCACCAGGAGCGTTTCGCCTCCACCCGACTGCGCCCACACACCGGGACACCGGTGACGCGCCCCCCACGGCCCCGTGACCGACAGTGGCCAAAACCGGAAACCAGGGCACAACAGCATTGACACACGCAGGCAAACACACATAATCAAAGGTAGTCCCACATCCGGACCGGGCCGGGCGCAGCCACCTCGAAAAGAGCACCCATGATCCTGACCCTCACCCCCAACCCGAGCGTGGACCACACCCTGGAGGTCAGTCACCTGACCCGCGGTGAGGTCCTGCGCGTGGGCTCCACCCGCGCGCAGGCGGGCGGCAAGGGCGTCAACGTCTCCCGCGCGCTGCGCCGTGCGGGCGTGCCCACACGGGCGGTACTGCCCGTGGGCGGCGGCGGAGGCGCCGAGCTGACCACCCTGCTCGGGGACCTGCCCTGCGTCGCCGTCCCCATCGAGGGCGAGACGCGGGGCAACATCGCCGTCACCGAGGACGACGGCACCACCACCAAGCTCAACGCACCCGGGCCCGTGCTCTCCCCCGAGGAGACCGACGCCCTGCTCTCCGCCCTGGAGAGCGAACTGGACCGGGGCCCCGCGTGGGTGGTGGCCAGCGGCAGCCTCCCCTCCGGCTCCCCCGACGACCTGTACGTGCGCGTCGCCGAACTGGCCGCCTCCTACGGGGTCCCGCTGGCCCTGGACACCTCCGGCAAGCCCCTGGAGGCCGCGGCCCGCGCGGGGTCGGTGTCCCTGCTCAAGCCCAACCACGAGGAGCTGGCCGAGCTGATCGGCCGGGAGCTTCCCACCGTGGGCGCGGTCACCGAGGCCGCCCGCGAGGTCCTGGGGTGGGGCAACGGCTCCGCCCTGGTGACACTGGGGGGCCACGGTGCGATACTCGTGGATCCCGAGCACACCTGGTGGGCGCACGGGCCCGCGGTCCGCGCGCGCAGCACGGTGGGCGCGGGCGACTGCGCCCTGGCCGGGTTCCTGGGCGCGGACGGCTCCCCCGAGGACCGGCTGCGGCACGCCGTGGCGTGGGGGACGGCCGCGGTCTCCCTGCCCGGAACCACCGTCCCCTCCCCCGACGACGTGGCCGCCGACGCGATCACCGCGGTGGCCGACCCCGACCCGCAGTGGCCGGTCGACACGCTCTGACCCGGGCCTCCCCGCCCACCCGACGATCTCCCGACGACTTCTCCGAGGACTTCCATGCCCCAGCGCACCGTGGCCATCGCCTCCCAGCTCGGCCTGCACGCCCGCCCCGCCAGCCTGTTCGTCCAGGCCGTCAACGGCACCGGCCTGCCCGTCAAGATCGCCCGCGAGGGCCAGGACCCCGTGGACGCCCGCAGCGTGCTCGCCGTGATGGCGCTGGGCGTCAAGCACGGCGAGACGGTCACCCTGTCCTGCGAGGAGCAGGAGAACGCGGACAAGGTCCTGGACGAGCTGGTCGAGATGCTGTCCCGGGAACTGGACGCCTGACCGACGCCTGACCCGCGGGTTCCGCGCGGCCCCGCCCGGACACGGGCCGTCCCCCTCGGGGGCGGCCCCTCCGGGGCGCGGGGCCGCCCGGCCCCGGTCCTCCAGGTCAGTCCGGGCACGGCACGGGACCATCCGGCCCCGGCCCTCAGTGTCGGCCCGGACACGGCGCGAAACCACCCGGCCCTGGTCCCCGGGGTCGGCCGGGGCTACCTTGCTGCCATGGACACCTCACGTGACGACACCGTCATCGGCCCCTCGGGGATCTGCAGGCGGGGGCAGCACGACTGGAAGCACGATCCCCCCGGGGCGAAGCGGCAGATCTGCACCCGGTGCCGCTCCATGTCCACGACGAACTACTGCGACTGCGCCGAGTGCGCGCCCGGCGGCGCGCAGGCCTGAGCCCCGCGGAACCCGGGCGGCGCCCGGCCCCCGCCGGGACGGGGTTCGGGCCCCTCCTGTCACACCGATGACGGTTCCGGTCGGCCCGTCAGGACTCCCCCCGCTGAACACGGTGGACCCTGTGCTGGGCGGCCTGCGCGCGCGGACGCACCACCAGCAGGTCGATGTTCACGTGCGGGGGCCGCGTGACCGCCCACACGATGGTGTCGGCGACGTCCTCGGCGCTCAGCGGGTCGGGCACACCGGCGTAGACGGCGTCGGCGGCCCCGGAGTCCCCGCGCATGCGGTTGAGGGCGAACTCCTCGGTCCTGACCATGCCCGGCGCGATCTCCAGCACGCGCACCGGTTCGCCGCACAGCTCCAAGCGCAGTGTGGCGGCCAGGCTGTGCGCGCCGTGCTTGGCGGCCACGTAACCGCCGCCGCCCTCGTAGGCCGTGTGGCCCGCCGTGGAGGAGACGATCAGCACGGTGCCGTCCCCGCCGGCGATCAGCTTGGGCAGCAGGGCCTGGGTCATGTTGAGCACGCCGATGACGTTGACCTCGTACATGGCGCGCCAGTCGGCGGGGTCGCCCTCGGCCACGGTCTCGGTGCCGATCGCGCCGCCCGCGTTGTTGACCAGGACCTCGCACGAGGTCAGGGAGTCGGCGAAGGCGTCGACGGCGGCCCTGTCGGTGACGTCGAGGACGTGGGCGCGGGCGCTGCGGCCCTCCCCGGCCAGTTCCTTCGCCAGCGCCTCGATCCGGTCGGCGCGGCGGGCGACCAGGACCACGTCGTAGCCCTGCTCGGCGAGGCCGCGCGCGGTGGCGGCCCCGATCCCGCTGCTGGCCCCGGTGACGACGGCGGTCGCTGACATGGTGGGTTCCTCCCGGAAGTCGCTGTCGCGCCGAGCGTATCCGGTGGCCGTGCCCGGCCCGTCGGGAGGAGGCGGCGGTCCGGCCGCCCTGGTCCGGGCGTCGGTCGCCGAGCCCCGCCCCGAGGGGTGTCGCCGTCCGCGCGGGGACCCGCGCGGAGCGGACCCGGCGGGGCCGACCCTTCGCCGTGTCTTCAGCCGCGCCGGAGCCGGTCGACCGGGCGTTACGCGTTCCGTGCTTCCATGAGGGGTGCTCGCCGACCCGACGCGTGTCGTGGGCGGCACGCGCCATGCGGGCGAGGACGAGGGGGACGGACCGGTTGCGGGGTATCGATATCCGGGAGCTGGAGTGCTTCCTCGTCCTTGCCGAGGAACCGCACCTCGGGCACGCCGCGGTGCGGCTGGGCGTCCCCGTGGAGACCGTGGACCGGCTGCTGCGCGCCCTGGAGGAGCGGATCGGCGCCCCTCTCCTGGACCGCGCGGGCCCGCGCCCGTGCCTCACCCCGTTCGGCGAGGAGTTCCTCCACGCCCTGCGGCCCGCCTACCAGAACCTGGCTGCGGTGGTGGACGGCGCGCGCGACCGCGCCCACGGCGGTCCGTCCACGGTCCGCCTCGGGTTCCGGGGCAAGGTGCACGGCCCGGTGGCCGAGGCGGTGCGCGCCTTCGAGGAGCGCGAGCCCGGCACTCGGGTGCGGATCGTGGAGACGGCGCACTCGGACCCGTTCGGTCCGCTGCGCGAGGGCGAGGTGGACGCCGCCGTCGTCCTGCTGCCGGTGCGCGAACTCGACCTGGTCGTGGGCGCGGTCTTCTCCCGGCAGCCGCAGCGGCTCGCGCTGCCCGCCGACCACCCCCTCGCCGCGCGTGCGGGCGTCGGGATCGAGGACATGGCCCGGGTCTCGCTCATCCCGGTCAGGCGGACCCCCGACCACTGGCTGCGCGTCCACGCACCCACCGTCACACCCCTGGGCAGGACCATCCGCCACGAGACCGGTGTGGACACCCTGCGGGAGGGGTTCTCGCAGGTCGCGGCCGGGAGGGGGGCCATGCTGCTGAGCGGGGACGTCGCCGACCACGCCGACCGGGACGGGCTCGTCCTCGTCCCGGTCAACGGCCTGCCGGAGTCGTCCCTCGGCCTGGTGTGGCCGCGCGGGGACCGGCATCCGAGCGTGCCGGTCCTGGCCGCAGCCCTCGCCGACGCCCTGGGCTGAGGAGCGGGCCGCATTCGTCGCGGGTGCGACCGCACGGGGCGCCCGTGGTCGCGGCCCTGCCCCTCACTCCTGCTGGTGGTGGGCGCGGTGCTTCTTCTTGGGCACGTCGCGCATGTCCACGTAGGGCTCCTCGTCCACCGGCCGGCCGCCGGAGACGGCGCGTCCGCGTTCGATCTCGGCGTTGAACTCCTCGCCGAGCAGGATCGCGATGTTGGTGATCCACAGCCACACCAGGAAGACGACCACCGTCGCCATGGTCCCGTAGGTCCTGCCGTAGGACGCGAAGTTGGCCACGTAGAAGGCGAAGGCGGCCGAGGCGAGCAGCCAGATCACGACCGCCAGCACGCTGCCCGGGCTGACCCAGCGGAACCCGCGCCTGGCGTTGGGCGAGGCCCAGTACAGGAGCGCGATCATGAACACCACGATGAGCAGCAGCACCGGCCACTTCGCGATGTTCCACACCGTCACCACGGTCGAGCCCAGGCCCAACAGCTGCCCGACCCAGGACGCGGCGCTGCCGGTGAGGGCGACGCCGACCACCGTCAGGGACAGCAGGACGACCATGAGCAGGGTGACGCCGACGCGGATCGGCAGCGTCTTCCAGATGGGGCGCCCCTCGGGCACGTCGTAGACGACGTTGGAGGCGCGCATGAAGGCCGCGATGTAGCCGGAGGCCGACCACAGGGCGATCGCGAGGCTGACCAGGCCGAACACGCCCGCGGCCGTCTGGTTGCCCTGGAGGTTCTCGATGGCCGTCGTCACCAGCCGCGCGGCGTCGGCGGGCAGGGTGGCGGAGATGTTGTCGGTCAGGGTCTGCGTCGCGGACGGCCCGGCGAGGCCGAGCAGCGACACCAGCACGAGCAGCGCCGGGAAGAGCGACAGGATCGCGTAGTAGGTGAGCCCGGCGGCGAGGTCGGCCAGCGCGTCCTCCTTGAACTCGCCGACGGTCCGGCGCAGCGACGCCCACCATGACGACGCCGACATGTCGGTCGGTTTCTCGGCCTCCTCCGGGGAGGAACGTCCGTCGTAGGCGTCCGAGGAGTTGCGTCCCACCATCTTCCCGCTCCTTCCCTCACCGGTCCCGGACCGGGCCCCGGACGAGGCGGGGCGAAGGACCTCGGGGAGCCTCGCCCGACGCGCGTCAGCGCCTTTTCCGGTCCGCACTCCCACGGGTGCCCGCCCACGGGTGCCCGGCCCGGAGGCGTTCCTCCGGGCCGGGACGGGACTCAGGAACCGCGCATCTCGTCCCTGGCGGCCTTCGCCTCGTCGCGGGCGTGCTCGCCGGTGGTCTGCGCGGCCTCGGAGGCGCTGCCCTTGAGGTGCTCCCCCGCGGTCCGCGCGGACTCCACCGCCTGCTCCTTCACGTGGGCGGCCGACTCCGCGACCGCCTGGCGCGCCGGTTCGACCGCGTCGGCGTGCTCGCCCACCCGCCGGGCCGCGCGCTGCTCCGCACGGCTCTCGGAGAGGACGGACGCGGCCAGGAGGCCGGCCCCGAAGGCGATCAGCCCCGCGGCGATGGGGTTGCCCCGGGTCTGGTGCACGGCCCGCTCCGGCAGCGACCTGGCCATGCCGACCGCCTGGTCGGTGGTGTGCCGGATCCCCTCGGCCGCCTCACCGGTCGAAGGGGTCGAACCCATGATCCGGTCCTTCAGGTCCCGCGTCCCGTGCCGGACCCGGCGGGTGCGCCGGTGCACGACGTTGCGCGGGTTGGCGTGGTCCACCAGCCGGTCGGTGTCGTGGGTCAGCTCGGAGCGGGTCCGCTCGATGTCCTGTCTTATCTGGTCGGGTGTTTCGCCCATTGCGCGTCCTCCTTGAGGGTCTCGATGGTGCGTTCCGGTTTCGGAGAGACCTCGCGCATGCGGTTGCGGCCCACGACGGCCAGGACGCCGCCGACGACCGCCCACACCACCGCGACGACCAGCGCGGCCCAGCCCAGGCCGATGAGCTCCGCCAGTCCGAACATGACCGCGAGGCTGAGCAGCAGCAGGGCCAGGTACCCGGCCACCGCGGCGCCGCTCAGCAGGCCCGCGGCCTTGCCGGTCTTGACCGCCTCCTCGCGCATCTCGGCCTTGGCCAGCGCGAGTTCCTGACGGAACAGCTTCTGCAGGTCGCCGGTCACCGCGCCGAGGAGTTCGGAGAAGGACTGCTCCTCCTCGCCCGTCTCCCGCCGCGCTCCGGGAATGGTCGCCATGTCAGCCCCCTCAGAACGTGCTTCCCCGCGACCCCGGATCCGGCGGCGGAGTGATGTCCTCCGGCCGGGGGGTGACGGGCGGGCGGGAGGACGCGGTCCCCCCGTCGTGGTCGGTCTCGCTCAGACGCGGTGCGGGCGGACGGACCCGCTCACCGGCGGGGAGCGCCTCGGGACGGCTGTCAGCGGCCCCTTCCCTGCCCGCGGAGATGTCGGACGAGGCCTTGAGGACGCGTCCGAGCGCGAACCCGGCGATGGCGGCGCCGGCCAGGAAGGCGACGGGCCTGCGCCGCGCGAAGCTCCTGGCCTCCTCCACCAGGCCCTCCATGCCGCGTTCGTCCAGGAAGTCGGCGGCTCCGCGGCCGCTGTGGGCGATCTGGCGCACGGCGCCGCTCACCGGGGAGCCCTGCTCCCCGCTGTCGGCCATGGACGACAGTTCGTCGGACCACTGGCGCAGGTTCTGCGACGTGCGCCGGGTCTGCTCCTGGGCTTCCTCGCGCAGGCGGTTCTGGACGTCGTCGGCGACGTGCCGGGCCTCGGTACGGGCCTCACCGGCCAGGGAGCGCGCCTGGTCCCCCGCGGTGGAGGCGACCTCTCCCGCCGCCCCTCGGGCGGTGTCGGTCAGGCGGCCGCCCGTGCCCCCGGGCCCGTCTCTTCCCTCGTGTGAGTGCATCGCCAAGCCTCCTCGGAGTCGGCCTGTTGCTCGTTTGGCACCGCGACTACCCCGCCTCCACCCGGTCATGCACACCGGAACGCCGCAGTTCAGACGGGCTTTCGCCCCGGGCTCTGGGGGTTGCGGACGGGTCTTCGCGGAAGGCTCGGCGCCTCGCATGGAGGACCGGTCGCCGCGCCCGTCGCCGGGCTCGGGGGGGGCGGGTGGTCGCCGCTTTATCGCGGGGCTCAGGGGGCCGGTCGGCCGCGTCTCCGTCACGTCGTCGCCCGGTGAGCGCCGTCGCGGGATACGGGTGAACCGCGCGGCGACCGCGCCGCGCAGGGTCCGGGAAAAGCCGTGGCCGCTCCGGAAGGCGCGTGCTAGCTTGGGCGGAATTTCCCTCCGGAACCGCGAATGCCACCGTCATCACGGGGCTCACGGAGCCGCGACCTTCCCCGATCAGGAAAACGCCCATGCCCGTGGAGAGAACCGCCGAATCGTCATTGTTCCTGCGCTACGCCTCGTTCGCACTCCTCGGCTCTTCGGCCGATTTCCTTTTCGGCGCGGTTTTCGTCACGATCCTTCTGGGGCGCGGGGCGGACCCGTGGCTGCTGGGGCTGATGCTCGGTTCCACGAACCTGGTGGCCCTGCTGGTGGAGGCACCCAGCGGCGCGCTCGGCGACCGCTACGGCCACCGCAGGCTGCTGGCGGTGGGGCTCGCCGTGTGGGGCGCGGGTTTCGTGCTGATGGGGTACGCGGACGGGCTCGCGCTGACGCTCGCGTCCATGTACCTGTGGGCGGTCGGCTTCCACCTCCAGTCGGGGACGCTGGTCGCGCTGGTGGTGAACCGGATCGGCGACCGCGACCGCCCCGCCCGGATCGCGCGGACGGTGCGCTTCGTCCAAGTGGCGGGCAACAGCGGCGCGGTGCTGGGCGCGGCCTCGGTGATGGTGGCGGGGACCTGGCTGCCCGCGGACTCCCTGGTGCTGGTGAGTGGCGCGGTGCTGGTGTCACTGGCGTTGCTGGCCCCTGTGTGCTTCCCCCGCTCCCCCGGCCAGTCGGGGCGCTCGCTCACCGCGATCGTCCGGGAGTCGGCCGTACTGGTGGCGAGCAGGCGTTTCGTTCCGTTGGTGGCCCTGACGGCGGCGTCGGTGTCGGGACTGGCCGCCCTCGTGCTCGCCTGGCAGCCGATGCTCGCGGCCGAGCACGGCGCGGACGTGCGGCTCAACGGCCTGGTGCTGCTGCTGATGATGGCGGCCATGGCGGCGGGGTCGGCGTGTTCGCGGTTCGTGGGGCGCGACCGGCCCCACGTGTGGGGACCCGTCTTCGCGGCTTCCGCCGGCCTGCCCCTGGTGCTGGCGGTACACGGGGTCGTGCCGCTGGTGGCGGGGCTGATGGCGGCGGAGTTCCTGTTGGGGCTGGCCGTGGTGCTGTCGCACGTGTGGCAGCAGACGATGTTCTCCGACGCCAACCGCAACACCATGGCCGCGATGTTGGGGATGGTGGGCAACGCGGTGAGGATGCTGACCGTGCTGGCGTTCGGGTGGCTGTGGGAGCTGTTCGGGCTGGAGTGGACGGTGACGGCGGTGGTCGGGTTCGGGGTGGCCGCGGCTCTGGCGACCGTTCTGCTGTCGCAGAGGTTCCCGGAGTCGACGCGGTCCGTCGGGGGCGCGGACGAGGGTGAGGGCGAGGGCTCTCCGGACGCACCGGAACTGGACGGGACGGGCGGATAGCGGCCTGGAGGGACGGGCCGCGGGCGGAAAGCACGGATATCGGAGGCACCGTTCGCGGGCCTTTTCCGGCGGAACGGAAACGGGAGGACCCAACCCCCATTTCCCCCGCCCCGGATAACCATCGTGTCCCATGTCACAGAAAACTCCGGGCGAACCGCCATATCGCGTTTCGGGGCGGGTGCGGTCGAACTCCGGAAAACGCGCGACGGTAGCATTTCCCGGACACGGGAGGCGCGGCCCGGGCAGCGGTGCGCTCGCGGGTGCCGCGGGGTGTCCGGACCCCGCCCGGAACCGCCGGGGCCGGGGACGCCACCGGGGCCGGGGACGCCGCCGCGCCTTCGCCGGACCGGCCGAGGACGAGGAGAGGGACCATGAGCCTGGCAGAGCTTCTGCGGGAGCGCCCGATCGTACAGGCGCCCATGGCGGGCGGGGCCGCCACGCCCGCGCTGGTGTCGGCCGTGGCGGGAGCGGGCGGAACGGGTTTCCTCGCCGCCGGGTACCTGGCCCCCGAGGTCCTCGCCGACCAGCTCGGGGCGGTGCGCGACGCCGGGGTCGGCGCGTTCGGGGTGAACGTGTTCGTGCCGGGCCCGCCCTCCGACCCGGACGTGGCGGCGTCCTACCGGTCGGACCTGGAGTCCGAGGCCGAGCGGTACGGGACGCCGGTCGGCGCCCCGGTGCACGACGACGACGCGTGGGCGGCCAAGATCGACCTGCTGGCGGAGGCGGCCGTGCCGGTGGTGAGCTTCACCTTCGGCTGCCCGGAGGCCGCCGTGCTGGAGCGGCTGCGCGCGGCGGGCAGTGCCACGGTGGTCACCGTGACCACGGCCGGAGAGGCGCGCGAGGCCGTGGCGCGCGGGGCCGACGGGGTGTGCGCGCAGGGCACGGAGGCCGGGGGCCACCGCGGCTCGTTCGACCCGGTCGGGGACGGCGGTCTGCCGCTGCGGGAGCTGTTGGCGGACGTGGTCGGCGCGGTGGAGGTGCCGGTGATCGCCGCCGGGGGGATCATGACCGGAGCCGACGTGGCCGGGGCCCTGGACGCGGGTGCCGCGGGCGTGCAGCTGGGCACGGCGTTCCTGCGCTGCCCCGAGAGCGGCGCCAACCCGGTCCACAAGGCCGCGCTGGCCGATCCCGCGTACACCGGGACGGCCGTGACGTGGGCCTTCACTGGGCGCCCGGCGCGGGGCCTGGCCAACAGGTTCATCGCCGAGCACCCGCGGAAGCCCTCCGCCTACCCCGAGATCCACCACATGACGAAGCCGCTGCGCGCGGCCGCCGCCCGGGCCGGGGACCCCGGCGGGATGGCGCTGTGGGCGGGCGAGGGGTTCCGGGCGGCCAGCGACGATCCGGCGGCGCTGGTCGTGGAACGGCTGCGCCGCGAGGCCGCGGAGGCGGGCCGGAAGGTCTGAGGGCCGCGGGGGTTTCGGGGGTCGCGGGGCGGTGCCGGGGTCGCCGGTCGGTGTGGGCGGGGAGACCGGGCCGACCCGATCGGTTGGCGCGAGCGTTGGGAGGGCCGCGGGGACGGTCCCGAGCGGTAGGCCCGATTGGTGGGCCGGAACGCGGAACAGCCCCGGGCGTGGTGCCCGGGGCCGCGGAGTGAGCCGGTGCGCGGCGCCGCTCAGGCGGGCGCGTAGGTGAGGCAGTCGGCCTGCTGGTGCACGTACCCGACGGAGATGGCCGGGGCCTGGCACTCCAGCTGGACGTTGTGTTCGCAGTTCGACATCTTGCAGGCGCCGACCTGGCCCGTGGCGACGGGGTCGCCGCCCCGGTCACTGGCGCCGAAGAAGGTGTCGCACTGGGCGTGGGAGGAGTTCCCCACGGTAATGGCCAGTGCGTGGCAGGAGTGGTCGGTGTTGTAGGCGCAGGCGTCCACCTGGCACGAGTTCACCACGGGCATGTCCATCGCGTTTCCCCCCAGAGCATCGACGGCGCGTTCGAGGCTGCCAGACGGGACGCCCGGCTTCCAGGACACCGCCTCGTGTCACCGCGAGCAGGACGGAGTGTTGACGAAGGCTTGGCGCGGAGGCGACCGGGAGCGCGGTGTGGAGGCGACCCGGAGCGCGGTTCCGCCGTGCCGGACCGGAGTTGTCCACAGGCGGAAGGAGGGGCGGCAGCGCCGACCGTCCGCGCCCTAATCTGGAAACAGGGGGGTCCCCGGGCCCGCCTGTCTCATGCTGCCCGCACCGCGCTCCGCCAGCGCTCCCGGTCAACGCCCCCGCCCGTCCCTCCCCGCCGAACCCTTCCGCGTCCCTCCCCGCCGAGCCCTCCGCGCCGGTCCTCTCCGCGACCCTCCCCCGTCAGCGCTCCCAGTCGGCGGTCGCGAACGCCAGTCCGTCCGGCAGCCCGGCCCGCCAACAGGCCCGGTCGTGGCCGCCGTTGTACTCCTCGAACACCGCGAACCCGGGTTCGCGGCCCAGCGCCGCTCCGCGTTCGAGCAGGGCCGCGTGCAGGCGGCGGTTGGCGTCCAGCAGCGACCACTCGTGGGTCCCCGCGGTGAGGTGCACCCTGCCCGGAACCGAGTCCACGGCGGCCACCAGCTTCGTCATCCGCTCGCTCTCGCCGCCGGTCACCGCGACGTTGGGCCACCAGAACGACCCCGACTGCGACACCGCGCGCCCGAACCTCTCCGGTGCCCGGTGGGCCGCGTACACGGCGGTGAGCCCGCCCAGACTCTGCCCGGCGACCGCCGTGCGTCCGGGGTCGTCGCTCACACGGTGGTTCCGGCCGAGCCAGGGCAGCAGTTCCTCCCCCAGGAAGGCGACGAAGTCGTCCGAGCACGCCAGCTCCACGACGCGGGTGGGCATGTCGAGGGAGTCGACCATGACGGTCAGCGCCGGGGGCAGCGTTCCGTCCGCGACCAGGCCGTCCAGCAGCGGCGCCAGGGGCAGGCCGTGCCAGTCGCGGCCGTCCAGCAGGACGACGACCGGCCAGGGCAGCCCGTTCGGCGGACGCCGGGCGGGCTCGTGGATCCACACGGTGCGGGTGTTGCCCAGCAGGTCGCTGGTGATCCCGGCGGCGGTGACCCGCCCGGCCGGGGTCGCCGGATCGGGCGTGCGCCACAGCTCGGGCGGCGCCTCGGGCAGGGAGACCACGGACAGGGAGTCGTCCAGCCGCTCGCGGGCGAGCGGATCGGGAACCGCCCGGGACAGGGAGTCGAACCAGCGGGCGACAGCGGGTCGGTCCTCCGGTTCGGAGACGGCGAGGGCGCGCTCGCGGCGGACGCGCACCGACTCCGGCCACGCCCCGGGCGGCAGGGGTTCGCCGTGCGCGGGGACCGGGGCGACGGAGTAGGAGGCCCGCCAGTCCCCGCGCATCCGGTAGGTCAGGTGCCACACGTCCGTGCCGGGGATCCGCTCCATGCGGTTGGCGTCGTAGGAGGAGGCGTCGGCGACCTTGTTGGCCACGAGCAGGACGTCCGCGAACTCGTCGCCGCCGCGCCACAGGAAGGTGACCGCGCGGTGCCCGTCCGCGTCGGCCTCCCCGACCAGGGGCGTTCCCTCCCCGGCGACGCGGCGCCAGAACGCCTCAGGGTCGCGGGCCGCCTCAGCGGCACACGGGGTGGTGACGCGTTCGGGGCGCACGTTCGGCTTGAGGCGCGGGGGGATGGTGTGGAAAGCGGGTGTCGGTGCGGACACGGGGCGGTCTTTCTGTGCGGTCGGATGCGGGGCCTCACCGCTCGCGGGAACGGGCTCCCCGCCCGGGTCGGCGGCGCGGCGCGCGTCGGCGAGGCCCCCGGACGGGACTCACTGGTGGGTTCCGCAAGCAGGCCCCGCCAGCGGGGCTCACCGACGGGCTCACCGGCGGGGCCTCAGCGGTCGGGAACGGATTCCACCGCGCGGAGGAGGCGGAACAGGTCCTCGACCTGTCGGCCGTCGAGCCCGTGCTCCAGCGGTGACCGGGACGTGAGCCCCGCGCCGATCGCCTCGACCGCACGGCCGCCCTCCTCGGTGAGTCGCGTCACACGCATGCGCCGGTCGCTCCTGGAGGGGACCCTGCGGACGAGCCCCCGTTCCTCCAGTTCGCCCGTGACGATCGAGACGCGGGAGGCCGTGCAGCCGAGCTGGCGCGCCAGTGCCGTCTGGGAGGGGTCGTCGCGCAGCGCGCGCAGGGTCCGGGCCTGGAAGGCGGAGAGCCCGTGCTCGGCGGCCAGTTCGGTGAGGAGTCCCTCCAGGCGCTGGGCCACGCGCAAGAGGGCCTCGCCCACGTCACGGAGCGTGGGCGGGGCCTCCCAATCCGGTTCGGCGGGCGCCCCGGCGCGGTCGGACGGGGGCTGAGCGGCCACGTTTCGCTCCACTCCACGAGTTGACATGAGGGTAGGCATACCTAACTATACTTTTCATGAAGCAAGCAAATTCCTTCCACAGCCTAGCGACCTGCGGGGTCGCCGCCGCCCTCGTTTTCCCCCTCGCCGCGTGCGGTGCCCCGAGCGCTGGGGAGGAGGCTCCGGCGGAGAACGGGGAGACCCGAACGGTCACGCACATGTACGGCGAGACCGAGATCCCCGCCGATCTCCAGAACGTGGTCTCGGTGAGCGTCACCGCCACCTCGGCTCTGCTGAGCCTGGACGTCCCGGTCACCGCCTCCGCCACCACCGCCCCGAGCGCGCTGACCGACGACAACGGCTTCTTCGCCCAGTGGGCCGACGTCGCCGACGAGCGCGGCGTGCAGCCGCTGGCCGGTCCGGAGGTGGACATCGAGGAGGTCGCCTCCGCCCGGCCCGACCTCATCGTGGGCAACGGGTTCGGGGCCGACGCCGTGGACGAGGCCGTCTACGAGCAGCTGTCCCAGGTCGCGCCGACCGTGGTCTACGGCGAGTCCGACATGGCGTGGCTGGACGTCACCGACCAGTACGCCGAGGCGTTCGGCCGCCGGGAGCGGGCCGCGGAGATCGCGGAGGAGTACGAGCGGCTGGTCGCGGACACGTCCGGGCGGCTGTCGGCCGAGCACGACGTGGTGATCCTGACCGGGACGCCCAACGGGTTCAACGTGTTCACCGAGGAGTCCGCCCAGGGAAGGCTGGCCACCGACCTGGGCCTGACCCTGCACGAGCTTCCCGACGACCTGGCCGCCCCCTCGGCCCAGGGCGGTAGCGGGCGCGGCGACATCGTGCAGGTGGCCACCGAGCGGGCATCGGACTTCGGCGACAGCACGCTGCTGTTCGTCAACACCCAGGGCCAGGGGCCCGAGGACTACCTGGAGACGGCCCCGGTCCTGGAGAACCTTCCGGCGTGGGAGGACGGCCGCGTGCTCACGCTGGGCGCGACCTCGTTCCGGATGGACTACTACAGCGTGCCGCTCGCGGCCGAGCGCCTGGCCGAGGTCCTGGGTTCCTGAACGCGCGGGGGCGGGCGGTGTCCACCACGGACACCGCCCGGTGCCGTGCGGCGGATGCAGCCGATGCCGCGCGGTGGACGCGCCCGGTTGCGGACAGCACGGATCCAACCGGGCGGCTGTCCGCTTCTGACCAGGCGCTTCGCGCCAGCCGCCGTTCGACTCCCCGACACCTACCAGTTGGTAACAATTGGGTCCGCGTGTCCCTCCGGCTCTGGAGACTGTGACCACGGGCACCCTAGGGTTCCGCCATGGGTGTAATGCGTAAGCGTGTCCTTGTTCGCGTACTTCTGGGCTTCCTCGCCGCGGTCGTGGTGCTGGCCCTGGTCGGCGCGCTCCTGGGGATATGGACTGTCCGGAGGTCGTTCCCGGAAACCTCCGGAGAGCTCCCGCTCCCGGGGCTGGAGTCCTCCGTCACCGTGCTGCGCGACGAGCACGGCGTCCCCCACGTCTACGCGGACAACACCCACGACCTGTTCATGGCGCAGGGCTTCACGCACGCCCAGGACCGCTTCTGGGAGATGGACTTCCGCCGCCACGTCACGGCCGGGCGCACCGCAGAGCTGTTCGGCCCCGACCAGGTGGACACCGACGTCTACCTGCGCACCATGGGCTGGCGGCACGTGGCCGAGCAGGAGTACGAGCTGCTCGCCCCGGAGACGCGGGCCCACCTCGACTCCTACGCGGCCGGGGTCAACGCCTGGCTGGCCGGGAACGACGGCACCGGGGCCAGCCTTGAGTACGGGCTGCTCTCCGTGCTCAACGGCGGCCACGAGATCGAGGAGTGGACGCCGGTCGACAGCCTCGCCTGGCTCAAGGCCATGGCCTGGGACCTGGGCGGCAACATGGTGCAGGAGACCGGGCGCGCCCAACTGCTCGACGCCGGGCTGACCCGCGAGCAGATCGAGGAGCTGTACCCGGCCTACCCCCACGAGGAGCACCTGCCCATCACCGACACCGACGAGCACCTGGGGGAGGGGCCCGACGAGGACGAAGCGGGCGACCTGCGTGAGGGCGACGCCGGTGACGAGCGGCGCGCGCCCGAACTGCCCGGGGAGGCCGTCTCCGCGCTGACCGGGGTGGCCGAGGCCTCCGCCTCGCTCCCGCAGATGCTCGCCCCGCGCGACGCCTCCGGAGTCGGCTCCAACTCCTGGGTGGTCGGCGGGGAGCACACCGAGAGCGGCCTGCCCCTCCTGGCCAACGACCCCCACTTGGGCGCGTCGATGCCCTCCACCTGGTACCAGATCGGACTGCACTGCACCGAGCTGACCGAGGCGTGCCCCTACGACGTCAGCGGTTTCAGCTTCTCCGGTCTGCCCGGTGTGATCATCGGGCAGAACGAGTCGATCGCGTGGGGGTTCACCAACCTCGACCCCGACGTCATGGACCTGTACGTGGAGCGGATCGAGGGCGGGGACTACGTGGTCGACGGCGAGCCCCGGCCGCTGGAGACGCGTGAGGAGACCGTCCGGGTCGCGGGCGGCGAGGACGTGGACATCGTCGTGCGCTCCACCCACCACGGGCCGCTGCTGTCCGACGCCGCCGCGGGCGCGCACCTGGCCGAGCTGGCCGAGGACCCGGAGCTGGAGGGCGCGGACGGCGGCGAGTACGCCGTCGCCCTGCGCTGGACAGCCCTGCAGCCGGGCACGACCGCGGACGCCATCTTCAGCATGAACCGGGCCCGCGGCTGGGACGACTTCCGCGAGGCCGCCAGCCAGTTCGACGTCCCCTCGCAGAACCTCGTCTACGCCGACAACGAGGGCAACATCGGCTACCAGGCCCCCGGGCTGGTGCCGGTGCGCGGCGAGGGCGACGGCCGCTACCCGGCGCCCGGCTGGGACTCCGACTACGACTGGCAGGAGTACGTCCCCTTCGAGGAGCTGCCGAGCGTGTACAACCCCGAGTCGGGCTTCATCGTCACCGCGAACCAGTCGGTCGTGGACGAGGACTACGACCACCACCTGACCGGGGACTGGAACTACGGCTACCGCAGCCAGCGGATCAACGACCTGCTGGAGGAGGCGATCGGGCAGGGGCCGGTCACGGCCGAGGACATGTCGCGGATCCAGAACGACTCGGTGGACCTCAGCGCCGTGCGGATCGTCCCCCACCTGCTGGAGGCCGACGTGGACGGGACGGCCGCCCGGGCGCAGGAGCTGCTGCGCGACTGGGACCACCGCAACGAGACCGACTCCGCGGCGGCCGCGTTCTACAACGCGACCTGGCGCCACCTGCTGCCCCTGCTCTTCGACGAACTGGGCGAGCAGGACATGAACGGCGACTCGCGCGGGATGTACGTGGTGGGGCGGCTGCTGGAGGACCCGGAGTCGCCGTGGTGGCAGGGCACCGAGGCCAGCGGGCGCGAGGAGGTGCTGGCCGCGGCGATGGACGCCGCCGCGCGGGAGCTGACCGAGCTGCTGGGCGAGGACCCCGCCGACTGGCGCTGGGGCGACCTGCACACCCTGACCGCGACCCACGAGTCGTTCGGAACGTCGGGCATCGGTCCGGTCGAGTGGCTTTTCAACCGCGGCCCGGTGGAGAGCGCGGGCGGCTCCAGCATCGTCAACGCCACCGGCTGGAACCCGGCCGAGGGGTACGGGATCAGGACCGTGCCGTCCATGCGGATGGTGGTGGACCTGGCCGACCGCGACGCGTCGACGTGGATCCACCTGACCGGCAACTCCGGCCACGCCTTCCACCCCAACTACGACGACCAGCTGGAGCCGTGGAGCCGGGGTGAGACCCTGCCGTTCGCGGTCACCGAGGAGGCCGTGCGCGCGGCCGCCACGGACGAGCTGGTCCTGAACCCCTAGGGACGATCGACCGGAACCGGCGCGGGTGTGGACCACGGGATTCCACCCGCGCCGGTCCCGTACTCACAGTGCTCGTCGGCGGGTACCGGGTCCGGGCTGAACGCACGCCCTGCCGGTGTGGCGCGGGCGGGCGGGAGGGGCGGCACGGACGGTGCCAGCGGGACGAACGGTGCCAACGGTACCGTCGCGCACCGCGGCACGGACGGTGCCAACGGTACTGTCGCGCACCGCGGGACGGGTGTGCCGTTCCGGTCCGAGGCCGGATAGTGCCGTCGCGCACCGCGGGACGGGTGTGCCGTTCCGGTCCGAGGCCGGCGAGTCCCGTTCCGTCGCGACCCGGTCCGACCCCCGGTGCGCGCCGCCGGTCAGACCGGGTCGGAGGAGCGCAGCGGGAAGGTCACCCCGGTCATCTCCTCCGACAGCGCCCACAGGCGCTTGGCGGCGCGGCCGTCCCAGGCGGCCTCGCTCCGGCTGGACAGGGCGGGGGCGCCGCGCGTGCCTCCCATGGCCTTGGGCCCGGCGAAGGCCGCGCCGGGCACGTCCTGGGTGGCGGCGAAGATCGTGGGGAGGGCGCCGTTGGCGGCGCTCTGGGCGAAGACCTTGTTGCCGAGCATGAGGGCCGCCCTGGAGACCGGGTTGACCCCGTGGCTCTGGAGGTTGGTGGCCGCGTAGCCGGGGTGGGCGGCGGTGGAGAGCACCGGGGAGCCCACCGCCTCCAGGCGGCGCTGGAGCTCCAGCGTGAACAGCAGGTTGGCGAGCTTGGACTGGTTGTAGGCCCGGTAGGGCGTGTAGCCGTGGTCCAGGTTGACGTCGTCGAAGTCGATGCCCCGGGCCATGCGGTGCATTCCGGAGGAGAGGGTGACCACCCGTCCCGTGACGTGTTCCAGGAGCAGGTTGGTCAGGGCGAAGTGGCCGAGGTGGTTGACGCCGAACTGCGTCTCGAACCCGTCCTCGGTCACGCCCTTGGCGACCGCCATGACGCCCGCGTTGTTGATGAGCAGGTGGAGGTCTCCGCTCCAGGCCTCGGCGAAGGCGCGCACGGACGCCAGGTCCGCCAGGTCCAGGTGGCGCACCTCGGTGTCTCCCCGCACTCCGGCGGCCTCGGCGCGCCCCTTGGCCACGTCGCGCACGGCCATCACGACGCGCGCGCCCGCCCGGGCCAGGATGCGCGTGGTCTCGATGCCCAGGCCGCTGTTGGCTCCGGTGACGACCGCCGTACGGCCGCTCAGGTCGGGGATGCTGACCGCTGTGGTGTCCATTGCGCCACGGTAGGCGAGCGCACCCGGGCTGTCCATGGCGGTCACGGAGACCGCGCCCCCGGGATGTCCGCGGTGATCACAGCGGTCACGGAGACCACGGCGATCACCCCAGCCCCGGGCTGCCCCCGGTGCCCCGACACCCCCGGACCGTCCCCGGTGCCCCGACACCCCCAAGCTGTCCACGGCAGCCGCGAGAGCCTCCGGGGCGTCCGTCTATCCTGGTTTCCATGGTTGACCGCCCCTACCACCACGGAGACCTGCGCGCCGTCCTGCTCGCCAACGCCGAGCTTGCCCTGGCCGAACGTGGGCAGGCCGCGCTGTCCCTGCGCGAGATCGCCCGCGCGGCGGGGGTCAGCCACGCAGCGCCGGGCCGCCACTTCCGGGACAAGCAGGCGCTGCTGGACGCGCTCGCGCTCAGCGGTTTCGAGCGTCTGACCGAGCGCCTGGAGGCGGCGGCTCCCGAGGAGGGCGACGCGCGGACCCGTGTCCTCGCCCTGGCCAGGGCCTACGTGGGGTTCGCGGTGGAGCACGCCGCGCTGCTCGACCTGATGTACGCGCGCAAGCACGACCCCGACGTCTCCGAGCAGCTGTACGCCGCCGTGGGGCGGCTGCTCGAACGGGTGATGCGCCCCATCCTCGACGCCCAGGCCGCCGGGGAGATCGCGGGCGGCACCCCGGAGGCCGTCACGATGACCGTGTCCGCCGCGATGCACGGCCTGGTCGCGCTCACGGCCACGTCCTCCCCCGAGGAGGTCGACGCCAAGCTCGCGGAGATGGTCGGGGTGCTCTTCGAGGGCCTGGGGCCGCGCACCACAGGCTGAGCCCGCCCCTCACCACCGGTCGAGCCCGGGCCTTTCCACCGGCTGAGCCCAGACCCCGCCCCGCCGAGGGCGCGCGGAACACCGCCTCACGGGCTGGACCCGACCCTCGCCAGCCCGAGCCCGCCGCTCCCCGCGTGGGACACCGCCTCACCGCCCCCCACCGGGGGAGGCGCGGGAGACCGCCCCCGACCCCCTTCGCCCTCTCCGGCTCGGCCGGCGAAGGCGCACCCCCCTTTCCCGGCCCCGGACCGGCACTCAGCGGCGGTTGATGCGCCGGTACTGCGCCAGCGCGACCGGCGCGAAGACCGCGATGATCGCCACCGAGCTGAGCACGGCGTACAGGGCGGCGTTGTCCGCGGGCCAGCCCGCGGGCGGGGCCAGGCCCTCCGGTGCGGGGTTGTCGAACAGCCCGCGCACGGCGGTGGCCACGGCGGTCACCGGGTTCCACTCGGCCACGGTCCTCAGGGGCGCGGGCATGGCGGCGATCGAGACGAACGCGCCCGAGACGAAGGTGACCGGGAAGAGCCAGATCAGCCCCAGGCTCTGGGCCACCTCGACGCTGCGCGCGGTCAGGCCGATCACCGCGCCGATCCACGACACCGCGAAGGCGAACAGGAACAGCAGCAGGAACCCCGCCACCGCGTCCGCCAGCCCCCCGTTGATCCGCCAGCCGATCACCAGGCCGCACGCGACGATGACCGCGACCGACAGCGCGCTGACGGCCAGGTCGGAGGTGGTGCGGCCGAGGATGACGGCCATGCGCGACATGGGCAGCGACCGGTAGCGGTCGATCAGGCCCTTCTGGAGGTCGTTGGCCAGCCCGATCGCGGTGAGCGAGGCGCTGAAGGTCAGGGTCTGCACGAAGATCCCCGCGACGAGGAACTCCCGGTAGGAGTCGCCGCCCAGGCTCCCGCCGAACACGTAGGCGAGCAGCAGCACGAAGATGACCGGTTGCACGATCGCGGTCACCAGGGACCCCGGCGTGCGCCGGACGTTGAGCAGGTTGCGCCAGGCGACGACGCCTCCGTCGCGGACGGTGCTCACGAGAGGACCTCCTCGGGTCGGGGGGCACCGGCTCCGCGGTCCCCTCCGCCGTCCCCGCCGTCCCCGCCGCTATCCCCGTCCGGGGCTCCCCCGGCGCGGCGTCCGGTCAGTTCGAGGAAGACGTCGTCCAGGGTGGGGCGGCGCAGGGACACGTCGAGCACGCCGACGCCGCGGGCGTCGAGTTCGGCCAGCACGTCGCCGAGGGTCTTGTGGCCGTTGGCCACGGCCACCGAGGCCCGCCGCGCCTGCGGGTCGACGGTGGGTTCGCCCGAGCCCGCGGCGGCCAGCACTCCGCGCGCCTCGGGCAGGTCGGCGCCGTGTTCCAGGACCAGGTCCAGGCGCTCGCCCCCGACCTGGGTCTTGAGCTCGTCCGCGGTGCCCCGGGCGATGACGCCGCCCTGGTCGATGACCACGATGCTGTCGGCGAGCTGGTCGGCCTCCTCCAGGTACTGGGTGGTGAGCAGGACGCTGGTGCCCCGCCCGACCAGTTCCGAGACCACCGCCCAGGTGTCCATGCGCCCGCGCGGGTCGAGCCCGGTGGTGGGCTCGTCGAGCACGACCACCGGCGGGTCGGCCACCAGGGCCCCGGCGAGGTCGAGCCTGCGGCGCATCCCGCCGGAGTACTGGCCCGCGCGGCGGTCGGCCACGTCGTCCAGGCGGAAGCGGCGCAGCAGGGCGTCGGCCCGGCGGTGCGACTCCGCGCGGCCCATGCCGTAGAGCATGGCCACCATGAACAGGTTCTCGTGGCCGGTGAGCTTCTCGTCCACGGCGGCGTACTGGCCGGACAGGCCGATGGAGGCGCGCACCCGGCCCGGGTCGCGCACGGCGTCGTGCCCGGCCACCCGGATGGTGCCGGAGTCGGGCCGGGTCAGGGTGGTGATGGCCCTGACCGTCGTGGTCTTCCCGGCTCCGTTGGGCCCGAGCAGGCCCAGCACGTGGCCGCGCGGCACCTCCAGGTCGATGCCGCGGAGCGCCTGGTGCGCCCCGAAGGCCTTCGTCAGTCCCCGGACCTCGATCATGGGGCCCTGCGGCGGCCGATGGCTGCCCATGTCACTCCCTCGTGGTGGACGGGCCCGTCCCGCGGTTCGGGGACGGGTGCCCGCGTCGATCGGTGTCAGCCCCGGTCCAGGTCGCGTACACGGCGGGGTCTCATGTCGGTCCAGTTCTCCTCGATGAACTCCAGGCAGGCCTGGCGCTCGTCGGGTCCGTGCAGGACCGCCCAGCCCGCGGGTACCGCGAGGAACTCCGGCCACAGCGAGTGCTGGCCCTCGTCGTTGACGAGCACGAGGAAGCGGCCGTCCTGGGCGTCGAAAGGGTTGGTCATCGGTGCCTCTCTCAGATGGTGGAAGGTGTGGGCCGGTCGGCGCCGGGCAGCCGGAGCGCCCGGTCCAGGCGCTCCCTGAGCGCGGGGCCGATCTCGGCGAGGGCCTCGTCGCGGTTCATGAGGGAGTGCGCGGCGTCGACGGGCCGGTCGTCGATCCCCCCGGTGACGTACGGCGCCCACGACCGCGCCTCGGGCGAGTCGGGGCCGCGTCCCCGGGTGGCGGTGAAGAACAGCACGTCGCCGTCGTGGAGTCCGGGCTCCGCCGCGCGCAGCAGGGCCGCGTGGTGCAGGAAGTCCCCGGCCAGGCGCTTGACGGTGTCCTCGTCCAGGGCACCCATCGGGTTGTGCTCGCGGCGCAGGACCTCCAGGACGCCCGCCGCGTCCAGCCCGTCGGCCTCACCGGGCTCGGGCGCGTAGCCCAGGGCGTGGAGGTAGGCGGTGAACATCGCCGCGTCGTCGGTGAAGTCGGCGTTGCGCTCCTGTCCGACGGGGAAGGCGTCCATGATCGCCAGGACGGCGACCCGCTCCCCCTGCTCCCGGAGCCGGGAGGAGATCGCGTGGGCGATGTTGCCGCCGAAGGACCACCCGAGCAGGTGGTAGGGGCCGTGCGGCTGGACGGCGCGGATGTGGGCGATGTAGTCGTCGGCCAGCTCGCTGACGGTGGCCGCCCCGGCGGGGTGGTCGGTCTCGACGGCGGGCGACTGGAGCCCGTAGACCGGCTGGTCGGGGTCCAGTCGGCGCAGCAGGCCCGCGTATCCCCAAGCCAGTCCGCCCGCGGGGTGGACGCAGAACAGCGGCGGGCGCGATCCGCCGGGCCGCAGGGCCAGCAGGCGGGCGAGGCTGTCGCGGGGCGAGCCGTCCTCGGTGGCGGCCAGCAGCAGGGACACCGTGGGGAACCGGAACAGCATCGGCACGGTGACCTCGACGCCCAGCGCGGCGCTGAGGCGGTCCACGAGCCCGGGCGCGAGCATGGAGTGCCCGCCCAGCTCGAAGAAGTTGTCGTGGACGCCGACGGTCGGGCGGCCCAGCGCCTCGGCGAACAGGGCGCACGCCTCGGCCTCGTGGGGTCCGCGCGGCACGCCCCGCACCTCGTCGACGCCGAAGTCGGGTTCGGGCAGCGCGGCGCGGTCGAGCTTGCCGTTGGGCGTCAGGGGCAGCGCGGTCATCGGCACGAAGGCGGTGGGGACCATGTAGTCGGGCAGGGACGCGGCGGCGTGCCCGCGCAGCCTCTCCACGGGCGGCGCCGTGCCGTCGCGGCCCACGACGTAGGCGACCAGTTGGCGCCCGGTCGCGGGGTCCTCGCGTACGACGACCGCGCACTCGGCGACGTCGGGGTGCTCTCCCATGACCTGGGCGACCTCCCCGGGTTCGATCCGGAAGCCGCGGATCTTGACCTGGTCGTCGACGCGACCGAGGAACTCCAGCGCTCCCCCGGCGCCCCAGCGGGCGAGGTCGCCGGTGCGGTACATGCGGTCGCCTCCCCCGGAGAAGGGGTCGGCGATGAAGCGCGCCCCGGTCAGGGCGGGCTGGCTGCGGTAGCCGCGGGCCACGCCGGTGCCGGAGATGTACAGTTCGCCGACGGCCCCGGCCGGGACGGGCTGGAGCCCGCCGTCGAGGACGTAGACCCGGCTGTTGGCCACCGGGCGGCCGATCACCGGGCCGGGCTGCTCGCCGACGGCGGCGATGACGCTGTCCACGGTGCACTCGGTGGGACCGTAGAAGTTGTAGGAGCGCACCGAGGGCCGCGATCCCAGTTCGCGCCACAGGTCGGCGTCGACGGCCTCGCCGCCCAGCGCCACCACCCCGGGGCCGCCGTCGCCGTCGAACAGTCCCTCGGCCATGAGCTGGCGGACGTAAGTGGGGGTGGTCTCGATGGAGTCGATGCCCTCCCCGCGCAGGTGGGCGACCATCGTCCTGGGGTCCTTGCGCAGTTCGTCGTCGACGATGTGGAGTTCGTGCCCGTCGACGAGCCACAGGACGGGGTCCCAGGAGGCGTCGAAGGCCACCCCGGCCGTGTGCGCCACCCTCAGCCTGCCGCCGCGCTGGCGCGCCGCGGGGGCGAAGAGGTCCTCCCGGTGCTGGGCGTAGAGGTTGACCAGCGAGCGGTGTTCGACCTCCACGCCCTTGGGGCGTCCGGTGGAGCCGGAGGTGTAGATGACGTAGGCGACGTCGGAGCCGTCGACCGGGCGGACCGGCCGGGTGCGGCGCTCGCCGACCAGCGGGACCCGGGGCAGCGGCCCGTCGAGCACCAGGGCCGGGTGGCCCTCGGGCACGCGGTCGAGCAGGTCGGAGACGGTGACCACCAGGGTGGGCCGCGCGTCGTCGAGCATGTGCGCGACGCGGGCGTCGGGGTAGCCGGTGTCGATCGGCAGGTAGGCCGCGCCGCTCTTGAGGACGCCGAGCAGGACGGTGACGGTGCGCGCGGACCGGGGCAGCAGTACGGCGACGGTGTCCCCGGCGCCGATGCCCTGTCCGCGCAGGGCCAGGGCCAGCAGGTCGGCCCACTGGCGCAGCGCTCCGAAGCTCACCCGTTCGCCGCCGTGGACGAGCGCGGTGTCGCCGGGTGAGGCGGCGGCCCGGTCGTCGAAGAGGTCGACCAGGGTGGTGGCGGGGAGGGCGCGTCGGCGGCCGCTGCCGCCGCCGAGCAGGCTCTCGCGCTCGGCGGGGGTGAGCACCTCCAGCCTGCCGAGCACGGTCGAGGGGTCCTGGGTGGCCTTCTCCAGGAGCAGGACCAGGCGTTCGACCAGGCTCCGCGCGGTGGCGGGGTCGAACATGGCGGCGCTGTACTCCAGGGTGCCCTCGATGCCGTCGGGCGCGCCGAGGTGGTCGGTGCGCTCGCCCAGCGTGAACAGCAGGTCGAACTTGGCCTCGCCGCCGCCCACGCCCGGCTGCGGCTCGACGCGCAGGCCGGGCAGCTCGACGGTGGCGTCCTGGGTGTTCTGCAGGGCCAGCATGGTCTGGAAGAGGGGGTGGCGGCCCAGGGCGCGCTCGGGGCGCAGGCGTTCCACGACCCTCTCGAAGGGCACCTCCTGGTGGGCGTAGGCGGCCAGGCCGTCGTCGCGCACCCGGCGGAGCAGTTCGTCGAAGGTCGGGTTGCCCGAGGTGTCGGTGCGCAGCACCAGGGTGTTGACGAAGAACCCGACCAGGTCGTCCAGCGCGTCGTCGGTGCGCCCGGCCACCGGGCTGCCGATGACGACGTCCTCGCCCGCGCCCAGCCGGGTGTAGAGCGCCGCCAGTCCGGCGTGCAGCACCATGAACAGGCTGGCCGAGGAGGAGCGGGCCAGCGCGAGCAGCCTGCGGTGCAGGGTCCGGTCGATGCGGACGGGCACCGAGCCCGAGGGCTGGCGCGAGGACAGCGGCCGGGGCCGGTCCGAGGGCAGCCGCAGCTCGCCCGGGGCGTCGGCCAGGCGGTCGGTCCAGTAGTCGAGCTGGCGGCTGACCAGGCTGTCGGGGTCCTCCTCCGAGCCCAGCAGCGCCTCCTGCCACAGGGTGAAGTCGGCGTACTGGACGGGCAGCGGGTTCCAGCGCGGCGGGACGCCCTCGGTGCGGGCCGCGTAGGCGGTGGACAGGTCGCGTGCCAGGGGGACGGTCGACCACGCGTCGCCCGCGATGTGGTGCACGACCACCAGGAGCAGGTGGTCGTTGGCGCCCCGGGACAGCAGGTGCGCGCGCAGCGGGCGGTCCCGCCGCAGGTCGAATCCCTGGGAGGCCAGGGTGTCGAGGCGCTCGCGCAGGTCCTCCTCCCCGTCCACGGGGACCACGTCCAGCCGCGTCGGGGCCCCCTCGGGGTCCAAGACCAGCTGGTGGGGGACGCCGTCGTCGTCGGGGAAGACGGTGCGCAGGCTCTCGTGGCGCCGGGTGAGGTCGGCGAGCGCGCCGCGCAGCGCGGCGGTGTCGACGTCGCCGGTGAGCCGCAGCGCCATGGTGATGTTGTAGTCGGCGGCGTCGGGGTCCATGCGGTTGAGGAACCACAGCCTGCGCTGGGCGTGCGAGAGCGGGACGCGGACCGGGCGCACGGCGGGGCGCAGCGGCGCCTGCGCGCGGCGGCCCGAGTCCAGGAAGGTGGCCAGCCTGGCCACGGTGGGCGCCTGGAACAGGGCCCGGATCTGGAGTTCCACGCCCAGGACGGAGCGGATGCGCGCCACCAGGCGGGTGGCGAGCAGGGAGTGGCCGCCCAGGGCGAAGAAGTCGTCGTCGATGTCCACCTCGGGCACCCCGAGGGTCTCGGCGAACAGCGAGCACAGGGTGCTCTCGTCGCCGGTGCGCGGGCGGCGGCCCCGGACCGTGGCGGGGCCGGGGTCGGGCAGCGCGCGCCGGTCGAGCTTGCCGTGCGGGGTGAGCGGCAGCGCGGGCAGCTCCGTCACGGTGGCGGGCACCATGTGCTCGGGCAGGCGCGCCGACAGGTGGGCGCGCAGCTCACCGGGGTCGAGGCGGCGGCCCTCGCGGGGCACGGCGTAGGCGAGCAGGCGGGCGTGCTCGGTCCCGGCCCCGGCGGCGACCACGGCGGCCTGTGCGACGTCGGGGTGGGCGGCCAGGACGCCCTCGGTCTCGCCCGGTTCGATCCGGAAGCCGCGGATCTTGACCTGGTCGTCGGCGCGGCCGACGTAGCGCAGCGCCCCGTCGGCGCGGCGGGTGACCAGGTCGCCGGTGCGGTACATGCGCGCTCCGGCGGCGCCCTCGGGGTCGGCCGTGAAGCGCTCGGCCGTGAGCGCGGCCCTGCCCCGGTACCCCTGCGCCAGTCCGGCACCGTACAGGTACAGCTCGCCGACGACGCCGGGCGGCACGGGCCGCAGGCGCGCGTCGAGCACGCGCGCGCCGGTGTTGGCCACCGGGCGGCCGATGACGGGGTCGGCCTCGGTGGCGGAGCTGGCCATGACGCTGTCGACGGTGCACTCGGTGGGGCCGTAGAGGTTGAGGGCGGTCACGCCCTCGGTGGCGCGCAGCTCCCGCCACAGCGCCGGGGGCACCGCCTCGCCGCCCAGGGCGACGATCCGGGGGCCGCCGCCGTCGGCGAGCAGGCCCGCGTCCATGAGCTGGCGGGCGTGGCTGGGCGTGACCTCGACCGCCTCGATCCCGTCGGCGCGCAGGCGCCGGGCCAGGAGCGCGGAGTCGCGGCGCACGTCCTCGCCGACCACGTGCAGTTCGTGTCCGGCGACCATCCACAGGATCGGGTCCCAGGAGGCGTCGAAGGCCACCCCGGCCGTGTGGGCCACCCGGAGCGGGCGCCCGTCGGCGCGCTCGGCCGGTGCGAACACGCGCTCGGCGTGGGAGTGGAACAGGTTGGCCAGCGCCCGGTGTCCCACGGCGACGCCCTTGGGCAGGCCGGTGGAGCCGGAGGTGTAGATGAGGTAGGCGGTGTCGTCGGGGCGCGGGGGGCGCGGGCGGACCCCGCTGGGCGCGCACAGGGACGGGTCGTCCACGGCCACCCGGGGCAGGTCCCCGGGCAGCGCGACCGGCTCCTGCCGGGTGGTGACCACGCAGGAGGGGCGGGCGTCGGCCAGCAGGGCGGCCACGCGCTCGGGCGGGTAGGAGGTGTCCACGGGCAGGTAGACCGCGCCGCTGGAGAGGACGCCGAGCAGGGCGGCGACCGTGTGCGCGGACCGGGGCAGCGCGACGGCGACGACGTCGCCGGGGCCGGTCCCCCGTCCGGCGAGGACCCCGGCGATGCGCCGGGCCCGGGCGTCGAGTTCGGCGAAGCGGACACGTTCGTCCCCGGAGACGACCGCGGTCGCCTCCGGTGCGGTGCGGACCCGCTCCTGGAACAGGTCGACGAGGGTGTGGCCGGGGACGGTCCCGCGGGCGCGCTCGTCCTCGGCCCGCTCCACGGCCCGCTCGTCGGCGGTGCGCAGCTCGGGGGCGCTGACGGGGGCGCCGGGGTCGGCGACCAGGGCGGCCAGGAGCCGCACGTAGCGGTCCGCGACCAGTTCCGCCGTGGCGGGGTCGAACAGGTCGGCGCTGTACTCCAGGGTGCCGCCGATCCCGGCGTCGGCCGTCTCGCCCAGGCTGAGCGAGAGGTCGAACTTGGCGCCGCCCGGTGCGGCGCCCGGCTCGGTCCGCACGGTGCAGCCGGGCAGGTCGAGGACGGCCTCGGGGGTGTTCTGGAGGGTGAGCATGGTCTGGAACAGCGGGTGGCGGCCCGTGGCGCGCGCGGGGTTGACCTCCTCGACCACGCGCTCGAAGGGCACGTCCTGGTGGGCGAAGGCGGCCAGGTCGGCGGCGCGCACGCGGTCCACCAGGTCGGTGAAGGTCGGGGCGCCGGAGGTGTCGGCGCGCAGGGCCAGGGTGTTGACGAAGAACCCGACGAGTTCGTCCAGCGCCCCGTCGCCGCGTCCGGCCACGGGGGTGCCCACGACCACGTCCTCCCCCGCGCCGAGCCGGGTGAGCAGCGCGGCGAGTCCGGCGTGCAGGACCATGAAGGGGCTGGCGCCGCGGGCGCGGGCGAGGTCGGCCAGGGCGCGGTGCAGCTCCGGTCCGATCTCCAGCGGGACGGAACCGGCGCCGCGCTCGGGCTCGGCGGGCCGCGGCCGGTCGAAGGGCAGGCGGGCCTCCTCGGGGGCGTCCGCCAGGGCGTCGCGCCAGTAGGCGAGCTGCCGGGCGCCGGTGGAGCCGGGGTCGGCCTCGTCGCCGAGCAGTTCGTGCTGCCAGAGCGTGTAGTCGGCGTAGTGCACCGGCAGGGGCGTGAACCGGGGCGTTTCCCCCGCTCGCCGGGCGGCGTAGGCCTCGGCCAGGTCGCGGCCCAGCGGCGCGAGCGACCAGCCGTCGCCCGCGATGTGGTGCACGACCATCAGGAGCACCGCGTCGCCGGAGTCGAGCGTGAACAGGCGGACCCGCAGCGGTGTGTCCAGGGTGAGGTCGAAGCCGCGGGCAGACTCGTTGGCCAGCAACCGCGGCAGGGACTCCTCTGTGCAGCGGACCGTGGTGAGGTCGGTGCGCGCCTCGTCCGGGGCCAGCACCTGCTGGAGGGGTCCGTCCCCGTCGTCGGGGAAGAGCGTGCGCAGGGTCTCGTGGCGGGCCACGACGTCGCGCACCGCGGACAGGAGCGCGTCCGGGTCGAGGTCGCCGCCCACGCGCAGGGCGACGGGGATGTTGTAGGAGCCCGCGGCCGGGTCCATCCGGTTGACGAACCACAGCCGCCGCTGGGCGGGCGACAGCGGCAGCCGCTCGGGGCGGGGGCGCGGCCGCAGGGCGGGGGCCGCCCCGTCGCCCTCGCGCAGGACGGCGGCCAGACCGGCGGGGGTCGGGTGCTCGAACAGGTCGCGGATGGACAGCGCGCCGGCCTCCAGCTCGGTGCGCACGCGCGCGGCCAGCCGGGAGGCGGTCAGCGAGTGGCCGCCCAGGGCGAAGAAGTCGTCGTCGGCGCCGACCTCGTCCACGCCCAGGACCTCGGCGAACAGCGCGCACAGGACGCGTTCGCGCTCGGTGGCGGGCGGGCGGGAGGCCGTGGCCGCCTGCTCGGGGGCGGGCAGCGCCGCGCGGTCCAGCTTGCCGCTGGGGGTCAGCGGGAGGGTGTCCACGCGCACGAGCGCGGACGGGACCTGGTGGGCGGGCAGCCGCTCGGCGGCGTACTCGCGCACCGGGCCGGTGTCCAGACCGGGTTCGCCCACGACGTAGCCCACCAGCCGCGCCCGGTCGCCCTCGGACACGGCCACGACGGCCGCCCGCGCGACCGCGTGGTGGCTCTCCAGGACCGCGGCCACCTCGCCGGGTTCGATCCGGAATCCGCGGATCTTGACCTGGTCGTCGCCGCGGCCGACGAACTCCAGTGCGCCGTCGGGCGCGCGCCGCACGAGGTCGCCGGTGCGGTACATGCGGCCGCCGTCGGCCGCGAACGGGTCGGCGACGAACCGCTCGGCGGTGAGTTCGGGGCGGTTGAGGTAGCCGCGCGCCAGGTTGGCGCCCGCGAGGTAGAGCTCGCCCACGGCGCCGTCCGGGGCGGGCGCGAGCCCGCCGTCGAGGACGTAGCCGCGGCCGTTGGCCACCAGCGCGCCCAGGTCAGGGCCGGTGGCGCCGGTGACGGTCGCGGTCATGCTGTCGACCGTGGTCTCGGTGGGCCCGTAGAGGTTGAGGGCCAGGACGGGGGCGTCGGCCAGTGTCCGCCACAGCCCGGTGTCGACGGCCTCGCCGCCCAGGGCCAGGACCGAGGGGCCTCCGTCGAGCAGCCCTTCGGCCAGCAGCGCCCGGGCGAAGGAGGGCGTGGTCTCCACGGCGTCGATCCGCTCCCGGCGCAGGTGCGCGACCAGCGCCTCGGGGTCGCGGCGGACCTCGTCAGCCACCAGGTGCACCTGGTGGCCGTCGAGCATCCACAGGACGGGGTCCCAGGAGGCATCGAAGGACAGGCCCGCGGTGTGGGCGGCGCGGGCCGGGCGGCCCAGGCGGCGGCGGGTGGGCCCGAACAGGTGCTCGCGGTGGTGCAGGAGCAGGTTGAGCAGGGACCGGTGCTCGACGGCCACGCCCTTGGGGCGGCCGGTGGAGCCGGAGGTGTAGATGACGTAGGCGAGGTCGTCGGGGCTGGGCGGCGCGGCGCCGTCCGCGGCGGGCGGACCGGCGGGCTGCCCGTCGATCTCGGCGCGGGTGGCGGGGTCGTCCAGCAGCACGGTGCCCTTGCCCGAGGCGGTCTCGGGGGCGGTGGAGCCGACGGCGACGGTCAGGGCGGGGTCGGCGTCGGCGGCCATGGCCGCCAGGCGTGCGGCCGGGTAGGAGGGGTCCAGGGGCAGGTAGGCCGCGCCCGACTTGAGCACGGCGAGCAGCGCGACCGGCAGGTCGGTCGTGCGCGGCAGCCGCACGGCCACCAGGGTGCCGCGTCCGGCGCCCCGGTCGGCCAGGTGGCGGGCGAGGCGGTCGCTGCGCGCGTCGAGGTCGGCGAAGGTCAGGCGGCCGTCCTGGGCGGTCACCGCGGTGTCGTCGGGCGCCTTGCGCACGCGGTCGCCGAACTCGGTGAGGACCGTGTGCGGGGGCAGGTCGCGGACCGCCCCGGTCCCGGCGGCGAGCAGGGCGGCACGCTCGCCGTCCTCCAGCAGGTCGACACGGCCCACGGCCGTGGCGGGGTCCTCGCCGAGGGCGTTGAGCATCCGCAGGAAGCGCCGCTGGTGCTCCTCCAGCCGGGCCGGGGTGTAGAGGTCGGCGCTACCGTCGAAGTCCACGCGGATGTCGCGTTCGGCCGTGATGCCGTGGACGACGATGGACAGGTCCTCGACCGGGCCGATGGCCAGGTTGTGCGCCGTCGCGGGCAGTCCGGCGAAGGTGAGTTCGCGCCCGACCGGCATGATGTTGACCGAGGGGCCGGTCAGCCGCCCCTCGCCGGGGGCGATGCGGCGCATCTCCTCGTAGCGGGTGCGCTGGTGGCGCAGCACCTGGCGGGCCTCCCGGGCCACGTCGCGGGTCAGGGACTCCAGGGACTGCTCCGGGCGCACCCGCACGCGTAGGGGCACGATGTTGGACAGCATCGAGGGGACCGAACGGGCCAGCGCGTTGCGGCGCGCGGTCACCGGCAGGCCCAGCACGACCTCGTCGGCGCCGGTGGCGCGGTGCACGTAGGCGGCCGTGGCGGCGAGCACGGCGGAGTGCAGGCCGGTGCGCGCGGACCGGGCGGCGGCCACCGCCCCGGCGGCGTCGGCGCGGCGGATGTGGACGGTGGAGCGGTGCAGGGCGCGGGGCATGCGCTCGGGCGCGGCGGCCAGTCCCGCGGGCTCGACGTCCTCGGCCAGCCGCCCGGCCCAGAACTCCCGGTCGGCGCGGGCGGTCTCGGAGTCCCCGTACTCCGCCTCGGCGTCGAGCAGGTCGTGGAGCGAGCCGAACGGGGAGGGGCCCGGGTCGCGGCCCTCGGTCATGGCGTCGTAGTGCTCGGTGATGCGGCCGAGGACCAGCATCGCGCCGTAGCCGTCCAGCAGCAGGTGGTGGACGCGCTGGTAGCAGTAGTTGCGGTCGTCGGCGAGCCGGAACAGCACCTCGGCGAAGAGCTCGCCCCGCGCCATGTGGGGCCTGTCCAGGTCCTCGCGCATCCACGCGAGCGCGACGGCGTCGGGGTCGTCCTCGCCGCGCAGGTCCACCACTCGCAGGCGCCAGTCCTCGGGGTACTCGACCCGCTGCCAGGGGCCGTCCTCGTCCTCGCCGAAGGCCAGGTGCAGGGCCTCGGCCTCCAGGACAGCGCCGCGCACGGCGTCCGCGAAGCGGTCGGTGTCCAGCTCCCCGCGCAGTTCGACGTACTCGGCGATGTTGTACAGCGGGTTGTCCGGGTCGAGCTGCTGCGCGTACCACAGCCCCTTCTGGGCGGCGGTCAGGGGGAGTCTGGCGGACGGCTGATGATGCGGCATCGACTACCTTCCGTTCGCGCCGCGAGGGCGGCTTCTGTGCGTGGCACTCACGGGTGCGGGCGTCCGGTCCGCTCTCGGCCCGGTTGCGGCTGTGAACCGGCGGAAGCGGGTCCGGACGCGACCGTGTGCGGGGTGTTGCGTGACGCGGCCGGGTGTGGGGTCCGGCGCGCGAAGCAGCGGGACGACTACGGAGTGGCACCGGTTTCGGGCGCTGTGCCGCCCGGGATTCCGGCCCGTTGACGTCCTGTGTGCCGGTCACACGTTCTGGGTGTCATTCGTGGCTCATGCGAGGTTTGGACGGGATGATCTGAATCACACCGAGTGGGCTCACACTCTGGGGGTGTGTCCAGGGGCGCCGACCGCGGTGCCGCCCGTGCCGCGGGCACGGTGCGGTCGGCGCGCTGTGGGCGCGGGTGCGGTCGGTGCCCGTGTGCGCGGATGCGTGTCCGCACGGGTGGGCGGCCGCGTCCCGGAGGGGCGCCGCGAGTGCGTAGCCGCGCTGGTGCGTTTTCGCTGGTGGGAGACCACACGTACGCGCCCCGAGCGGCCACGGGGACCGCGGGCACCGTCCGTCCCGCGGCCCGGCCGCGGGTTAGTTGTTGATCTGGTAGTTGCCGATGAACAGGGTGATCAGGCTGGTGTCTCCGAGCAGCGAACCGAGGAGGCCCCCGGAGCCGTCGGCAGCGGCGGCGGGGGCGGCCGAGCCCAGGAAGAGGGCGGCTCCGGCGAGGGAGGCGACGGCCAGGGCTGCGGTCCGGCGGGCGAGGGAGAACATGACGGGTTCCTTCCGTTCGGTCGGTGCGTCTACCGATGGCGGGTGCCTCTGGTGATCCGTAGCGGGGGGCGTGTCCGGATTGGTGCAAAAGTTGTCAAAAACTAAGAACCCTCCTCACCTTCGCTTACGCCGCGAAAACATGCGTGCTCCTCCTGGGACCCGAGAGGCGCAGCGGTACCGAACCGGACCGCTGTCCCGCACGTCCCACGGGCGAGGTACCCCCGGGGCGCAAGGCCCCCGAGACAGAAGAAGGCCCCCGATGGAGTTCTCCGGTGACTTCGAGACCCACCTGACCCTGGACGCGACCGCCCCCGGGCGCGTCGCGGAGGCGTCGGAGTGGGCGCGCGAGCACGGGCTCAAGTTCACCCACATCGAGCTGGACCGGGGCGAGTCCCCGTCACAGCCGATGGTCACCTACCACTCCGACGGGAGCACCCTGGCGCGGGAGCTGGCCGTGGCGGAGCGGTGGGCGGCCCTGCTGTCAGGGGCCGGGTTCTCGGTCACCCGCACCAAGCTGGAGGTGTCCCGCCGGGCCGCCGGGGTCCCCTGGGACCGGGAGGAGGCCGAGCTGACGCCGGAGTCGTGCTATTTCGAGACGCACGTCAAACTCCTGCTCCCGGCGTCGGCCGACCCGGCGGCGCTGTCCGCGATCGTGGAACCCCACCGCGCCCGGCTGTCGCGCAACGCGCGCAGGGTCCGCGACGACGGCTTCCAGGAGAGGTTCGTCACCCAGCGGTGCTCGCGTGTGGGCCACAGGGAGGCCGCCCGGTTCGAACACGCGCTGTTGAAGGCCCTGGAGAGGGCCGGGGTGACCTTCGAGGACAAGGAGGGTTGGCAGCCCAGGGCCCTGTCGGTGGAGCGGGAGTTCGTCGTCCACGACACCGCCCTGTCCGTGGACGCGGGGTGGCTGGACGCCGCCCCGGTCGAGGACGCCGACGACGTGCCGCCGGGCGAGTACGCGCCCGACAGCTACCGGCAGCGCCCACCCGGCACCTACGTGCCCAACACCGACGGCCCCGAGGCGAGCCAGGGGAAGGTGTTCGACCCCGCGCTCAAGCACCTGGACGACGCCTACCGGGCGGGTGAGCCGGTGTTCACCGACCCCGGCCTGGGCTCCCGCTGGTGGGAGGCCAACCGGCGGGCGATGGAGCTGGCCCTGCGCGCGATCGCGGGCACACCGTGGCGGGACAGCCTCATGCTGCGCGGCAGCATGCTCATGCCGGTGTGGGCGGGCGACGCCGCCCGGCGCCCCCGGGACCTGGACTTCGTGGTGGTCCCGGCCGAGACCGCCCCGTTCGGCGATCCGGCCGACCGCATGTTCGCGGACGTGGTCGGGGCCGTCACCGGGGCGTCCGCGCAGGGGATCTCCTTCGACGCCGAGGGCGTGCGGCTGGAGAGCATCTGGACCTACGAGCGGGCGCCGGGCCGCCGCGTGGTCATCCCGTGGCGGGCCGGGGGCCTGCCCCCGGGCACCGTGCAGATCGACGTGGTGTTCAACGAGTCGCTGCCCGAGCCGCCGGTGGCGGTGTCGGTGGCGGGGGCGGACGTGCTGGCGGCCGGGGCGGAGCTGTCCCTGGCCTGGAAGGTGCTGTGGCTGTACACGGACACCTACCCGCAGGGCAAGGACCTCTACGACGCGGTCCTGCTGGCCGAGAGCGCGCGGCCCTCGCGCGAACTGCTGGTGAGTGTGCTGCGCCCCGAGCTGGGAGAGCGGGCCGAGACCGTGGACGAGCGCTTCCTGCGGGAGGAGGGCGGCCTCGACTCCGGCGAGTGGGACGACTTCGTCAGCGACTGCCCGTGGGTGGAGGGCGACGCCGGGGAGTGGGTGGACCGTTTCGAGGCGGCGATGGCCCCCGCGTTCCGGGGGGAGTGAGCGGACCCGTCCCTCCGCGCGGCGGGAAGGTTCGGCGCGGCTCCGGAGACACCGCTCGACGGGCGTGCTGGCAGGGGTGCTGACGGAAGGGCTGACTAGCCTGTGGCCATGCGGGAGATCCGGAGAGAACCGCGCGGGTGGGCACGTCCGGCCTTCGAGGCCGTGCTGTGGGCCCTTCTGGGCGCGCTGATCGTGATCGAGCTCTCCGGGGTCCGCGACCGGGCGCCGGTCCTCGAAACGTGCCTCCTGCTGGCCGCCCTGGCCGTCGCGGCGGCCCTGTCCCGTCCCCTGCCGTTCGCCTCCCTGGGCGTCATGCTCAGCGGGGCGGTCCTGCAGACGTCCGCCTCGGGGTTCCTGGTGGTGGAGACCACCGTGATCGCGCCCTGGCTGGCCGTGGCTGTGCTGGCGCTGCTCACCGGCCTGCGCTCGGAACGGGTGCGCCCGGTGGTGGCGATGGTGGTCGCGGCGTGCTCGTTCACCCTCGTCCTGCACCTGTCGGCGGGGCTGGTGTCCGGCGCGGGCGTCCGCGCGTTCCTGTCCGACTCCGTGGACTGGCTGGGCGCCGTCCTCGTCATCGCGCTGAGCACGCTCGCCCCGTGGCTGTTCGGCCGCTACCAGCGCCTGCGCCGCCGGGTGTGGCGGGGCGGCTGGGAGATCGCCGAGCGCATGGAGCGGACCCGCGCGGCCGAGGCCGACCGGGCCCGCCTGCGGGAGCGCGCCCGGATCGCGACCCGGATGCACGACTCCCTCGGCCACGACCTCGCGCTGATCGCGGTGCGCGCGGCGGCCCTGGAGATGACCGCGCCGGAGGGCTCCGAGCAGGGACGGGCAGCCGGTGAGCTGCGCACGGCGGCGCACGAGGCCAACCTGCGGCTGCGGGAGGTCATCGGGGTGCTGCGCGAGGACGACGGCGGTGGCGACGGTGGCGACGGCCGCGGCGAAGCCGCTGCCGGACCGGGCGCGGTCGGGTCGGACACGGGCGCACCGAACGCGGGCGAGTCGGCGGCGGTCCTGGTGCAGCGCGCCGCGGACGCCGGTATGCGGGTCCGGCTGCTGCGGGAGGGCCCCGATCCGGACCCGTCCGCACCGGGCGGCGGCGCCGTGCACCGGGTGGTCCAGGAGGCGCTGACCAACGCGGCCAAGTACGCGCCGGGGGCGGAGGTGACCGTGCGGGTGGTCCGCGAGGACGACCGGACCCGGGTGTCGGTCAGCGACACAGGACCGCCGGAGGCCGTGCGGACGGTGCTGCCCGCGCGGAGCGGGGACGGGTCCGGCCTGGCCGGGCTGCGCTCCCTGGTGGAGGGGCTCGGCGGGAGCTTCGCCGCGGGCCGGGAGGAGGGCGCGGGGTTCGCCGTACGGGCGACCGTGCCCGACCCCGGTGCCGAGGGCGGGGCGGAGGAGCCCGGGGAATCGGAGACGCGTCGCGCCCACGGCGAGGCCCGCGCGCGGCGCCGGCTGGTGGCCGCCGTGGCCGTTCCGGCCGCGCTGGGCCTGGGGCTGGTGGCGGTCGGTCTCGGCCTGCTGTCCTGGGTGGGCACCAACACCGTCCTGCCAGCGGAGCGGTACGAGCGGTTGTCCGTGGGGGACGACCGGGAGCGGGTGGAGGGGGTGCTCCCCCGGTTCTCCTATCCCGAGGATTCGGTGTCGGCCCGGGCCTCCGAGCCGCCCGCGCCGCCCGGTGCCCGGTGCCTCTTCTACCTGTCCCGGTACGAGAACGGGCTGCCGCCGGTGTACCGGCTGTGCTTCGAGGGCGGTGTCCTGGTCGCCAAGGACGAGATCCAGCGGACCGACTGATCGGGCGGCGCACTGACCGGGCGGCGCAGTAGGGTGTCGGCGTGAACGCGACAGACGGCGCCGGGGCGCTTCGCGTCGTCCTCGCGGACGACGAGGCCATGATGCGCGCCGGACTGCGCGCGATCCTGTCAGCGGCGCCGGGGATCGAGGTGGTGGGCGAGGCCGGGGACGGCGACGCCGCCGTGGACCTGGTCGCCGAGCACCGTCCCGACATCGCGCTGCTGGACGTGCAGATGCCCGGCACGGACGGCCTGGCCGCGACGGAGGTCATCGCCCGGGAGCACCCGGGGACGGCGGTCGTCATCCTCACCACGTTCTCCGAGGACGCCTACATCGCACGGGCCCTGTCCGGGGGCGCCAGCGGGTTCGTGCTCAAGAGCGGGAACCCCCGGCAGTTGGTGGAGGGACTGCGCGCGATCGCGGAGGGCGGGGCGTACCTGTCGCCTGAGGTGGCGCGCCGGGTGATCGACGAACTGGACTCCTCCGGGGGGCGGCTGTCCCGCGCGTCGGCGGCGCGGGAACGGGTCGGGCGGCTCACCGAACGCGAACGCGGGGTGCTGGCGCTGGTCGGTCAGGGGTGCTCCAACGACGAGATCGCCCGCCGCCTGGCCATCGCCCCGGGCACGGTCAAGGTGCACGTGGGGTCGATCCTCACCCGGCTCGACGTGCGCAACCGGGTGCAGGCCGCCGTGGTGGCCTACGAGGCCGGACTGGTCTGAGCCGGACCGGCCTGAGGCCGCAGTCCAGTCCCGGTCCGGTCCCGGCGCGGTCCCGGCGCGGTCCCGGCGCGGTCCCGGCGCGGTCCCGGCGCACTGGGCGAGGGGCCCACCGGTGGAAGCCCTCCGCGGGCGCAGGCCGACCCGGGGCGCGCATCCATGGGCGCGCGGGTTCGCGGGTTGTCCACAGGCGGGAACCGGGGCTGGCGTTGAGGGTGGCCACTGCGGTTCGATGGAATCGGGGGGTCCCCAGGGCTCTCTCCGTCGGCATGCCCTCACCCCGTTCCCCACGCCCCCACGCGCCGCTCCCACCGCCCGCCCTACCCCTTTGTGCCTACCCGGCCGCTGCCGTCCAGGCGATGTGCGCCGGGCGCCCAGGCCCCGAGCATGGCTGGCATGAACACCACCAACTCCGTCCGCGCCAGGCGCGCGACCGCCTACGGGTCGGCCGCCCTCGTCCTCGCCGCGGCGTTCTCGATCCCCACCGCCCTCAACGCGGCCACCGGCTCCGGGAGCGTGGTCCTCACCCCGCCCGAACCCACCGGCCCGCACGCCGTCGGCCGGACCGAGCTGCACCTGGTCGACCCCGACCGCGGCCACCCCTGGGTGGAGGAGGCCACCGAACGGGACGTCATGGTCAGCGTCTGGTACCCGGCCGGAGAAGGCACCGGTGCAGGCGGGGAGGGCGGCACCTCTGCCGGGGACGGCACGGGCACCGGCGAGCCCGCGCCCTACGTCACGCCCTCCGTCTCCGGGGTGCTCAGGAGCGAACTGGAGCAGGGAGGGCTCCACCGCGACAGCGTCGACTTCGACGCCTTCCGGGTCAACGCCCTCCAGGGCGTCCCGGCCGCCGACACCGGCCCGTTCCCCGTGGTCCTCTACTCCCCGGGGATGGAGCAGTCCCGGTTCCTCAACGCCCTGCACCTGGAGGAACTCGCCTCCCACGGGTACGTGGTGGCCGCCATGGACCACCCCTACGAGACGCTCGCCGTGGACATGCCCGACGGCCGGGTACTGCGCACGAGCGCCCCCTCCTCCAGCACCGAGGCCCTCAAGGAGGCCGTCGCGGTCCGGCGCGCGGACACCCGCCTGGTCCTGGACGGGCTGACCGCGCTCGCGGAGGGCGGCAGCCCCGACGCGGGCGGCCAGGAGCCCCCCGAGGGCCTGGGCGGGGCGCTGGACCTGGACTCGGTGGGCATGTTCGGCCACTCCGCCGGAGGGCTCACCGCCGCCGAGGTGATGCTGGAGGACGACCGCGTCGACGCGGGGCTGGACCTGGACGGCACCATCGGCTACCACGTCGGCGACGAGGTGTGGTCGGAGGCCAACCTGCGGGGTGCCGACCGCCCCTTCGCGCTCCTGACCGCGGGGAGGGCCGGGGCCGGGCTCGAACCGCACCACAGCGGGTACAGCGCCGGGTTCCGGACCTTCGTGGACGCCTCCTCGGTGGACGTCCTGGAGCTGTACATGGCCGAGGGTGAGCACTTCAGCTACACCGACCACCAGTGGGTCCTGCCCGGCGTCGACGAGGCCCTCCAGCCGGGCAGCCGCGCCTGGCCCGACCTGGTGGAGGGGGCGATCGGCACCGTCGACCCCGAGGAGTCCGTCCGGGCGCAGCGCGCCTACGTCACGGCCTTCTTCGACTCCCACCTGCGCGGTGGGCGGGACCCGATCCTGGACGGCCCGTCGCCGGACCTGCCCGCGATGGAGTTCGTCGGCGAGGACTAGTCCCCGGGCGGGCACCGGGAGGGCTCGGGTCAGGCGCCCGCACCCGGCACCGCGGAGGCCCGGGACGCGCCTTGCGCGTCCCGGGCCTCCGGCCACCGGTAGGGCCCCGTCAGGCTCCTCCGGTCCTTTACACGTCGCGCACGCGCAGCTCGGTGTGGGCCACGATCTGCGCGGCCAGGGCCCAGCCCACGACCGCGGCGATGTTCACCGGCCCGTCGTGCGGGGCCGTGTAGAAGCCCACGTCACCGCCCGCGTAGAACTCGATCCCGGCCGTTCCCGGCATCAGCGCCGCGAAGTCGCTGATCATCTGCACCTGGGAGAGCTGCATGACCATCGGCAGCCCCATGAGCAGCAGGAACCCCATGATGAACGTGCCAGGCATGCTCCGCGTCGCCGTGCCGATCCCGACGAACAGCACCGCGAACAGCGCCATGCACACGCCCGCGTTCAGCGACGTCGCCAGGGTCCCGGCGACGTCGGCGGAGGCGTACCGGCCGACGAACACGCTCAGCACCGCGACCGCCGTCACCGTGGCGAGCACGCCCGCCGCGAAGGCGAGTGCGGCGGACACCAGCGTGCGCGCGACCAGCACGGTCCCCCGGGCGGGCCGCCACAGCAGGGTGCTGGTGACGCTGCGGTTGCCGAACTCCCCGGTCGCGGTCAGCGCGGCCATCACCAGCACGGCGATCTGCACCAGGTAGAAGTGCCCCTGCGAGGTGAGCCGCATGAACGCGGCGCCGTCCGCCTCGTCCGGGTTCTCCATGATCCGGGTCCACTCGGTGTAGCCCATGATCGCGGCGAACACGGCCATGCCCGCCAGCGCGGCGCCGAACGCCCACCACGTGGAGCGCAGGGACGACTGCCGGATCCACTCGGCGGCGACCTCCCGGAACAGGTCCGTCCGGGGGCGGCCCCCGGAGCGGTCGGCCCCCGCCCCGGCCGCCTTCCCCGCCGCACGCCGCGTTCCCTCGGTGCTTACGGGGGTTCCGGAGCCCTCCTTCACACCCGTGGCACCCGTCGCACCCGTGGCACCGAACACCCTCGACTCACCCGTCATGCTCTCCTCACCCCTGTCGTCCCGCCCGCTTCGGTTTCCGCACCGGGCCCGCTCCCCTTCCTCCCACCACCGGTTCACCGGGACCTCCCGCGTCCCAGGCGGCGCAGTGGCCCGGCCGGTCCAGTGGTGCTCCCGGAAGACGCCGGGTACCCGGCGGCGGGTCCCGTGTCCCCCGGCGCGTTCCCCGAAGCGTTCCGGCCGGAGGCGGCGGGCCCGGAACGGGCGCCGTACTCGATGGCGTCCCCGGTCAGTTCCAGGTAGGCCTCCTCCAGCGAGGCCTCCTCCAGCCGGAGCCCGTGGACCCGCGCGCCCATGGCGTGCGCGTGGTCGCCGACCTCCGCCACGCCGAGCCCGAACACCCTCAGGCCGGTGCTCCGGTCGCTGCTCCGGTCCCGGCCGTCGCCCCGGTCCCGGCCGTCGCCCCGGTCCCGGCTGCCGTCTCGGGCCCGTCCGCGACCGGCACCCCGTGCTGATCGCTCGGCACCGGAGTCACCGCTGTCCCGGACATCTCCTCCGTGTCCGGGTTCCCCGCCGACACGGACACCCCCGCTGTCACGGACATCACGGGCCTCCCTGAATCCCCGAACACCCCTGTCGTCCCGGGCGTCCTCGACCGCCTCGATCCGCACCGACGGCCCCAGCCGCTCCAGCCCCTCCCGCAGCCTCGCGGCGTCCGGGCTGCGCACCAGCACGTGCGTGCGCGACCAGGCCGCGATCACGTCGGAGATCGGCGCGTCCGCGATCAGCCGCCCCCGGCCCACCACGACCAGGTGGTCGGCGACCATCTCCATCTCGCTCATCAGGTGGCTGGAGACGAACACGGTGCGCCCCTCGTCGGCGAGCCGCCGCGTCAGGTCGCGCATCCACCGCACGCCGTCCAGGTCGAGCCCGTTCACCGGCTCGTCGAACAGGAGCACCCCCGGGTCCCCCAGCAGCGCGTCCGCGACGCCCAACCGCTGGCGCATGCCCAGGGAGTACCCGTGCACCCGCTGGCGGGCGACGCCGGTCAGGCCGACCTCCTCCAGCACCTCGTCCACCCGGCTCCTCGGAATCCCGCCGCCCGCCGCCTTCGCGGCCAGGTGGGCGCGGGCGCTGCGCCCGGGGTGGGCGGCGTCCGGCGACAGCAGGGCGCCGACCTGCCGCGTCGGCCGGTCCAGCCGCGCGTACTCCTGGCTGTTGACCAGGGCCTCCCCCGACGTGGGCCGGGCCAGGCCCAGCATCATCCGCATGGTCGTGGACTTCCCCGCGCCGTTGGGCCCCAGGAATCCCGTCACACGCCCGGGTTCGACGGTGAAGGTGAGTCCGTCCACCGCCGTCTTGCCCCCGTAGCGTTTGGTCAGTTCGCGCACCGTGAGCACGGTTTCCCCTCTCTTCCGCTCTCGTGGTGCACCACGCTAGGAAGACGGGCCCCGGGCCCACATCTGTGGTTCGTCGGGGACCGGATACGCACTTGTGCCTACCCGGCGCCTGGCGGGGCCGTTTCGCCGGACCGGCGTTTCGGGTAGGTCCCGTGGGTGACGGCCAACCGGTCGAACGGGGGGAGAGGTCATGCGGGCGTCCATCGGCGACTACGTGCGTACGCACGGGGTCGTGAGCACCGAGGGTCAGCACGTCGGGGAGATCGTGGAGGTACGCGGCGCCGACGACGGGCCGCCGTACGTGGTGCGGTTCCCGGACGGGGAGGAGCGGCTCGTCTATCCCGGGCCGGAGACGGTGGTGGAGCCCCGGCACCCGGTGGACTGAGCGGCGCCGGAAGGGGCGGTCGGGGCACCCGGAACGGACGGGCCGCGGGGAGGCCCGCCGGGCTGCGGGGAGCCGGAGGAGTCGACCGGACCACCGGAACGCCCTGGGCGTCCGGCCGGGCGGGACGGCCCGCCTGTCCAAGCCCGGAAGCGGCCGGAACGTACGGGGCGGTCGGGGCCGCCGGGAGAGCGGAGACGCTCAGGCCCCCGGCAGCGCACCCGGCGGCGGCCCGCGCCACGTCGGACACACGGGACGGCGGCGGGCGTGACGCCCGCCGCCGTGGTGTCCGGGGCCCGCCCGCGGATCAGGCCGACAGCCGGTCCAGGAAGCCGCCCAGGTTGGCCGAGGCGCGGGCGATCTGCTCGTCCACGGTAAGGGACTCCTCGAAGCGCCCTCCCTGCTCCGGCTCCTTCTTCCCGCGGATGTACAGCGAGCAGGCGAAGTCGGTGCACATGTACAGGCCCACCGTGCTGCCGTCCTTACCGGCGCTCCTCGCCTTGGGCGCGGCCAGCAGGGCCACGCCCCGCCCGGGGTGGGTGGTCAGGCACACCGAGCACATGCTCCGGCGCAGCCCGGCACGGACGTTGGACAGGCGGAAGGCCACGCCCACGAGCCGGTCGCCGCGCTCGGTGACCAGGTAGGCGCGTTCGTGCGCGGTGTGGTCGCGCCAGCCGAGGAAGTCCAGGTCCTCCCACGGGCGCCGGTCCAGGTCGCGCGGCAGTGAGAGCCGCTGTGCCTCCCCCTTCGAGCAGTTCACGAACGACGTCCGGATGTCCCGCTCAGTCAAAGCTCTCATGGGAGGGACGCTAACGCCGCAGGTCGGGCCCGGGCAACGTTTTTACGGCGCGGCGTACCGTCTCCGCGCGGGCCGAAATCCCCGCACCACCGGGCGTCCGGCACGCTCCGCCCCGACCGCGCCGTGCCCCGTGTGACCCGTTCCACCCCGACCGACCGCTCCCGGCGCGGATCGGCCGCCCCGCGCCCGGCGTCCGCGCGGTCTCAGGGGCGTCTGATCAGGTAGAGCGCGAAGGGCTCTCCCCCGTGGCGGATCTCGCGCGCGTAGCCGAACCCGAGCCGTTCCATGACCGCGCGGGAACGGAGGTTGTGCACCTCGGTGAAGGAGACCACCTCGTCCGCGCCGAGGTCGTGGAAGGCGAACTCCAGCCCCGCGTGGCCGATCTCGCTGGCGTAGCCGAGCCCCCAGAAGCACTCGCGGATCGCCCAGCCGACCTCCAGGCACCACAGGGAGTCCACCACGGCGCGGGACAGGCCGCCGCGCCCCACCAGCTCGCCGGTCCACCGGTCGTGCGCGATCCACTTGTGGACGCCGTCGGTCTCCCAGGCGCGTTCCATGTGCAGGGCGCTCTCCCAGGCCTCTCCCCGCGTCCACCTGCCGCCGTACCAGCGGGCGACGCCGGGGTCCCGGTGCAGCCGCCACAGCTCGCGGGCGTGCTCGGGGCCGATGGGGTCAAGGCGCAGCCTCCGGGTGAGGCGGACACCGGGCGGGCCCTGCCACCCGGCCGGGGTCCCCGGTGCGTCGCCGCGGCGGTGTCCGCGGTCGGGGCCGGTCACGGGTGCTCCCGCCGGTTGCGGGCGTCGGACGGGGCGGCGGGGTTTCGGTCTCCGGGCGTGTGGAGGAGGGCCCCGTTCGCACCGCGCGCGTTCCCGGCCGCGCCGCGTGCGTCCCGGTGCACGTCGCGGGTGCCGTCCGCCGCACCGCGCACTCCCCCGTGCGCCCTCTCCGCTGCCACGTGGGAAAGTCTAGGTTCCGACCCTCCCGTACGGCCGCCACCGCCGTGTACTGGGACTTTCCCGTTATCCGCGGGCACTCGGCGCGTGATGTCCCCTCCCGGAACCGATCGGGCGTCAGTCCCGCTGGAAGAGGCGCGCCGTGTACAGGACCGCGCCGGAGGCCAGCCCGGCCAAGGCCAGCGAGGCCGCGAACGAGGCGGCTTCGAGCACGAAGCCGGAGAGCTCGACCGTCTCGGCCAGGAAGCGGCGCGAGGCCTGGCGCGAGAGGACGAACACGGCCACGAAGGCGACGAAGGAGACGACCGAGGAGACCTTCACCGGAGTGTTCCGGGGTTCTGAAGAGGAGGCATGCGGGCCATCCTAGGGCGCGCCGTACCCGGTCACTCCCCGGGCCCGGGGGTCGGTCCCGCGGCGGCCCGCTCCCCCTCCTCCCGCCCGCCCATCTGGAGGAACGCCGTGCCGACGGCCACCAGCAGCAGACCGCCCGCCCGCATCAGGCACCGCGCCTCGGCGCCGACCGGGCGCCGTTCCCGGGCGCCCCGCTTCCAGACCGTGTCGCGCCCTGGCACGCACGGGGCACAGGCAGCAGACTGGGCCCCGTCCGGGACCCTCCGGGCACGCGTCGAGGAGGACACATGGAACTCGGTCTGCACGTCGCCGACTTCACCTGGGACGGCGGAACGCCCGCCATCGGCCCCACACTCGCCGACACCGCCCGCGCCGCCGAGGCCGCGGGCATCTCACGGCTCACGGTGATGGACCACTTCTGGCAGATGGGCGGGGACATCGGCCCGCAGGAGAACGCCATGCTGGAGGCGTACACCGCTCTGGGCTTCCTGGCCGCGCACACCGAGCGGGTCCTCCTGCACACCCTGGTCACGGGGGCCGTGTACCGCGAACCGGGTGTGCTGGCCAAGCAGATCAGCACCCTGGACACGCTGTCCGGCGGGCGCGCCGGGCTGGGCATCGGGGCCGCCTGGTACGCCGACGAGGCGCACGGCCTGGGTATCCCGTTCCCGTCCACGGCGGAGCGGTTCGAGCGCCTGGAGGAGACGGTCCAGATCTGCCTCCAGATGTGGGGCGGGGACGAGGGACCCTACCGGGGCAGGCACCACACGCTGGAGCGCACCCTCAACTCTCCGCAGAACATCTCCGCACCGCACCCGTACCTGATGATCGGCGGCGGCGGGGAGCGCAAGACGCTGCGCCTGGTCGCCCAGTACGCGGACGCGTGCAACATCTTCGGCGGTCCCGACGCGGCGCACAAGCTGGACGTGCTCCGGCGGCACTGCGAGGACCTGGGCCGCGACTACGACCGGATCGAGAGGACCACGACCTTCTCCGTCACCCCCGACACCACGCGGGACGCGCTGGTCCGTCAGCTGCTGGAGCTGGCCGCGACCGGGTTCTCGGTCGCCTACGTGTACGGCCAGGGATTCTCCGACCCCCGCCGCGTGGTCGAGCTGTTCGGCTCCGTCCTGCCGGAGGTCGCGGGCGCCTGAACCGGGCGGTTCCGGCGCCCGTGCCGCGAATCCGCGTGCCACGCGCCGGGCCCCGTAGGCACTGTTTTTTGGATCGGTGAGGTTGCGCAACCAGATCCGGATCGAGGCCACCAACACGGTCCCGTCAAAGATCGCGGCCCGCTTGTCGTAGCGGGTCGCGACCGCCCGGTTCTGCTTGAGCAGGTTGATGCACCGCTCCACGGTGTTGCGGCCCCGGTAGGCCGCCCGGTCGAAGACCGGAGGCCTACCACCCGCCGATCCCTTGCGACGGCGGTTCTCGCGCTGGTCCCTGGGCTGGGCGATGGTCGCTTTGATCTTGCGACGACGCAAGTGGTCCCGGTTCGCCCGGCTGGAGTAGGCCTTGTCGCCCAGCAGACGGTCCGGGCGGGTTCGAGGTCTACCCACGCTGCGCGGCAACCGCAACGCACCCATCACCGGTGCGAACATCAGGCCGTCCCCGCGCTGGCCGGGACTGGAGAGCACGACCAAAGGACGCCGCTGGGAGTCGGCCAGCAGGTGGATTTTAGTGGTCAACCCGCCCCGGGAGCGGCCCAGGGCCTCGGCCCCGTCCGGTTCGTCCCGGACATGGTCCCCTTTTTCGCGGCCCCGGCTGCGTGCTGGTGGGCACGGACACTGGTGGAGTCGATCCCCACGATGAGTTCCTCGCCGCTGTCGGCGTCGATGCGCAGCCGGTCGGCGATGCGTTGCCAAGTGCCGTCGAGGGACCAGCGGCGATGGCGGCCCGCGACGGTTTCCCAGGGGCCGTAGCGTTCGGGCAGGTCCCGCCAGGGGATGCCGGTGCGGGCACGGAACAGGATGCCGTTGATGATGCGGCGGTGGTCGGCCCACTTCTTGCCCTTGCGCGGGTCGGCGGGCATGAGGGGGGCGAGCAGGGCCCACTCGGCATCGGAGAGTTCATGACGACCGGCCATGACACGACCCTGCCAGAGCAGACCCTGTCGCACACCCACTTCTACAAAACAGGCCCTAGGCCGCGACGCGCGCCCCCACGAGTGGCCCGGCCCGCCGCCCGGACGGGCCGGAACCGCCTTTCAGGCACGGTTCAGAGCGTGTCGATCAGCTCGCGGCACGCCCGCTCGCACCGGCGGCACGCCTCGGCGCACACGCGGCAGTGGTCGTGCATGGAGGCGTGCCCCTCGCACTCGTCGGCGCACGTCTTGCAGGCCTGCGCGCAGGCCTCCAGGACCGCGCGGGTCAGGTTGGCGTCGTAACCGGTGTGACGCGAGAGCACCCGGCCGGTGGTCTCGCACTGGTCGGCGCAGTCCAGGTCGGTGCGGACGCACTTGACGAGGTCGGCGACCCCGTCCTCGCTCAGACAGGCGTCCGCGCAGGCGGTGCAGGCTTGGGCGCACTCGAAGCACGCCTCGATGCAGGCCCGCAGCCTCTCGCGGTCCACCCCGCCCAGGTCCTTGGGATAGGTCTCCAGCATCCGGCTCGCCACGCTCATGGCGTTCCCCCTCGGCGTCGTGCGGCGCCGGGGGCGGGCGCCCCCGGCCCTGGTCCGCACTCCTCCTAACCGGCGGGTGGCGGGGCAAACCCCGGGAAGGGCCGGTGCGGGCGCCGGGTGGTCCCGGCGCCCGCCGCAGGTCGGGCCGGGTCAGTGACCGCCGTGGTCCCCCTCGGTGCCCTGTCCGGAACCGTCCTGTCCGGCGCCGTCCTCCCCGGAGCCGCCGCCTCGGCCGAGCATCGACTCCATCTCCTCGATCTCGGCCTCCTGGGCGTCGACGACCTCCCGGGCCAGTTCACCGGCCTCGGGGTCGACGCCGTTCTCCAGCTGGTCCTCGGCCATCTGGACCGCGCCCCGGTGGTGGGCGATCATCAGCTCCAGGAACAGCGTGTCGAAGGCCTCCCCCTCGGCCCGCTCCAGCTCCGCCATCTGCTCCTCGGTCATCATCCCGGACATGCCGTGGTGCTCCCCGTCGCCCTCGGGCTCGACCCCCCAGGCGTCCAGCATCCCCCGGAGCTGTTCGATCTCGGGCCCCTGGGCGGCCTCGATCTCGGCCGCGAGGGCCGCGACCTCCTCACCCGCCCGGTCCTCGGCGAGCCGGGACATCTCCACGGCCTGCTCGTGGTGGGGGATCATCATCCGGGCGAACATGACGTCGGCGTCGTTGAACTCGGCCGCCGACTGCTCGGCCGTCGGCTGCTCGGCGGACCCGGGCGCGGGATCGGAGGCCTCCCCGCCGTCGCAGGAGGCGAGGAACAGGGCGGCGGCCAGTGCCGCCGGAGCCGCCAGGAACGCGCGGGTACGGAACTGCGTGGTCATCTTCGGTCCTTCTTCATGGCTTCTTCGCGCATGGCGCGGCGCGCCACGGCGAGGTGAACAGGGCTCGGGACCGGGTGTCGGGGCGCGTGGGGCCGCCGCACCACCCGGGAGGGGCATCTACACCCTCAGCACCTGCAACTTCGCCAGACACGGGGGTTCGGGCGGCGCGACGCGCAACGCCCGCCGGAGCGGCGAGGACGGCGGCCTCGGCAGCGGCCCCGGCCAGGGGAGGAAGACCACGGCGGCCAGCCCGACGAGGGCGTCCACCAGGGCGGCCACCGCCAGGCACATCGTCGTCGGGTCGGTGACGGGGGAGGCGGCGTGCGCGTCCGGGTCGGAGTACCCGCCCGCGGCGTCATGCGTGTTCGGGACGGGGTACCCGCCCGCGGCGGCCTGCGCCTCCGGAACAAAAACGGCGTGCGCACCGGCCGCGGACGCGGCGTGGGCCGCAGGGGCGGCCTGCGCCTCCGGAACGGGGTCGGCGTGCGCGACGACCGAGGCGGTGGAGACGGGAGAGGTGTGCTCCGTGTGCGTGGACGCGTGCCCCAGGGTGTGCATTCCCGCCACACCGAGCAGCACGGACACCAGGAGCAGCATCCGCACCCAGGCCAGGCCGGGGTGCGCGGAGCGCCCGCGCGCGGCCCTGCCCACGGCTCCCACCGTGGGTGCCGCGCCACGCGGAAGGAGCGGCGGAACACGGGCGTGCGTGCTCGTCACCAGCGCCTCCTCCCCTCGTCCTCCACCGCGCACGGCGGGTTCCGTCCGGTGCCCGGAATCCCGTCCGGACCGTCTCCACCAGGGTAGGACCGCCCTTCAAAGGCCCCCGACCGCCCCCGGCTTACCTCCTACCCCTATCGGGTAAAGGCGACCGCGGCCGCCCCCGCGCGGAGCACGGGGACGGCCGCGGTCCCGGCGGGCGCCGGTCAGCGGGCGCCGCTCAGGTGGTGACCTCCTCCATCTGCGCCCGCGCCGCCGCCTCGACGTTCTTCTTGATGTGCTCCATCTCGGTCGGGACGTTCTGGTTGTACTTGACGGTCATCTGCTCGTCGTCGAAGGGCGCGTCGGGCCTCATGGCGAACTGGTAGCTCCAGGTCAGCCGCACGCCCTCCGGCACCTGCTCGTAGTTCCAGTGGATCCGCACGTACTCGAAGCCCTCGGTCTGGACGCGGTGGGACCACGCCTCCCCCGCCTCGCGGTCCACGGTGCGCTCGGACACCCAGCTCCACACGCGCCCCTGCTTGTCGGGGTTCTTGGTGACGCGGAAGCGCGTGGTGTCGCCGTCCTGCTCCAGGACCTCCACCGAGGAGTGCCAGGTGAAGATCTGGGGCCAGGAGGCGACGTCGTTGGTCAGGTCCCAGACGAAGTCGTAGGGCGCGTCGATGACGACGCTGTGCTCGATGCTGCCGGGCACGGGATCACATTCCTTTCGCGGGGGCGGCGACGCCCCCGTTGACGAGGGTGGCCAGGGAGTCCGGGGAGGGCGCCGCCTCGGCGTCCGCCCCGAGCTTGCGGCCGACACGGCGCTCGATCTCGGCGACGATGCCCATGACGCCCAGGGAGTCGATCCCCAGTTCGTCGAAGGTGCTGGTGGAGGCGGTGGCGGCGTCGGTCCGGACACCGGCGCAGGCGGACATGAGTTCCACCAGCTCCTCCATCTCGATGTGTCTGTCGGACATGGGTCTCCTCGGAAATCTCGTGTGTCGGTTCGGGTCCCGGCGCGCGTGCCGCGTCACGTGTCGGTCCGCGTGCCGGGTGCGGGTCTGTTCGTCGGTCCGGCCAGGGTCGGGCCGGTTCGGGTCAGGCCGGATCGGGGCGGGTCAGGACGACTGCGGAGTTGCCGCCGCCCAGGCCGCGCGACAGGACCAGCGCGGTGCGCAGGCGCGCGGCGCGCGGCACCCGCACGACCAGGTCCAGGCCGCTGGGCGCGTCGGGGACGTTGGGAGTGGGCGGCACGACCTGGTGTTCCAGGCTCAGGACGGCGGCGGCCACGTCCAGTGCGCCCGCCCCGGCGTAGGCGCGTCCGAAGCCGGTCTTGGGCGCGGTGACGGCCACCCCGCCGGGGAACAGCTCGCGCAGCACGGCGGCCTCGTCGGCGTCGGCCTTGGGCGTGCCCACCGCGTCGGCGAAGACCACGTCCACGTCCTCGGGGGCGACGGCGGCCCGGCGCATCGCCTCCCGAGCCGCGTGCAGGAGTCCGGCTCCGCCCGGGTCGAACGATCCGACCCCGCCGAAGGTGCTCGCGTGCCCCGCGACCTCGGCCCGGATCCTGGCGCCGCGCGCCCGCGCGGCGGCCCCGTCCTCCACCACGGCGACGGCCGCGCCCTCGGCCGGGACGTGTCCGGCCGCCCCCTCGGTGAAGGGGAGGTAGGCCGTGCGGGGGTCGTCGCCTCGGCTGAGCACCTGGGCGCCCGCGTGGCAGGCCAGCGCGAACGGAGAGCCGATCGGGGCCTCGCTGCCGCCGACCAGCATCGCGGAGGTCCCGCGCCGCAGGGCCCGTTCGCTCTGGCCCAGGGCGTCGAGCATGCCCGGCTCGTCGGTGACCAGCACCCCGCACATGCCCTTGAGGCCGTTGCTGATGGAGATCTGTCCGGTGCTCGCCGCGTAGAACCAGGCGATGGACTGGTAGGGGCCGACGTGGTCGGGCCCCTTGCTCCACAGGGCCTCGATCTCGCGCTGGCCGAACTCGACGCCGCCCGTGCAGCTGCAGATCAGCACGCCGACCGCATAGGGGTCGGCTGCGGGGTCAAGCCCCGAGTCGCGCAGGGCCTCGCCGGCCGCGACCATCGCGAACCAGCTGAAGGCGTCGGTCTGGACGACGTAGCGGCCGTCGAGGTGGTCGTGCGGGTCGAAGCCGGGGATCTTCCCGCCCACGCGCACGTGGAAGCCGTCGGTGTCGAAGTCGGGGATCGGCGCGAGGAGCGAGCGCCCCTCCCGGACCGCCTCCCAGTACTCCGGGACGCCCACCCCGGCGGGCGAGACCGTGCCGAGTCCGGTGATGACCGTGCTCATACGCGCACCTCACTGCCCCGGTCCAGGACGACCGCGGACTGGAAGCCGCCGAAGCCGCTGCCCACGGAGAGCACGACGTCGGTGCGCCGCTCTCGGGCGGTCACCGGCACGTAGTCCAGATCGCACTCGGGGTCGGGCGTGCTCAGGTTGGCCGTCGGCGGCACGACGCCGGTGTCCATGGCCAGCACGCAGGCGGCCAGTTCGATGGAGCCGATCGCGCCCAGCGAGTGCCCCACCATCGACTTGATGGAGGACATGGTCACCCGCCGCGCGTGCTCGCCCAGGGAGCGCTTGACGGCGTCGGTCTCGTGGCGGTCGTTCTGCACGGTGCCCGATCCGTGGGCGTTGACGTAGTCCACGTCGGTGGCGGGACGCCGCGCCTGGTCCAGGGCGGTGGTGATGGCCCGCGCCATCTCCTGCCCCTCGCGGCGCAGGCCGGTCATGTGGAAGGCGTTGCCGTGGTTGGCGAAGCCCGCCACCCGGCAGCGGATCCGCGCGCCCCGGCGGCGGGCGATGGAGGCCTCCTCCAGGATGAGGACGGCCGCGCCCTCGCCCATGACGAAGCCGTTGCGCTCGCGGTCGAAGGGCCGGGAGGCGCGGGCGGGGTCGTCGTTGCTGTCGGAGGTCGCCCTGATGGCGTCGAAGCAGGCCATGGCGATGGGCGAGATCGGCGACTCGGCCGCTCCCGCGACGACCACGTCGGCGAGGTCGTCCTCGATGGCCTGGGCCGCGTAGCCGACGGCGTCCAGGCCGGACGTGCAGCCGGTGGAGACCGTGCGCACCGGTCCGCGCGCGCCGACCAGTTCGGCGATCTCCCCGGACAGGGCGCTGGGCGTCACCGCCCGGTACAGGTGGGGCGAGGCGGCCTCGGGGTCGACGACCCAGTCGGCGCCACCCCGGCTCATCTCGACGTAGTCCCTCTCCAGGCGGGTGGTGCCGCCGACCGCCGTCCCCATGCTCACGCCCACGCGCCAGGGCGAGACCTCGGACAGGGGCGGGGCGCTGTCGGCCAGCGCCTCGGCGGTGGCGACGGCGGCGAACTGCACGTACCTGTCCATGCGCTCGGCCTGGCGCTCGTCCAGTCCGTGCGCTGCGGGGTCGAAGTCGACCTCGGCGGCGATCCGGGAGCGGAAGTCGGACGCGTCGAACAGGGTGACGTGGCGGGTGGCCGTGCGTCCCGCGGTGAGCATCTCCCAGAACGCGGCCGCGCCGATCGCTCCGGGTGCCACCACGCCGATGCCGGTGACGACTGCCTCGCGCCTCACTGCGCCTCCCCGGGGAGGTCGCGGGCCCGGCTCGGGTCCGGGGCGGGGGCTGCTCGCGCGCCCACTGCGGGGTTGTGACAGGGCAGGGTCATGCGGTGTTTCCTCCACATGGTCTGAGGGATGTAGAGAACGCGGCTTTCCTTTTCACGTTCGGTAGCGTGTGTATCACGCTGAGCCAAGCCTCCCGGAGATGAACGCGCCCCCACGCGCCACCTGGCCAGCCAGCTTCCGTCTCCCGGGCGCGCCCCGGCCGGGGCGCGCTCCGCCGGGCCCCGTGCGGGCCGCCCCCGCCCCGCACGGACCGCACGCCCCTGGCGGGTCGGGCTGCCCCGGGCAGGTCAGGTCTCCTCGGGCGGGTCAGGCCGCCTCGGTCTCGACCACCGCGTCGGGGCACTCCGCGGCGAGGGCGACGAGCGCCTCGTGCTCGGCCGGGTCTACCGTCAGGGCCCAGCGGACCTTGACCGTGGTCCACTCGGTGACGTAGCGGCAGTGCGCCTCCGCCGAGGCGGGCAGCCACTGCGCGGGGTCCTTGTCGGCCTTGGAGCGGTTCTGCGCCGCGGTGACCGCCACCAGCGCGACCGGTTCGCCCATGTCGTTGGCGTAGTCGCGGCGGCGGTCGGTGGTCCACTCCGAGGCGCCCGAGTCCCAGGCCTCGGCCAGGGGCACCATGTGGTCGATGTCCAGGGCGCGGGCCTCGGTGTGCGCGCGCCCGTCGTAGTAGGAATCCCACTGCCCGCCGCTCAGGCGGCACCGCTCACCGACCTCGGGCATGACGACGGCCTCCTCGATCAGGACCTCGGCGCGGGTGTTGCAACCGTCGCGGTCGGTGTCGGCCCAGTGCGGGAACAGGGAGCGGTCGTATCCCTGCCGGTTCTCGTCGGTGACGGGCAGACCGGCGACGGCGACGGCGAGCGGGACCGCCTCGGCGGCGTGCGCGGCGGCGGGCGCCAGTGCGGTGACGGGCGCCAGCACGGCGGCGGACAGGACGGCGGCGGTGATGCCCACGGTGGCGCGCACGCGAGCCCCCTTCGAATTTGACTACGGAGCGTTGCTGATCGTTTCCGAAGAGTGCACGCAAATAACCCCCGGGCGCCCCGTCCCGCCGCGGACCGTGGAGCGCACCGGGGCATTACGGGAGAGTCCGGCACATCGGCGCACCGGAATCGGTTCTGCCGTCCACAGCCTTCTGGTCAGGCGCTATCGGCTGAACCCGGATCGGGGGTCATCACCGCCCGCTCCGACCGGGACCCGGCGGCGGAACGGCCCAGCCCACTGAAAAGAATCGCCACCCCACAGGAGGCGACCACCGCGCACACCCCTACCAACACACCGGCGGCGGGACGGCCCCCATCCGCTCCGGGACCCCACGGCCCCGCAAAACCGTCCGCCGCGCGCACCCGTCCCGGCGGTCGGCCCCGCGCGCACGCCCAGACCGGTTCCGGCCAAAGCGGCCGCGTTGTCCACACATCCGCTCCCGGCCGTTCCGACGGAACCGACTTTGCCCTAATATGAAAACCATTATCGTTTTTGCTGACCCAGCGGGAGGAGAAACCAGGTGCGGCACGTGTCCCTCCCGCCCGGCGGTACGCGCCCGGCGCCCGACGGCGCGGCATCCGACGGCACGGCGATCGAGAGCGCCGCGCCGGAGCGGACCGGCCCGGCCGGGGTCAGATGGCTGGCCACACGGGCGGGCACGGCCACCGCCGCGGTCGTCCTCGGCGTCTTCCTCGCGGTCTCCGCGGTGCTGGCCATCGGCCTGGGCTCGGCGGTGGTCCCACCGGCCGAGACGGTGCGCTACCTGTGGGCGGCCCTGAGCGGGGGCGTGATCCAGGCCGACGAGGTGGTCCGCTACCAGATCATCTGGCAGATCCGCACCCCCCGGGTCCTGCTCGCCGCCGTCGTCGGGGCCGGTCTGGGGGTCGTGGGCGTGGCCGTCCAGGCCATGGTCCGCAACGCCCTCGCCGACCCCTACATCCTGGGCGTCTCCTCCGGCGCCTCCGTCGGCGCGGTGCTGGTCAGCGTGCTGGGCGCGCTGTCCGCGCTCGGCATCCACGCGGTCTCCGCCGGGGCCTTCCTGGGCGCGCTGGGCGCGACGCTGCTCGTCCACCTCGTCGCCCGCTCCCCCACGGGGGTCACCCCCCTGCGCCTGGTGCTCACCGGGGTGGCGCTCTCCTTCGGCTTCCAGGCCGTGATGAGCGTGATCGTCTACCTGGCACCGAGCAGCGAGGCCACCGCCACCGTGCTCTTCTGGACCATGGGGAGCTTCGGCGCGGCCACCTGGAGCTCCCTGCCCGTGGTGGCCGTCGTGGTGGTCCTGGGCATCCTCCTGCTGCGCGGCCTCGCGCGCCCGCTCGACGTGCTGGCCCTGGGCGACGAGACCTCGGCCAGCCTGGGCGTGGACGCGGCACGGCAGCGCAAGGTCCTGTTCGCGGTGACCGCGGTCATGACCGGGGCCATGGTCGCCGTCAGCGGCGCGATCGGCTTCGTCGGCCTGGTCATCCCGCACATCGTGCGGATCGCGGTGGGCGCCGACCACCGGCGCGTGCTCACCGTCGCCCCGCTGCTGGGCGCGGTCCTCATGGTCTGGGTGGACCTCTTCTCCCGCGTGGTGGTGGCCCCGCGCGAACTCCCCCTGGGCGTCATCACCGCCCTGATCGGCGTACCGGTCTTCCTCGGCCTCATGCGCCGCCGCGGCTACCTGTTCGGAGGACGATGATGGACCTGCGCCTGGACGGGCTGTCCGTCGAACTCGGCGGCACCAAGATCGTGCAGGACCTCTCCCTGGACGTGCCCGAGGGGCAGGTCGTGGGGCTCGTGGGCCCCAACGGCTCGGGCAAGTCCACGGCCCTGCGCTGCGTCTACCGGGCGCTGCGCCCCAGCGGCGGAACGGTGTGGGTCGGGGACGAGGACCTGTCCTCCCTGAGCCTGCGCCAGAACGCGCAGCGGGTGGCCGCCCTGACCCAGGAGAGCGGCACCGACCTCGACTTCACGGTGGAGGAGGTCGTCGCCCTGGGGCGCGCCCCGCACCTGCGCGGCAACCAGCCGCTCGACGCGCGCGAGCGGGAGCTGTGCCGCCGGGCCATGGAGCGCCTGGAGGTGGCCCACCTGGCCCACAGGGGCGTCATGGAGCTGTCCGGGGGCGAGCGCCAGCGGGTGCTGGTGGCCCGCGCCCTGGTCCAGGAGCCCAGCGTGCTGGTCCTGGACGAGCCCACCAACCACCTGGACATCCGCCACCAGATCGCGCTGCTGTCCCTGCTGCGGGACTCGGGGCTGACCGTCCTGGTGGTCCTGCACGACCTCAACCTGGCCGCGGCGGCCTGCGACCGGATCGGCGTGCTCCAGGAGGGCCGTCTGGTGGCCGCGGGCGCTCCCGACCAGGTCCTGACCCCCGCCCTGCTCCTGGAGGTCTTCGGTATCGAGGCCTCCGTCGTCCCCCATCCCCTGACCGGGGACCCCCAGCTGCTGTACCGGCTGCTCCCCGCCGTCGAGAAAGGCCTCCAGTGACACACCGGACACCCCTCGGGACCCGCGCGTCCCACCGCTCGCTGCTCCCCCTGACCGCCGTGGCCGTCCTGGTCGCCGGGTGTGGAGCCCAGGTCGAGGAAGGGCAGGAGGCCTCGGCCGCGGGCACGGTCACCGTGCAGCGCTGCGGCGAGGAGGTGGAGTACACCACCCCGCAGCGGGCCGTCGCCTACGAGGCCGGGAGCGCCGACAAGCTGTTCGCCCTCGGACTCACCGACCACGTGCACGGATACATCATGCCGCCCGCCAACCCGCCGGTGGAGGAGTCGCCCTGGGCCGAGGAGTACGCCCAGGTGGAGTTCCTCAGCGACGACCTGCTCAACCGGGAGCTCGTCGTGGACGCCGGGGCCGACCTCGTCGTCGCCGGGTGGAACTCCGGGTTCAGCGAGGAGCGGGGCATCACCCCCGAGATCCTGGACGGGCTCGGCATCCAGAGCTTCATGCACACCGAGTCCTGCTTCAACTACCCGGGGCACCCCGAGGAGGCCACCCCCTTCGAGGGCCTGTACACCGACCTGGAGCGGCTGGGGAAGATCTTCGGGGTCGAGGACCGCGCCGAGGAGCTCGTCACCGACTACCGGGCGCGGGTGACCGCCGTGGAGGAGCAGGCCCCCGCCGGCGACCCGGTCCCCGTGTTCCTCTACGACTCGGGCACCGACCAGCCCTTCACCGCGGGCAGCCAGGTCCCGCCCAACGACATCATCAGCCACGCGGGCGGGGAGAACATCTTCGCCGACCTCGACGAGCGCTGGACCCAGGTCGGCTGGGAGGCGGTGGTGGAGGCCGAGCCGGAGGTCATCATCATCCTCGACTACGGCGACCAGCCCGCGCAGGAGAAGATCGACTTCCTCAGCTCCTTCCCCGCGATGTCGGAGGTCCCGGCGGTGGTCGAGGAGAACTTCTTCGTCCTGGACTACAACGAGGGCATCTCCGGTCCGCGCAACATCGACGGCCTGGAGAAGTTCGCCGAGTACCTGCGCGAGCTGGAACAGGGCTGATCCGCGCCCGCCCGCGCCGCTCCCCCTGTCCCGGGACGGCGCGGGCGGGCACGCATCGGTCTACGGGGCCGCCCGGAGGACCTCCGTGCCTGGAACGGGGCGGACGGACACGCACCGGTCAGCGCGGACCAGCCGGAGGACCTCCACGCCTGAGAACGGCACGTGCGGACACGAACCGGTCAGCGCGCGTCGCGGCGGGCCGGGGTCCGGCCGGAGCCCCCGGACGCGGCGGGCCCGTCCGCACTCTCGGTCCGGCGCACCGCCTCCCCGGCTGCGGCCGGGAGGCCGCGCGGGGTGAACACCGCCTCACGGGCGCGGGCCGGGGTGACCACCCCGCGGAGCGCGGGGTCGGTGAGCAGGACCACCGGGGCGATCCGGTTCGGCTCCAGCGGGTACCACCCGGGCAGGGCCCCCTCGATGGCGGCCCAGGCCTCGTCGGCGGCGCCGCGGGCGGCCAGCTCGCGAGCCGTGTCGAGGGCGCGCTCGAAGGCGGGCGGCTCCGGCAGCCGGCGGGAGGCCAGCCACTCCCGCCGCTCAGTCCCGCCGGAGGGGAGGTCGAGGCCGGGCACGGCCCCGGCCAGGGCGCGTTCGGCGTAGGCCGCGCCGCCGGGGGTGTCCAGACCGGCGCTGTGCAGGTAGAGCGGCACCGCCTCGGCCTCGATCCGCCCGGTGCCGACCTCGGCGACCACGTGGGGACGGTGCAGCAGGCCGCGCAGCCTGTGGTGCGTCCCCCGCATGTCGAGGAAGGCCGCGAGGACGACTTCGAGGTAGGCGGCGGCGCCCGACCCCTTCTCCTTGGCCCGGCGCAGGGCGCTGAGCGCCTCCTCCACCCGGCCCTCCAGCGCGGCGCGGCGGCCCCGGGCCAGGAGTTCGAGCGCTCCCTCCGGGTGTACCGGGCGCCCCTCCGCACCGAGCAGTTCCTCGAACGAGGCGCGTTCGGCGGCCACGAGGTCGGCGAAGGAGCGGTGGCGCTCCCCCGGGCCGGGGTTCCAGGTCGACCAGGCGTAGGCGGCCCACTCGCCGTCGGGGGAGACGTCGCCCGCGTCCAGCACCCAGTCCTGGGCGTCCCCTTCGGCCGAGACCAGCAGCAGTGGTCCGACGGGCCCGCCCTCCCCCGTCGCGGGGGACGCGTCCACACCGCACTCGTCCTCCAGGTCGGCCGCCCAGCCGACGGCAGCGGTGGAGCGCAGGCCGTACACGAACGTGCTCGCGGGCCCCCAGCCGTCGGAGGCCTCCAGGAAGGCGCGGTAACCGGGCGGGAGCCGCCTGCCGAGCCGCTCCTCCAGCTCAGCGATCCGCTCCTCGGGGGCGCCGTCGCAGCCCAGCCAGGAGGCGGCGCGCTGCTCCGCGGTGGTCCCGGGGAGTTCGTCCTCGGTCAGGACCCGCAGCATGTCCGCGCTGTACCCGGACAGGTAGTCCCGCCACTGCTCGGCGGTGGCCGGGACGCGGGCCGACAGGTCGCGCACGGTCCCCCCGTACGGGGAGGGCGTGCCGCCCGCCGTGTAGCGGTGTCCGTCGAACGCCTCGTAGGTGCGGCCCTCGGAGAAGAAGCGCACCCGGTTGAGCTGGATCTCGGAGCCGCCGCAGTTGCCGGTGATCTCCAGCCGCAGGTGCCGGTAGGGGGTGTCCGCCGCCGGGTCGGTGACGTGGAAGTCGCGGGCGTGGTGGCGGCCGGGGAAGAACTCGTCGGAGCGGGTGTCGAGCACGACCCAGGTCCGGCCGTCCGCCGAGCCCTTGAGCGTCCAGTTCCGGGGGTCGCGGTCGGCGAAGTCGTTGGCCGAGACCAGGACGTAGTGCCGGACGCTGACGGGCTCGGCCATGGTGAACTCCAGCCAGTCGGCGTCGCGCCAGCTCAGCCACTTGGAGGAGGTGTCGTCGAGGAGGTTGGCGGCGACCTCGCCCGCCCGCGTGTGCTCGTTGCCCGCCCGCACCTCGCGCACCCCGCCGGTGGCCTCCTGCCCGCTACCGGACTCCGCCAGGTCGATGGTGTGCAGGGCGACCGCACCGCCGCCGCCCTCGCGGTCGGCCCAGGTGATCCGCGCGGCCAGGGAGCCGCCGTCCTCGATGAGCAGCCGCAGCTCCTCCTCCCCGTCCGCGCCCTCGACGGCGAACCTCTGGACGGGGCGGTCGGTGAGCCGCTCCACCAGCCGTCCCCGCCAGGCGTGGGACGCGCCGTCCGCGGTGGCCCGCGTGCCGGTGAACGTGGTCATGCCGGGGTCGAACCCGGCCACCGCCTCCGCTCCGTCGAGGTCGCGCCAGCCGAGCTGGGCCAGCGGCACGGCCCCGCCGGGTTCGAAACCGACCACCAACCGGTGGTCGGACGACCACTCCCCCGTGTCGGCCCGCTGCCGCTCGGTGCGGAAGACGCGGACGGTCGGGTGCTCGTGCATGGAAGCTCCTACGGTGAGGGGGTTCGGGGAGGGCGGCCGGGGGCGCCGCCCGCGGATCCGCGAAGAGGCTACGCGCGCGGCCCGACATTTCGGACGCCTCCCGGACGCCTCCCGGACACCGCTCCCAGCCGTGCGGCCCTCCCCGTCCGTCGCGGGCCCGCGCCTGTGGCGGGGTCCGACCGCCCGGACTCGCCATGGGCACAGGATCACCGCAGGTCGGAACCCTTGTGCCACACCGGATGTGTCGCACCGGCGACGATTCCGGCCGGACCGGATCCGGTACCCGCTGGCGAACGCCCTCAGCGTTCCTCGGTGTCCTGGACGTCGGCGGTGCCCGGCCCGTGGTCGGGGAGCGCGGAGCCCGAGGTCGCCTCCCGGTGCAGCCGCAGGAACTCCAGGTGCCGCTCGTACTCGTCGAGGATGTTGCCGATGAGCTGCTCCTTGGTGTAGCCCATCACGTCGTAGCCCTGGCTGCCCTCGGTGAGGTAGACCTCGAAGCGCACGTAGGTGTCGTGCTCGGCGAGCGAGCGCATGGCGAACGCGGGGGTGGGCACCTCCATCGGCCACACCCGGTAGCTGAACTCCTCCTCCTCGCCCATCGGCGCCCGCAGCTCCAGGTAGGCGATGCCGACGGCCTCGTCCACCCCCTCGCTCACCGACGCCTCCGCGCCCTGTTCGCGCAGCTCCTCGGCGACGTCCCGGAACGCCGGACGGCACACGTCGCGGACGAACCGCTCGGCCGCCCGCCTGCCGGGGAAGCTCACCGCCCGCCTGACCCGCTGCCGCCAGTTGCGCTCGGGCCCGCGCCGGTCGCCCGCGGTCCGGTCCGACAGCGACGAGGACAGGGTGGTCCGGAAGGCGTCCTTGCGGAACTTCTCAACCCGCAGCGCCTTGAACAGGCCCCACATGATCACGAACATCACGAACGAGAACGGCAGGCCCATGATGATGGTCGCGCTGGTCAGCGTGTCCACCCCGCCGACCAGGAGCATGGCGAGGGTGAGCAGGCCGGTCGCCGCCGACCAGAAGACGCGCAGCCACGGGGAGGCGTCGGTGAGCGGCGTCGGCAGGTGGGAGCTGAGGTTGCCCATCACCAGCGCGCCGGAGTCGGCGGAGGTGACGTAGAAGAGCAGTCCGACGACCGTGGCGAGCCCGGCGCTGAACAGGACGCCCGGGTACTGCGCGAGCAGCGTGTAGAAGCCCTGTTCGGGCTGGTTCATGGCGGCCTCGCCGAACGCGGCTCCGCCCCCGCGCACGACGCTGAGCGCGCTGTTGCCGAAGAAGGACAGGAAGGTCAGCGTGAACAGGAGCGGGACCACCAGCGTCGCCGCCACGAACTGCCGGATGGTGCGGCCGCGCGAGATCCGGGCCAGGAACATCCCCACGAACGGCGCCCAGGCGATCCACCAGGCCCAGAAGAACAGCGTCCAGGCGTTGAGCCAGTCGGTCGGCGGGTCGTAGGCGAAGGTGTTCAGCGTCATGGAGGGGAAGCGGCTGAGGTAGTCGCCGATGTTGAGGACGAGGGCGTTGAGCAGGTAGAGGGGGTCCTCGAAGACCAGCACGTACAGCATCAGGACGACGGCGAGCACGACGTTGATCTCGGACAGCCGCCGGATGCCCCGGTCCACGCCCGCCACCGCCGACATCGTGGCCACGAGCACGGCGATGATGATCAGGCCGAGCTGGGCCGCGACGCCCTCGGGGATGCCGAAGAGGAAGTTGAGTCCGTAGTTGAGCTGTACGACGCCGATGCCGAGCGACACGGAGATGCCGAAGATGGTGCCGATGACGGCCGCCAGGTCGACCGCGTCGCCGACCGGGCCGTGGATGCGCCTGCCGATCAGCGGGTACAGGGCCGAGCGGATGGCCAGGGGCAGGTGGTAGCGGAAGGAGAAGTAGCCCAGGGCCATGCCCATCAGCGCGTACATCGCCCACCCGGTCACGCCGTAGTGGAAGAGCGTCCACACCACGGCCTGGCGGGCAGCCTCGACGGTCTGCGCGTCGCCCTCGGGCGGCGCCAGGTAGTGGCTGACCGGCCCGGAGACGGAGAAGAACAGCAGGTCGATGCCGATGCCCGCCGCGAACAGCATGGCCGCCCACGCGAACACCCCGTAGTCCGGCTTGGAGTGCTGGGGGCCGAGCTTGACCCTGCCGTAGCGGGAGAGCGCGATGACCACCACGAACCCGAGGTAGAGGGTGGTGGCGAGGAAGTAGTACCAGCCGAACACCTCGGAGATCCACGTCACGACGGCGCCGATGGTGTTCCCGGCGTGCGCGGGCGCGGCGATCGCCCAGACCGAGAGCGCGACGATCAGCACGGACGAGCCGTAGAACACGACCGGTTTGAGGCGGCTCGGGCCGTGCTCCGCCTCCTCGGTGGTCTGCGGTCCGGTTCCCGGCTCCGGTCCGGTCTCCGGGTCCGGTACGACTCCCGGTTCCGGTTCGCGGTCCGGACGGTGCTGCCCTCCGTCGGTGGCCACCGTTTCACCTCTCGTTCGTGCGGTACCGGAAGCGGCTCCCCGGGGACGGCGCCGGGGGGAGGCGGCTCACCGGATCACCGGTTTCGGAAGTCCACCGCGCCATCTTCACGGATCGCCCGCCCGGGGTCGGGAACCCCATGAACGGCGGCGTGGCGCGGCGGTGTGCGCGGTCGCGGCGGCGGGCGGACGGCCGACCGGGGGCGTCGGCGGCGATCGGGGCGCAGGCCGGAGGCGGTGGACAGGACCGGGGCCCGGGCCGAACCCGGTTCCGAAAACCGTGGGAGGACTCGGTTCCGGGAAGGGAAAAGGAAGGAGAGGGAAGGAAACAGTGGCCTCCAGGTGAGGTCTAATGCCGCCTCCCCGCCGCGCCGGGATTGGTCCACCTCCGGCCGGTGCGGACCACACGCGCGGCGGGGCCGGGTCCTTCCAGCTCCCGTCCCTCCGTGTCCGGTGACCCCTCCCGTACCGCACGGCGAACGGCCCCGACCGGTCCTGCGGCCGGTCCGGTCGGCCCCCGCGCCCCGCCCCGGCCCGGGGACCCGTCTCCTCGTCACGGCCCGCTTACCGGCCTCCCCGAGCGGGAAACCCCTGTTCCAGAGGGACACCGGGCGCCGCGTCCTCAGGGACTCGACGCCCGCGGCCCTCCCCCCGCAGTCGCGAGCGCTCACCTTCGCCCCGGGCAGGTACCGGCCCGGGCCTCCCCCGACGGATTCCCGCTACCGTCCCGGCCCTGCGCGCCGGGACGCGATCCATGACGAAGGACCCGCACATGCTGAATCGCAAGTACGACACCCCCCGCCCCCGCAACCGGCACCGGCTCCGCACCGCGGCGGCGCTGGCCGCCGCCACCACCCTCTTCTTCGGCCTCATGCCCGCGGGCACGGCCAGCGCCCACGGCTACATCTCCAACCCGATGAGCCGCCAGGCCCAGTGCGCCGCGGGCATCGTCCAGTGCGGCGGCATCCAGTGGGAGCCGCAGAGCGTCGAGGGCCCCAAGGGGCTCATGCAGTGCAACGGCGGCGTCGGCCGCTTCGCCGAGCTGAACGACGACAGCCGGGGCTGGCGGGTGACCGACGTCGGCCGCGTCCAGACGTTCGAGTGGACCATCACGGCCGCGCACTCCACCTCCACCTGGGAGTACTTCATCGGCAACCACCGGGTGGCCGTGTTCAACGACCACGGCGCCCGTCCGCCGTGGTCGTTCAGCCACACCGTGGACCTGTCGGGGTACAGCGGACGGCACACGCTGCTGGCCAGGTGGAACGTCGCCGACACCGGTAACGCCTTCTACGCCTGCGTGGACATCAACATCCGCGCTTAGTGGTCCGACGGCCGGTGGGCCCGCCCGGCCCGGCGGAGGCGGCGCGAACGCCGTGCGATCCGTCGGGCCCGGGCGGGCCGCGTTCCCCCGGTCCCGGCGGGCGGCCCAGAACCGGTGGTGGCCCCCGTCCCGGGCCCGGTGGCGGGCTCTGCACCCCCGGACCGGCGTCCGGGCCGTGTCTCAGTTGGCGGACCAGTCCCGGACGGACAACTCCTCGGCCAGTTCCATACAGCGCTGCCGGGCCGGGGAGAAGTCGTAGGGCATCTTGCCGAAGGCTTCGAACGCGCTCATGGAGCCCGGCTCCCGCCTGCAGGAGCCGGAACCGGCCCCCTCATCGGCGGGAGCGGGGTGCAGAGCGTCCCAGGCGTCGAAGAGGGCGTCGTCCTCCTCCTCCAGGCCCGACTCCTCGATGACGGCGTGCAGGGCGCTTTCGAAGGCGTGCCGTTCGGCGGCCACCCGAGCCACCCGTGGATCATCGACGGCGACGCTGTCGTCGAGCGCCTCCTCGGCGCTGTTTAGGCGGTCGGACTCCTCCCGCAGAGCGGGATGCGTGGCCAGCGCGATGAAGCGGCCGGCCCGGACGGCCGCGCCGAGCGGGCCGAAGACCCGCTCGGTGACCAGCAGATCATCCAGGTCCGCCTGGTGCAGGGAGCCCTCGGGCAGGCTCTTGAGGCGTTCGGTGACGAAGTCGGAGAGCAGGCCCATCCGGCTGCCTTCGGTGCGCATCCGTTGCACGGCGGTCCGCTGCCGCCGCAGTTCCGCCTCCTGCTCGGCCAGGCTCTCCTCCAACCGCTCCAGGATGCCCGCGATACCGTCTGCGCCCACGGCGTCGGCGTCGGCGTCGGCGGAAGCCGTACCGGTGGTGAAGGAGTCGCGGATGTCGTCCAGGGCGATCCCGGCGTCGGCCATCCTGCGGATCCACAGCAGGCGGATCATGTCCTCGTACCCGTAGCGGCGGCGGCCGTCGGCGCCCCGCTCGGGCTCGGGGAGCAGGCCGATCTCGTGGTAGTGGCGGATCGCCCGTGGCGTGCTGCCGGCGAAGGCCGCCGCGTCACCGATCTTGACCTGGCGGGGCGGTGTGAAGGACAGGGGCATGAGCAGGGTGGCTTTCCTCAGGGGAGCGGGACGTGGGTCCACCAGACCACATGCCGCTACGGAAGATGCAACCCCGCGCACCGCCCCGTGCCGCTGCCGGGGAACGCGGCCGGATACCGAGCGGACGGCACGCGGGGGGTGTCCCCGCTCCGGCGACCGTTCGCGGTCACCTAAGCATCGCGCCGCGCCCTGATGCCCGCCAGGATCAGGTCCATCGTCTGGTCGAAGTAGGTGTTCTCCACGGCCAGGGCGTCCGCCTCCGACACCGCGGCGGCGACGGCCTCCTCGTGCTCCTGTTCGCGGTCGGACTTCATCGCGCGCATGGCGACGGCGGAGGTGGCCGCGCCGAGGATCTGGTTCGACACCGCCCGGATGGCGACCGCCTGCGCCTCCCCGTCCCCGCCGTACTCCCCCAGCGCCTCGATGATGCGCCTCGACAGGGCGACGGCGTTCGGGCCGATCAGCGGCCGGGAGCCCGCGAACTCGGCGGCCCAGGTGTGCGCGGTCAGGGCCGCGTAGAACCGCAGGGCGGTCTCCTTGAGCGCCTCGTCCCAGGGGGCGCCCGGGGGCGGCGGCACGGATGCGGCCCCGGCCAGGATCTCGTCCACGGCCAGGTCCACCAGGTCCTCCCTGCGTTCCACGTACCAGTACAGGCTGGTGGCGTGCACCCCGAGTTCGGCGGCGACCTTGCGCATGGTCAGCGCGGACGCCCCCTCGCGGTCGAGCAGGTCGATCGTCGCGGCGACGATGCGTTCGCGGCTGAGGGCGGGCTGGGACCGGCGTCGGCGCTGCGGGCGGTGGAAGACGCTGTCGAACTGCTGGTCGGATCCTGGAGTTGCCATGTCCGACAGCATACTGGGAAACATACGTTGTAGGTTTCTCTCCAACAGTGTATGTTTCTCGGCATGGCTACCGACAGCTCCCTCACGAGCCCCCAGACCTTCGCCCCCTCCGAGTCCCACGCCGAGGCCCCCGACCAGTCCCGCACGACGGTCACCGACCCCCGCGGCCTCACCGCCTTCCTCGTGATCGCCTTCGCCTTCTCCTGGACCGCCTGGTGGCTCGGCACCCGCCTGCTCGGCGGCGCCGACCCGATGCCCGCCGTGATCGTCGGCAGCTTCGGGCCGATGGTGGCCGCGGCCGTCGTCACCGCGGCCACGCAGGGCCGCAAGGGCGTGGGCGCGCTCTTCCGACGGCACTCGCTCCGGCGCAGGGGCGGCGTCATGCCCTACGTCATCACCGTGCTGATGGTCCTGGCCCTCGCGGGCTCCGCGGCGCTCCAGGTGTACCTGGGCCAGTCGACCCTGGACGAGGCCCAGCTGTGGGCGGCACTGCCGACCCTGCCCGTCCAGTTCCTGGTCATCGCGCTGGTCGGCGGCGGCAACGAGGAACTGGGATGGCGGGGCTTCGCACTGCCCCGCCTCCAGGGCGTGCTCTCCCCGCTGGCCGCGAACGTCCTGCTCGGCGCGGTCTGGGCGATGTGGCACGCTCCCCTGTTCGCCATGCCCGGCACGCTCCAGTCGCAGATGTACTTCCCCGCCTACGCCCTGCTCTGCGTCGGGTTCACGGTGGTCCTCGGCCACGTCTTCAACTCCGCCCGCGGCGGCGTGATCGCCGCGATCGTCACCCACGCCGCGATCAACGTCGTCTCGGGCGTCAAGGCCGTGGCCGTGGGCGACCCGGCGAGCGCGCCCGAGGTCGCCATGGTCGCCCTGCTCGCGGTGCTCCTCGCGGTCTGCACCCGCGGCCGCCTGGGCCTGCGCCGTTCCGACAGCGCCCGGGGTTAGCGCCGACGGGAGTCCCAGCACACCTCAGGAACCCGGACGAACGCCGCCCGGGGCCGCCGAGAACACGGATCACGTGGTCGGCGGCCCCGGGCGGGCTCGGTGTTCGGGTCGTCGGCAGCGGCCGGGCGGGGCCGTCAGCGCGCGGCGAGCGCCCGGCCGACCTCGTCGGCGCTGGCCAGGGCCCGGTCGTGCTCCTGCTGGGCGAGGTCCTTGAGGGACTCCATGCCCGGCGTGGTCGCGGCCAGGGTGAGTTCGCGCTTGATGAGGGTCAGGTCGGCCTGCCAGATGTCGCCGACGACGCGCTCCAGGTAGGGGGTGGAGTGGTCCCAGCCCTCGCGGGGGGTGCCGGGGCCGTAGCCGCCGCCCAGGGTGGTGGCCAGCACGGTGGGGGTGCCCTTCAGCAGCGGGTTGGCGGGGCCCGCGCCCGCGATGACCAGGTCGGCCCAGGCCTTGAAGTGCTGGGAGACGCCGAAGTTGTACAGCGGCACGGCCAGGACCACCGCGTCGGCCTCCTGGAGTTCGGCGGCCAGTTCGGCCGCCAGGGCCAGGGCCCGGACCTGTTCGGGGGTGCGGTCGGCCTCGTCCGTGCCGGAGCCGATGGTGGCCAGCGCCCAGGCGTCGGCGGGCAGCGGGTCGGTGCCCAGGTGGCGGCGGTTGACGGCGCCCTGCGGGTGGGCGGCGGTCCATTCGGCCTCGACCCGGTCGGCGATCTCGGCGCTGCAGGAGACGGTCGGCAGGATGCTGGCGTCCAGACGGAACAGGTTCATCGGACTCTTCCCCCAAGGGTGTTCGGGTTCGCGGTATGCGGAGCACGGCCACACGGCCGGACGGTCCAGCTGTCCGGGTGACCCACGCACCACTATAAACGGACTTTACCCCGCTTAGTGTTCCCGGGGTAGATTGTCCGTGTGACTTCGCCCCTGGTGCCCTTCGGGAAGGAGCGCGGCGAACGCGCGGACGCCGCGCGCAACCGCGAACGCCTGCTGGAGACAGCCCGCGCGATGATCGCCGAACACGGAACACGGCAGGTGACCATGGACGGCCTCGCCGAACGCGCGGGACTGGGCAAGGGCACCGTCTTCCGCCGCTTCGGCAGTCGCGCGGGCATCTTCGTGGCCCTGCTCGAAGACGCCGAGCGCCGCTTCCAGGAACAGGTGCTGTCCGGACCGCCGCCGCTGGGACCGGGCGCCGACCCCGCCGAGCGCCTGATCGCCTACGGGTGCGCCCGCATCCCCTTCCTGCTGGAGCACCACGCGACCGCCCGGGCCGCCGTGGACCGCTCCCTGCCGGTACCGGCGGGCGCGGTCGGTATGACCCAGCCCCACATCCGCATGCTCCTGGGCCTGGCCGGCCTGCCCGCGGACCGGCTGTACGGCCTCTCCGTACAGCTGACCGCCGCACTGGAGGGGCCCCTGGTGCTGTACATGTCGACGGACGAGGTCGCCGCCCCTCCGGAGCCGGACGCGCCCAACCCCCTGATCGACGGCTGGCGGTTCCTGGTCGAACGCCTCCTCGGGGACTGACCGGCCGCTCCTCGCCTCACGGTTGGGACCCACCCGGGCCGGGCGTCCGGCTGGACCCGGGCGGACGATTCCATGCGATACCGGATACCGGTCGGACGATGGTCCACATGAACGATGACCAGCGGCGACACACGACCCCGGCCTTCTCCGGCTCCGGCCGTACCGGCGGCTCTCTGGAGGCGATCCGCGCGGCCCTGACCCACTCCGGCCCGGCCGGTGCCGCGCACTGGCTGGGCACTCAGACGAAGCCGTGGCCGCAACCGGCCGATGCCCCGGGCCCGGTCGGAGCGGAGCCCGTTCAGGAGGGGGCGGCCCAGCGGTGGCCCCTGCCCAGGCGACGGCCCGGGAGCACCGGCCGGTAGGCGCGGGGAACGCGGGCCGCCGCTGGAGCCGGGCGCCGACCCCGCGCGGCGCCCGGTCGCCTACGGGTGCGCCCGGGCGGGCTCGGGGGTCAGGGCCGGTCCCGTCCGGCGCGTGCGCAGGCACACCACCAGCGCGATCACGGCGACGGTGACGGTGGGCACGAGCAGGACGGGCGACCCCGTGCCCGCCGACCGGTCCGCGATGGACGCGCCGATATCGGTGTGCAGGGCGATGGCGAAGAGGAAGGTGAGCGTGTTGAGCAGCGCGTGGATGACGACCGCGATCTCGATCCCGCCGGTGCGCCAGGTGATGACGGCCAGACTGACGGCGAGCGTGAAGTACCAGAGGTTGATCCACGCATCCCCCGCACCGTGGATGGTCGTGAACACCAGGCTGGAGACGAGGACGCCGACGACCAGCCCGGCCCGCGGCCCCCTGCTCCAGCTCCCGGCGACCCGGAGGACCAGTCCGCGCAGGCCGTACTCCTCGCCCGCCGCCTGGAGGGGAACCAGCAGGAGGGTGAGGACGAGCATGACGACCAGCTCGATGACCGGCCAGTGGGCCTGTCCGGCGGGTGCCGAGACGTTCAGGGCGGTGACGGCGAGCAGCCAGAAGGGGCCGATGAACAGCAGCGCCCGGCCGAGCACGGCGAACCGGAAGCGCGAGAGCACCGAGTGCAGCGAGGCCCCCTCGACTCCGTAGAGCCACCGCTGGAGGAGCATGCTCCACGGGATGAGCAGGGCGAGCGAGAACATGGTCGCGCCGTGGTAGAGCGGCGTGTAGTCGGTGCCGCCCGCTGCCGGGTTGGTCCTGCCCATCCGCGCGTCGAGGAGGGCGGCGGCCTGGGAGAAGACGATGCTGAAGGCGAACATCCCGACCACCAGCAGCACGATCGCGAGGACGCCTCGTCCGATGCGGCGTCTGTCCCCGGCGAGCGCGCGGTGGTACTCCACCCCCGGCGGAACGGGCCGCGGGCCCCGGCGGCGCGGGCGGGGCCCGGTCGGAGCGGCCGGTGCGTGCGCGGGCGTGTGCGCCGCCCCCGCGTCGGAGACCGTGGGATAGAAGTCGGCCGACGGCGGGGCCGACCAGGCGGGGCGACGGTCGTCGTTGGGATTCATGCTCCGAACCTAGGCCGGAGCGGAGCCGTGACGGAGTGTCACCGGTCACGGGTTTCCCGCGCGCTCCGCACGGGACCGGAATGACGGATGTCATGCGCCGACGGAGTCCGCGGCACGGGCGGGTGGCCGATGACGGGCGCACAGGCCCGACGGCCGCCCCTCGGAGGTCCGTCACCGTCACGGAGCCGGGCGGTCGGCCGGGCGGACGCGGGGGGCAGCCGGGCACGGGGACGGCCGGGCGCGGGGACGGCCGGGCGCGGGGACGGCCGGGCACCGGGCCAGCCGGACGCGGGGGTCAGCCGCCCAGTGCCGGGTAGTCGGTGTAGCCGGTGGCCCCGCCCACGTACATCAGGTACCTGTCGCGCACCGAGTTGACCGGCGCCCCGGTACGGATGCGCTCGACCAGGTCGGGGTTGGCCAGGAAGGGCCTGCCCAGGGCGACCAGGTCGGCCCCGGCCCGGAGCATGCGCTCGGCGGCGTCCCGGCCGCCGTCGGCGGGGATCGCCCCCTCGGGCAGCACCGGGTTGCCGATCAGGGTGCGCGACCAGCCTGAGCGGATCCGCTTCCACACGGAACTGTCGGGGTCGGCGAAGGCCACGTGCAGGTACACGGGCCCCAACGCGTCCAGGCGGGTGGTCAGTTCCGGGTAGAGGGCGGCGATGTCCTCGTCGGTCTCGGCGATGCCGTTGGCGGTGTTGCCCGGGGAGACGCGCACGCCGACGCGGTCGGGCCCGATCTCGGCGACGACGGCTTGGACCACCTCCAGGACGAAGCGCATCCGGTTCTCGGGGGTGCCGCCGTAGGCGTCCCGGCGCCGGTTGGTGCCGGGGGTCAGGAACTGGTGGAGGAGGTAGCCGTTGGCGGCGTGCACCTCCACGCCCAGGAACCCGGCCGCCACGGCCCGGCGGGCGGCGGAGGCGAAGTCGGCGACGGTGGCGGCGATGTCGTCCCGGTCCATCTGCCGGGGTGTCACGGCGGGCTGGCGTCCGCCGAGGGTGTGGATGGTCCCGGGCAGGGCGATCGGTGAGGGAGCCAGCGGGGTCAGGCCGCTGGTGTCGGGGTGGCCGACGCGGCCGCCGTGCTGGATCTGGGCGAACATGCGCCCGCCCGCCTCGGCCACCCGGCGGTTGACCCGCCGCCAGCCCTCGGTGTGCTCGGGGCGGTACAGGGCAGCGATGTAGGGGTAGGTGCGTCCGACCCTGCTGGGCGTGGAGGCCTCGGCGATGATCAGACCGGCCGAGGCCCGCTGAGCGTAGTACTCGGCCATGAGCTCGCTCGGGGTGCCCGAGGGCTCGGCGCGGTTGCGGGTCATGGGGGCGATCACGAGCCGGTTGGGCAGATCGGTGTCGGCGAGGCTCACGGGGCTGAGAAGCGGGGACTCTGTCTCCTTGGCGTTCATGCGGATACCGTAGGAGTTGACACCAATGTCAGATTCAAGCGCGAGGAACGTGAGGTGCGTCATGCGCATCGGTGAGCTGGCCCGTCGCAGCGGGGTGAGCCCGCGTTCGCTGCGCTACTACGAGCAGCAGGGCCTGCTGGCCTCCGAGCGCACCCCGGGCGGGCACCGCGAGTACGCCGAGGCCGCGGTGGACCGGGTGGTGCGCATCCAGGAGCTGTACGCAGCGGGGCTGTGCAGCGCCAAGATCGTGACACTGCTGCCGTGCATGCGCGACGCCGACGGCGGACCCGCCGCCACGGCCGACGCCCACCTGGTCCGCGAGCTGAGGATCGAGCGCGAGCGCATCAACCGGATGATCGCCGACCTGCGGCGTTCCCGGGAGCTGCTCGACGACGTCATCGCCTCCGCCGAGGGTGCCGGAGCCGAGGAGAGCCCCCTCACCGGCCGCCGCTGACAGGGCCTCCCGCCCGCGGACGCCGGAAGCTCGGCGGGATCGGCGGGATCGGCGGGGAAGCCCGACCCGTCGCGGTCACGGCCCGTCGGCGTCGGAACCGCCCTCGGCTCCCGGGCGCTCGGCGAAGCGCCCCGACCACGCGTTGGAGGCGGTTCCCGGTACCGGACCCCGCCCCTACCGGTCAGCGGTGGTCGCGGCTCATCAGCGCGACGACCTCCCCCGCGGCCCGGCGCAGCGGCCTCCTGCGCAGCCACATCAGGTGCACCGGCATCGCCAACCCGTTCTTGAGGTTGACGAACTCCAGCACCCTCACCCTCCCGGCCGCGACCGCGCCCCGCACCTCCCCCAAGGGCAGATTGGCCCATCCCGCGCCGCGTTCCACGAGCCCCAGCGCGGCCTCCACCGAGTCCACGTGCCACCGGGCGTCGGAGACCAGGAGCCGACGATCGGCGACCGCGTCGTCGGGACCGGCGACCACGATCTGGCGGCTGGCGCCGAGGTCCTCCAGGCGCCGCAGGTCGGCGGGCAGGCCGGGGGTGTCCGCGGTGGCCGAGACCACCGCCACGAAGACCTCGTCGGTCACGTTGGTGAAGACCTCCTCCCGGTCCACGTCCGGGGCCGCGGCCAGCAGCGCCAGGTCGGCCCGCTCCCGGTGCAGCATCTCCCGGACCCCGTCCTGGGGCGCCCGGAGCAGGTTCACGCGCAGCAGGGGGTAGCGTCCGCCGACCCGGGCCAGGGCGTCCAGCAGGTCCCGGTCCGGCACTCCGGCGGCCACGGCGACGGTGAGCGTGCTCTCCAGGTCCCGTGACAGCTCCACGGCGTGGACCTGCAGCAGCCGCAGCCTGCTGGCGACGGCCCGTGCGTGGGGCACCAGGGCCAGCGCACGCGGGGTGGGCACCGCCTCACGGCGCGACCGGTCGAACAGGGGGTAGCCGAGTTCGGCCTCGATGTTGGCGATGCCCATGCTCACGGCGGAGGGCACCCGGCGCAGCGCGCGGGCCGCGCCGGAGAAGGAGCCGTGGTCGACCACGGCTAGGAACAGCTCGATGCCGTCACTGGAGAGAGCCATACAATTGTCAGCTTTTCTGAAGGGACCTGACTTTTCTGTTCATTAGCCCTGAATATAACGTCTTCCCCCGTTGACCGACGGAACGGGGAGTGTGTGCTGTGCAAGGCGTGAAGCGCAAGCTGGTTTACGTGGGCGGATACGAGGTCCTGGGGCTCGCGGTGGGCACCGCGGTGATGTCCCTGCTGACGGGCGAGTCACCGGCCACCACCGGCCCCCTGGCGCTCATGATCACCTGTGTGGCGACGGTGTGGAACCTGGTCTTCAACTACCTGTTCGAGGCGTGGGAGCGGCGCCAGCGCGACCGCACGCGCACCGTGCGCCGGCGCGTCCTGCACGCGGTGGGGTTCCAGCTGACCCTGGTGTGCTTCCTGATCCCGCTCATCGCGTGGTGGCTGGAGATCACGCTGTTGCAGGCGTTCGTGCTGGACCTGGTGTTCATCGTCTACATCCCGTTCTACACCTTCGCCTACAACTGGGCCTTCGACAGGATCTTCGGCGTCCCCAGCTCGGCGGTGAACGAGGTCGAGCAGGAGGAGCCGGTCGGTTCCGGGCGTTCTGACTGAGGCACGCGCCGTCGAACGCGCGCCCGCGGAACCCGTACCGGTGGCCTCCGCCCGGCGGGCCGCCCGGGACGGCGCGGCCCCCGATCGCGCGGCGCCGTCCGGCGTTTGAGCGACCGGACCGGAGCGGGCGGCTCCTCGGCAGGGCGGGCGGCCACGCGCACGCTCGACGGCTCCGCCCGCTGCCGTTCGACGTGAAGGCCCGACCGCAGTCCGCGGCTTAGCCGACCGGCCCCGCGGAACCGGACGCGCCGTCGGACGCGCCGCCGGGTGCGGCGACACCGGTGACCGCACGGCCGCTGCGCAGGAAGGAGTCGGCCACGGCCGCCGGTTCGTCGAGGTATCCGGCGACCATCGCGCCGTCGCGGAGCAGCATCAGGTCGTCGGCGACGTCGCCCGCCTCCCTGTGGCCCAGCGGCGCGGCGAGCCGTTCGAAGGCCCCCCTGCACCAGCGGCGGTGCGCGTCGACCGTCCGCCGCACGGGGCTGTCCGGGTCGGGGTACTCGGCGGCGGCGTTGATGAACGGGCAGCCGCGGAACCCGGGCGCGCAGGCCATGATCCCGACCTGTTCCGCGATGAGCCCCAACGTCGTGTCCACGTCGCCTTCGCCGCGTGCGATGGCCGCGTCGACCCCCTCGCGTTCGAGCGCGGCGCGGCGTTCGAGGTAGGCGACGATGAGGTCGTCCTTGCTCTTGAAGTGGCGGTAGAACGTCACCTTCGTCGTGGCGGCGCCGTCGATGACCTTGTCGACGCTCACCGCGCGCAGGCCGTGCGCGTAGAACAGCTCGGTCGCCGCCTCCAACAGGCGTTCACGCATCGGGTTGGCCATGGGCGGAATCATATGAGCTCCTCCGCGGGCTTGTGGACCGGCGCCCCCGCGCCTACACTCGCCGCTAAGTAGAGTTACTAGTCATTCTACCTAGGGAGCCGTTCCCGTATCCGACCGCCTGCCCCGCCCGAGATCCGGCCGCTCCACGGCCGGACTCCGCGACGGCGCACGGTGGGGACACGGGCGACGCGCCCGGACCGGACACCAACCCCGGACCACCGGGGCCACTCAGCGAAAGAGCACCCCATGACCACCGCGACCAGCGCCAACACCGACAGCACCGACAGCACCGACAGGATCGGCATCGCCCGCGGACTGCGGAACCTGTACTACGTCCGCTTCGGATTCGCCGTCGTCTGGGCGGCCCTGCTCGCCCTGACCGCCTCCTCGCTCACGCCCGTCAGCATCGCCCTGCTGGTGCTCTACCCGCTGTTCGACCTCGCCGCCGCCGTGGTCGACTTCCGCAGGTCCGCGGCGGCGCGGCCGACCGCGGGGCTGTACGCCAACATGGCGCTGAGCCTGCTCACCGCCGTCGGCCTGGGCCTCGCCGTCACCTCGGATTCCTCGGCCGTGCTGGCCGTGTGGGGCGTGTGGGCGATCACCGCCGGGGCCGTGCAGCTCATCGTCGCCCTCATCCGCTACAGGCTCGGCGGCCAGTGGGCGATGATCCTCAGCGGCGGCATCTCCACGTTCGCCGGTGCGGGCTTCCTCATGCAGAGCGGAGCCCCGGACGCCCCGCTGACCGGCCTCGCCGGTTACGCCACCCTGGGCGGGATCTTCTTCCTGATCTCCGCGATCCGCCTGCACCGCGTCGCCGGGAAGTCGGCCTGACACGACGGCCGCCTCCGGAGCCGTCAGCACCGCTGCGGGGCCGGTCGGAGGAAGGAATCCGCCGACCGGCCCCGCCCGGGAGGACCGGACGGTTCAGCGCGAGGGCCCGTAGGCGAGGCGGCGCAGCGCCACCTCGGCGGGTCCGCGCACGCCCCGGCGGCGCATGAGGTCGGCGAGCAGCACCGTGGTCAGCCACACGGCCACCGCGACGCCCGCGCCGACGGCGGGCGACGTCATGTGCAGGTCGAGCGTGTAGGAGGAGAACAGCACGGCCCAGGCCACGGACTGGGCCAGGTAGAAGGTCATGGAGCGCTGTCCGAGCGCGGCCAGGGCGTCGGTCACCGGCCCCTGTCGGCCCGTGAGGCGGACCGCGACCAGGGCGATGAGCGCGGCGTAGCCCAGCGCGCCCGCGTAGCCGCTCACCTGGTGCAGGGCGGTGGCGGCGACGAGGTCCCCGGTCGTGGCGCCGGTCCACACCTCCGCCTTGTCCAGGGCCAGGGGGAGACCGCCCAGCGCCGCCAGGGGGATGCCCGCGAACGCGGTGGCGCGCAGCAGTCGCAGGTGCTCGTGGGGCCGCTCCAGGATCCGGTGCCGGGCCGCCAGGACACCGATCAGGAACGGGACGAGCGTGCTGGCGGACATCACCACGGCCAGGACCGAGAACAGGGTCACCCGGAAGAGGAGTTCGTCCGCGAACCCGTCCGGCATCAGCGGCATGCCCTGCCCCGTCAAGGCGTCCTCGGCGGCGATCAGGGCGTGCAGGGCGGCAGCCACGGGCAGCCAGGCCGCAGCCAGGATCACCAGGGTCCGGTCGCGCAACCTCAGGACGCCCACCAGGGCCAGCGTCACCAGGCCGTAGACGGCCAGGATGTCCGCGGGGAAGAGCAGCACCGTGTGCGCCAGCCCGAAGGCGATCATCCACAGGCCGCGTCGGCGCAACAGGCCGCGGGTCCGGGGCCAGTCCTGCCCCTGTTCGCCTCGGCGGCGGTGGATCTGGGCCAGGCCGTACCCGAACAGGGCCGCGAACATGGGGTAGCTGCGCAGGTCGACGAACATGACCGTGGCCGCGGTGGTGAGCTGGTCGGCGGGGTTGGGAGCGCCCTGCGGACCGCCGATGAACACGGTGAACAGGTGCGTGTGGGCGAGTGCGATGAACAGCAGCATGACGCCGCGGGCCAGGTCCGGGGCCAGGGAGCGGCGGTCGAGCGGGAGCGGGTGGTCGGGGGCCGGAGCCGTGCGGGGCTCTGGGGTGGACGTGTGGGACATGGTGGCCTCCGAAAGGGCCGTGGGCTCCGATGGACGGCGTACGCGCCGAGGCGCCCACCGGAGCGCACGTCGGAGCGACGCACTGCGCGTACAACGTATACACAGCACACCCCTTGCCGCAAACCCTTCAAAGTGCAGCTTTAAGACCAACAGCACTAGTGCACATGCCTAGTGCACCGGGGATCGAAAGGGACTCCCCCGGGACACTCCGGCGCCTTCGACGAGGCAGCCTGGACCCCGTCGTGCACTAGTACACTCGGAGTAGCGCGACAGGAACGGAAGGGGTCAGTGGTGTCCACGACCGGAAAAAAGGAACTGCCGCCCTACGCGCGGGTCGTCACCGACATCCGTGCGCGCATCGGCTCCGGGGAGCTGCGACCGGGCGAACGGGTGCCCTCCACCCGGGAGATCATGCGCGAGTGGGGGGTGGCCATGGCCACCGCCACCAAGGCGCTGGCCGCCCTGCGCCAGGAGGGTCTGGTCGAGGCGGTGCGCGGAGTGGGGACCCTCGTGCGCGGCGCGCCGGTCTCCGCACCGGAGCCGCAGAAGCCCCAGCGCCAGCGGGAACGCCCGCGTCCGGCGCGGACGGAAGACCCGGGAAGCCACCGTCCGGCCGCCGAGACCGGCGGCCTCGCCCGGGAGGCCATCGTCCGGGCCGCGATCACCATCGCCGACGCCGAGGGGATCGACGGCCTGTCCATGCGCAGGGTCGCCACCCAGCTGGGGGTGAGCACCATGGCCCTGTACCGCCACGTCGCGAACAAGGACGCGCTGGTGACGGCGATGATCGACCAGGTCTACACCGAGCACGCCCTGCCCGACCCGCCGCCCGCCGACTGGCGCGAGGCGCTCGAGCTGGCGCTGCTGACGGAGTGGGGCATCTACCGGGCGCATCCCTGGGCCGTCCAGCTGACCCCGCTCGCCGGAGCGGTCCAGTCGCCCGGACTGGTGCAGAACGCCGAGTGGATGATGCGGGTGATCACCGGCCAGGGGCGCTCACCGGACGAGGCCATGGCGATCCTCACCTTCGTGTCCGCCTACACCTCCGGCATGGCCCTCCAGGGCACGCGCGCGGTGGTGGAGGGATACGAGGCCGGGATGGACGCCGAGCACTGGTGGAGGTCCAGGGGCGAGGAGTTCCTGCGGATCGCCGAGCAGGGCAGGTTCCCCCTGACGTTCAGCGTCTCGGGGCCGACCGACGTGCACGCGATCTTCGACCTCGGCATGAAACACCTGCTGGACGGGCTCGCGCCGCTGATCGAATCGGGAGGCCGACCCGCGGACGGGGGCCTCTCGGGTCCGACGGGCACAACCCGGTGAGCCCGCGAAGGGGTCCCGACGGGCGTCCCGCGCGCGCCACGGGGTACACCTGAACACGGGGGGATTCCTACCTGTGCGACACCGTGGACGACCACTTCCGCCCGGCCCGCGGCGGCGACCCGGCCGACGAGGGGAACCGGAGGCGTTCCGAGGTGGCGGCATCACTACAATCACCACCGGTTCCACAACGCGATCGGCGGCCCTCCCGCCTTCCGCGGCACCAACCTCTCAGATCAGCAGACGCACAGCAGCGCCATGACGTCGGTGACGCGGCCGCTGTGGAGCCGCACCCCACCGGCGCCCAGGTCGGCTTTTGAGGAGCTACCGAAGATGTCCCAGGGTCTGGTGCGGTACGCGCCCTCGGTGAACGACGCGAGGGTGCGCGGGGCGGTCTACCCCCGGCGGTCCCTGGTGGTGGTCACCGGGGTGCCCGGGGCCGGGAAGAGCACCCTGCTGCGGCGGCTGTTCGGTCTGCGCGGGGACGAGGACCGGACCGTGGTCGCCGCGGACGGTGTGCGGGTGATCGACTCGCTGCAGTCGCGCTACCGGCTCGGGGCGCTGCTCGGTCGCGTCCCCTACCCGCTGTGGCGCTGGGTGGTGCACGTACTGCACCTGGCCCGGGTGGCCGTGGCGCTGAGCGGCGGCCCCGTGGTGGTGCACGAGTGCGGCACCCGGCGCTCGGTTCGCGTGCTGCTCGCCCTGCTCTGCCGACTGCGCCGGTACGAGGTCCACGTGCTGATGATCGACGCCACCCCGCAGGAGGCCCGGAGCGGGCAGGCCGCCCGGGGTCGGCGGGTGACCGCGCGCAGCCACCGGACGCACTCGCGGCGCTGGCGGCGGCTGCGCGCGGCCACCCGGCGCGGGCCGAAGGCGTTCGCGCCGGGCGCGCGCAGCCTGCTCGCGATCGACCGGCGCCGGGCGCGGGAGCTGGCCTGGATCCGCTTCGGTTCCGGCCCGGACGCCCGCGGTCCCCTGCGCACCGCGGAGGAACCACCACCCGCCCGGATCGAACGCGTGATGTCCGCTACCCCGTGACCCCGGCCGGTCTGCGCCGCCGACCGGCCCGCCTCCGGGCAGCGGTCCGCTGCTCGGGAGCGGTCCCGAACCCGCTGGGAATCGGGGGGACCCTACCGCCGCGTCCTCAGGACGGGACGACGGCCCACTCCGGCATCGGCGGGAGCGGAGCGATGCGGTAGCGCGGTGGCTCGGTGCCGTGCAGGTGGCGCACCAGGTAGTCCCAGGTCCGCCGCGTGATGTAGTGGTAGCGGCCGATGAGGCTGTGGTCGACGCCGGGCACGAGGAGCATGTCGACGTCGGCGTCGGCGTCGATGAGCGCGTCGACGAGGCGCAGGCTCTGGTAGTGCAGCACGTTGTCGTCGAGTTCGCCGTCGATCAGCAGGAGCTTGCCGCGCAGGTTGTCGGCCAGGTGCGTGTTGACCATGGCCCGGCGGTTCTCCGCGCTGGGCTCGCCGCAGAACTGTTCGGTCCAGAAGGGCAGGTAGACCGAGAAGTCGTGGGCGCCGGTCCGCGCGACGCCCACGGTGTAGAACTCCGGATGGGTGAGCAGGGCACGGGCCGTGGCGAAACCGCCCCCCGAATCGCCGGTCATGGCCACTCGGCCGGTGTCCAACCAGGAGTGGCGGCGCCCCAGCTCGCGGATGGCGGCGACGTGGTCGGCCAACGCCGCCGACATGCCCAGGTCCCCCGTGTAGGAGTGGTCCAGGAACGCCTTGCTGCGCAGCGGGGTGCCCCGGCCGTCGATCGCGACCACGGCGAACCCGAGCGCGGCCAGCGCCTCGGGCTCCCCGGTGAACAGGTTCCCGAACGCCGGCGACGCCCGGTGCGTGTTGGGTCCGGGGTAGCAGTGGTCGACGACGGGGTAGCGCCTGGCCGGGTCGAAGCCGTGCGGGCGCCACAGCACGCCGTGGATCGGGGTGCGCCCGTCGGCGGCGAGGACGCGGAACCGCTCGGGCGGGCTCCAGCCCGCCGCTCGGAGCGGAGCGGTGTCCGGGGCTTCGAGTTCGACCAGGGTCAGCCCGTCGCCGTCGAGCACCCGTGCCCGCGGCGGCGTGGCCACGTCCGAGGCCCGGTCCAGGAGGTAGCCGCCCTGTGGAGGGCTGACCGCGTCGTGGTCGAGGTCGTCGTCGGTGAGCCGCTCGAACCCGCTGCCGTCGAGGCCCACGCGGCAGATCTGTCGCACGTAGGGGTCGTCGGCGTGGAGTCCGCAGGCGACGAACCACACCTGGCGGCGGTCCTCGTCGACCCACAGCACCCGGTGGACCAGCCACGGACCCTCGGTAACCCGCTCGACCCGGCCGCCGTCGGCGGAGTAGAGGTAGAGGTGGCCCCAACCGTCGCGCTGGGACCACCACAGGATCTCCCCGGAGTCCAGCACACGCGTCACCGGAGGGAGGTGGAGGTAGGGCGAGGGGTCGACCCGGGTGCGGTCGGTCTCGGTGACCAGCGTCGTCCGCGCCCCGGTGAGCGGGTCGAGACGGCGCAGTTCCACGGTGCGCCCGTCCCTCGACTGGTGCAGGACGTGGACCGCGCTGCCCCGCTGTCCCGTCCACCACCGTCGCGTCAGATTGTGGACCGAGAGGACCTCCGGGTCGCCCTGTTCGCCGACGACCTGCCGGGTACCGACGTCGAGCACGCGCCACGACACCGTCGCCTGGGCCTCGTCGTCGGGCATGGGGTAGCGGATGCGGTGTGCCACCGGCCGCCCGCCCCCGGGCGGGGACGACTCCACCAGCACCTGTTCGGGCAGCCCCCGCTGGTCGATCCGGTGGGTGAGCAGCCGGGTGGAGTCAGGCGACCACTCGGCCACGAGCGGCGCATCCAGGCCCTGCAGGGGCAGCGATACCTTCGTGGCGGCGTCGGGCAGGCCGCCGTAGTCCCAGTCCGGCTCCGCGTCCTCGGTGAGCGCGAACTCCTGCCTGCCGTCGCGGCTGCGCACCCACACGTCGCCCCCGCGGCGGAACGCCACCCACGCCCCGTCCGGTGAGGCGACCTCGCCCGGCCCCGCGGGGCGGTCGTCGTCGATCCGGGCGCAGGACGAGGCGCGGTCCGACCACTCCCACCGGGTGTCGAACGCCGAGAAGCGGATCGCGTCGGCACCGCCGCCCGGGGGCTCGAAGTCGAGGGACGCCAGCGGCAGGGCGTCGGCCTCGACCGCGTGTCCGGAGCCCTGTGACAGCGCCGCCGCCAGGCGTTCGTGGTCGAACGCGTCGCGTCTGGTGCCCGCCGCCGGATCGACCACGATGTGCCGTGTCCCCGAGAGGTACCAGAACCGGGCGCCGTCGCTCGACCACTGCGGTGCGACGGCAGCCTGCGGTATGAGGCGGGCTCTGTGCGGCGCGAGCATCTGCTCCGCGCGGGCGTAGTCGGCGGCGTCGAGGCGTGTTCGTTCAGCCGGGTCGTTCACGGGGAGGCCTTCCGCTCGTGGTGCTTGGCGCCGCCCACTCAACAGGGTGACGTCGCGTCGGACTCAAGGGATAGGTGACCGACGCCTCGTCGGGGCCCGCTTCGCCCGGAGCCATGGTGAGGAGGCGGAACAACCCGTGAGTAGCTCCGGGGGGCGGTCCGAGGTCACGGACCAGGAACACCCCCGAGACACGACTAACGGCCCCGGAACATGCCGGGGCCGTTCTGGGACCGGGCCAGCTCATGCCCGCCGCCTGGGACCCCCGATGGGGCCACCGCGGTCAGTCTGCCCCTCCTCATACGCTCGCGGATGGGCACCACGCGGCACCCGGCCCGGACGCCCGCGGTCCCCTACGCACCGCGGAAGAACCACCACCCGCCCAGATCGAACGCGTGATGTCCGGTACCCCGTGACACCGGCCGGTCGGCTTCGCCTCCGCGTGCCCGGAGCCCGGAGAGGGCCGGATGGCGGTCAGCAGGTGTCCGGCGGGGAACCGGCGCACGGCCTCGGCGTACGACTCCGCCGCCGGTTCCGCGCATCCTGTGGACGATTCCCCGGACACGACGAACGGCCCCGGAACGCGCCAGGGCCGACCTGAGACCGAGCCAGCTCACGCCCCGCCCGGAACCTCCCAACGGGACCACCGCGGCCAGCTCGCCCTTCCGCGCACGCTCGGGGATGGACACCACTCGGTATCCGGCCTGCCCGAACCACTTGCCGCACGAGAAGTGCTCCCCCTCCCACCGCGACCGCGTCCCGAGCGCCTCGGCCAGGCGCACGACCTGGTCATGCTGGTGGCCGTCGCACCCTTCGGGGAAGTAGGTGATCTCCACGCGGGTCATCTCCCCCACCGGCAGCTGCGGGTGGGCTTCCAGGTAGGCCACCAGCGCCCGCAGGTCGGTCAGCAACATCTGACGCTCCCGCTGGCCCGCCACCGGCACCACGGGCTCCTTCACCCGACGGCACCGGCCCTGGCCGTGACCCGCCTTCGCAGAGCACCAGCGCTCCCCGCCCCGGCACCAGCCGTTGTCCTCGTCCCACGCCCACATGGGTACGCCCCTTCCTCGGATGAAGTCCCCTTCACCCTCCAAAGAAGCCACCCGCACCCACCGGGTTGGACACCCGAGCGGTGAGAACCTCTCGCCCCCAGCCCTCCCCCGCCCCGGTGAAGAAGTAGCAAGACGCTATAAGTCGGGGCGTCAGAACGAACACCCTGCACCCACTCTGACCTGCCCTGTCAGTGCCTTCCACCCTGTTCGCACGCTTAGACGAACACCCTGGCGAACAGGCTCGACCAAGAAAGCAGGCGAATTCCGTACCGCCATTTGACCTCCGCATGGCGGTACTCACAACACCTGAAGATCGCTCCGGCGACTGGACAGCGGTCCATCCCCGCGTGCGCGGGGCTCACAAGGGCACGGTGTCGAAGGAGGAGTTCGACTCCGGTCGACCTACCGCAGCGGGGAAGTCAGGACGGGTCGGGTGCGTAGAACCTGGTGGTGGCCTCGACCGCGGCCGCGACGTGCTCCGGTTCGCCACCGGCGGCCAGGTGAGCCTCGCCCCAGGCAGTAGCGCTGCGCCGGATGAACTCGCGCCCTTCGTGCGACTTCTCGACTGCCTCGTGGTCGGCGGGCTCGTTACCGGCCAACAGCTGGGTCAGGGCGAGCAGACGCAGATCCCAGCCGACGCCTCCGGCACCGGGGCCGTAGGTCGGGAAGAGGGGTTCCTCGACCACCGCCGCGTGGATAAGTTCGAATTCGGTGTCGCCGTTCGGACCCGGGGCCAGGCGCAGCTGCACCTCGCTCGTGCCGGGCCACGCGTCGGCTTCCGGCCCGTAGAGCCAGGTCACTTTGAGCAGACGCGGCGGCTCGCACTGGAGGATCTCGCCGTGCTCACCTCCGTCCAGCTCGAACCTCCCGCCGAGCCGCAGGTCCCCGGTGACCGGTTTCAGCCAGCGTTGCAGCCGCTCGGGGTTGGTAACGGCATCCCAGACGTCGTCGATCTGCGCTCGGTATCGGCGCCGCAACTCGATGGTGTAGGCCTCTCCGGCGGGCAGGCTGCCCTTGCCCATCACCCGACGGGCAGCGGCCAGTTCATCCAGCACGTCTTTCATGTCATGCGCCCTTCGCTGAGGAATCGGTCTTGTCCGTATCGGTGCTGTGCTCGGCGGACGGGCTGAACGTCTCATCGGCCGAGTTCCGAGCTGCACGCCGGCCCCGGGCCAGCTCGGTCTCCAGGGCGTCGAGGCGTTGGTCCCACAGCCGGCGGAACCGGTCCAACCACGCGTCGATCTCGCGCAGCGGCGCGGGGTCGACGGAGTAGAACCGGCGAGCGCCCTCAGCCCGCACCGACGCGATCCCGCTGTCACGCAGCACGCGCAGATGCTGTGAAACACCCGGCTGGGAGAGCCCGAACTCAGCCCGGATCACGTCCGTGATCGCGCCAGAGGTCTGCTCGCCGTCTGCGAGCAGTTCCAGGATGCGTCGGCGCACCGGGTCGCCGAGGATGTCGAACGTGTGCACGATCAGAGATAGTAACAGCCTCCGCTTATATAAGCCAGCACTGTCATATTTGCGCACGTTCGGCTTGGCAGGGGACGGGCAGGGCAGGACAAGAAGGGAAATGCGGCCTTCCGGCGAAGCCCAGGCCTGTCTATGTCCGCACTGACAAGATCCCCATAGCGCCCCAAGGCGTCGCCCTCTCGCCCTCCGAGCGTTGCCACAGCTACAACCCCGGCGTGTAGGCGGTGAAGGACACCACGGGGCGGGTCGGCCCCGAGAAGCGTCGTGCGGCGGCCGAGCGGCCGCGCCAGCTTGGCGCTCCCTGGCATCTCGCGTCCCGACACATGCGCCTGACCGCCACTGGAAGCGGGGCAGCGAGCGCACCCAGTGACGGTGGATCGACTCCCAGATCTCAAACAACCACCGGTCAGCCCGCCCCGGTTACCGGTTCAAAGACACCGACTGTGCCGCCGGTCCACCGTGCGCGAGGCTCACGTCGTAGACGAGGCCAGCACGCTGATTGCCCGCGGTCCATTCCCTCGTGCGTCGGGCTCACTACGGACCAGCGTCGGTGAGCGACTGCTTGAGAACAACTATGAGCGGCTGCTGTCGGGCAACTCGCCGGGGACGCGCCGGAGGAGCCTGCGGCGGATGAACAGCCCGCTCGTCCTGTGTCGGGGTCGGTGAGCGAGCGGTAGAGGATCGTCGCTCAGCTGCTCGCTGAACGCCCGGACATGACGGGGCCGGAGATCGTTCAGGCGCTCGCAGATACAGGTCACCCAGTGAGCGTGCCGACCGCTAAGCGCGACCAGAAGGCGGTCACTGGGGCGTGATCGATGAGCGCCCGATCGGCGTGAGCGTGCGCTCCGTTCATCTGAACGCATCGACGAGCAGTGGGCTCGGCTGAGCGATCGAGCTTTTACACCACTTGTCCTGTTGTGGCCACACGCCCACGTCCTGTTACACGCCCGAGAGATCCTAATGTTTCCTCCTCCCCCTTTGGAGCTCCCTCATGATGGGCACTTCGCACGCCGCTACGGGCGTGCTCGCTGGCGCCGGAGTTGGCGTCCTCGTCCAGGCCGACCCGTTCTCTGCTGTCGTGTGCGCGCTGATCGGTGGCGGCGCCGCGCTCCTCCCTGACCTTGACGAGCCCGGGTCCACCGTCGGACGTTCTCTTGGCGCGGTGACGGAGCTGACGTCCCGCAAGCTCCGCGACACCTCCAGCCGCACCTACCGGCGCACCGCCACGGAAGTGGAGCTGCGCAAACCCCAGTCGGGTGGTCACCGCCACCTGACACACACCATTCCGGCCTGTCTAGTGTTCGGGGTGATGGCGGGCCTGGTCGCGCTCGTCCCGCTCGGGTTGGCAGTGGTGGTGTTCTCGATGGTCGCCCTCGGGTTGGGGACGGTGCTGCGGTCCATCAAGAAGCTGGGAACACTAAAGAAGCGGAAGCGGGCTGCGTTGGGCATCGCGGGGTTTCTGGGATTAGGGATGATGTTCTCTCCGGAACAGGCACTGCCTTCCTGGCTGGTGGGTCTGACCGTATTCGTCGGCGCTCTGGTGCATGTCCTCGGGGATTGGCTCACGAGGTCGGGGGTCCCGCTCGCATGGCCGCTGGTGGTGAACGGCAAGCGGTGGTGGATGTTCCGCTCCCCGGTGGCATTCCACACCGGCAAGTCGCGGGTGGAGGACGGCATCCGGGTAGGGTCGCTGGTGCTCGCGCCGATCATGATGGTGTTGGGCACCCCTCCACCACCCCCAGTGTGACTTGCATCACAAACAAGTATCGGAACCTACTTACCCCTCCCATACGTCCAAAGAGGTAACTGCACAGGCAGTCCACAGATTTGACAGAATCTGCCGGTTCGGACCCGGCCAATGCTCTCGTAGTTGCCCTCCCCGCAGCCCTGTACGCAACGATCTTCACCGTAGTGGCCATAGCTGACCACAAGGAGAAGCAGGGAAAGAAGGGCCCGATTGGGCGCTTTATTGACAGGATGGTGATGCTGGTGGACAAGACAAGCACTCTGGTCGGCGGCATCGAGACGCTCGTTGGGAATTGGCTCCCGCTGTCACACTTCTTCCAGCGCTCTCTCTAGCGCTGACGAACGCGAGGCCCCTTTCCGGAGGGGCCTTCTGCGTGTGTCGTGGCCACTTCCGGTCACTCCTTCCTGACTTACCCGAAGCGAATCTCGTGCGCGGCAGGATGAGCCCACACGGCGCCACAAGGCACCCGGTGGACGGAGCGCAGATGGCCACTCCCAAGGTTTTGGAGATCAAGCTCGACTTCATGATGAGCGACCGGAAGATCTACTCGTCGCGCATCAAGGCGGTGTACGAGAAGGCAGTTGAAGCGGCGATCGAGGCGGCCCGCGAGGAGCTGTTGGACGACAGCATCAGTTCGGTGCACGCGTCGATGACGTGGGGATACCGGTGGGCTCAGACGTCTTCGGACTTCGATCTGGACGAGTCGCAGTGGGAGGACGACGAGGAAGAGCCGTCTGAGGGGTGACGATGGGGGCGCCCGTGCGGGACGGACGCCCTGTCGCACTCCCCGGTGGTCTTGTCACCCGGGCTTGTGCTGGCATGCAGACATGAGCAGGCGCACGGTGGGGCGTGGCCACGGTGCGGCTTCGTGGTGCTCGTAGCATGTGATGTAGTAGTCAATGCCGGGGCAGCCGTTCACATGCAGCTCCAGTATGGCCCTTTTCGCTGCTATGCCTGCGAGGACCGTTGCCGGGTCATGCCAGGCGATGTGGAGGGTCTCCTCGGTCGAGGCTGATCCACGGGCCGGTCCATCCCCGCGTGCGCGGGGCTCACCGGGCACGGGCGGTGGGGTGGTCAGTCCTGATCGGTCCATCCCCGCGTGCGCGGGGCTCACGGGGTGGTGGAGAGGTCACGGGTGTTGGCCAGCGGTCCATCCCCGCGTGCGCGGGGCTCACGCCAGAGCGAAGGGGCAGTACGAGCACGCGCTCGGTCCATCCCCGCGTGCGCGGGGCTCACTCCGGGCAGGCCTCGGCGACGGCGGCCATGACCGGTCCATCCCCGCGTGCGCGGGGCTCACACGTCCGGCGGCCGGAAGGTGACCCCCAACCACGGTCCATCCCCGCGTGCGCGGGGCTCACCGACCCGAAAGAAGTCTCCTATCTCCAGCAAGCGGTCCATCCCCGCGTGCGCGGGGCTCACGAGGGGGTGCCGCCTATCACGTGGGAGGTTGACGGTCCATCCCCGCGTGCGCGGGGCTCACCGGCGCTCGTCTGCCAGCCCGCCATGATCGCCCGGTCCATCCCCGCGTGCGCGGGGCTCACCTGCGGCCAGCACTTCGGGGGGTTCATCGCCCCGGTCCATCCCCGCGTGCGCGGGGCTCACACCGAGCGCGTCCCGCTGGCCGAGCGCGCCGCGGGTCCATCCCCGCGTGCGCGGGGCTCACGGAGCGCCCGGGAACCAGTTCGGCGCCGGTGGGGTCCATCCCCGCGTGCGCGGGGCTCACGGCGTTGCATCAGCAGCGTCGGGCGTTGAGGGCGGTCCATCCCCGCGTGCGCGGGGCTCACCCACGATGACCCGCGAGTGGTCTGAGAAGGAGCGGTCCATCCCCGCGTGCGCGGGGCTCACGAACACCCCCAGCGGCGTCTCCCTCTCGGGCGGTCCATCCCCGCGTGCGCGGGGCTCACGATCTCGTCCTGCGTGGTTCCGCCGTCGCGGGCGGTCCATCCCCGCGTGCGCGGGGCTCACCATCCAGGTCAGGACGTCCCCGGCGGCGGCGTCGGTCCATCCCCGCGTGCGCGGGGCTCACGCTTAACGACCTGCGAAAACGCGGGCCGTTATCTCCTCGCGATCTATGCGGAGAGCTTGCTTAAAACCTCTCCGAAGCCCGTTCCGCGTCCATACTCACACAGCCAGCTCCCAGCTCCACCAGCATCCCAGCCAACGCAACCTCAACGACCGAGAAGCTCCTGGAAGAGCTTGCTCGTGTTGGCGCTGGGACGAGCACGCATGGCCTTGAGCCGCTCGCTGAGCTCCTGGTAGGCACGCTCGACCGCGTCCAACCGTCCCAAAGCCGCCTGGGTCCGCATGATCTCCTGGTAGACGGCCTCATTCAGACCGTCGGACTCCCTCGCCCGTTCCAACCAGACCAGCCCCTGCTCCGGCCCCTCACTGGCCTTGGCGAGGCTGACGAAGCAGTCGGCAGCGGCTCGACGGTAGGCCTGGCGCTTCTCCTCGATCCAGGGCAACTCCACCTCGGACAGCAGCTCGTGCGTGTACTCCGCCGCCGCGATTCGCAGGTGCGCCAGACGCTGTTCCGCGTCCCGGGTCGCGCTCGCGGCCTTGAGCGCGGCGTCGAAGCACCACACGTCCACGTCAACGGCTTCGCGGAGAACCCGGTACCGACCCGAGGTAACCTCCAGAATCTCGGCCTCGCCGTCCCCCAACGCCTCGCGGATCACGCGGCGCGCGTCGCTGGAGGCGGTGTTGCGAAGGCCTCGGGCCTTGCTCTCAGCGGAGTGGGAGAACAGGGCGTCGGTGAGCGCCTCGGTGCCCATCCCGTCCGGGTGGAGCGCAAGGAGGGCGAGCATACGGCGTGTGGCACCACGCATGCGTGCCCCGACATCGGCGTCGTCCAGCAAGATCCTGGGTTGAGGTCCGAACAGGCACAGCCGCAGCCGCGGCTTCACCGGCTCCTCCCCTTCCTCCCTCTCCTCGGAAAGTTCGGGTTCCTCCACGGCCGGGGAGCAGGAAGCGTCCTCCTCTTCTTCCTCAGTCTCCTCAGCTACCGGCAGCCCCTCTGTGTCAGTGCCGAGACACACCGAGAAAGCAGCCGCGTCCACGTGCAACAGGCGAAGGCCGTCGTACACGGTGGTCCCGGCCCCGTCCGCGTCGGTGACCTCCACCGTGTCGAGGGCGTCGCAGCGGACCGTGGGCGAAGACCATCCCTCCCCCAGAACCAGGACAAGGGTGCCGCTGTCGGTCGAACCCCTGGTCACCATGTCCAGCCGGTCACTGACCCACCCCTCCTCGGGAGGCTTCACCACGAGCAGCGTCCACGAGGGAGCGTCAGCGGCTTCCTTCTCGTCCTCCAGGCGCACGGCGCTGATGTAGGCCAGTTCGGTCTCGGTGATCGCCGACGCGGTGTCGGGGCACACCACCAGGCCGGGGGCGTCCACGTCTTCCGGCGCTCCCGCCCGTGCCAGGACGTCCTGGGTGGTGATGACCGTGGTGTGCTCCTCCTCCAAGGCCCGGCCGATGACGGAGGCGCACACACCCGACCCGTGGGTTCCGGCCACGCTGAGCCCGTCGCGTGCGCTGACAGCCAGGTCGTCGGCGACCCTCAGATATCCCCCTGCCGAGACCAGCTCCGTTCCGGCGCTCCGGAGGACCTCGACGCCGGAAACCCCCTCGGGCTCAGGCTCAGGTGCGGCTGTCTCCCCGCCCGCCAGCGGATCGGCCTCGCCCCGACGGACCCCACGCCGTCGAGGTGCGGTGAGCCGTCCGCCGACAGCTCCGGCGACCGCGCCCGCCGCGGCTCCGACGAGCATGCTCGTACCGGAGAACCCTTCGTCCTCCCCTTCGCCGGACGTGAGCGCGCTGTCAGCCAGGTCGTCCGCCGCTTCGCTCTCGCGGCCCCTGCTCTCGGAGTCCCTGCTTTCGCGCTCCCTGCTTTCGCGACCCCTCTCCTGTTCCTGCTCCGGGGGCGGACTCGGCTCCCGTTCGCCCTGCTCCGCCGGGCTGTCAGCAGCCGCGCGGGGCTGGGTGGTCAGCGTGTACGCGATCTCCGCTCGCCGGTCCGCGGCCTGTCCCAGGTCGGGATGGTTGCGCGGCTGCCCGGAGCCCGCGCCTTCGGTCGTGATGGTCCACCCCTCCCCCAGCTGTTCGGTCAGGAAGACGGCGACGGACTCGGCTCGGCGTTCGGACAGCGCGCGGTTGTACTCGTCGGGGCCGTTCGTGTCGGTGTGCCCGGTGACGGTGACCGGCTCCCCCGGGTCTCCGAAGAGCTGGAGGAGTTCGACGGTGGGCAGCAGTTCCTCCGTCATGGTGGGTGTGAGCTGCGCGGAATCGGTCCCGAAGCCCGCCAGCATCCGGGTGCGTCCCAGCGTGTGCGCCGGTTCCTCGCCGCGCGCTTCCTGTTCGCCGGTTGTCAGCGCGCTGTCAGCCGGTGCCACCGAGGCGACGGCGGGCGCGGACACGGCGACCGAGGTTCCAGCGGCCCCGGTCACCGCCAGGCGCAGCAGTCCGATCCTGGGCACCTGCCCGCGCAGGAGGGCCGCCGTGTCCAGGAGCACCAGCCCGGCGAAGGTGCCCCACAGCGTCCAGAGCAGCACGAGTGTCAGTGCTTGGAGGACCACGGTGGGCGGCGTCGCGCTGATCAGTGTCAGCCACAGGTGGTCCCAGGACATCCCGTCGAGCTGTGCGGGCCACTGCCAGCGCTGGAGCAGGACGGGCGGTGCGATCAGCAGGGCGAGTGTGATCGCGCAGGCCAGAGCCTTGCGAACCGGGTGGTGCATGTCGTCCCCTCTTCCAGCGTTGTCCCTCGGCGTCTCAGGGGGTCGGGGTGTGCGCGGTCGCGGTGGCGCGGGAGGTGATCTCGACCTCTCCGAGCACCGCGAGCACGGTCGGGCGGTAGGTGGTCGTGACGGTGACCGTGACCTCGTCAGCGCTGACAACCACGTCCACGGCCGCGGCCGCGTTCGTGCCCGCCTGCGCGTGCGCCCCCGCACCCGCGTCCGCGAGCCGGGCGTGGTCCCGGGCCGCGCTGCGCGCCTCGTCGCGGTCGAGGGCGAGGGTGCCGGTGCGCAGCAGGTCAGCGTCCAGGTGCTGGGCTCCGGCCCGGGCGGCCTCGTGGGCGAGGGTGGTGGTCCGGGTCTTGGCGCGGAGCATCTGGGCGCCGTCGTGGACCAGGCCGAGGCAGGCCAGGAGGGTCGCGGCGATGGCGACGACGAACGCGCTCGGGCTGCCTCCGCCCATCAGGGCTCCTGCTCTCGGTGGACGTCCAGGACGGAGACGGCCGACCCGGTGACGGTGCGCCGTTCGCTGACCTCCAGGATCCGCAGGTCGTCGCGGTGCACGGTGCATTCGACCTCGGCCCGCATCGCGCGTAGGTTCCCTTCGGTGGTCGGCCGCAACCGCACGGCGGGTTCCTGGCAGGCGCGTCCCCAGCCGCCCACGCTCGCGGCGACGGCCTGCTCAGCGGCGTTTCGGGCCTCGTTCCGGTCGGTGTGCAGGGAGGCGGAGCGGGCGGCGGCGTGGGCGAGGGCGTCAGCTGCCAGTGCCGCGGTGTAGTTGCGGCCGGTCAGGGCCAGTAGGAGGAGGAAGGCCAGTACGACGGGGACGATGAGGACCAGTTCGACCGACGCGCTCCCCCGGTCCCGCTCCCGCTTCAGGTCTCGATCCCGGCCCGGCTCCCGCCCCGAATCCCGGTCCCGAATCCGCTCACGAGGCGCTGTCACCGGGCCGCTCCGTCGACGCGCTCCGTGGGTCCGGACAGGGTCGTGCTGACGGACGGGTTCCAGCCGGGGACCAGGCTGATCGCGGTGCCGTCCACGCTGGTGCTGGTGGTGGCGTCGCCCCGCTCCACCCGGACTTGGACGTCCCGCAGGATGATGCCGCCCAGGTCCTCGGCCAGGGCGTGTCCCCGCGCTCGTCCCTCTCCGGCGCTGCTGCCGAAGGCCCGTGCCGCCGCGAGCGCCTCGGTGGCCACGGCCTGGGCCCGGTGATGGGCGTGCGCCCAGAGGCCGTACTGCAGGATGCCCAGCAGCATCAGGAACATCAGCGGGATGACGAACAGGGTGTCCGCGCCGCCTCTGTCGTCCCGGCCTCCACGGGCACCCCTGGGGTTCCAGAACTCCCGATGGTCCCGACCACCCCAGACAGCCCGGTGCTTCCAGGCGTCCGAGCGGCCCCGACCGCCCCTGCCGTCCCGCCTCGGCCGGTTCCTCACGGTGTGACGCCCAGGTCGACGGACTGGGCGCTCTCGATGATCCTCGGGGTGAGGATGCCGCCGACCGCCGTGGCGATGCCGATGGCGACGACGAGCATGAGCACGTACTCGGTGGTGGTCGAACCCCGGTCCGCTGCGCGACCGTGGCGGCGCGTGCCGAGGACGAGTGCGGTGAGGGCGCGGCGCAGGGCCTGGCGCATGTGGTTGCCCCTTTTCTCGGTGGCCGGTGCCTGCGGGCCGGTGTCTGTGTGCCGGTGGTGGCCGCTGGCGGGTGGCTGGCGTTCGGTGGTCGGTGACTGGACGCCCGCTGAAAGCGGACGACGGACGGCGGACGGCGGACGGCGGACGGCGGACGGCGAATGGTGGACAGCGAACGGCTGGCGCGTCTCGGATATCGGGCCTTTGCTCAGAACCCGCTGGTCACGTGCGTGACGGCGGGGTAGCCCATGAGCAGCAGGAAGCCGAGCACCAGCAGCATGACCGGCAGGGTCATCCGTTCGGTGGCCTCGTGTGCCTGCGCTTCCAGGGCGGCGAGGCGGTGGGTGCGCAGGGCGGCGGCCTTGGCGCGGACCGAGGCGCGAACCCGGGCGCCGTCGGTTCCGGCGATGCGGATGGAGGAGGCGAGTTCGTCCAGTTCGCGTACGCCGGTCCGCTCCGCGAGGTCGGACAGGGCGTCCCAGGGCGGGCGGGTGCGCAGGTTGGCCTCGTGCAGGCAGCGCCGGATCAGGTCGAAGGCCGGTCCGTTCCCGCGCCGGGTGGCGGAGGCGAGCGCTCCGGTGACCCCCGATCCTCCGGCCAGGGCGACCCCGACGAGGTCGGCGATGACCGAGGTGACCGCGCCCAGCCGGGCGCGGCTCCGGGCCGCCCTGTGGCGGAGCACGAGCGCGGGCGCGACCAGGCACAGCCCCAGGCAGGACGTGCCGAGCCCCAGTGCGGCGGTGAGCGGCATCGGTGAGGCGGGCGGCACGGCGGTGGCCAGCAGGGACAGGAACAGGGTGGCTCCGGCGAACGCGGACACGGTCGTCTCGGCTCCGTGGCGGTCGGTGTCGATGCCGCACACGGCCAGGTCGCGCCGGGTTCGGGGGCCGGGCCAGCCGAACCGGGCCAGCACTCCCCCTCCGGCCCGCGCTGCGTTCGCGGCGGCACCCACGATCCCGGTGGCCCCTGTTCCCTTCCTCTGCCCCGCCCGCCCCCACGCGCGTTCCCCTTCCCTCCGCTGAACCCCTTCCTGTTCCAGGTCCGGCGGCGGAAGGAGGTCGGCCAGATCGGGGCGACTCAGCACCCGCGCCGTCCACCACAGTCCGGCTCCCACCGCGGCCCCGCCCAGGGCCGCCGCGAACACGCTCATACGCGTTCCTCCTGATCGTGGACGGACAGCACGCGTTCGGTGCGCGGCGGGGCGGACAGGCGGGTCAGCCACCACAGCGCTGTCGCCCACACGGTTCCGACCAGTGCGAGCACGAGTTGGCCGGTGGTCGAGCCGAGCGGGGCGAAGTAGGGGCCGTTGAGGGCGGCCATGCCGATGACCATGGCGAGGGAGGCGGCGGTGATGATGCGGACGGAGGTGCGGGTGCGTGCCCGGGAGGTGGAGGTGCGCACGAGCATGGACGCGCGGTCGCGCGCCGCTTCGGCCAGGCTGCCCAGGAGGGTGCCCAGGTCGGCGGCGTGCCGGTGGGCGGCCATGGACAGCGCGGCGGCCACCAGGTCGGCGGTCTCGTTGTCGACGCGGTGGGCGAAGGCGGTGAGGGCGTCCTCCAGGTCGTTGCCCGCGGTCAGGTCCGCGGCCAGGCCCTGCACGTCGCCGCGCACGGCCTCGGGTGCGATGGCGCAGGAGGTCCAGATGGCCTGGCGGAGCCCGGAGGAGGCGGTGATGAGGTCGCGCAGCTGTTCGGTCCAGCCCGCGACGGCCTCGATGCGGGCGATCTCGGCGGCGGTGGCCCGGTCGGGTCCCAGGACGGCGGGCAGCCACCAGGCGGCAGCGGCGGCCAGGGCGGCGGCGACGGGCCAGCCGGTGACGCCCCAGGCGAGCATGCCCGCGCCGAGGGCGGCGGCCGCCCGGAGCACGGTGTCGCGGCGCACGCTGACCCGCGAGCGCAGGAACTTGGGGGCGGCGATGAGCGCGGGCCAGAGCAGCACCAGGCCCAGGCCGACCGCGGCGCCGCCCAGGCTGGCGGCCAGGACGGTGGTCACCGCGCGTCCTCGAACAGGCTGGCCGGGTCGAAGCCGACGCGGGCGAGCTTGCGGGTGTACTGCGGGCTCAGCGGGGTGGTGAACCCGCCGTGTTCGCGGGCGTAGACCTCGTTGGTGACCACCCGGGGCCCGTCGACGCCGACGATCTCGCGGATGCTGCCGACGCGGCCGCCGCCGTGCTCGTCGGTGTCGATGTGCACGGCCAGGTGGACGGCGGAGGAGATGAGGACTCCGCTCTCCTCCAGGGTCAGGCGTTCGCTGGCCTGGTTGGCGTAGGTGGCGAGCTTGGTGAGGATCTGCGCCGAGGAGGAGGCGTGCACGGTGGCCATGGAACCGTCGGTGCCCATGGTCATGGCGTGCAGGAGGGCGACGGTCTCCTGTCCGCGGGTCTCGCCGACGATGACCCGGTCCGGGGACATGCGCAGCGCGTGGCGGACCAGGTCGGCCAGGGTGATCTCCCCGGCGCCCTCGGTGTTGGGCGGCCTGCCCTGGAGGGCGAGGCAGTTGAGGTCCTCGTCGGCGTCCAGCCTGAGCTCGAAGGCGTCCTCGACGGTGATGACGCGTTCGGCGGGCGGGATGTGGCGGGCCAGGGCGCGCAGCAGTGTGGTCTTTCCCGAGCCGGTGGCGCCGCCGATGACGAGGTTGAGCCGGGCGCGCACGGCCGCGGTGAGCAGGGAGCGGACGGGGCGGGTGAGCATGCCCGATGCGGTGAGGTCGGACAGGGTGAGTTCGCGTTCGGGGTGGCGGCGGATGTTGACGGCCGGGCGCCGGGAGACGCCCATGACGGCGGACAGGCGTGCGCCGCCGGTGAGTTCCATGCTCAGCAGGGGCGCGGAGGCGTCGAAGCGCCGTTCTCCGCCGGGGGCCTGTCCGGCCAGGCGCCGGACGAGGGCGACGAGTTCCTCGTCGGTGGAGGTGACGGGCGCGCGTTCCTCGCGGCGGCCGTCGCCGAGGTCGACCCAGACGCGGGTGCCGTTGATGTGGATGTCGCGCACGCCGGGTTCGCCGAGCAGGAGTTCGAGGGGGCCGAGCCCGCAGACCTGGGCCAGGGCGCGGGCGCGGACCCATTCCTCCTCGGGACCGGTCAGGGCGCGGGCGGCTCCGGTGAGGGCGCGGCAGGCGTACTCCTCCAGCAGGGCGGCGAGCAGCGCGTCCGCGCGTTCGCGCCGGGCGCGGTGGCCGTTGCGCGCCGGGGTGTCGGTTTCCTGGCGGACCAGGGTGTCGGTGACGCGGTCGGCCAGCCGGGCGGCGGTCTCGGCCAGGTGCGGTGCGACGCGTTGGCCGCTCGGGGCGGCCACGCGGGAGGTGTCGGAGGCGCTCACGCGGCGAACGCCTCCTCGAAGCGGCGCAGGGTCGCGGCGGCGTCCACCAGGTCGTCGACCCGGTCGGCCAGGTCGCGGGCGGCGGCCAGCAGCGGCATCCACTCGACGCCGTCGGGGTTGTGGCGGGTGTGCGACCAGGCGGCCACGCGTTCGCGCAGGCTCCGCGGGCGGGAGTCCTCTCCGCGCAGGAACGCCGCGCCGGTCGGGTCGTGGGGCAGTTGGGCCCACACCCGGCAGCCGGTCTGGGCGGTGATCTCACTGGTGGAGAAGCGGGAGCCGTGCACCGCCAGGCCGACCGCGGCGCCTTTGCCGGCCAGGGACTCCAGGACGTCGCGGCAGCGCGAGACGCGGTGGATCTGCGCGGCGTCGTCGCCCGCGACGGTCAGCACCACGGCGTCGGACAGGGTGAGCAGGTGCGCGCCCGCGCTTCCCGGGGCCACCCGGCCCAGGTCCAGGACGGTCAGCCCGCCCCGCAGGACGCGGGCGCGGTGGGCGAGCGCGGTCACCACGGCGGAGGCCTCGTGCGCCGTGGTCGGCGCGGCCAGGGCCCGCAGCCCTCCGGGGAGTTCGGCGGCGTGCGCCAGCAGGGCGCGCCGTGCCCCCTGCTCCCCGTCCGGATTCGGGTCGGAGGCCCGGACCGACGCCGCGAGCGAGACCAGCCCGGGTCGGCCGACGAGCCGGTGCCACACGGCCAGGTCGCCGCCGCTGGCGTCGGCCTCCACCAGTACCGGAACGGTGAGCGGGCCCGTGGGCCACACCGCCGCCAAGGCGGTCGCCAGGGTTGTGACCCCCGGAGCTCCCGAGAACGAACACACCGCGATGATCATGGTCTCCCCCTTGTGTCTTGCTCTGTCGTCCTACGGCTCGGCCATGAGCACCAGGCGCGTGCCCGGCTCGTCCACGGCGCGGGCCACCCCGGCCGCGTCCTCGTCCACCACCAGCAGCTCCACGACCCGCGCGTCCGCGGGTGCCTCCTCGTCCCCCAACGAGTGCAGGCGGGCGTGGAAGGGGTCGCCCTCCTCGGCGATCACCAGCAGCAGCGCGCCCTTGCCCGCGGACTCCGGCAGCATCCCCGGCGCGGTCTGCACCGCGACCACCGCCTGTCCCGGCGCGGGCCAGGCGGAGGTGTCGGCGATCATCGGGCCGGTGAGCACGGTTCCGGCCGGAATCGGTGCCGCCGCCCGGCCGCGCAGCGCCTCGGGGACCGTGACCAGGTCCAGCTCCTCCACACCGAACGCGGACACGACCCGCAGGTCGGCGATGTCGAGGCCGTCACCGGCCTCCACGTCGTTGACGGCGACTAGGACCGTCGCGGGCTCCTCCTCGCGGGTGGCGGCCCAAGCGGCGACGACGCCGCCCAGGACCATGGCGGCGATCCCGGCGAAGGGCCGCTTCCAGCCGCGGCGGCGGACGGCGGACAGCCGGGATTTCCCGGTCTTCCGGTCGCCTGAGTGGGGTTTGGTCAACGTCGTCACGCCCTGTGCTCCCGTCCCTGCCTGGTGCGTCGAGGTCCCTGCCGTGTTCAGCCGTCGGTGACCAGCGCGTGGACCTCGCGCACGCGGACGCTGTCGGAGGCGCTGGTCGTCAACGGGTCGAGGGTGCCTCCGCCGCCCGCGCTGGTGGTCCACTCCACCGTCCAGGACACCGTGGCGGCGACCGGGAAGCGGCTGTCGGGCTGGTTGCGGGACGTGCGGGTATAGGCGTGGCCGCAGTCGGGCGAGGGCTTCTGGGAGTCGTGGCGCGCGGGGTCGAACACGGTCCCGGGTCCGTCGCAGTAGAGCACCGTTCCGTCGCCCATGTCCCAGCGGAGCTGCTGCGGCACGGCGGTCACGGTGACCGAGCCCGCGGAGACGGAGGCGGTCGCGCTGACCGGTTCCCAGTCGGCGCCGTCCACCCACAGCCATACCGGGAAGTGAACGACCGTGTCCTCGGCGGGCGAGGAGGCCAAGGCGGGCGAGGGCAGACTCATGGAGGCCCGTGCCTGTTCGGCGGCCTCGCGCGGGCTGACGGTTTCCCCGCCGCCCGGGCCGGACCTGGTCGAGGCGACGCAGGTCCAGCCCGGTTCCGCCTGGTCCATCTCCACGCACGGGTCCTCGGCGGAGAGCACGGCGGTTGCGCCGCTGTCGGGTCGAGGTGCACCGCCTGAGGAGCCACCGCTGTGCTGCCCGGATTCGGCGAAGGCGGAACACCCGGACGCTTCGCAGGAGGCGTTGCCCTTGAAGTCGATCTCGCTCGGCGGAGGAAGCATCGGGGACACGACGGTCACGGCAGGAAGAACGGCAGCGGCGAGGATCGTCGTCGACATCAGCACGAGTCGTCTCCCCACACCTGCAGCTGGACCACCCGCCAGGAGAAAACGTCGCGGTTCACCCTGGCGTCCACGCGTACGTTGTCGGACCTTGGCTCGGCCTCTCCGACGACCTTCCAGTCACCCGCTCCTTGACAATCCCTGATCACGATCGATCTCGGTTCGTCTGTGGGCTCAGCAGAGACCACTTCAGGAGCGGGGACCGGGTCGCCTTCCATGCCGTAACCGGCTTCGGCCACTCCCCGGACCCCCTGCTGCGCCAGTTCGAGCGCCTGGTCGACGGCGTACTTCTCCAGGTCCGGATGGTCCGGGTCCATTTCCGCCGAAGCGAGAACGATCGCGTCCCAGAACCGCAGGTAGGTGTCGACGGCCTCTTCTTCCGGGGACTTCTCCGGAGCTTCCGTTTCAGGCGGAATGGTTGAGGATTGAACGACTGGTTCGACTGCCTCGTCCGCTTCAGCGGTACACCCTGTCAGGAGCAACACGCCTGACAGGGACAACAGGAATCCACGCACCACAGAGGGCTCCCTGGAGTGATTTTATTGTCACTCTCCGTGACAGAGATGAAGGTAGCCCCTCGTCTGGCCTGCGCACAAGTGGTTACGGACGACCCTTCGGAGAAAAACTGTCGGTAAGCTCACGCCTCTTCGATGTCCAACTCGCCTACCTGCGGAAACACTCTCCGGTCGGCCAGCATCACCAGTAAAACGGCTTCCAGACATGACGGTGGGCGGCGCCCGTGACAGGCGCCGCCCACGACGTTCCAGGTTCAGAGCCTGGTCAGCTGTTCATCACGAACCCCGGAAGCCCGAGGGGGCGTTCGTCGGGTGACACCGGGAAGGTCGCCCAGACTCCGAGGCCCAGACGGGCGCTGCCAGGTCCCACCGGGTAGTGGCCCCATGCCTGGGCGAGGGAGTCGACGAGCATCAGGCCGCGCTGCCCCTCAGCCCACGACCACTCGTCGTCCGACCGGTCGTCCGGGATTCGGGGAAGGCCGGTGCCGCCTCCCTCGTCCACCACGGCCAGCCACAGCGTGCGTTCGTCCAGGAGGGCGAGGGCCCGCAGGAACTCCCGGCCCTCGGGTGCGTACTTGACGGCGTTGGCGACCAGTTCGGCCGCGCACAGCAGCACGGTGTCCACCAGGTCGGGATCGAACCCCGCCAGATCGGCGCGCAGGTCGGCGCGGACCTGACGGGCCTGGGCCAGGTCCGAGCGGTAGACGCGGTGCTCCCACCAGGTCGACGCCCGCCGGGGCGGGGACGGCATCGGTTCCGGAGCCGGGGCAGGAGTGAGGGTCGTCGTCATGGTGCTCACCCGACCCTGTCGAGGTAGACGCGGATGACGGCGGCCAGGTCGGCGAAGTCGTCGGACTGCTCCTGAATGGGCTCGGCCAGCAGGTCACCGACCGGGACTCGTGGCAGCGGCGGCATGTAGGGGCGGACCAGCGTGCCAGCGGAATCGAGCGTGGAGGGAGCAGCCTCGTTTCCGGAACGAGGTCGGAGTGCCTGTGTGTGGCGGTCGCTCTGCCCACGCGGGAAGGCCTGGGGCGTCCGCGTGCGCCGCACCTGATCGCCGGGGAATCCCGTCAGCTCCTGGACAGGGCGTCGCTCAGCGGGTACGAGCGCGGGCGGCAGTTCTCGACGGCGGGGCGACGGCGTGATCGCGGCCCGCTCCGGCCCGGGGCGTCGGTGGCTCTGAGGGACGAACACGTAGGCCAGGGCGATGGCCAACACGGCGGCGGTCAGCGACCACACGCGCCCGGCCAGACTCTGGCGAGGCCTGCGGTGCCTGCCGATAGGGTGTTCCACGGTCTTCCTCCTGCTTGCTCAGGTGGTTGATCGCGCCCCGGTCCGGTGTTGGAGCACCGGTCGGGGCACCTTGTTTTCTGTTCTGTGCGCGGGTGTCATTGGCCCCGGGTAGGGCTGCGCTTCCCGCTCACGGTCGAAGGGATCGAAGTCCGCGCTCGGTGGCGCGGATGGCCGCGTCCAGCAGCTGCGGTGTGGCCGCGCTCAGCGGCGGAACACGATGCGGGCCGAGGTGGAAGGCAAAGAAGCGGCGCGAAGCCGGTCCCCACAGCACCCACCAGCGCTCGTGGAGTTGTTCCAGCAGGCGGGCGGCCTCGTACTGGGTGGCGTCCTGGCTTCGGTCCCACGCCATTCCGGGCTGCTCAGGCCGCGACGGCGTCGTCGGGGTCAGGGACGGGCGCGTAGGGATCGATGTGCGCCCATACCGTCAGAGGCATACCGGGCTCGCCGTTCCAGCCCCACTCCACGGACAGACGGTCCACGAGGCGAAGACCCCGCCCGCAGGCCGCCAGAGCGTCGACCTCCGATGGCAGGCGCGGAAGGCAGACGGTCTGCCCCGGGTGCGGTCCGTCGTCGGTGACAGAGATACGGACGAGTCGGCCGGGCAACGACTCCATCTCCACCCGAATGTGCCCGCACGCCTGGCCTGACGCCGAGTGAGTCAGCGCGTTGGTCGCCAGCTCGCTGGCCACCAACTCGATGCGCAGAGCGCGAAGCGGGTCCACGGATACGCCGTTACGACACCAAGCGCGCATCTGCCGCACCTGTGAGGGCAACGGGCCGAAGATCGCCACCCTCACGCCTCGTTTTCCGCTGGACACCCGTCGGGGCAATGCAAGTCCCCCAGCTACAGGGATGCCCTCACCGTTCGTCCACCGCTGGGGCGGTACAGCGGGTTGCTCATTCGAGAACGAACTGTTGAAGCTCCTCATGGTGTGCCTCCCTGGCAGCCCCGAGGTGGTCACAGGCGCTCCTCATGATGGCCACAGACAGGTGACACCGTCCGTGACCAGAAGGACACGCTTCTTGTACTCGATCATGCAGCAAGGAAACACCCTTGACAACTAGTTCCTGGAAATCGAACAGGAAATTTCCTGCAGAGGCACCAAGGGCGTCGGCCAGGAGAGATACTGGAAGGGTTCACACGACAGAGGGAGACACTCCGCATGCCTCAGGAGCAGCACGGCCCCATCGCGAGTCGCCTACTGCTCGGCAAAGCACTCCAGCAACTCCGCCATGAAGCTGGGATGAGCGGGGCCGAGGCCGCCAAGGAGATGGGGTTCGGAGCCGCCAAGCTGTCCAAGATCGAGCGAGGACAGGCCCCCGTCACGAAGGCTGACCTCAACCTGTTCTTCACCGTCTACAAGGCAAACGAAGACGTACGTCCGGCGCTCTTGGAACTCGGTACGCAGTCACGTCGACCAAGACGCAACAGCACGACAACCTTCGAGCAGAACCTGCCCGGGAGAAACCTTGAGAAGTACCTGGGGCTCGAAGAGGTAGCCATCGGCATCAAAGACTGGCAGACCCACATTCTTCCCGGGTTGCTTCAGACCTCGGAGTACGCGCGCACCCTGATCAGCGCCAACCCGCTGCTTCTCCCCTATCAGGTTGACCAGCTGGTCAAGTTGCGCATGGACAGACAGCGAGTCCTTCACCGAGAGGTGGACCCGCTACAGCTGTGGTCGATAGTGGAAGAACACGCTCTCCGCAGGGTGATCGGGAGCCGAGAGATTCGCGACGCGCAACTCGCCCACCTGCTCACGATGGGCCAGAAACCCAACGTCAACATCCAGGTCGTCCTTGAATCGGTGGGTGCGCATGCCGGGCTGGATGGCCCCTTTGCCATCCTGGACGCAGGAAACCATCTGCCTCCGGTGGTCTACATGGACAGCCGAGGCATGAACACCTACGTCGAGGGTGTGGCGGACCTGGCCGCTTACAAAGCGGCCTACGACCAGATCCAGTCCGTCGCTTTGTCCCCGATACAGTCGGCCGAGGTCATCGGGAAGATCTTGGAGGAGAACCCATGAGATGGACGAAGTCCAGCTACAGCAGCACCGGGGCGAACTGCGTCCAGGTTCGCTCGCCGCGAGACGGTGTGATCGAGATCGGTGACACCAAGAACCCTGGCGGTCCCACGCTCACCGTTCCCCACGCCGACTGGGAGTACTTCCTCGACCAGGTCGTGAGTGGCGGAACCGTCTTCAGACGCCTGCACGCCACATTCCTCCCCGACGGCGGCTTCACCCTCACCGACACCGGAATCTCCAACTCCCCCGCCCTGATCTACACCAAGGCCGAATGGGACGCCTTCCATGCGGGCGCCCTGGCCGGCGAACTGAGGGGCGAGCACCCACGCGGCGCCCTCGTCTCCGCATAGACAGCACCAACCCCTCCGCGACCCAGGCGGACCCAGACTCACCTCCGCGTGCGCGGAGCTCGGAGCAGACGTCGTACCATCGCGCCATTCTGTTGGCTCAACCCCACGCGCGCCAGACGCGGATGCGCGAGGACCTGACTCCCCGCAGAGCCGACCACGACGGCCTTGGAGGACCAAGGAGCCACCGACCGAAGCGGTGGGGTCTGAGGGGCCCTCTTGCGGCGCGCCTGGCCGTGGGCGGCTTGGACCACCTCAGCGGCATCGTCTGATGCGCAACCGTGCCGCCAAGGTCTCAAGCGCGTCGATAACTCCAGGCCTGCCCCGTGCCCCGGTACTCCTCGACCGGTATCGGCACCACCCCCTCGGGCATGTGGGACGTGTAAAGCAGCCCGTGCAAGTGGTCGACCTCGTGTGCCACCAGACGGGCCAGAGCGTCAGTGAACACCGTGATCGCCGTACCGCCGCCCACCAGAGCATGTTCCACCTCGACGCGTCGTGGGCGTGGCACGAGTCCACGCACGTCGAAGAAGCTCAAGCATCCCTCGTACTGGGAATCGAACTCGGGTGAGGAATCGATGATCCTCGGGTTGAGCAGAACCAAGGGCACGGCGTCGAGGTCAGGTGGAAGCACGATCGCGGCAGCCCGGTCGATCCCGATCTGCGGAGCGGCCAGGCCCATACCCTTGCCGAAGTGGTGGTGCTCCCGCACTCGTTGAATGGCCCGGTGCAGCTGGTCGACCACATCCTCCGCCACTGCGCTCTCCTCCGGGAAACGAAAGACAGCCGCGGGCTGGGCCAGGATCGGATTGCCTTCCTGCACGATCCCGGCTGCGGCCATTCGATCGCTGGACGTACGCAACGAGGGGCGGGCACTCACGCGGTCCTCCGCGTCGGTACGCCAGCGCCACTCCATCCGGTAGCGGGCACCGATCGGCGGGTCGTTCGTGCGCCAGCTGAAACGGACGTCACCGTCCTGTTCCCGCTTCTGGACGGGCGACCTCAAGGGGACGGACTCGACGGTGGTGGACGTCTCGGTACCCCAGACCGTGGGGTGGAGCTCAGCAGGGAGGACCAGGTCCACACTGACCGCTCGGGTCGGCAACCGGATCGCACGCTGGAACCACTGCCCCCACTGGTCCTCACTCACGACGTAGGAGTACTCCAAGGTGGCAGCTTGCCCTGGGTAGAGCGGGAACATCGTCCCCTCATTCTCAAAGCGCAGCCACACCTCCTTGAAGGAGTCCCTGTCGTGCTTGGCCACCCAGCGCATCGGCTCACCATCGCAGGAAGCACGCAGATCCAACTGTTCCCAGGTAAGCGGATGCTGGCGGTACAGCTCGTTCGAGCGCTTGGGCTGTCCCGGGTAGCGGTCGACGCTGATACGTACCAGGTAACGGCTCACCGGCTCGCTGCCGCCGTTGACAATGAGGCGGCGCATGCGCGCGGTGTAGGTGCCGTCACGGTAGCTCAGTTCGGCGTGGTCGTCGTCCACGAACAGTTCGCCCACACCCGCGCTCGTGAGTGCCGTGCGCTCTCCCGCTGACTCCCGCCAGGTCCGCCACAGATCCCCGCCAGCGGACAGCTTCTGCTCGGCCAGACGAGCGAACTCCTCGCTGACCGGGTAGCGGCCCGCTTCGATGTGGCTGACGTAGGAGGGATCGAACCCCATCACGCGCGCGAGCGCCTTCTTCGTCAGCTTGCGCTGGGACCGCCAGCGGGTGAGTGCGGCGGGGAAGTCATGGGGGGTTGGCATGGGACCGATTATCACTCACACAGCGCGTGAGTACGTGAGTGAATCGTGACTGAGCCAGGTTCAGGCTGACCTCATCCGGCCGCTTCGCGCTCTCCTGGAGAGACCATTCCCGACCTTTCAGGAGGACGACGATGAGCAGTGAGCTCCGTGGCTTAGTGGTGGGCGCTGGCGCACGTGTGCGCGAGGTCCTGGCACCCGCTCTGATCGCGGCCAAGGTGCCTATCCGTGTGGAGGGGGTCGTCGACCCGGCCGTCGACGTGGCCGACGGACTCGGACTCGGGCCGGTCCCGGCCTACGAGTCCCTGGACGAGGCGCTGGGCTTCCAGACCTACGACGTCGCCTTGGTGGCCTGCCCGCACGATCTCCACCAGTCCACGGCACTGCGCCTGTTGGATGCCGGGGTGGCGGTGTGGAAGGAAAAGCCCTTCGCGCTCACGATCGAGGACGCCCACGCCCTGGCGAACCGCGCCGGGTCTTTACGAGTCCTCGCGCACCGGCCGCACGGTCAGCTCTTCGCCATGGCCGAACGCATGCTGCCCTCGTGGGGACGGCTGCTGTCGTACCGCGTCCACACCACACGACCGACTGGAGACTACTCGGCGACCTGGCGCGCACTCCGTGACCGATCCGGCGGCGGTGCCCTGCTGGACCTGGGCTACCACGCGGCCGACGCCATCACCCGCCTGGTGCCGTCACCGGTCACCAGTGTCTACGCGCTCAGCCCCACCACCCCCGCCTGGCGTCCCCACGTCGAGGTGGAGGAGTCCGCGCACGTACTCCTCGCCCACAGCGACGGGGTGAGGGGCACCATGTACCTCTCACGCCACGATGACCGCCAGGACATGATCGACCTGGTAGCCGAGCACGGGCGTATCACCATCACCGACAGCCACGCACGAATCAGCGTCCACGCACCGGGCGGGCTGGAGCACACCATGTCGGTTCAGGCCGCTGACCACCCCTGGGCGCAGATGCTGCGCTTCCACACCAACAGCCTGGGGGACACCTCGGTCGACCGCTCCGAAGCCCGCATCGGAGTGCTCAGCGTCTCCCTCATCCAGGCCGCCTACACCTCCCTGAGGTCGGGCAGCCCCGAACCGCTTCCCGCTGTCACAACGCACATGGAAGGAGCGGCCTGATGGGATTCACCTGGCCGCCTGTGGATGCTGAAGTCCGTGCCGCCGTCGCCCGACAGCTCGGCGAGACCGTTTCGATCTATGACCGGTCCGGGATCATCGCCCGCTTCGAGGACGCCTTCGCCGCCCGGCACAGCGTCAGCTTCGCCCTGCTGACCAGTTCGGGAACGGCGGCGTTGCACTCGGCCTACTACGCACTGGACATCGGGCCCGGGGACGAGGTGCTGGTGCAGGACTACACCTTCTTCGCCACCGCCACCCCACTGTTCCAGCTCGGAGCGGTGCCAGTCCTGGTGGACGTGGACTCCGTGGGCACCGTTGACCTGGACCAAGCCGCCAGGCTCCTCACCCCCAGGACCAAGGCGCTGGTCATCACCCACATGTGGGGGCACCCCCAGGACACACGGCGCCTTAGGCAGTTCTGCGACCAGAACACGATCGCCCTCGTCGAGGACTGCTCCCACGCCCACGGCGCCGCCCGAGAGGGTGTTTCCGTGGGGCAGCTCGCTGACGCGGCCTGCTGGAGCTTGCAGGGCCGCAAGACCATCACCGCTGGCGAAGGGGGCCTGCTGGCCACACGCCACCAGGATGTGTACGAGAAGGCGACGCTGCTGGGACACTTCAACAAGCGCGCCCTGGCCGAGGTGGACACGGCCTCGCCGCTGTACCGCTACGCCGAAACCGGGCTGGGCCTGAAGTACCGGGCGCACCCGCTCGGCTTGGCGATGGCCGAGGTGTACCTGTCACGCCTGGACGGTTGGCTGGAGCACCGGTGCCAGCACGCCAAACGGATCGAAGCCGTGCTCGCCGGGCGAGCGGGGATCGAGATTCTGACACCGGTCGGTCCTGGGCACACCCCGACGCTGTACGCCTTCGTGTTCACCATCGACCCGGGCCGGGCTGGGTTCACCCGTGAGGACCTGCTCGGCGAGTTGCTCCTGTTGGGTTGCACCGACGTGAGTGATTGCGATGCGATGCGTCCCCTGCACACCTACCCGGCCTTCACCCAGTTGCGTTCCCCCGTGGCCGCCTACCCGCCTACGCCGCGTCATGGCGACCTCAGCGGGGCGGAGTGGATCGCCGCCCACTCCCTGCGCGTGGCCGTGCCAGCCGACGACTCGGACCAGGCCGATCGGCACACCCAAGCGGTCGTCGATGCCCTGGAAACCGCCTTGGACAGGCTGGGGCGAGGCTAGTGTCAGGCTCATGAGTATCGACGTTCAAGCCCTGTCGGAGAGTGCCCGCCGCGACGGGATCGGCAAGGTCGTTGTCGGGGCGGTCATCCACCACCTCGGCCAGGTACTGATCCTGAGGCGCAGCAGCTCGGATGATTTCCTCCCTGGGATTGAGGAGCTGCCCTCCGGCGGTGTCGACGCGGGCGAAACCCTCTTTGAGGGGCTGGCACGGGAACTCGCCGAGGAGGTGGGACGGGTCCGTGGCCTCGACCTTGACCCTGATTTCGTGTCGGTGTTCGACTACGTATCGGGGAGCGGTCGCCGGGCCCGGCAGTACACCTTCGCCCTGCCCTATGACGGGGCGGAGGTCATTCTGTCCGACGAGCACACCGCTTACCGCTGGGTGCAGCCCGACCAGCTTGGGGACAGCGATCTCACCGAGGAGTCGAAGCAGACGATCCGGAAATGGTCGAGGTCCGCCACGCGGGGCGCCTGACCCCGGTCCACACGACCTCACGTCCGGGGCATCGCCACCTGGGCGCCCTGGCCGGTGAACTGAGGGGCGAACACCCGCGCGGCGCCCTCGTCTCCGCTTAGACAACTCTGCTTTGGCCAACGGGGCGAATACGTGCTTCAGCCCTGTGGCGCCAAGGCTTCACGCTAGGCTCTGGGCCGTGACTGACACCTCGATCCGCACCAGGTTCGCACCTTCCCCGACCGGCATGTTCCACGTGGGCAATGCCCGGTCCCTGCTGCTGAACTGGGTGGTCGCACGACAATCCGGCGGCACCATGGTGCTGCGGATCGAGGACACCGATGCCGCCCGTTCCCGCCCCGAATGGACCGAGGGCATCCTGGCCGCCATGGCCTGGCTGGGCGTGGACGCCACCCAGTACGAAGGCCCCTACTCCCAGACCGACTACGCCGACCAGCACACCGAGGCCGCCCAACGCCTGCGCAAGGAGGGGCTGGCCTACTACTGCGATTGCACCCGCGAACAGGTCCAGGCCCGGCGCGACAACCCCAACCTGGGCTACGACGGGTTCTGCCGGGACCGAGGTCTGGAGGCCGGGCCCGGGCGTGCTCTACGCTTCCGGATTCCTGAGGGCGGGCCCACGGTTGTAGAGGACCAGATCCGGGGGCGGGTGGAGTTCCCGCACGAGGCCCTGGAGGACTTCGTCATCGCCCGCGCCGACGGCACCGCCCTGTTCGTGCTGGCCAACGTGGTCGATGACGTGGAGATGGGCATCACCCACGTCATCCGGGGTGAGGAGCACCTGTCCAACACTCCCAAACAGCAGCTGCTGTGGGAGGCGCTCGGGCACGCGCCGCCGGTGTGGGCGCACGCCCCGGTGCTGGTCAACGAGAAGCGCCAGAAGCTGTCCAAGCGCCGCGACAAGGTCGCCATGGAGTCCTACCAGGCCGAGGGCTTCCTCCCTGAGGCCATGGTCAACTACCTGATGCTGCTGGGGTGGGCGCCGGGTGAGGACCGCGAGATCATGCCGATCGAGGAAATGATTCCGCTCTTCGCGCTGTCGGATGTGAACTCCTCGCCCGCCTTCTTCGATGAGAAGAAGCTGCGCGCCTTCAACGGCGACTACATCCGCGCCCTGGACGTGGATGAGTTCGTCAAGCGCTGCGCCCCCTACCTGGAGGGTGAGGACGTGCCGTGGCGGCGTGAGGACTTCGACCCGGGTGTCTTCGCCAGGATCGCCCCGTTGGCGCAGAGCCGGGTGGCGGTGCTCAGCGAGATCGTGCCGAACGTGGACTTCCTGTTCCTGGACATGCCCGTCTTCGATGACAAGAGCTGGGCCAAAGCCATGAAGCCCGGAATCGGCGCGGAGATGCTCACCGCCTCGATCGCCGCCTTCTCCGACGAGTCCCTGACCTGGGACGCCGAGTCCTTGAAGGGAGCCCTTGAGCAGGCCGGGGCCGCCCAAGGGCTCAAGCTCGGCAAGGCTCAGGCGCCAGTACGGGTCGCGGTCACCGGCCGCACGGTTGGCCTGCCGCTGTTCGAGTCACTGGAACTGCTGGGCCGCGAGCGCACACTGGAGCGACTGCGCGCGGCGCTGGAGCGACTCAACGCCTGACGGGCCGAGGCCAGCCGCAGGGGCACCAGATGTGGAGGGAAGACCTCCAGCAGTTTTGACGCCCGGGGCCAGCTCCGCACGCGCCGATACCCCAACGCCGGTTCACCTCCGCGTGCGCGGAGCTCGGCGCGAGTCCCTCCCTATCCGGGAAGCCGTGCGGGTGGGCGCGTGCGCCCACCCACACGAAGCTCACTTGCCGGGGTCAGCAGGCCAGTTCAGACCGTGGTCCTCCTCAACCTGGTCCCACAGGGCCAGCAGACGGGTGTGGCGGGTGCGAATCACCCCGTCCGCAGACGGGAAGGCGGGGTGGGCCAGGAACCGGGGGCCGGGCCCGCCGCGGTGGTCGCGGTCCCAGCGACGGACGTGGTCGGCCATGGTGGCGGCGTCGGGACCGTGACCGCAGGCCACGAACTCGTATGTGGCGGAGGCATCGGGTACCGCGGGGAGCAGCAGGTAGGCCAGTGAGGACCCGTCCCACATCGCCGGGATCAGGGCCCGGTTCATGGGCCGGTAGCGGAAATCGTCGGCGGCACCGGTCAGGGTGGCGAAGTTCGGCAGTCCGGTGGCCATCCACATCTGCAGGGTTCCGAAGGGTTCCATGCCAGCGATACGGACCCCGGTGAACTGTTCGTGCGCGGGGAGGGCGAACACTTCGGGCAGGGCTTCGGGTGCAGGCACAGGGTCGGCGTCGGTGGTCAGCTCGACCGTGTCGATGACCGGCACGGTGGTGAGAGCGGGAACGCCCAGACCCTGCATGGGCACGAACCCCGCGTGGTTGCCGGTTTCGCCCAGCAGCAGCGCGCCGTGGCGGGTGAAGGCGTAGACGCGCTGGAAGCCCCGCACCCCCAGGGGGAGCACGAGGCATCCGCCGTCGACGAGCTGCTCGGTCCAGGCCGGGGGCAGGTCGGTGGCGGCGGCCGTGACGATGATCCGGTCGTAGGGTGCGCCGCCGGGGTGGCCGTGTTCGGCGTCGCCGACGACCAGCTCCACGCGGTCGGCGTATCCGGCCTGGGTCAGGTGGGTGCGGGCGCGGTCGATGACCGCGGGGTCGATGTCGATGGAGGTCACCGATCCGGCGGGTCCGACGACCTCAGCGGCCAGTGCGGCGTTGTAGCCGCCCGATCCGACCTCCAGCACCCGCATGCCGGGGCGGAGTCGGGCGCGTTCCAGCATCAGGGTCTGCACCCAGGTCGCTGAGACCGAGCTGGTGGCGGTGCCGTCGTCGGTGAAGCGGGTGCGCAGTACCGTCTCCGGGTCGTAGACCTCCTCCAGAGGGAACTCCGGAGCGAAGGCGTGGCGGGGCACGGTGCGCACCGCTCTGGTGACTGGTTCGGAGTGCAGGGCGTTGATGGCTCGCAGGCGAATGATCATGCGTTCGCGCAGCTCATCAACGCGGTCGGTGTCCGGAGCGGAGGCAGAGGTGTCGGAGGTCGTCACGCTGGCAGGCTAACCAGCCGTGCTCCCGCGCGTGGGGGTTTCCGATGAACCTGCGTGTGCGGCGTCCACCGGCTCTCTCACCGGCCTGTCTCCCAGCTGTGGCCGAATTGACCCGCAACCACAGGACATGGGAGAGCCTGGATGAGGAGACCCGGTACGTCCCACCACACGGCAGGGCGGATGCGGCGACCGCATCCGCCCTGTTCGCGCTACAGCCGCTGGGGCGCCTCGATACCGAGGAGGTCCAGGCCCCGCTCCAGCACGGCCGCGGTGTGCGCGGCCAACGCGAGCCGGGACTCACGAACCCGCCCCTCGGACTTGAGCACCGGACAGTTCTCGTAGAACGAGCTGAACTGCGTGGCCAGCTCGAACAGGTACGTGGCCAACCGGTGCGGCTGGAGGTGGTTCAGGGCCGCCTGCACCGCGCCGGGGAAGCGTGACAGCGCCAACACCAGGTCGCGCTCGGCCTGCTCGGTCAGGACCACCGCAGCACCCAGCGCGGGCACCTGATCGGCACGGCGCATGATGGAGCGGATGCGCGCCAGCGCGTACTGGAGGTAGACGGCGGTGTTGCCGTCCATGGCCAGCATCCGGTCCCAGTCGAACTGGTAGTCCTTGACCCGGTCGGTGGACAGGTCGGCGTACTTGATGGCGCCGATGCCCACCGCGCGGGCGATCTCGCCGCGCTCCGCCTCGGTCAGGTCGGTGCGGTCGGCGACGATAGCGGCGGCCCGCTCCACGCCCTCGTTCAGCAGGTCGGTGAGCTTGAGGGAGGCTCCGGCGCGGGTGCGCAGGATCCGGCCGTCCTCGCCCAGGACGCTGCCGAAGCCCACGTGGGTGGTGGCGGTCTCCGCACTGATCCACTCGGCCTTGCGTGCGGCGGCGAAGATCAGCGCGAAGTGCTGGGCCTGCGGGGAGCCGACCACGTAGATGAGGTGGTCGCCCTTGAGGTCCTGGGCGCGGTAGCGGATGGTGGCCAGGTCGGTGGCGTCGTAGCCGAACCCGCCGTCGCGTTTGCGCACGATCAGCGGCAGCGGGTTGCCCTCGCGGCCGGTGAAGCCGTCGAGGAACACGCACAGGGCGCCTTCGCTGACTTGGGCCAGGCCTCGGCGGGTGAGTTCGTCGGCGACGTCGTTGAGCCAGGGCTGGTAGGAGCTCTCGCCCTTGTAGTCGTCGGGGGTGAGCTTGACGCCGAGCAGGTCGTAGACGGCTTCGATGTGGTGCTTGGACTCGGTGAGCAGCCGCTCCCACAGGGCCAGGGTGTCGGGGTCACCGGCCTGGAGGGCGACCACGCGGGCGCGGGCCCGGTCGGCGAACCCCTCGACGTTGTCGAACTTCTCCCTCGCCTGCTGGTAGAAGACGTTGAGGTCGCTGATGCTGAAGTGCTGCTCGTCCAGGCCCTCGTCGACCAGGTGCTCCACGAGCATGCCGAACGGCGTTCCCCAGTCCCCGAGGTGGTTCTGGCGTATCACCTCGTGTCCGGCGAACTCCATGAAGCGGACCAGCGCGTCACCGATGATGGTGGAGCGCAGGTGGCCGACGTGCATCTCCTTGGCCATGTTCGGCGAGGAGTAGTCGATGATGACGCGTCGCGGGGCTCCGGGCTGGTAGCCGAGCCGGGGGTCGGCGGCCAGGGCCGCGGCGCGCTCTTGCAGCCAGGTGTCGGAGAGGGTGATGTTGATGAACCCGGGGCCGGCGACCTCCACGTTCTGGGCCATGTCGCCCAGGTCGAGGTGGGCTACGATCTCGTCGGCGACCTCGCGGGAGCGTCGTCGCAGGGTCTTGGCCAGCGCCATCGCGGCGTTGATCTGGTAGTCCACGCCCTCGCGCTGGGAGGGTCGGACCACCGCCTGCTCGACCGTGCAGGCCACGTCGAACGCGGCGCTGACGGCAGCGACGACACGCTGACCGAGATCGTCTCCGATGTCCCCTGTCACAACATTCCTTACCTTTTGTCGCTGGTCATCCCTGGTCTGAGTTCCGGGGATGGTTTGAGTCTGTCACGGTGGCCGACCTGTTCACTGGAGGTTTTTACCGGACCGACGTGGATGGCCTACCCGTGACCGAGACCCACTTCGGCACCCTGGTGGAGACCGACCTCCAGCGCGTGGACGAACTGTTCCGCCGGGCACAAGTCCTACCCGTCCGCCACGCTGTCGTGGCTACCGTGGTCAAGTAAGAGGAGTACATGAAGAGGGTCCGCGGCAACGGCGGTTCCCGATCCAGCCTGCGATCGGAGGGCACCATCATCCTGGGCCGCTACAGAACGCACTGTCAGATCGCCACCGTCCTCTCATCACCCGAGCCCGGCCCCGGGGGGTTCGTCTCCGCGCGGGTCGTGCGCGCTGACGACGCCCCGCAGGACAAGCCCCGGGCCTCCATCGACGGGGCCTGGTGGCGCCCGGCGGAGGAGGGCAGCCCGGTCGAATACGCGCCCCTGCTGCCCGAGGTATGACCGGGAAAACAGCGGGTGGGTGGGAAGCCCCTGAAGGGTCGTGGGCTTCCTCCCCCGGCAACCGGCGGAGCATGCGCGCCAACCGCAGCCGCGACACCAAGCCCGAGCTCGCCATCCGGCGCCTGGTGCACGCCGCCGGGCTGCGCTACCGGGTCGCGGCCAAACCCCTGCCGAGGATGAGGCGCACCGCCGACCTGCTCTTCCGCCCCGCCAAGGTAGCGGTGTTCGTGGACGGGTGCTTCTGGCACGGCTGCCCCGACCACTTCGTCGCCCCGAAGACCAACCCCGGCTACTGGGAGGACAAGATCACGGACAACAAGGGCCGCGACCGCGACACCGACGCAAGGCTGGAGGAGGCCGGGTGGCTGGTGCTGCGCTTCTGGGAGCACCAGGACCCGGCTGAGTGCGCCGGGGCCGTGGTCTCGGCCGTCTCAGCCCGTAGGGAACAGCTGCAGCAGCCCCGTGTGTTCGACTAGCCCCTCGGGTCGCTCGGCAGGGATTGCAACACCTGCCTCGACGGCCTGCAGCGCAGCGCTGATAGCCTCCCCCACCTCTTGGGGCACCGGGCGGGAAGGCGTGCCTTGGTCGATACGGTCTCGGCGCCGCCAGGCGTAGGCGGTCCCGGCAGGAGATATCCAGATCGCATGCCACGTCCGCGACGCTGCGTCCGGCTTGAACCGAGTCCGGGATCTTGCCGCGGAACTCGGCCGGGTACCCACTACGTCCCGCAATGCCCTCCTTCAAGTGTCACGTGGTCCCAGGGCCCAGAAATCCGACTCCGAAAAACGCAGGGCACACCGGAGCCCCTATCACACCCGGAACGAGACAGGTCAGCGAGATAGCGCTAGTAAGAGCCGGGGATACGCTGCGATCACTGGGAACAGCCGGAACAGCGGGCACCATCACCCACTGCCCTCACCTCGATCGGTATCCCGTTCTCCGCGGTGTTCACGCTGGCAACCGTGATGTCGATGACTCCGGAACAGCGCTCGACGGATCCATGAGCAGACCTCGTCCATGAGGCTCGGCCCTGCCGAGGGAACACAGCCATGACGGTGGATTCCCAGGAATCGTCTACAACCGCCACTTTGCGTGACAGGCCTCCAGAAATTGGGCCGGAGCCAGCGCTGACGAACAGAACCAGGGACAATGAGGATGGTTCCATCTGCGCAAGGGTCGCGATTGTCCATATCCGACGGATAGCATCCGAGCCTTGGCAGACCAGTCGTATCGGCACAGACAGGAGGCTTTAATGCAGGTCCAAGAGGTAGTGCCAGAGCCTGCCGGTCTGGTCGCGTCTCTGGCCGCATTCGGATACACCGTCGAAGCCTCTATCGCGGACCTCGTCGACAACTCGGTCTCTGCTGGTGCGACACAGGTCGACGTAGATCTGACCTGGGAGGGGGCTGACTCGTGGGTCGCGGTCAGCGACAACGGCAAAGGAATGTCCGAGAGCGAGCTGGTCACCGCTATGACCGTCGCTGCCCGCTGGGGCGCGGAGCGCGACAAAGCTGATCTGGGTCGCTTCGGTATGGGACTCAAATCCGCGTCCTTCGCCCACGCCCGCCTACTCACAGTCGCGAGCCGGAGAGCCGCAGAAGATTGGCACGTCCGGACCTGGGACCTCGATCTCATCAGCGAGAAGGGCAGGTGGCTCCTGCTCGAAGGGGTCACGGCGGAAGCCGAAGGACCCCTCAGGCAGGTGCTCGAGGTGATCGATGGCCCGGGCACCGTGGTGCTGTGGCAGCGCTTGTCTGCCTATCAGGGGGTTCCTGAGCAGGACCCGAGGGTGAAGCATCAGTTCCTCCTGGAGTCGGGGAATGTGACGAGACATCTGGGTCTCACCTTCCACCGCTTCCTCGACGGGCCGCGGGCGGTCCGCTTGAGGGTCAACAGTGCCCCTGTGCAGCCCTGGGACCCGTTCCTCCAGAACCATCTGGCGACCGTGAGAATGCCGACCGAAGAGCTGCTCCTCGGCGAGCACCTGGTGAAGGCCACTCCTTTCGTCTTGCCTGCTCCTCACCGGCTGACGAACGAGGAGCGTGAGGCGGCCGGTCGAGACCGGGGTTGGTTGAAGCTGCAGGGCCTGTACATCTACCGCAGAGACCGGTTGATCGCGGCTGGCGGCTGGTACAGGCTGCGCAAGCGGGAAGAGAAGTTCAATCAGGCGCGGATCGCAGTGGAAGTCCCCGCAGAGACGGACGAGCACTGGAAAGTCGACGTCAAGAAGTCCACGGCCTGGCCTCCCGTTTCTCTGCGGCGTCCCCTGAAGGGCATCGCGGACCGCGCATGCAAGGAGGCGGCTACCAGCATGCGCACCCGGGGGCGGGTCGCGGCGATGCGGCACGACTCCCGGCTCGAGTTCGCATGGAAACTCGATAAGCGGGGCGACGGCACCATCACCTGCAGGATCAACCGTAAGCACAGCGTGATCCAGGCCCTCCTGAGCGAGGCCGAAGAACTCCAGGCCACCCAGATCGGTGCCCTCCTGCGACTGCTGGAAGAAGCGTTGCCTATCGCAGGCCTGCGCGTGCTCCACGAGACCGACGCCGCAGACGACCCCGAGCCGTTCGACGGCGGATCTCCCGACAGCGATATGGAGCAGGTCGCGCGAAACATGGTGGACGTGCTCGTCCGCAAGGGCATCAGCGAGCGGGAAGCCCTCGTGATGATCAGTCGCATGGCTCCGTTCGACGAGCTCAAGGGCTTCTGGGATCAAGACCACGACGAAGACAGGGGACGCGCATGAGTGACGAGACGGATATCTCGGCAGAGGACACCGACGAAGCCATCAAGATGGTCTTGAGCGCGCTCGACAAGCACGACCATCCGACGGTGGAGCAGATCACGACGGCCGTGGACGCGGTGCTCGCCGTGCAGGGCATGCTGGGCAACAACGTCGACAGCGATGTCGTCCGCCGACAGGTGGAGTCGATCGTCACTGTCACTCAGGAGGAGACCGGCGGCCTCGTCGACGACGACCCGACCTCCCATGTGAAGTGGCTCGACGAGCTCCGGGCCGACCCCGGCAAGGAGTGGCCGTTCTGGGACCGTTACGCCGAGTACATGAAGAAGCACCAGAAGCTTCCGCTCCAAGTCGTGCAGGTCTTGGACGACACCACTGCCAAGGTCTTGGGCGAGCTCGAGAGCCCCGACCGCGAAGGCGAGTGGCAGCGCCGAGGGCTGGTGATCGGAGACGTCCAGTCCGGCAAGACCGGACAGTTCATCGGGCTCGCTGCGAAGGCCGCCGATGCCGGATACAAGCTCATCGTGATCCTCGCGGGTGTCCTGGACGATCTTCGGGCTCAGACGCAGACCCGCGTCGACAAGGGACTACTCGGGTACGACACCAGCCGCCAGCAGCAGGTTCGGGGTCGGCACAAGATCGGCGTCGGGAGGATGCGCGGTTTCAAACACCCCGACATCAACTCCCTGACCACACAGAAACTGAAGGGTGACTTCAACAAGAACTTCGCTCAGCAGCTCGGCTTCAAGATCGGCGGCACTCCGGTAGTGCTCGTCATCAAAAAGCACCAGTCGATCATCAACCACGTCACCGAATGGATGAGCAGCATGCACGGTGAGGAGGTCGGAGACGGCAAGAGCAAGGTTCGCGACGTCCCCCTTCTCCTGATCGACGACGAGGCGGACAACGCCAGCATCAACACCAACAAGGCCGGTGACGGCCCCACTTCGATCAACAAGTCCATCCGTGCGCTGCTGAACGCTTTCGAGAAGGCCTCGTACGTCGGGTACACGGCGACTCCCTACGCCAACATCTTCATCGACCCCGACGTCGACGACCCTGAACACGGCAAGGACCTCTTCCCGGAGAGCTTCGCCCTGACGCTGCACCCCCCGTCGAACTACTTCGGTCCCGAGCGCCTCTTCGGCCTGGTCGGAGACGACGGGGACGACGAGATGGAGCCGCTGCCCCTGACTCGCGACATCAACGATGCCGCCTCATGGGTGCCCGACGGCCACAAGGCATCGCTCGTAATCGGGAAGACGATGCCCGAGAGCCTGAAAAAGGCCGTTGACGCTTTCGTCCTGGGTTGTGCCGCCCGTCGAGCACGGGGGAAGAAGGACGACATCAAGTCGATGCTCGTCCATGTCACCCGCTTCAAAAAGGTGCAGGAGCAGGTGGCAGAGCAGGTCTTGGGCTACCTGCTCGAGACCCAACAAGATCTCGCCGCCAGATTCGGCACCAACGCTCAGCGCCGCCTCGACCGGTTGCAGGAGCTCTGGGAGAAGGACTTCGAGACGACGACGAAGCACTTCCCCGCCGAAGACGCCAAGCGCCTCAAGTGGAAGCAGGTGAAGGAGCACCTGCCCGAAGCGGTCGACAGGATCGAGGTGCGCAAGGTCAACGGTGACGCGAAGGACGCCCTCGAGTACGAGCAGCGCAAAGGGACCGGTTGGTCCGTCATCGCAGTCGGCGGGCAGAAGCTCTCCCGGGGCCTCACGCTGGAAGGGCTCACGGTCTCGTACTACCTCAGGCTCTCGAGCACCTATGACACGCTGCTGCAGATGGGGCGCTGGTTCGGATACCGCCCCGGTTACGAGGACCTGTGCCGCCTCTACACCACCAAGACACTGGTGAGCCGGTACCGGTGGATCACGCAGGCTACCGCCGAGCTCCGCCGAGACATCGACGAGATGGGAGTGCTCGGAGAGTCTCCCAAGAGCTACGGGATGAAGGTCATGGACGGTCCCCTCGGTCTCGCGATCACCGCACCGAACAAACGGCGGGAAGGCACCTCTGTCCGGTTGTCGTTCTCCGAGGAGCTTGCCGAGACCACGGTCTTCGACCTGTCCGGCGAAGTTCCGGAACGAAACAGGAAGACCCTGACAGGATTCGCCCAGCACTTGGACTCCCTGTACATGCGTGATCGCGGTGCCGCGGACAAGGGCGAAGGAATGGTCTGGCGCAATGTCTCGGCCGAGGACGTCGCCGCGATGTTCTTCGACAGGTACGAGACATCTCCCGAGGCCCACCGGGTCAAGCCTGAACTGATCGCCAGGTACATCCGGCAGTGCGCCGAGAAGGACGAGCTGGGGAACTGGACCGTCCGGGTAGTCAACAAACGGGCCAGAGACAAGAACAGGATCGACCCCCACCAGTACAAGATCAAGGTGGGCGAAGACGAGCTCTGGGTCACACACCGCATAGAACTCGAGCGGTCCACTCCTGAGCGCAAGGTCATCAAGCGTGTGCTGAGCCCCGTGCACGAGTCCTACGACATGACCGGGGAGCAGCAGGAAGCAGGGCGACGCGCGGGAAAGAAGACCTCCGGGGTCCCCACCGGAAAGCCCCTGCGCAAGCAGCGGAATCCGCAGCAGGCCCTCCTGCTCATCTACCCGATCGACTACCCCTTGGAGAAATACGGCCCCGACTCCAACGAGAGCGGGCGCATGGAGCAGGAGCCGGGTGACAACCCGGAGACGAACCCCTACCTCGTCGGGTTCGCCGTGGCATTCCCCCCATCTGCCGGTGCGGTCGGCGTCAACTACACGGTCAACAACAAGTGGTTCGAAGAGCCGGTCGACGATGCAGAGGACGAGGCGTGACCATCACCGAAGCATTGTGGCGGGAACTCGATCAGGAGGGCGGAACGGGCGGTGCAGGAGGGTGGCTCGTGCGTCGCCTGTACCCCGACAGCGAGCAGAACATCTGGATCGGCGTCTCGCGTCTCGATGGTCGGCGCCGGCTCACGATCAGGGCTCCCCGCCCGGCCTTCCTCAAGGTGGCCAAGCGCCTGCGCACCCTTGACGATGTCGTCGGCATCGAGCTGGACGTGATCTCGGCATCGACCCTGCACGTGGTCCTGAACAGTCTGGACCTCTCTGAACCTTTCACCGCGTTGGCGTCAGACCTGGCTCAGCGCGCCTCCAGGAGCACTACTGCGAAGGTCGTGGACGACGTACTCGACCAGTACGCCCTCTGGCGCAGGATGCTGAAGGAGGTGGGCCGGAGCGGCTTGGGCGGAGAGGCGCGACGCGGCCTCTTCGGTGAGCTCTACACGCTGCGCCACCACTTGATCCCTGCAGTAGGGGCAGCGGACGCTGTAGAAGCCTGGACCGGCCCGGACGGCACGAACCAGGACTTCCAGCTCCCCGGGTGCGCTGTCGAGGCGAAGTGCACGTCCAACCGCAACCCGGCCGTCCTCACGATCAGCGACGAGAAGCAGCTCGACCGTGCTGGTGCTGGCCGCCTCTTCCTGAGCTCCGTAGTCGTCGACGAACGTCGAGGAGGGGTGGGGACGAGCCTGAGAGCGATAGTGGAGGAGGTGCGCAACCAGCTTCCCGTCGTGCTCCGGGCCGACTTCGAACAGCGTCTGGCGAAGACCGGTTACCTGGGCATTCACGCTGAAAAGTACGATGAGCCGCGCTACACGGTGACCGGTTCCGACGTGTGGGAGGTCAGCGACGGGTTTCCGTGTCTGACAGTCGAGAATATCCCCGCCGGGATCAGCGGGTGCACCTACAGGATCGACACCCGGGTCTTGGCAGAGTATGCGTGCGACGCGGACGAGTTCCGCAGCGCACTGAGGAGCGGCAGTGAGCAGTAAAGAAGATCTCGAGGACTACGCCGCACAACTGACCGGCGAGGTTTTCGAGACTGCTTCTGACAAAAACGAGTCGCAGCGCGACGTCTTCGCACAGCGGATCCTCGACTTGTTGCACGAGGGCGGGTTCGTCAACAACCCCGAGGTCGAGTACCTCGAGAAACCCGGGATCTTGCTGCACGGGTACGGATACACCGATGACGGTCTCGTCCTGGAGCTGTACACGAGTGCGTTCTCATACGACCGCCCCCGCCTGAACAAGGGGCTTCTCGACAGGTACTTCCGGCGTGCGACCGCCTTCCTGAAGAAGGCGGAGAAGATCAAGGCTGCCAGCGATCCCAAGACGGGGATCTACCGCATGTGCGAGGTGGTGATCGCCGCGCTGGAGAGCCCGGCCTTGACACGCATCAGGGTCTTCTTCATGACCTCGAGCAGCAGTGGGACCTCCTCGATGCCGGAGCCGGTCGACTTCAACGGCGTCCCGGTCGAATACCACCTGTACGACCTGCCGCGCATCTACAAGATGGAGAAGGCCGGAATCGCCAGCGAGCAGATAGAGGTCAAGCTCGACCCGCCCCTGCCATGCCTGCCCGCGCAGGCCAACGACGACGACCACTCGGTCTACCTGGCTGTCATCCCCGGTCGAGTGCTCGCCGAGCTGTACGACGAGTACCGCGCCCGCCTCTTGCAGCTGAACGTGCGGGCCTTCCTGCAGGCACGCGGCAAGGTGAACAAGGGGATCCGCGACACTGCGATCGAGCACCCGGCCTGGTTCCTGGCCTACAACAACGGCATCACCGCCACCGCCTCGGACGCGGACTTCGAACGCGACGAGTCGGGTCGCGGGATAGCCATCACGAGCCTGACCGACCTGCAGATCGTCAACGGCGGGCAGACGACCGCGACCCTCCACCACGTCTTCAGCAGAGACAAGAACACGTTGGAAGGGGTGGACGTGCAGATGAAGCTGACTCTGGTACCCCCTGACAAGCGCGACGAGGTGGTGCGCAAGATCTCCGAGTACTCCAACACGCAGAACCGCGTCTCCCAGGTGGACTTCTCCTCCAATGACAAGTTCCACGTCAAGTTCGAGGCCGTCTCCCGGAACGTGTGGGCTCCGCCTGCGCGCAACTCCCTCCTGGACACCCGATGGTTCTACGTGCGGACCAGGGGAGCCTATGAGGTCGAACTCAACAAGAACACGACGACCGCGACCAGGCGGAAGTTCAGGGCTGAGAACCCTCCTGCCCAGAAGTTCGACAAGACGGAGCTGGCCAAGTACGTCAACTGCTGGTCGGGCAAGCCCTACAAGGTCGCTCTGGGCGCCCAGAAGAACTTCGTGGACTTCCAGGGACACGTGACCGAGTACCCGCCGCTGATCGATGCCACCTACGTGCAGCGGACGATCGCCCTGAAGATGCTGTTCACCGCCGTCGACTCGGTCGCTCGAGCGCAGGGCGCGGGCTCCAACAAGTCTGCGGTGACCGCGTACACCATGGCGATGCTCTGCCATGCAACCGGCCACCGAATCGACCTCGACCGCATCTGGCGCGAACAGGCGGACTACGGGGAGAAGGAACCCAGGGTCACTCCTGCCCTGCTGGAGGCCATCCGGAGTCTGTGCGCCCCTGTCATGACGGTCATCCTCAACGGAGGCGGTCACCCGATCGAGTGGGCCAAGAAACCCGAGTGCTGGACCGAAGTACAAGCGATCGATTGGAAGGTCCCGACCGCCCTCGAGGACGAACTGCGCCCCACCATGCTCAAGCTCGAGCGAAGCGAGGCGGAGGCCAGCGAAGACCTGAACCAGCGTTTCGAAGAGGTCGCCGCCGATGACTGGCAGTCCGCCTACGAATGGGGCCAGGAAACCGACCGCCTCGAACCCGCCGAGCTCGCGGCGCTGGACACCGTGGTGAACCTGCTGGAGCGTGGCGAGCCCGTCTCGGATACGCGTGCGTTGCGTGCTCTGGAAGCCTACGACAAGGCTCTGCAAGCGGGGTTCGATCCCGACCCGGAGTAAGGGCACATATGGGCGGGGCGAGGGGTTTTCCGACACCAAGTGGCGTCGGAAAACCCCTCGCCCCTCCCGCTCAGCCCTCAGGGGAGAGCTCGGAGAAAAGGTCCAGTCCCTCCTGATGGCGTGCGGTGCGAGCAGCCCATGCACGCTTCGACCCCGCGGACTTGCTCTTCACCTGTTCGGCCCGCAGATCCTCGATCCTTTGGACCTCGGCAGGGTCCTTCGCGGTGACGCAGAACTTCTGCAGAGGGCAGTTGTCACAGTCCACCTGGTTGGTTTCGCACAGCTGTTGCCCGATGCGGTGCACTGCCGCCACGCGCAAGGAAGCGTTGTCATCGGCCCCGATCAGGCGCGACAGATCCACGCGTCCCTCTGTGCCCTTGTTGAACACGTGGGACTGCGTCCCGGCCACACGAGCCGCGACCCGCTGGGAGGGGGCAGAACTGAGCAGGAGGTCGGGTCCGTTGCGCAGGATCGTGTACATCTTGACCTCGGTCGGCTTCAGCGAGATGCCGACGGCGACCCGCTGGATCTCCTCCGGAGTATCCTTCTCCTCCCGGGAGGCCGCCCACAGAGCTGTTCGAGCCACACCCCTGCGGAGCCGCTCGAGCTTCTTCCGGGCCGACGCGGTGGGAGCCAGAACCAGCAGCTCTTCGAGGGATTCGTTCGAGAGGGCGCTGACGCCGTCCAACACGGCCATCATCGAAACCAGCTGCCCGTGGGTCAGCTTACTGCCGGCCAGTATCGACATCACGGCCGCCTGGACCGGTCCCATCTTCTCACCGGGGAAGTAGAACCACATGTCCCCCTCCCGCTGCTGACGGGCCCAGGCGTTCAGTCCTTCCCTGAGACGCCCGGCCTCCGTGGTCGCACCGTCGATGGGTTGGCAGTTGTCCAAGGGAAGCAGCGCCGTGGCCGCAGCCTTTCCCAGGAGGGGGGGGACGGCGTTACCGATCTGCCGGAAGGCGTCCGACCGGGTGCCTGCGAAACGGAACGAGTCGGGGAAGGACTGCACCCGAGCGGCCTCACGCACAGTGAGGGTGCGGTGCTCGGTCGGGTGAATGTACCAGTACCCGTCCTTGGCCAAGTGCGCGGTGATGGTGCGCGAGAGGTCATCACCGCGCAGCCGATGATATTTGTCCTTGAACTTCGAAGTGTCGTACCGGAGCGCGACGGTGCCGTCCAGATCCGCGTAGGTCAGGTCCGTGGTCAGTTTTTCGAAGACGTAGAAGTCGTCCTCTCGAACGCGCCGTGAGTAGTGGTCGTGCACGAAATCCCTGTCGGCCTCGGGAACGTCCTGACGCATCAACTTCACGAAGCCGGAAGCGTCGTCTCCCTGGTCCTTGTAGGGCATGACGGTCATGCCGACGTCTCCGCGCGGAGCCGTGACCCATGTGAAAGGCCGTCGCTTCGCGGCGTACTGCACGGGCAGGTGCTCCCTGTCCCGGTGCAGCTCGAAAGGCGGGGCGTTCTTGGGGCGGTCGGTGCGGTCCTCCCAGCCGGGCAGGGGGACGACAGTGATTGTGGGCAGGTCCCCGATCGCCTCATTGAGGGTCACCCGCGGCTGCTTCTCGGGCCAGGGGAACGCCTCGACGTCCCGGCGGGCAAGGAGGATCAGACGCTTACGCTGTTGGGGCACGCCGTGCTGCCAGGCGGGCACGATCCGGGTCTCGACCGCATAGCCCCGACGTTCGAGCCTCTCCTCGATAATGCGAATCACAGCGAAGTCGTCATGCAGCCCCATGTCGGGGACGTTCTCCATCAGGACGGCACGAGGGTTGAGTTGCTCGACGATGTCGAGGTAAGCCTGCCACAGCTCCTTGCGCGCGTCCTCCGGGTTGCGCCCGTGCCTACGCACCAAGTCGCGGATCTTGTTGCGTCCGGCGAGGGAGAACGGCTGGCAGGGCGGACCTCCTGCGACTAAGTCGATCTCGGCCTGACCGAGCAGCGCCACGAGCTCGTCACGGACCTCGGGGTCGCCCAGGTCCCGCATGAGACTCAGGCCGGAAAAGTTGTGCGCGTGCGTCTCGACGGCCCGGTCGTCGAAGTCGATGCCAGCGGCGATGGTCCAGCCGGCTTCCTTGATGCCGTAGCTCAGGCCGCCGGCACCGGTGAACAGGTCCACGGCGAGCAGCTTGCCCGCAGCAACCTTCGCTGCCGCCCACCCCTGAAAATCGTCCTCGGTCGCGACGTGGTCGTGATGCGGTTCGAGGTGCACGTACTCCGACCGCTTGAGCGGTACGCCGTACCCAGATGACTTCCTGACCACGTGCTCCTCCGTATGGCTGGGGCTGATACCGCTCCAGGGCCCGCCCAACCACCGACACGATGAGCGCCTGGCGGAGCGGGGACTGGACCAGGTATGGAATCGGACCGCAGCCCTGACCAGGGCTACAGAGCGCTGTGACCAGGCACGACCGCGCAACGTCTTTCCGAAGGTCAAATAATACCGAGTCACGCAACAGAGCAGGTCACAGCGCCTCGTTTTGCTCTTCGACCAGGAACAACTTGTTGACCACCTCCTCAGATTCTGCCACTACCGGGTCTCACCGAGCCCCCGGGGAGGAGGCCCCCAGACCGGTGGGCGGCGCGCATCTCCACGGGTTACCCGGGGACTCTCTATCTGTGCCGTGAACTGCGGTTCTCGGATGTTTCGGGCGTAGCAGGCGGCCCTGCACTCCACCGGTGGGACGTGGTCGATCTCACCGTGGAGCCACGTGTCATTGCACCAAGCCGCCCAATCGGCAGCGGCGATCTCGACCCTGTCCAATGTTTTCCACAGGCAGCGCGGCTTGATCAGCTGCCTCGTGCCGGGTGTGTTGTGTCCTGCGTTTTTCGGAGTCGGTTTTCCGGATCCCGGGTGTTGTGTCCCGCTCTCGGTGGAGTCGGGTTGTCGGACTCGGGGGACACCTGATCGGTCCTACGGATTTGGTCCGTGGCTTGCAAGACGGGGCGATTGCTCGGTGATTGCTCCGGTACTGGGGGCAGGGTGGCCTCCGATGGCGCCGGGTAGTCCTGTGTGGTGTCGGCGCTGTGGGGCGCCAGGGGCGCATATCTCCGCGGCCGGAGTGGGCTTTTAGAGCTCATCTTATTTCGTAAGTCTGCGGAAACAGATGAGGATGCAGGCAATGTCAGTGAAGGCTAGAAAGTGGTCGGCCGGTAACGGCGGTGTAGGCAGCGGCATCCGGCCAGCCACGCCATCGTGCGCTCAACCCTCCAGCAGTGTCGCCCTAACCGTTGCGAGGGCTCCACTCCCTTGTGGGCCAGACGGTGCACGATCCCCCGCTGGCGCAGGTGGGCGCAATCGTACCCCTTACCGCCGTGCAGCTTGGCCGGGCGAGGTCTTCGTGGTCCACGGCGAGACCGGAGCAGGGGAATCCATTGCAGCAGCGGTTGCAAGGCCTAGCTGTCGTCGGTGCTGGCCCCCGAGACCGCTACGGACAAGCACAGACCCGCCCAATCGGTGATCAGATGGGTCTTCGACCCTTTCTTGCCCCGATCGTCAGGATCCGGACCCGTCAGGTCCCCCCTTTGAGGGCTCGCATGTTCACCGAATCGATCGCGCACCGCGACCAGTCCAGCTCACCGGGGGAATCGAGTTCGTCCAAGACCAAGCGGTGGAGCTTGGCCCAGAACCGGGTGCGAGTTCGCTCGGCAAAGCTGCGGTGCGGGGTGGCACCAGGGACCGAACGTCGGTGGGAGTTGGGCCCGAGTGCAAACGAAAGTGGCCACGAAGATGATCGCGGCCAACACTTGGCGGTCGCCGTGACTGCGTCGCCCGCCGTCCTGTGGGCAGGTGGGCGCCTCGGGCACCACCCGGTGAAACAGTTCCCACCGCTCGTTCGGCACCAGCCGCTCCACCATCGGCACAGAAGCAGGCTACCGAAAACCCGAATGAGATGATCTCCTAATCCGCAGGTTCAGGTATTGACCCTCTGGGACTGACTAGCGGATGACGGGACTCGTCCCGACACACAGCAGTGCCTCGATCACGGCCGGCACGAAATAGCACCAGGTGACGGGCCAGATGAGTTCGGACCTTGATGTCGTTAGAGACATTGTTAACATGAAAGATCACATAAAGCCACATACGGACAAAAGCGTCGAAATAGGCACACAAGGCCCAATTCAGGGACTTGGATGGATGTGGCAGGCGAAGCCTTCGCCTAACATGTCTAACACCCTACCGAGGGAGGGAACACTGTGAACCAGCAGAGCAACAGCCACTCCAAGCCCTCAAGCCAGCGCTCGAACCGACAACCCTGCTGGCTGTGACCGTCATCGTCCACGACAAAGACACCAACCGCGCCCTTCTCATGCAACGCAGCGAGGACACCAAGTCCGCCCAAGGCTTGCGAGAAATCCTGACCGACGAAAGCGAACCAGGCGTCCGTATCACCGAGACCACAGCCCCACGTTAAGAGGAAATCGGCCTGACCGAAAAACCCGCAGTCCTCAGATCCACCCATATCACCCACGGGGCTTGGGGTGTCGAGATCCCAGCCGGTCCCATCAGGGCGACCTTCGTGGCCTACAACTATGCCTCTAATTTGAAGAACCGCGAACCCCACAAGCGCTCTTATGTCTGCTGGGTCGACGCCAAAAACACTCGGAAGCCTCCGTCTTTAAATATTCAGATTATTGCTTCATCGTCCAAACCATGGGATAGACGTGAAGACTCAGGGTTGGACAATGTCGCGACGCCTGTTAGTTCCCTATCGCCTTGAGTCCCCCCACACTGCTAGAAGAACGATAAAAATCTACATCGATCATTTAAACCTGACCAGGTTCGCAGTAGTCAGCAAAGACATCGAAGAGAACCATAGAAAAGTTTTATAACTCATGGATATTGAACTCGAAGCTAATCAGAAGAAGGCACTTAGAAGGGCTGTCCGCAACGGAGATTATCATCTGCTGCTGGGCGCCGGCGCAAGTCGTGATGCTGTTTCTGCAAGCGGCTCCACACTGCCAACAGGGCCCGAATTGGCGACACTAATGGCCAGCAAATTTGATGTGCCGATCGAGGAAGGCGATTTGCTATGGCGAATCTACGCTCGTGCAGTCGAAGATGCAGGAGAGGAAGAGGTCTATGATTGGCTTAGAAGTATCTTCTGGGAGGTCACGCCTCCAACCTGGATGGATGTTTATGCCAGGACTCCATGGTCGACGGTTTGGACCCTCAATATTGATGACGTGTTCGAGCGTGCGTATGCGCGCGTGCAATCCGATGAGTCGCGCTCACTAATTACAGTCAACTGGGACGACGAGTTCCGCCAGAGCCGACACCTTTCCGTGGTTCATTTGCATGGATGTGTCGACCGTGACACGATGAGGCGCCGCCTGGTTTTCTCCTTGAGTGAATACTCGGGCAGTTCGATGTCCAGTGCAGCATGGCCGTTAAATTTTCGCGATACTTATGGAATTCTTCCTTTTGTCATCATCGGTGCAAGACTGCGTGACGAGCCAGACATCGAAGCAGTGATCGCCAATCGGACGCCGTCCCATGAAGCGCCAAGCTTTTACGTCAGTCCGAATATATCGCAAGCCGTTGAGAGAGACCTCCGCAAGTGGAATCTCATTCCGGTTCGCATGACTGCTGAAGAGTTTTCCGATGCCTGGCCAGAGCTTACCAGCATGAACCTGAGAGAAGCTCCGAGTAGTTACGAAGAGGTGACATTTCGGGTTGGACGTCAGTTTAGGGAATTAAAGCTTGACGCACCCAATAACCCTCCTCGGGATCACGATTTCATTGGGGGTGACGAACCTCAATGGGCCGACATCAAGAATGGGTTGAATGCAGAACTCGATTGGATTAGGAAAGCCTCGGATGACTGTAAACAGATCGGCCAAAGCATCAGAAAAAACACGGCCATGGTATATGTGGGGAAGCGCTTGACTGGCCGCACAACTGGGCTTTTCGCCATTGGTAAGGCACTGAGATCTCTCTCGTGGCGCACCTACCTTTACGTTGGAGATGAGCGGCCAGATATCGATGCCATTCTTCAATTTGCGGCCAGTGGAAAGTCAATTGCACTTCTTTTTGACTCCGTCGCTGAAATTGCCGACGACGTCGCATCTTTGCTGAGTCTGGCGCGGAGCGCGGATCTCCAGGTTATCTGTATTGCTGTAGACCAGGCGGATCGCACCGCGAATGTGCTCGGACGAATCGATGAAGTTTATCTGTCCCGCAATCGCGTAACTACCATTAATAACCGCCTTACGAGAACCGATGCCGCACGGCTAGTGGACAAGCTTAAATCAATTGGGCGGCTAGGGATCCTTGAGTCCGAAAAGAAGGATTCCCGCCGCCTGGCGCATTTTCGCGGGCGCGAGCTTTTCGATTCGATGGCCGAGCTCGAGAACGCTCCAGCATTTGGCCGGCGGGTGAGTGAACTAGTTGACGCTATCACTGATCCGGACCACGTTACCGTACTTTTGCTTGCTGCCCTCGCGTCGCGGTTCGATCGCAGGTTCCACGCTTCAGACGCATCTCGAATGGTGGGTATGGAGAGCGACTTTCTGGTTCGGCTAATCCGCGATAGTCATCCACTTTCTTGGGTACTGAAGACAGATGGTATTTGGATTAATCCGAGACAGCGTTGGATGGCGCTCGAAGCCTGCGTTGCGCGGCTTGGTAGTCGAGAGGCGCTTGTAACCATAGGAAGAGCAATGCAGCGTGTCGCTCCGCGTCTAGGCAGGACTAGCCATCGGGAGCGGAATGCAACAGCGCTGCTCGTGGGTTCTTTCATGTCATACAAGAACATTTCGAGTGTATTTCCGAATGAAGATCTCGATCAGTGGTACGAAACGCTGTCTCCCACATTTGGCGATTGGAGCGCACGCTATTGGGAGCAGCGGGCGATCCTGAACCGAAATATAGGCAGATCGAAACCAGATGTGCTGGCGAAGGCGGAATCGTTCGTGCTGCGTGCAGTAAGCATTGTTCGAGACTCCTACAGCCTAACAACACTCGGAACAGTTCTCCTAACCAAAGCTGCTTACGGTTCTGCGGGAGATGTGGAGCAGTATTATGACCGTGCGATCGACGCTTTTGAAGGTGCTGGTGAGGAAAACCCAAATAATTTGGTTACCTGGGACGCATTCCTGCGTTATGCTCTCCGAGTTCTCGCTCCGGATGGAACTTCTCTCAGGCCCCTAGACGACGATTTGTTGGAGCGACTTCAGGACGACTGGCTCAGAATTCACGCGCAAATCGTGGTCGCGGCCGGCGCCAGTGAAGAAGTGAAGACAGAGTTGGCAAACCTGAAGCGCCGCTTCCAAAGAATCACGGGGCGCTAAACGGCATGACCTCTCGCGCGAAGGTTTTTTACGAGGATAATCATCCTAGAGAAAGGATAAAATCAAATCGCATATTATAGGATACAGGAATTTTAGATATTCAGGGAGATGGTACTTCTATAGTATGAAAGATGAGATGCGCAATGAGGATAATTCGGAACCCTTTTATGCTGCATAAACGAAACTGATGAGCCATTGCCCTCGAAGGATCGGTGCTGAATGAATACCCAACAGCTGATCATTACGATCGTCTTGATCGGCGCTGGCGTTTTGCTGCAGATTTGGTCCTCGGATCCGGACCGCGCTGGTCGGCAGTATGCCCTGCAGTTGCCATCAATATTTCTCTATTCCCTCGGTGGAGCTCTCCTTTTGTTCTCCTTATTCCCAGAGTCCTTGTCCGAGGGGCGTGCACTTGGTTTTACACTTGGGGGTGCGACAGGTTTCGTTGCTTTTTTCATGATGGCTTCTTTCGGTTGGCTTTCCCGGACCAACCAACGTGATGAAATACTGGCCTCGCTGAGTACAGCACGCAAGGAGCTTGCTGCCGCCAAACGGCAATTGACTGCAAAGCAGGCAATGGATCGCTCTCCTAGCCCCTTGCAGCAGTGCGCCCGATTTCTAGCGCAGATTCGCGGCGATACCAAGCATCACATTGGTTTTGTTACGGGAAATCTGGCAAATGTCAAGGACATTGACGTATGGGTGAACACAGAGAATACCCGCATGGAGATGTCGCGTATCACCGAGCCAACGATCTCGGGTACCGTTCGGTATCTCGGTGGGCGGCGAGATGCAGCAGGAAATCTGATAGAGGACTTAATTGCTGCCGAACTCACTGAGCGGATGGCTGGTATGTCAGGCATCATGGCAGGTCAAGTGGTGACGACCGTATCAGGTGAGTTGCTTGAGAGCCACGGAGTCAGGCGCATTGTACATGTGGCCGCCGTCGAGGGAGAGCCTGGTAGTGGCTACCGCCAAGTCCGCGATGTGGGTCGCTGCGTGCGAAACGTGCTTGCGGAGTTGGATCGCCTCAACAGAGAAGGCGAGGATCTTCAATCCGTAGTGCTTCCGCTCTTCGGTACGGGAGCTAGCAACGGTGACCTCCGGGGGACGGTAGAGACAATGGTGAGTGCGATCGTCGATTACCTTCGTTCGCACCCCTCCTCGCATGTTTCTAAGGTCTTTCTGCTGGCTTATACCGATGCCCACGAGGCGCTGTGCCGTCTTGTGCTTGACCTTGAACCGCAATTGGAAAGCAAGCATCTGTAAATAAGAGTTGGTGGTGTCAATTCGTTGAAGCGACACCCTCGTCTTGGTCCTGGCCCTCGAGCAGGAGCTGCTGCATCTTCTCCTGCGGGGTGTAGAACCCCAGACAAGCCCGCGGCCGGTTGTTGAGCTCCTCAGCGATCGCTGTCAGGTACGGCTGGTGCTGAACGATCTCGGTGCCCTTGGGCAGGTACTCCCGGATCAGCCGGTTGGTGTTCTCGTTCGTGGGCCGCCGCCAGGTGCTGTGCGCATCAGCGAAGAACACCGGCAGGTCGGTGGCCACCGTCAAAGCAGCGTGACGGCCCATCTCCGTCCCCTGATCCCACGTCAGCGACTTGCGCACCAACGCGTCCAGCCCGCTGACGTGCTCGATGAGCACATCCGCGACATATTCGGCCTTCCTGCCCCCGGGCAGAGCCAGGATCACAGCGAACCGGGTCTGACGGTCCACCAGCGTGACGGCGGCCGTCTTACCGTCCTTGCCGAGTACGAGATCGCCTTCCCAGTGTCCGGGGACCCGGCGCCCCAGAGCTTCCTCGGGGCGCTCACGGATCGAGCGCATACCCACGATCCGCCCGCCCGACAGGCCGTTCTTCCTTCGTGGGCGGCGAGCGGTGCGCTGGGAGGGCAGCATGACGCCCAAGCGGGCCAGCTCGCCCTTGGGCAGGGCGTAGATCCAGGTGTATAGCGCTTCGTGGCTGATGCGGGCGCCGCCGGTGGGGATCGAGCCTTCCATGGGCTCCACGCTGGCATCGTCGGCTTCCAGCTTCAACCGGCCCGCTACCTGGCGCGGTGTGCGTCCCCGTCCCAGGTCGGCCAGGACCCGCTGGCGGATCACGGGGTCGGTGTCCATCACGCGTTGTTGGGGGCGGGCCCGACGGTCGCGGGCACGTTGGTGGGCGGTGGTGGCCCGGTAGCCGCGTTTGGAGGTGTTACGGGCCAGCTCGCGGCTGATGACCGACTGGTCCCGGCCGATCAGGCGGGCGATGGCGCGTACACCTTCCCCGCGTGTGTGGGCGAGCGCGATCTCCTCGCGTTCAGCAAGGGTGAGCATCCGTCGTGTTCCCATGAGCAACCCCTGTGACCTGCGGTGTTGCTACGACGATATGACACCACCCTCAGTAGCGCGCTCGGCTACGAGCAGCAGGCTACTAGCCTGAAGCTCGCTCTATGGTCGAACGGTGCCCACACTCTTGGGGAACGCCCATTTCAGGCCGGGCGAACGGCAGCCATGAAGCGAACCGAGTAGTACGGCCCCTCCACCGGCTCCACCTGGATGGTCGTGCCCGTACGAGGAGCGTTGACCATCTGGCCGTCGCCGACGTACATGGTCACGTGTGAGGGGGCGGGCCCGCTCCCGGTGTCGTAGAAGAGCAGGTCTCCCGGGACAAGAGCGTCCAGCGAAACCCGGGTGCCGATGTTGACCTGGTCGGTGGTCACCCGCGGGATCGCCACCCCCGCGGCTCTCCAGGCCATCATGGTCAGCCCCGAGCAGTCGAAGCCGTCGGGCCCCACACCGCCCCACACATACGACTTGCCGACCTGCCCGAGCGCCCATTCCGCGGCCGCCCTCCCCCGTTCGCTCCCCTCCCCCGGGACCGTGTGCCCGTCGGCGGAGGCGGCGGCTGCCGCGGCGATCTCCTCGTACTCGGCGATGTGCTCCATGACGCTCTCGACGTAGTCGTCCCAGGCGTTGTAGCGGAACAGCGCCGCGCGGAGCTGCTCCGGGTCGGTGAAGTCGACCGTGTCCTGGGCGTGGCTGGTGCACAGCTCCACGGCGGTGGCCAGGGCGGCGTCGTAGACGTTGTGCGGGTCCGCCCGGCCATCGTCATTGCCGTCGACGCCGAACTCCGCCCACCAGGCGGGCAGGAGCTGGGTGACGCCGACGGCCGCGTCGAACTCGGTGTCGCCGTCCCAGCGGCCGCCGTCGGTGTCGGGGTGCGGGGTCCAGTTGTTGCCCTCCCCGGTTCCGTCCAGGCGGTGGCCGATGACGGGCGGGTCGGTGTCGCCGTTCTCGTCGATGTCGTGCCCGGCCGCGTGGTGGGACTCCTCGTGGCCGATCCCCGCGAGGATCGGCCAGCTCATGCCCGTGCAGCCCGGGTGCAGGTGGGCGAGGCGCTCGGCGGCCCTGCGGTAGGCGTCCAGGAGGATGTCGGAGACCCCCGGTACCCGGAGCGTCCGGGCGTCGGCCTCGCGTTCGCGTTCCTCTCCGCCGATGGCCACGGCCCCGATCAGGGGCACCAGCAGGAGCAGGCCGACGGCCGCTCCGAGGGCCGCTTTGAGCATCGCGCCACCGCCGCCGGTTCAGGCGAGCGCGACGAGCGGGCGGACCGCGCAGGTCGCGTCGCCCGCTCGGCGCCAGACGGGGCGGGTGGGGCCGAAGCGGTCGAGCTGTTCCAGGGTGGTGACGTGGACCGGCACCTCCTCCCCGCCCGCGCCGAGGGCGTGGCACAGAGAGGTGAGGCGCCCGGAGGAGGTGGCCACGAACAGGACCGGGGAGCGCAGGCCGGTCTCCTCGGCCAGGTCGCGGTAGCGGCTGATCTTCGCCGCGACGCGCAGGAGCGGTTCGCTGCCGGTGTCGAACTCCACGAAGGCGTCCAGGGTGGTGCCGTCCTGGCGCCAGCGCAGGTAGCCGTCGGGGCGCACGTGGTGCCCCCAGATCCCGCGGCACCGGGCCTCGGACCACCAGCGCTGGAGGGCCGCCCCCCGGGTGAGGCGCGCGCCGACCGCGAAGCACACGTAGGTCTGGGCCAGGCCGGTCACGTGGCCGAGCTGGCGGGAGATCACCAGGTTGCGGTGGAACTCGGGTCGGTAGCCGATGCCGTCCACGGTGGTGTGCCAGCGGTCGGCGAGCAGGCGGGCACCCTCCCTGCCGAGGGTCCAGTGGTAGGGGACGCGGGCGTGGGTGTGCGGCGGCAGGAAGCGGTCGGTGAACCCGTCCGCGGCCAGCTTGAGCAGGCGGCGCTGCACGGCGCGGGCGCTGGTGCCGCGGAAGAACAGCGCGCCGACGTGCGGGGTGGTCAGGACGCGGTGGGCGTGCAGGGCCTGGAGGATGTGGACGTCACGGTCGGTCAGGTCGGTGGTGCCCATCAGCGTGTTTCCCCTCGCTGTCGCGGATCGGTTCCCTCGGTGCGGGTCGGAGTGGGGCTAAAGCGGCGGGCGGCCCGGCGGACCTGACGGGCGCGGCCCCGGACCGGGTCGGGCAGCGCCAGCGTGCGCATGGTGGCGGCGGGCAGTTCGGCGGCGCCGTGGAGGGTGCGCACCACGGCCTGGTAGGGGCCCAGGTGGGACAGGTCGTAGGCGTTCAGGTGCGGAAGCGTGTGGCGTTCGAGCTTGGCGGCGTCGTCCGGGGCGGCGTTGAAGAACACCTTCGTGCGGCAGTTCGCCGCGACGGCGGCGCGGGTCTGGGCGGGCAGCTGTCCCAGTTCCTGGTGGGCGATGACCAGCCCGGCGCGGTAGCCGCGGGCCTCGGCGAGCATGTCGGCCAGTGAGCCCGGCAGGCGCAGGAAGTTCGCGGCCTCGTCGAGGTAGACGGTGGTGTCCGGGCGCTCGCGTTCGGGGACGTCGGCGCGGGCGGTGACGGCGTTCCAGGCGGCGGCCAGGGCGATGGTGCCGACGAGGGAGGCGGTGTCCTCGCCCAGGCGCCCCTTGGACAGGCGCATGAGGACCAGGCCGCCGTGGTTGAGCAGGGCGGGCAGGTCCAGGGTGGAGGCGCCCGAGGCCAGGACGGCCGCCGCCCAGGGGCGCAGCAGGATCGTGCGCAGCTTGTTCAGGACCGGGTCGGTGGCGGCGGCGCGCATCTGCGGGCTCTGGCGTTCGTACCAGCGCCAGAACTCGCCGAGCGCTCCCGTGGCCCTGGCGGAGAGCAGCAGCCGGGCGCGCCAGGCGTCGTCGCCCAGCAGGCGCGGGATGTGTCCGAGGGTCAGGCCGGGGTCCTGGGCGCGGGCGAGGGTGAGCGTGCCGGCGCGCAGGATGTCCTCGGTGCGCGGGCCCCAGGAGTCGGCGTAGACCCGGCGGAAGATGCCGGTGACGGTGTCGGCGGCGTGCTCGGGGGTGCCGAGTTGGAGGATGTTGAGCCGGGGCGGCGGCGCGGGGTCGGCCGGGTCGAACACGACCGTGCGCCCGACGGCGCGTCTGGGCAGGCGGTCCAGGACGTCCAGAACCAGGTCGCCGCGCGGTTCGATGACCAGGGCGCTGCGTCCGGCCTCGGCGTCCTGGCAGATCATGCTGGCCAGCAGGGTGGACTTTCCCGATCCGGTCTTGCCCATGACGTGGGTGTGCTGGCGGGCCTCCTCGATCCCGTGGGCGACGGGTCGGCGCGGTCCGGCGTCGGCCTCGCCGAGAACGCGGACGCGGCCCGCGCGGGGCAGGTCGGGACCGGGCGCGACGCGGCGGGCGCTGGCGCGGGTGAGGCCGGGGACGGCTGCGTCGGTGGGCAGGTGGGCGATCGCGGCGAGTTCGTCGGTGGTGAGCAGGTAGCCGCGGGCGAGGTGGCGGCGGCCCGCCCACAGGCCGGGGAAGGGCATCCACCGGCGGCTGAGCGCGTTGAGCCCGGACGTGTAGGCGGCCAGGGTGGCGGCGATGGCGCGGGTGCGGGCGCGCAGGCGTCGGCGGGCCTGCTCTCCGGCGTGCTCGGTGGTGGTCAGGCAGCTGATCTGGCAGGCCAGGCGGGGTGCGGCGGACTTGTTGAGGATGGCGCGGACGTCGTCGGTGACTCCCGGGTAGGCGGGTGTGCGCACGGCCGCCCCGGACAGGGGCGAGGCGTGCAGGCCGCGCAGGCGGGCGGCGGCGGAGCGGGCGCGGGCGGCCCTGGTCGCGGTGGCGGGGCGGGCGCACACGCGCAGGACCGCGTGCTGGCCGGGCGCGAGGTCGGCGAGCTCCCCGAAGAGGCCGCGCAACGGGTCGTCGGCGAACTTGGCGCGCAGCGGGTGGTGGTCGCCGCGCGCCATGGCGATCCAGTGGCCGAAGACGTGTTCTCCGCGCGGAACGGAGGCCGTGGCGGGCCGCAGGCTGGTGGTGGCGCCGGGCCAGGCGGCGGCCACGGCCCGCTCCAGCGCGCGGGCGTTGACGGTGCCCGGAATCCAGAGCTGGACGCGCACCCCCGCCGCGGAGGCGACGTACTCCCAGGCCAGGTGCGGCGGCAGGAGCCGGTGGGTCCAGCGCGGGCGCAGCAGGCCCAGGGTGTGGGACCAGAACGCGCGGGCGTGGTCGACGGTGGCCTCGGGCGGTGCGTGCACCTCCAGGACCTTCGCGCCGCGCGACAGGTGGGCGGTGCGGGCCAGGCGCCAGGCCAGCACCCAGGCCGCCCACGCGCACAGGGCGGACGCGGCCGTCGCTGCCACGGCGGCCGGGAACGCGGGGTCGACGGTGATCATCCGCGGCCCTCCCTCTCCATACGGGCGAGTTCGGCGGGATCGGTGGTGATCAGCCGGTGTTCCTCGGGTGAGGCCAGGGCGCGGAACACCGCCCGGTGGTGCCCGGAGGTGAGCAGCGCGCTGCCGCGTTCGGCGGTGGCGACGATCTGCCGTTCGCCGTGCGAGAGGTGGAAGGACTCGCACACGGCGTCGAGGTTCTGCGGGGCCTGGTGGAGCAGGATCTGGGTGGCGGCGTTGGCGGCCACCGCGCGTCCGAGGTCGGTGGCGAGCAGGTCGGCCACGTCCTGGGTGACGAGGGTGAGCCCGGCCCAGTGGCGGCGGGCGTTCTTGGCGAGGTTGAACAGGTATTTGGCGCCGACGGGGTCGCGCAGCAGCGACCAGCCCTCGTCGATGGTGATCAGCCTTGGCTGGCGGTGGGCGGAGTCGCGGACCTGGGACCACAGGGCGTCCAGGACCAGCAGGAGGCCGGTGGTGCGCAGTTCGTCGGGCAGGTGGCTCAGCGAGACGACCGTGAGGTGGCCGGTGAGCGCAGCGGTGCTGGGGCCGTCGAACAGCCCCCGGTGGGAGCCGTCGGTGAAGGGCGCCAGCTTGTCGGCCAGCAGGTGCGCGGCCCGGGCTCGGTCGCTCCCGTGGTCGGCGCCGTCTCCGGTGCCGTCTCCGGTGCCGCGCAGGACGGCGACGAGGTCGGCCAGGATCGGCGGCGTGTGGTTCCAGGTGGCGGGGTCGCGCGTGATGCCGCGTTCGGCGTAGGCGGCCAGCACCGCCCGGTCCAGGGCGGCGCTCTCGGCGGCGTCCAGGGCTCCGACCATGACCGAGACCAGGGTGTGCAGGAACAGGACCCTGGTGGTGAAGGCCTCCTCACCGGTCCCGGCCAGGTCGAAGGGGTTGAGGCGTTCGCCCGGCCGCCCCAGCCGCACATGCCGGCCGCCCACCGCGTCGGCCATGGCGGCGTACTCGCCGGTGGGGTCGATGACGCTGGCCCGCACCCCCGCGTACAGGGCGCGCAGCAGTTCGAGCTTGGCGAGGTAGGACTTGCCGCTGCCGCTGCGGGCCAGGATGACCGCGTTGCCGTTGTCCAGGTCGCCGTTGAACCGGCCCCAGGCGACCAGCCCGCCGGAGTGGACATTCTCCCCGTAGACGACCGCGGTCTCCCCCAGCTCGGCGGCCAGGTCGGGCGAGGACAGCGGCATGAGCGCGGCGACCGCGTCGGTGTCCATGGTCCGCGCCGCGCCCACCGGGTCGGTGCCCAGCGGCAGGGTGGCGATCCACCCGGCCAGGGGCCGGTAGGTGGCCGGAGCCAGGTCGACCAGGATCGAACCGGCCAGCGCGGACAGGCGGCCCACCTCGGCGTCCAGCTCTTCCGGGGTGGCGGCGTGCACCGTCAGGTACACCGCGAGCCGGAACAGCCGCGCCTCCCCGCCCGCCACGCGTTCGGCCAGCAGGGCGGCGTCCTGCGCCGCGGCCGCCCGCTGGGGGTCCTCCAGCCCTCCCCGGGCGGCGTCGGTCCGCCAGGCCGACTCCAGGCGGGCCCGGCGTCGGCGCAGGCGGTGCGCGGCGACCTGTCCGGGGACCGGGACGACGTGGACGGCGATGTCGACGTGGCCGGGGTAAGTGAGCAGTGGGTCGGCCCATCCGGCGTGGACGTCGTGCGGGTAACCGGTGACGATCATGGTCTGGGCCAGGCGCCCGTCCAGGTCCAGGCGGCGCGGGTACAGGCGGACGGCGGGTCCGCCCGGGGTCCGTCGATCGTGCATGGTCATCGCTCCTCCTGCGTGGTGGTCAGCGAACGGGTTCCCGAGTCCGGGTTCAGGGAGGAGCGCAGCACGCGCTCGGCGGCGGGGCCGTCGCACAGGCGGGCGCGCACGCCGAGAGCGGCGAGCTGGGAGACGGCGTCCTCCGCCCGCCACAGCAGTGCCTCGCCCACCTCGCGGACGGGGCCGTCGGCGGTCAGGACCAGCAGCACCCGGTGGTGGACGAGCTGGTGGCGGCGCTGGAGGTCGTCGAGGAAGGCCCCGTGCGCCAGGGCCGCGCGCCTGAGCCTGGGATGCGGGAGCGTCCGGGCCCGGTCGCGGGTGCCGCGTACGTGCGCGTCGAGGTCCGTCCGGCGGCGCTGGACGACGAACTGGGCGGGCTCGGCCAGGGAGTCCAGGAAGGCGGCGAAACCGGCCAGGATCTGGTCCTGCTCCTGCCCGGAGGCCAGGTGGAAGGGCACGGTGGAACAGGTCAGGACCACCGCGCACCGCTGCCCCAGGTCGACCGTGCCGTCGTCGTGCACCGCCGCGGCGGGCAGGTTCAGCGGTGCCAGGCGCGGCCCCCGGGCGGTCCTGGGCGCCCACCGGGGCAGGCGGACCCACGGCGTCGCGGGCGCGCGGTGCTTGGCGTGCAGCAGCCAGAGCACGGACAGCGCGGCGAGGCGGTCCAGGCCGATCCCGTCGCGTCGGCCGAGCGCGAGCACCCAGGACAGGGCGAGCACCGCCGCGCTGACACCGACCGAGGCCCACAGCGGTAGGAAGCCCGCCAGCGGCGAGAACAGCACCCAGGTCGTGAGCGCGGCGGGTGTGAGCAGGAACAGTTGGCGGGCGGTGAGGTTCCACAGAACGGGTTCGGGCCGGTCGATGTCGGCCGGGATGCGGGCGTGCCAGACGGAGTCCTCGTGGTCCACGGTCGGTTTCCCCTTCTGCTGTGGTGGTCAGGTGCGCCACGGGTTCCAGCGCCATCGCCAGCGCGGCCCGTCGCGGTGGGCCCCGGCTTCGCGGCCGCGCAGCGGCCACCGCCGGGGTTCGGGGCGTGCGCGCTCGCGCGGGGCGCTGCCGCCTGCCCGGGGCGGTGCCGGACGCGAATGGTGGCGCGGTGTGTCCGCGTGCGGCGCGGTTCGCGGCGGGGCGTGGCCGACGGGACGGATGTGGTCGGTCCACGGCGGGTTCGTCCCGGGGCCGGGCGCGGGTGCGCGGTGCGGATGGTGCGGTGGGTTCGGGCCGCGCGGTCCGGTCCGTGGCGGCGTGCGGTTCCGCGACCGGCCCTGGTCGCTCCCCTCGGTCCACGGCGCCTTCGCTCCCGTTCGCGGCGTCGGCCTTCCGTCCGGGCGGTGACCCGGCGGTCGCGGTCCCGGGGTCCGGGGCCCGGGCCCTGCGGGCGGTGTGCGTCCCGGACCGCCCTGCTCCCCCGCGCCCGAAGGCGCGGACCGCGAGACGGCGGGTCCGTGCCGGGCGGGCGGAGTCGAGGCGTTCGGGGCGCCGAACCTCCAGTTCCGCACGCGGCGCGGCATAGCGGCGGACTGGTGGACGGCCCCGGCCCGGCGGACGGTCCCGGCGTTGTGGGCCGTCCGCAGCAGCGAACCCAGGCGCCCCCTCACCGCCCCGGTCGCCGCCGTGCCCGCGGCCGCGGTACCGCCGGTCGCGAACGCCGCGGTGGTGAGCACGGCCGCCCAGGTCAGGGACTTGGCCGCGGACACCACCGGCGACCTGCCCCGGTGCCCCGACAACACGGCCTTGTAGGTCCAGAACGGGATGCGGATCTGGACGTAGACCAGGACCAGGAGCAGGAACAGGTCGAAGAGGTTCGCGTCCCCGCTCAGGATCTGCGCGGCCCCGAACAGCACCTGGGTGTCCCCCTCGAAGAACACCCGCATCAGCGCCACGAAGGCCAGCGCCTGGGCGATCGGCACCACGCACACGGCCGTCATCGCCCGCCACCACAGTTCGGCGATCCGGTTGGTCTGCGGCAGCGCGTGGAACATCAGCATCAGCGGCGCGCCCACCGTCAGCAAGATCACGATGACGATCCGGACGATCTCGACCAGGGACCACACCACCAGCAGCACCACGAGCACCAGCAGGAGCAGCACGACGAACGCCGTCGCCTCCAGCAGGAAGGGCCCCACCCGCTCGGTCAGGGCCCGCGCCGCCCTCTCCGCGCTGACCCCGTCGGCGGCGAACGCCCGGGCGAACTCCGTCGACCAGTCCGACATCAACCGCACCACGACCAGCGACAGGTTCGAGGCGACGAACCCCACCACCAGGCGGGGCAGGACCTCCCGCGCCCCGTACTGGGCCTGGAGGCTGTGGTGGGCCATGACGACCAGCCCCGCCGCCAGGATCAGCAGCGCGTAGGCCGTGTTGACCGCCGCCGACACGCCCTCCCACACACCGGTCACCCCGGGCGTGGGTTCGGGGGTGTGGAACGCCTTGTCCGCCATCCATCCGAAGAGCGGGTTGACCACGTCCGAGACCAGGCCGTGGAACCACGAGGTGATGTGGCAGGAGACCTCCAGGACCCCGCAGTCGAAGACCTCGGCGGGGTCCTGCTCGGCCCCGTCCGGTTCGGCCGGGGACATCAGACGCCCTGCTCGTACTTCACGACGTAGTCCAGGGCCAGCAGCAGCACCTCGCCCACCAGGGCGACGAGGTAGCCGATGCAGGCCCCGTAGATGCCGCGCTTGGCCTTGTCGATCTCCCCGGGCTCACCGCCCGCCACCATCCAGCGCACCCCGGAGACCGCGATGAAGAGCGTGGCCAGGGAGACGGCGAGCAGCTGCACCAGCCGGGTGATCCTCCTGACCACCTCCACCGCGTGCACCGCGTACAGGTAGGGGTCCTCGCCCTGGGCGGCGTGCAGCCCGGGCAGGACCAGTTCCGTCGGCGAGGCGGACAGCAGGAGCGGACCCGCCCCGGCCAGAACACACCACGACATGCTCATCCCGCACCTTCCGAGAGCGCTCCCCCGCGCATGCGTGCGGGGAGGAAAACGAGTCGATGGGACGCGTGGCGGCCCGCCCGTGACGCGGGCGGAGCCGCCGCAGCGCTCGGACCACGACGGGTCAGGCCCACGAGTCGGGCCACGCGTCGGGCCACGGGTCAGGACGCGACTCAGGCCACGAGCAGCAGGTCATCCCGGTCGGTGAGCCGGCGGGAGCGGATCGCCTCGGCAAGGCGCTCCTCGGCGCGGGCGCGGCGCTTGGCCAGGCGCCAGTACGGCACGCCCCGCTCCCGGGCGACCGTGGCCAGGGAGACGCCCTCCAGGCGGGTGCGGCCGATGATCTCGGCCTCGTCCGGGGTGATCACGTCGTGGCGGGCGGCCCGGCAGAGGACCGTGTCCGGCGTTCCGGTGGGGACAATGGCGGTGACGGGCGGTTCGGCCATGAGGAGCGGCTGGCGCAGCGCGGCGGTCCGGGCCCGAAGGCCCGCCCGCTGGGCGCGGCAGCGCAGCGCCCAGTGCAGGCGGTGCCAGGCGGTGTCGGCCTCACGGACGGCGTGGACGAAGCCCGCGAGGAGCTCCTCCTCCACCTCCTCGACGGTGCGCGGGTCCAGGCCCCGGCACAGGCCGCGGGCGCAGGTGCGCAGCGCGGGCATGGCGAAGCCGATCGCGGCGACCATCCACTCCTCGCGGTCCTGTGCGCGCACGACCAGGCTCCGCCAGACGTCGTCACGCGAGCGGCGGTCGGTGGTGCGGTCCAGGAGTGCGGCGCGCAGCTCGACCAGGGTGGTGGGAGGGGTGTCGATGGCGGGGACGAGTTGCGCCGCGAGGTCGGCGACATCGAGGTCGAGGAGCTGGAACTCCCTCTCGGCGCGGTTGAGCGGTTCGGTCGTCATGGGTCTGTTCCCTTCGCGGGCCGTGTCAGTGATGACGCGGACCACGAAAGGGAGCCCGGCTGACGGCGGGCGCACGGAGGGCTCACGGTCGGCGGGCGGAACGCGGGCAGGGTGCTGGCAGGGAGCTGACACGAGGCGCCCGGGCGTGGGAGGTGGGGCGGGCGGACTCTTCTCGACCGCTGTCCGCTGACAGCACCGGAAACAGGCTCTGGCCAGGGATGACAGCGTTGGCGGGAGTGCTGACAGCGGGAGCGGTAGGCGCTGTCAGCATCCGCCTTGGCCGAACCTTGACCGATTTTCTGAGAGCGGCGAACGGGCGGTGCGCTGACACGAATGGCCCACACCCTGGCTGGTTTCGTGCAGTCCGCTCTCCTCGGCCCCGGACCGGCTCGCCTCCGCGCGCGGAACTCAGGACAACGTCGCTTTGCTCGGGATCCACCGCTCCTCCCGGCCGGAAGGCGATGCCCGACTCCCGGACCGCAGCGGTGCGGAACCGGCAGTTCTGCTCTCGCGTCCTATTCCTTCACGAGAACTGAAGAAGGACGGTGCCTTCCCTATGCCCCACACGCACAGCGACCTCGTACTCAAGACCGATAAGGGCAAGTCCTGGGGCTTGATCTGCCTTGTGGTGGTGTCCGCCGTGACAGGAACCGTTTCTATGGCGGTGCAATCCGCAGCCGGACTGGCGTGGGGCATGGGCATCCTGTTCGCCATAATGCTTCTGGTCATGGTCGTTCAGCTGTTCATGGCCAGAACCACCGTGACGGCGCACGAGCTCGTCTGTCGGGGGCTCTTCTGGCACCGGCGGGTACCACGCGCGCACATCGTGCGCGTGGTCAGAGTGACCATCAAAGAACCCAGAATGAGAGCGATCGACAGCCTGTACATGCTCGACCGGTACGGCAGGACACTGATCCGGTGGGGCGATGCCACCACCACGACCGAGGACGTGGACCGCCTCGTGGATGCGCTCGGTCTGCCCTGCGAGCGCCTGGTAGAACCCCGCACCTACGCTCAGCTGGCCCAGACCCACGCCCACATGATGTCGTGGATCGAGCGCAACCAGAAGTTGATGGTGTTCATCATCATCGTTGCCCTGATCCTGCTCGGTGTGGTCTTCTTCCTGTTCATGAACGTGCTGGACATGCTGGGTTTCATTTAGGGCCGTAGGAACCAGGACTTGTCGGCCTCGGACGCGAAGCCCTCGGGGATATCGAGGATTCGGCGACCCCGCTCGGTGCGTGTGTTTCCAGAAGTGGTTTCGGGGGCTGTTCTCAGCAAGGGGTTGTTTTTCCGGAAGTCACCCCCGAAGTCAGCTTCTGGCAATGCCTGTTTCCAGAAGTGAGACATCCAGCCACAGGGCGGGCGGGTCCTGAGCGCGGGTCCTCGCCCCCGAACCCCCACCGGTCAGCCGCTGAAAAGCCGGTCCAGGCGGGCGTCGAGGACCGCCATGGCCCGGTCCCTGGTGATGTGCCCGAGGAGGACCTGCACCCTCAGTCCGTCAGCCAGCGCGAAGACCTCGGTGGCCGCCCACTGCGGGTCGGTCCCCTCGGCGACCGTCCCCTCGTCGATCCCCTGGCCCACCGCCTGCTCCAAAAGCTCCTGGAGGTCCGTGTAGCCACGGAGCAGGAACGCTGCCAGGGACGGCTCGACCACGGCCCGCGCCGTGAAGGCGACGTTGACGCGCTGCGCCTGCACGGGGCGGGGGCCCTCTTCGAGCAGGCCGCCCAGAACCGTGCGGACGATGGCTCGCGGAGAGGGCGGCTCCGGCGCTTGTTCCAGGCGTTCGAGCGTCTTGGCGACCTCGCGTTTGGCCACGTGTTCCAGCGCGAACAGCAGCATCTCGTCCTTGGTCCGGAAGTAGTGCTGCACCCGACCCATCGAGATCCCGGCCTCGGCCGCCACGTCGCGCAGGCTGACGGCCTCCAGTCCCCGCGCTGAGACCAGCGAACAGACCGCGTCCGCGATCTGGGCGCGTCGCTGCTGGTGGTCCACCTGTTTGGGCATCGCTTCCCCCGTCTTCCCTCTGAAGCATCGCATTGCACCACACTCCTCATACCATGGTTACAATGCACTTGCATTGCAAAGAGAGGAGTTGGGCATGTCGAAAACACTCCGCCTCATGTTCGTGGAGGCTCGGATCTACGGACTCACCCTGGTCACGGGGATCCTGCTCATGATCCAGGGGTACGGGGCAGCATTCACCGAACTTGCCTGGGGCGCCACCTGGGGACCCCTGGCGTGGATCAGTGAACGTGTCGCACTTCCGGACGACTCACCGTTCCTGCTCGGCGCACTGGGATTCGTCTTCGTGCTCGTCGTGTGCTTCGCCGTCCAGCACGACTGACCAGCACCCCTGACGGCCCCCGGCCACCCGAAGCATCGCAGTGCCGAACCTCGCGCCAAATTTGCAATGCAAGTGCATTGCAATGCGAACGCATTGCTACTACTTTGGATGCGGCGCGTCACCGAAAGACCTCGGTGCGCACACACCCGCCTCCTCTGAACTGGAGACCCCCTTGCGTATGAAGACCCTCCTCTCCCCCGTCCTGGTCGCCCTTATGGCGGTCGGCCTGTTCGCGAGCGCCGCTCCCGCCTCCGCCGCCACCGCACCCTCCGCGGCCCCGGCCAGCGAGGTGTCGGCCCAGGCCTACCGCGTCACCGCCTGGAACTACGGGCAGACCCCGGTGCGCTCCGAGCCCCGCAACACCAGCACCCAGATCAGCCACGTCGTGGCGCCCCACTCCTACAACGCCGTGTGCTGGGGCCGCTACCAGAAGATCACCTACCTCGGCTACACCAACGATGTGTGGATCAAGCTGCGCCTGAACTCCGGCGGCACCGGCTGGGTCACCGCGATCGCCTTCAACGGCGACTACAAGGCCAACCTGCCCGTGGGTGCGCGGTGCTGAGGCGCGTAGCGAGGCGTCCTGCCTCCCAGATGAGGAGCTTCCTGGTCGCGGCCCTGGTCGCCTTCGTGGCAGCCGGCCCGCTCACGATGCCCGGCCCGGCCTCAGCGGAGGTGGCGCACACGGCCACGTACACCGTGGTCCCGCCGGTGGGCGGGAAGGCCCCCGTGCGCGGCCAGCCCCGTACCCGCCCCGACCCTCCCCAGAGCAACTACCTCGTCTGGCCGAATACCGCTCAGGCCGTGTGCTGGGGGCACTACCAGCAGATCACCTACGGCGGTTACACCAGCGACGTGTGGGTCCGGATCCATCTGGCCAACGGTTTGGTCGGCTGGATCCCGGCCGTCGCCCTCCAGGGCGACTACAAGGCCGACCTGCCTGCGGATGCGCGGTGCTGATCCCCTGACCGTTGCCCAGGACGTCTCCGTGCGGCTCGCCGCGCGGAGACGTCCGTGCTTCAGGACGAGGACCACCAGCCCGCAAGTCCACCTCCGCGTGCGGGGAGCTCAGCCCCAGGGGGGTGACACTCACTCGACGGTCCATTTCGGGGCCCTGCTGCAAGCAACGGTCCGCTCTAAGGAGGCCGAAGAGCAGAGGCAGCAGGCCCGTGTTGGGGAGAATGCTGGGTGAGCACTGCCATGTCGTCAGGGCACGCTCGGCTGCTGCTGGTTTCCTCTCGGCTCTTGGAGCTCGATAAGAAAAACTTATAAAGTGTGCCCCCTTGTCTTAACACCGACCTGGTCACAAAAAAGCCCCCATGCGGTGCTCCGTTGCACGGGGGCTGCCGTGGTCTCGCTGTGACTTCCGGCGGGGGTCTACCGCCAAATCCTGTACTTTTCCTCGCCCCCGAACCCGGCCGCCCACACCGCCTCGGTCAGTACGGGGGCAGGCCTGTGTCCGCGGGACGGAGGGCCTCCTGGAGGAGGCCCGCACCTGGGCCCGCCAACCAGTGGTCGAAGCGCAGCAGGAAGGGGAACTCCGTGCGCAGCGCGTCGAGGTCCGCGTGTCCCGCGAGTCTGCCGCCGTCGGCGAGCACAGCCAACCTTCCGAGCACCTCGTTCTGCGCCAGGAGCGTGTCCGGCAGGCGGCTGTAGGTGATCGGTCGACCGGCGGCCCGGGTCAGATGCTCAGCCAGGGCGTTGCCTGTAAGAGCGTCACCGGCGATATCCATGCTGCGGTCGGCGTACCGGTCGGGTGAGGCGAAGACCGCGGCGGTGATCCGGCCGATATCGCGTACCGCGATGAACTGGTGGACCCGGTCGGGGTGCGTCAGGAAGGACAGGTGTCCCCGGTCCAGGCCCGTGTCGGGGGTCAGGAGGAGTTCCATGAAGGTGGACGGTCGAATGATGGTGCTGGCGATGTCCAGGTTCCGGACGTGGGCTTCGATACGGCTTTTGGTGTCGAGGTGGGCGACGCCCGTGGGTGTCGGTCCCGCGGCGACCGTCGAGCTGTAGACGAGGTGGGCGACGCCGCTCTGCTCGGCGGTGTCGGCGACCGCGGTGCCGAAGCGGATCTCGTCCTCGTCGGTCACGTCGGCGCCGGCCTGGCCCGAGTTCAGTTGGACGCTGAAGACGCCGTGGGCGTCGGCGAAGGCCGCGCGGAGCGACTCCGGATCGCCGAGGTCACCGCGAACGGTCTCGACTCCGGCGGCGGAGAGGGATCGGGCCCGGGGGCCGGAAGGATCGCGTACGACCGCGCGAACCGCCCAGCCGTCGGCCCGCAGCGCCGCGGCGACCGATCCTCCCTGCTGCCCCGTGGCGCCCAGGACGACGACGGTTCCGCGGGTGTCGGACATGCCGACCGCGCTGCGCTCTCGGTGTTCTGCCGCTGTGGGCGCCGTTGGGCGCCGTGTGGACGATCCGGTGGCGGTCGGACACGGAGGAGTGCTGTTCACAGGCGTGCTCCAGGAATCGCGAGGATGGATCGGACAGAGGGCTCCGACCGGTGTCCGCGCTACGCTAGAACCTGACGTCAACGTCAGGTGCAAACCGGACGTGGAATCGGTGCGGGAGGCCGGGTGCGGATCGGAGAGGTCGCCGCGCAGGCGGGTGTCAGCGTCAGGGCGCTGCGCTACTACGAGCAGCAGGGCCTGCTGCACTCCACCCGCGATGCGGGTGGTCGGCGCCAGTACGCGGCCGGTGCCGTCGAGCGGGTCGGGCTGATCCAGCAGCTCTACGCCGAGGGTCTGCCCAGCAGGGTCATCCGCGAGGTGCTGCCCTTCGCCGACTCCGGTGGGGCCTCCCCGGGACTGCTGAAGCTGCTCGCCGCCGAACGCGACCGCCTCGACCGGCAGATGGGGGAGTTGTGGGAGGCGCGCAACCGGCTGGACGAGTGCATCACCGCGGCGCGCAGGCCCTGATTCGCGGCCCTGCGGCCTGCCACCCGGCCCCCAACTCCTCCGCGCGCAGGCCGGTGTGGCACAGCAGCTCCACTGCCGCATCCAGGCCGGTGGCATCCACACTCCGGTCACCGTGCATGCTCCGCTCGCCCCGCCAGCCTCACCAGCCTCACCAGCGCCGGGGTGGGTGAAGGTGGCCCTGCCTGCCAACCAAGCCGATGGGCACGAGTTGGGCGCCCACGACGCTCTACCCGGCAGTGCTGCTCTCGCGCCCTGTTCTTCCCGAGAGCCGGTGAAGGACGGTGCATTCCAAAGACCGGCCCGGCCGCGCACGAGGACGGCCGGAGATCACCGGGCGAGGAGACAGCACACGTGCGCCGTCAGCAGGAACGGCGGCGGTGAAGCGCCTAACCGGACATGGCTGGGAAGAGCCGTCGAATCCAGCGCTTCACCAGCGGCCTGCCGACCGGACGACCAGAACGCCGAGCAGGGGCCCGCCGACGCCATGTTCAACCTCGGGAACCTGCTAGTCGAGGCGGGCCGGGGGGAAGAGGCCGAGTCTTGGAGGCGGCGGGCCCGGGAGGTAGAGGGTGCCCAGTGAGTCCGTCTGTGGTGTCAGGGCGCGTTCATCCGCTGCTGGTTTGGTCAATTTCTGGCCTCTGATGATGAACCTTATCAGGAGCGAGACGCACTGTATCGCCGGGCGAGTACGGAAAAGGCCCCGTGCAACGGAGTGCTGCGCGGGGGTCGTCGTGATCTCGCTGTGACTTTCGGCGGGGTCTGACGCCAAATCCAGTAGCGATCCTCCTCGACCCGGGTCACGATTGCATCGGATGCAAGCCAGTCGCGCGCGAGGAACATCGTGGCCCCACCTAAGTTACTCGCGGGGTATTTGGCACTTGCTGGCACGCTTCTTACCCCTACTTGGTCCGCTCCCCTACCTTGCAACTCGCCGTAGCTTCGGGAGAAGCGGACCTACATACCGAATCCCGCAAGATCACAGGCCCGTGAAGTGTGAGCATCCGTCACACTCTCCAACTGGAGAAACGTGACGCAGTAAGGGAAACCCAGGAGAGTCTCTCCCAGAGAGCAAGCCCGCCGCTTTTGCTCGTTGATGGTGTAGCCCCACGACATCAGGTAGGCCAAACAGTCGCCCCTATCGGCTACGGCAGGTGTCGCAATGGAGGCGGATAGGGTAACGGCTGCGGCCAGCGTTACTAGGCCGGCCGTGATCCTCTGGTGCAGTCGAGTCGTCTTCACCATGTTCCCTTCGAAAGGCGGGGGCTTCCTCTCACACTCTGTCGGGTAGACACAGTGATCGCCACTGCATGGCCGGGAGCGGACGGCGGCCCATGTTCCCACCTGCCCCGAGAGCACGACAGGGCACTCCACGGCGTCGTCGAGTGCTCATCTCCCCTGGCCAGAAACCTCCGGATACGGGATGAGTGATATCCCTCACATGTCCATAGCATCCTGCAGTAATCCTCCTCGACCCCCACCACCACGATGGAAGGCGAGGGTTTTCCGGACCGCCTCCGGACCCCACCCGCCAGGGAAGCCCTTCAGCCGAATACGGTTGACCGAAAGCGGCCAAGGGCGCCTTTCCATTGATACCGCATTGCATCCTGCCATAGAGTTGATTTCCAACACGCTGACACTGCGGCACCGAAGGAATCAGATGGCGAAGCGCAAACGCAAAAAACCTTCCCCCCGTCGGCCTGTTCCAACAAAAAGGAAAAGAGCCTCGCAGGACACAGGACAGATGATGGCAATTGCCAGCGTAGCCAGTGCTCTACTCGCTGCGCTTGCAGGTTGGGCCATTGTCAAGCCGACACTAGATGCGTCCCAAGCCACACAGGATTCGGCGGCGGCTGATCAGAGCGCCGAGGAGCGTGAACAGCAGCAAGATAAAGAGAGGATGGATAACGCAGCTGGCCCGCCAGTGGAAATAGTGCCGGGCGACCCCAACCCCGACCTGATACCTAAATACCAGGCACTCCCAGAGCCAACCCATGAAAACGAATGGACGGCGAAGGAGGACGGATTATACCATTTCATGAACAACTGGCTACCGAGCCAGGGGTCACTCGACGTGTCGATCGTCGGCTCACGCTTCACCATCGGGGCAGCCCACGATACTACCGTCATTGTCCAGAACATGCGGCTGTCCGACGTGCTATGCGGCCCGGCCACCAACGGCACCTTGGTTGACCTCCCTCCAACCCAGGGAGGAGGTGAGATCATCGACGATATCTTCCTTGCTTTTGACCTCACTGAAGCCAATCCCAAGGCCCGGGAGGTCATGCCCCATCATTATTCTCAGTTCCACAGGGAATTGGGGGAAGATTTCTTCGACAAATCTCTGTACTTGGAGGGCGGCGAGGTTGCGGACCGGCGCACCTTCGAGGTGGAGTTCATCACCGGGAACCGGGATTGCGAGTTCGGCTTGGAAGTTTTGGTGACCGGATCCAAGGAAGAGGCGTGGGTTCCTGTGGAGCTAAGAGATGGGGTCTACCGTCTGGCGGTGGCGGGAGTGGCGGATTCCTATGAGTCTGTCATCGGTTGGGCTACCCAGGACTTCTCCATGCCTCCTGAGATAATGCCCGCAGAAATCCTTCCTGAACCTTTCACGGTTACGAGGCCAGGGCGCGAGAGCGAGGAGACGGCGGAGTAGATCGGCGCCTATGCGCCCCCTGCAATATTGATAAGAGCAGTTACCGGTGGCCAGAAAATATCGAAACGGGCATAAACCACGCGGCACAGGTAGACCATTCCGATCAGCCGGATTGGTCTACCTTCTGAACTGCGCCAACGTCACCACGAAGGCATGTCGCGGCCCGGACGCCCCTTTCGCAACCGACCGGGTACGCGGCCACGGTGTGTGCCTACGTCTCCGAGTGGGCGGAACCCTCCGACACACCATGCTCTGGACAGCCGCTGGAAAACCCGTCGTCCCCAAGGGTCCTCCCTAGATGTACTGACCACGGAGGTAGCTCCGCGTTGCCCGTCGAATGCCTGACCCGTTTGCAGGCAGTAGAACAGCTGTCTCAGCATCCGGTTGAGCAAATGCTGCTGAGCCCAGACGTGCAGTCTCCTTGGTCCCGACGCCTCCGTCATACCGGTCTACCTCCGCGTGCGAGGATCCCAGAGCACCTCGCTCCTCAAGAGCTTCAAAGAGCACTGCCGAAAACGCTGGCAGCAGCACCAGCCACGACCGGAGGCGCTCGCGCAGTCCGTTCCCAGCCGCGTACGGGCTCGGAGCGCGGCATGTCGACGCTCTTGTCAGCATCGGTGTACGACGCGGGGGCGCCGTCGCGCCCGTCCTCGGGCGTGCGGAGGTCGGCGCAGGCGGTTGCTCTCGGGGCGGGCAGGCCGCCCCGGCGACGCGACTGACCGGGCGTCTTCCCAGGTCAGACCATGTGAGAGCCAGCGAGGGGACTTGAACCCCTAACCTATCGCTTACAAGGCGATTGCTCTGCCAATTGAGCTACGCTGGCGGGCTGCCGCGACCGTGGTCCCGGCCGCGTCCCTCGGAAATGGTACCGGTTCACACGCCGCCCGGCCTACTCGGATACGCCGGTGCGTACGAATCGCCGCCCCGGCCTCCGTTCCGCCCACTGACGGCCCCTCCCCCGCGCTGACAGCGCGCCCCGATCCGGCAAAGAAGTCCGGGAGCGGTTCCGGTGTCGGATTACCGCCCGCCCCGACCGGAAACCACAGGGGAAAGTGCCCCCTCCCGGGGGCGGAGAGGTGGGAAGGACATGTCTGGCAACAGAGGTGTGGTGTACAGGGGCGCGGGCCGGGTCGAGGTCGAGGACGTCGACTACCCCGAGTTCGTCATCAAGGACGGCCCCGGGGTCAACCCGGCCAACGTCGGACGCAAGGTGCCGCACGGGGCGATCCTGAAGGTCGTCGCCACCAACATCTGCGGCAGCGACCAGCACATGGTCCGGGGGCGCACCACCGCGCCGGAGGGGCTGGTCCTAGGCCACGAGATCACCGGCGAGGTGGTCGAGACCGGACCCGACGTGGAGTTCGTCAAGGTCGGCGACCTCGTCTCGGTCCCGTTCAACATCTCCTGCGGACGCTGCCGCAACTGCAAGGCCCGGCGCACGGAGATCTGTCTGAACGTGAACCCGGATCGGCCGGGCTCGGCCTACGGCTACGTCGACATGGGCGGCTGGGTCGGCGGACAGGCCAGGTACGCGCTCGTGCCCTACGCGGACTGGAACCTCCTCGCGTTCCCCGACCGCGACCAGGCGATGGAGAAGATCCTGGACCTGACGATGCTCTCGGACATCTTCCCGACCGGCTACCACGGCTGCGTCACCGCGGGCGTGGGCGTGGGGTCGAGCGTCTACGTCGCGGGGGCCGGGCCCGTCGGGCTGGCCGCAGCCGCGTCGGCCCGGCTGCTCGGCGCGGGGGTGGTGATCGTCGCGGACATGAAGGAGGAGCGGCTGGCGCAGGCCCGCAGCTTCGGGTGCGAGACGGTGAACGTGGCCGAGGGGGACCTCGCCGGGCAGATCGAGCGGATCCTGGGCGTCCCCGAGGTGGACTGCGCGGTGGACGCGGTCGGCTTCGAGGCGCACGGGACGGGTGAGGGCGCCTCGAAGGAGGCTCCCGCCAGCGTGCTCAACACCGCGATGGACGTGACCAGGGCCGGGGGTTCCATCGGGATCCCGGGCCTGTACGTGACCGGCGACCCCGGCGCGTCCGACGAGGCCGCCAAGGAGGGCTCCCTGTCGGTCCGGATCGGGTTGGGCTGGTCGAAGTCGCACGCCTTCTTCACCGGCCAGTGCCCGGTCATGAAGTACCACCGCGAGCTGATGGAGGCGATCCTCCACGACCGGGTGCGCATCGCCGAGGCCGTCAACGCCGTGGCGATCCCGCTGGAGGAGGCGCCCGAGGGGTACCGGGCCTTCGACGAGGGCGCGGCCAGCAAGTACGTGCTCGACCCGAACGGTTACCTCGGCACGGGCTGAGGCACGGGGAGGCTCAGGGCGCGCGGGCGACGAGCGGAACATGTGTGGGGCAGCCTCGGCGGCGGGCTCGCGGTTCAGAGCGCGCGGGCGGCGAGCGGGGCACGTGCGGCTCGCGGTTCAGGGCGCGCGGGCGGCAAGCAGGGTGAGGGCGGGTTCGGACGTGGCCACCCGCCGCACGTCCCGGTAGCCCGCGGCGGTCAGTTCGCGCGCCGCCTCCCGCGGCCCCCAGGGGGTGATCCGGCTGCGGGACATCCGCCAGCGCACCACCGCGTCGCGCATCCCGCCGTCCGGGGCGTCGCCGGGGTCGTCGCGCAGCACGGTCGCGGTGAGCAGCCAGGCACGGGGACGCAGGGCCTCGCGCACGCGCGGCAGCGCCTGCGCGACGGCGTCGGGCGGGAGAGCCGCGAGGGGAAGCCAGGCCAGGTCGTAGGCCCCGGGTTCGGACAGCTCGGCCACGTCGAGCAGGCGCAGCTCGACCCGGTCGCGCAGCCCGCGTTCTGACAGGTGGCGCTCAGCCAGGCGCAGCGCCCGGGGCTGGACGTCGAGCCCGACCGCGCGGGATCCGGGGACGCGCTCCAGGACCGCGGCCGCGATGGCGCCGATCCCGGTTCCCACGTCGAGGAAACGCAGACCATCCCGGCCGAGGAGGTCACCGAACCCCGGAACACGCGCCTCCAGCAGGTTCAGGAAGTCCGCCATCCGCCGTCCTGAGGCGGCTCCCTCGGCCAGGAAGGCCGCGTCATCCTCCTCCGCGCGGTCCTGCTCGCCCAGGGCGGCGTCGGCGGCCTGGGTCAGCTGCCGCGCGACCCTGCGCGGGAAGGCGGACGGCCCGGCCGAGCCCGCAAGGACGTCGCGGTAGGCCGGGAGCAGTCGCCACCCGTCGCCGTCGGGCTCCGCGCACCCCGCGGCGGCCAGCAACCTGCCGTGTTCCCGCGACAGCGGCGCGCCCTCCGCGGCGGCGGCGAGCGCCGCGATGACCCAGGCTCCGTTGAGCCAGGCGTCGACACGGGCGGCTGGGTCGGGGGATCCGGGCGGGGCGTCGGCCATGGCGTGAGTGTGCCATCCGCCGCTCCCGGACGCACCCCCGGGTCGTGACACGCTCGACCGTTCCGGCAACCGCCTCAGGCCCGGTCGGCCTCCGCACCGCCCTGCCCGGCCCCCGCACCGCCCTGCCCGGCCTCCGCACCGCCCTGCCCGGCCTCCGCGCCGCCGCGATCGGCTCCCGCACCGCTCCCTTCGGCCCTCGCACCGTCCCCTCCGGCTCCAGCACCGTCCCGGGCGATCCGCGCGTCCGCCACCCGGCGCGGGCGGGCCGCCGGGCTGAGGAACCCGGCGAACGCGACGAAGAGCAGGGGCACGACCAGGGCCGCGCGCAGCCCGTACGCCTCCCCCAGCAGGCCGAGTACGGGCGGCCCGACCAGGAAAGCGACGTATCCGAGCGTGGCCACCAGGGAGACCCGGGCCGCTGAGTCGGGCCCGGAGTCCCCGGCCGCCGACAGCGCCACGGGGAAGCCCAGCGAGGCGCCCAGCCCCCACAGGACCACGGCCGCCGCCGCAAGGACCGGGCTGTCCGCACCGGCCACCAGCCCCATACCCGCCACCCCGGCCAGCGCGCTCGCGCCGAGCACTCGGGCCCTGCCGAAGCGCGCCAGGAAGTAGCCCCCGGCAAAGCGCCCGACCGTCATCGACGCGGCGAAGACGGCGTAGACCATCGACCCCAGGGCCGGGTCGAAGCCGTGGCCGTCGACCATGATCAGCGGGAGCCAGTCGTTGGCGGTGCCCTCGGCCAGGGCCATCGCGAGCACGATGAGGCCGATCAGCACCAGGCGGGTGTCCTTCCACAGCGCGCGTCCGCCGCCCGCGTTCTCCTGGCCGGAGGCGCGCGGGAGCGCCCTGCCGGTGCCGGGGGGCAGGGAGCCGAAGAGCGTCGCCGCGACCGCCAGGGTCAGGACGCCCATCGCCGCCAGGTGCCACGCCACGGGGAACCCGACCGCGGTGAGCGCCATGCCGACGAGGGCGCCGATGACGGTTCCCAGGCTGAAGAAGCCGTGCATGCGCGGCAGCAGCGGCTCGGCCATGACCCGCTCGACGTCGGCTCCCTCGATGTTCATGGCGATCTCCCCGGCGCCCATGCCCAGCCCGAAGAGGAACAGGCCGAACGCGACGAGGAGGGCGGTCGACAGGCCCGCGCCCAGACCGATGACGGGCAGGCTCCCCAGCATCGAGACGGTCCCGACCACGACGACCGGACGTGCGCCCAGGCGGGCGACGACCGCGCCCGAGCCGAGGACGCCGATCATCGAACCGATCGAGAGGCCGAACAGGACGAACCCCATCTCGGCGGTGGAGGCGCCCAGCGCGTCGCGGATGGCGGGGGTGCGCGTGACCCAGGACGAGATCCCCAGCCCGGGCAGGAGGAACAGGACGCACAGCGCGAGGCGCCGACGGCCCACGGCGGTTCCCATGGAGGGCTCCCAGTGGAGTGGCGGTCAGTAGTGTGTACAAAAGTACACACTTGTGGGCGCGGGCACCACGGGCACGGATGGGGCGGGCGCGCACCAGAATGGTCGTGGACGGAGCGGACCGCGGGCGGAAGGGGAACATGGCCGGAACCAGGCGGGTGGCCAACGACCCGCGACGCAAGGAGCGCATCCTCGCCGCGGCCCTGGAGGTGATCGCCGAGCGCGGTGTGCACAGGACCACGCACCGGGCGATCGCCGAGCGCGCCTCGGTGCCCCTGGGCTCGCTCACCTACCACTTCGACGGCCTGCCCGCGATCCTGGAGCAGGCGTTCACACACCTGGCGGGGACCATGTCGGAGTACTACGCGCACCGGCTCGCGGCGGCGCGCGACCGCGACGAGGCGTGCGAGGCCGTGGTCGACCTCATCTGCGGTCCCGAGTACGCCACGCCCCACCAGTTCGTCCTGCTCTTCGAGATGTACTCCTACGCCAGCCACGACGAGGCGGTCCACCGGGCCGCGCGCGCGTGGATGGCCACCAGCCGCGCCTCCCTGTCGGCGCACTTTCCACCCGAGGCGTGCCGCGCGCTGGACGCCCTGGTCGAGGGGTGGTCGATGCACCGCCACTTCGAGCGCGACGAGGGCGCACCGGACCGCGCGGTGGTCCTGGCGGCGGTGACCGCCGTCGCCGACCGGCTCTCCTGAGGGGCGCCGCGCCCGCCCCGGGCGAAACGGACGGGTGAGCGGACCCGAGGCGCCGCGCCTGTCCCGGACACACCGGGCTGGTGAGCGGACCCGGTACTCCGGTCGCTCGTTCCGCGGGTTTCGGGAGAGCCGCACGAACTCACGGGAAAAGGGCGCTTTCGAGTGACAGGCGTCACTTCGCGGGGTAGGCAGGACGGGGGCGCGGACAACCCCGTGCGCGTCCCGTGTGTCTATCGCCGAGGAGCCGCACCATGGCCTGCGCAGGATACGAGTGGACCGCCCCGCTGGACAGCGCGGACGAGATCGCCCCGGCCGTCGAGGAACTGGACGAGGAGACCGCGGAGTAGCGCGGTGACGCGATCCGCGTGGATCCCCGCGTCCGGGGAGCGGACCTCCCCGCTCCCCGGGCCGGGTTCCGGAAGCTGGTCCGGAACCCGCGAGCGCGAACTCACCCTGGACGAGGCGGAGCGGCGGGTCCGCGCCGAGGTACGCGCCCTCGGCTGGAGCGCCCGCTACCGAACGCTCGACGACCGCGAACCGACCGCCGTCCAGTGCGGCCTGTGGGACGCCGACGGCTCCGAGGTCCCCTACGGACTCGGCGCTGGCAAGGGCCCCGGCCTTCCCGCACGCGTCGGCGCCCAGTTCGAGGCCCTGGAACACGCGTTCACCGGCCCCACCGTCCTGGAGACGCTGCCGGTGCGCCTGGTGGAGGCCGCGGAACTGGCCGAGGGCCCCTTCGCCGCCGACCGGGCGGTCCGCGACGTGGCCGCGCAGCGGGAAGCACGGGTGGCCTGCGTGCGCCACGAGGCGCTCGATGGCGGCCCGCCGTTCGACGTCCCCGTGTTCCTGTGGGCGCCGTGGTACCCGGTCCCGGGCGGGGAGGCGGCGCGGGTGCGCCGCGCCCTCGGCGACACCGCCGAGTACCGCTCGGCGATGTCCTACAGCGTCAACTCCGGCTGCGCGATCGGGGCCACCCGCGACGAGGCGCTCCTGCACGCCCTGAACGAGTGGGTGGAGCGCGACGCGTTCTCGCTGTTCCTGCTGCGCTCGGTCTACGACGGCGGCCCCATGCCCGCGTGCGTGGCCCGCGAGGCCTTGCCCGGCCGCCTGCGCGCCCACCTGGACCGCGCCCGCGACCTCGTCGGCGGCCCGGTGGTCCTGCTCGACCTGACCACCGACCTCGGCGTGCCCGTGGTCATGGCCTACGCCCCCGAACGCCGGGACGGCGCCCCGGACCACCGCTACGGGCTCGGCGCCTCCCTGTCGGGCGAACTCGCGGCGGAACGCGCCGTCACCGAGTTCGTCCAAGGCGAGCTGCTCGCCCGGGTCGTGGCCGAGCAGTCGGCGGCGACGGAGGCGTCGGGGCCGTTCGCGCGGCTGGTCGCCGACCACGACGTCGCGGCCGGGGTCGGCGCCAGGCTCGCCGGACACCCCCGTCTCCTGGCCTGCGCCATGCTGGACTTCGCCGACCGGATCGACGAGGCGCCGCCGGGCGCGGTGCCGCCCGAGACCGTGCCGCCCGGCACCGGCGTGCCCCTCCAGCGGGCCGCCGTCGTGGAACGGCTGACGGCGGCCGGGCACCGCGTCGCGGCGCACCCGCTGCGGGAGTTGGAGCACGGCACCGTCGTGGTGCAGGTGCAGTGCCCCGGCCTGGAGCGGTTCCACCTCGTCACCAAGGGGCACGTGGCCCTGCCCGGAACGCGGGGCCGGGCACTCCGCGCCCGCTGAGACGACCCGGGCGTCTCCTCTCCTCCCCACGTCGGAACGCCCTGCGCATACCGGGTTTGCCGTGTGCTCCAGGGCACGCGTTCCGCGACCGCTGAGGCCGCCCGGGTCCGGGGCCGTCCGCCCCCGGACCGTCCACCGCGCATCGGGGCGCCTCCCCGGCGCCAAGGTCACGGACGCCGGGGCGGCTCCGCGCGCTGAACATCCCCGGGCGCCGCCGGTCGGCGGCGCCCGGGTCCCGCGTCACATCTGTTCCAGCAGCACGTCCTCCACCGCCTCGGCGTAGGCGCGCACCGTCTGGTGGTCGAACAGCAGCCGGGTGGGCACCGTGACGTCCAGCAGGCGTTCGACCTCGCGCACCACCTGGAGGCTGCGCACCGAGTCCCCGCCGATGTCGAAGAAGTTGTCGTCGCGGCCGATGTGCTCCAGCCCCAGGGTGCGCCCCCACACCTCGGCCACAGCCTCCTCGGTGGGGGTGCTCGGCTCGACGTGGACGGGCGCGGCGGCGCGTGCCCAGGCGGGTTCGGGCAGGCGGGCGCGGTCCACCTTGCCGTTGGCGTTGAGCGGCAGCGCCTCCAGCACGGTGACGGCCGCGGGCACCATGTAGGCGGGCAGCTCGCGGGACAGGCGCTCGCGCACCAGCTCCGCGTCCACCTCCCCTCCGGTGACGTAGGCGACGAGCTGGCGTCCGCCGGTGGGCGCATCGGCCACCAGAACCACGGCCTGGGCGACCCCGGGCCCGCGCAGCAGGGCGGCCTCCACCTCCCCCATCTCGATGCGGAACCCGCGCAGCTTCACCTGGCCGTCCGCGCGGCCCACGAAGACCAGGCGCCCCTCGGCGGACCAACGCACCAGGTCGCCGGTGCGGTACAGCCGCCCGCCGTCGCCGAAGGGGTCGGCCACGAAGCGCTCTGCGGTCAGGCCGGGCTGGCCGTCGTAGCCGCGCGCCGTCCCCGGCCCGGACAGGTACAGCTCGCCCACCGCGCCGGGCGGGACCGGGCGCAGGGCGCCGTCCAGGACGTGGGCACCGGTGGCGTCCATGGGGCGGCCGATCGGGCAGTGCCCGGCGTCGGCCTCCTCCGCGCTCAGCGGGGTGCACGTGGCGAAGGTGGTGGCCTCGGTGGGCCCGTACACGTGCACCAGCTCGGTGCCGGGGCACGTCCGGCGCACGCGGGCGAGGGAGGCCGGGTCGGCGGCCTCCCCGCCGGTCCACAGCTCGCGCAGCCCCGCGAAGCACTCGGGGTCCTGCTGGGCGAAGAGGTTGAACAGGGCGGTGGTGAGGAAGACCGCGCTGACCCCGTGCCGGGCGGTGTGCTCGCGCAGGGCGTCGGCGGAGACCGGCCCGTCGGCCACCACCGCGGTTCCGCCGTTGAGCAGCGGCACCCAGACCTCGTAGGTGGCGGCGTCGAAGGCGTGCGGGGAGTGGAACAGAACCCTGTCGTGGCCCTCGCGCCAGCGGGAGTCGGCGCTGAGGGCGACCACGGCCCGGTGGTCGACCACCACGCCCTTGGGCGTGCCCGTGGAGCCCGAGGTGAACATGACGTAGGCGGCGGTGTGCCCGTGCACCGGGCCCCGGCGGACCGAGGTCTGCGTGCCCTCGCCCGCCCCGGACAGTGTGCCGTCGGCGGCGTAGCCCACCACCGCCTCCACATCCGCGCAGCGTTCGGCCGTGCCGGGGTCGGCCACGGCCACGCGCGCGCCCAGCGCGCGGGCCAGGGAGGCGACCCGCTCCGCCGGAACGGTCTCGTGCAGCGGCGCGTAGGCGGCCCCCGTGCGCAGGACGCCGAGCATGGCGGCCACCACCCGCGGCGAACGCGGCATGAGCAGCAGCACCCGGGACTCCGCGCCCACGCCCAGCGCGGCCAGGCGGTCGGCGATCCGGTCGGCCTCGGCGTCCAGTTCGGCGTAGGTCCACTCGCCGTCCGCGCCGACCAGGGCGGTCGCCTCGGGGTGGCGGGCGGCCCGCTCTGCGAACAGCGCGGTGACGGTGGCGGCGGGCGGCTCCTCTCCCCCGCCGTCGGCCAGGGCCAGGGACCGGGCCGGGTCGGCCCCGGCCACCCTGCCCAGGGGGCGTTCGGGGTCCTCGGTGAGCGAGACCAGGATGCGCTCCAGGTCGCCCAGCAGGCGGTCCGCGGTCTCGGCGTCGAAGCACGCCGGATCGTGCCCCAAGACCAGGCGCAGCCCGTCGGAGGCGTAGGCGCTCAGCGCGAGCGGGTAGTTGGTGGCCTCCACCGCGTTGACGAACCGGACCCGCAGCCCGTGTTCGGCGGCCGCGGCCTCGTCCACGGGGTAGTTCTCGAACACCACGACGCTGTCGAAGAGCGGGGTGTCCCCGGGCAGGCCCGCCTCGGCCTGCACGCGCGCCAGCGACAGGTGGTCCTGGGCCCGCGAGCGCGCCTGGTCCTCCTGGAGGCGGCGCAGCCACCGGGCCACGGGCTCGGCGGGGTCGACGGCCACGCGCACCGGCAGGGTGTTGATGAACAGGCCCACCGCGGCCTCCACCCCGGGCATGTCGTCGGGGCGTCCCGAGGTGGTGGCACCGAAGACCACGTCGGCCCGCCCCGAGTACGCGGACAGGAGCAGGGCCCACGCGCCCTGGACCACGGCGTTGACGGTCAGGCCGTGGGCGCGGGCGAAGGCGTGCACGGCACCGGCCCGCTCCGGTGCGAGGACGGCCTCGCTGCGGGCGCTGGAGCGGGCGGCGCGCAGGGCGGCGGGCGGCCGGTCGTAGGGCAGCGGCGTGGGCTCGGTGACTCCCTCCAGCACGCCCCGCCAGAAGGCGTGCCCCTCCTCAGCGTCGCGTCCGGCCAGGCGGCGCAGGTACTCCCGGTAGTCGGGGCGCGCGGCCGGGACCCCGCCCCGGTAGGCGGCCAGGACGTCCTCCATGACCAGGGGCAGGCTCCACCCGTCCAGGACGAGGTGGTGGAAGGTCCACACCAGGCGCACGGAGACCTCGCCGGTGCGCAGCAGGGTCACCCGCAGGAGCGGGTCGCGGACGGGGTCCACGCCCCGGGCGGCGTCCTCGGCCAGGTGGTCGGCCAGGGCACGCTCGCGCTTCTCCTCCGTCGCGCCGCGCAGGTCCAGGTGCGCGACCTCGACGGGGACGGCGCGGTGCACGAGCAGGACCGGTTCGGACAGCCCCTCCCAGGCCACGCGGGCGCGCAGGACGGGGGTGGCCGCGACCACCCGCCGCCAGGCGCGGCCCAGGGCACCGGGGTCGTCCACGCCGTCCAGGTCCACGACCACCTGCTCCAGGTAGGAGCCGGAGTCGGGTTCCAGGGCGGAGTGGAAGAACATGCCCTGCTGCATCGGGGTGAGCGGCCACACGTCCTGGACGTCGCGGCCGTCGCCGACGAGGCGGTCGACCTCGTCCTGTTCCAGGTGCACGAGCGGGAAGTCGGAGGGGGTGGCCCCGCCGTGGGCGGGGTCCAGGCAGTGCTCGACCAGCGCGGCGAGTTCGGCGGCCATGGCCCCGGCGAGGCGGCGCACGGTGGCCGTGCCGTGGACGGTGGTGGCGTGGTACCAGTCGAAGACCAGGCGTTCGCCCTCGAAGCGGCCCACCACCTCGACCAGGTGGGCGCGCTCCTCGTCCGGGGAGTGCTCGCCGCCGGGGTTGAGCCGCATCGCGGTGTGCAGGGCGCCCCGGCCGGGGTCGGTGTCGAAGCGGCCCAGGTAGTTGAAGCTCACTCCGGGCGCGGGGTCGCGCTCCAGGCGGGCCCGCTGTTCGGGCGTGCCCAGGTGGCGCAGGGCGCCGTAGCCCAGGCCGTTGCCGGGGACCGCGCGCAGCATCTCCTTGGTGGCGCGGATCTGCTCGGTCCGGTCGGGCCCGCCGGTGAGCACGACGGGGAACACCGTGGTGAACCAGCCCACGGTGCGCGAGGTGTCCAGGTCCTCGAACAGGTCCTCGCGGCCGTGCCCCTCCAGGTCCACGGGCACGCGCGCGGAGCCGGTCCACTCGCACAGCACCCGGCCCAGGGCGGACAGCAGCAGGTCGTTGACGCGGGTGCGGAAGGCCGCGGGCGCCTCGGCCAGCAGGCGGCGGGTGTCCTCCTCGGACAGTCCGGCGGTGACCACCTCCTGGTCGCGAACCAGGCCGTTGCCCCGGCCGGGGTGGTCGCGGGGCAGTTCGGCGCGGGTGGCGGCGACCTCGGCCCAGGTGTCGAGTTCGGCGTCGAAGGCCCCCTCGGCGGTGTGCCGGGCCAGGCGGTCGGCCCACACCGAGAAGGGCGTGGTGCGCGGCCCCGGATCCACGGGCGCGCCCTCGGCGGCCTGGCGGTAGGCGGTGGCCAGGTCCTCCAGCAGCACCCGCCAGGACACCCCGTCCACGACGAGGTGGTGGGCGGTCAGCAGCAACCGGGAGCCCTCGGGGCCGGAGTCGAGCAGGACGGCGGCGAGGACGGGGCCGCGGGCCAGGTCGAGGCCGCTGTGGGCGGCCCGGATGCTCTCCTCGGCCAGGTCGCGGGCCCGCCCGGGTCCGTGTCCGGACAGGTCGACCACGCTCAGCGGCGGGGCGGCCGTGCCGGGTTCGGCAACGCGCGGGCCGTCGCCGTCGCGGCGCAGCCGCAGCATGTCGTGGTGGTCGGCGAGGGCGGCCAGGGCGGTGCGCAGGGCGCGCGGCTCCAGGGGCCCGGCGAGGTCGAGCAGCACCGACATGGCGAAGTGGTCGGGGGCCACCGGGTGGGTGCGGTCGAACCAGCCCATGACGGGCGTGGCGGTGAGCGGGCCGCTCACCGGACCGGCGCCGGACGCGCCGGGCCGCCGCACCCGCGCCACCTCGGCCAGGGCGGCGACGCTGGGATGGGAGAAGACGTCGCGGCTGCTCAGCTCCACACCGGCACGGCGGGCCCGGGAGACCATCTGGATGCTGAGGATGGAGTCGCCGCCCAGGGCGAAGAAGTCGTCGTGGACGCCCACGCGCTCCACGGCCAGGACGGAGGCGAACACCTCGGCCAGGACGTGTTCGGTGTCGGTGCGGGGTGCGGTGTGCTCCCCGCCGTGCCCGGGGTCGGGCAGAGCGCGGCGGTCGACCTTGCCGTTGGCGGTCAGGGGCAGCGCGTCCAGGGCCACGACGGCGGCGGGGACCATGTAGCCGGGCAGGACGCGGGCCAGGGCGCGGCGCCACTCCTCGGCGGTCTCCTCGTCCGCCTCCCCGTTCGAGGGCACGGCGTAGGCGAGGAGCCTGCGCCCGCCGCCGGGTGCGGCGCGTACGAGGGCGACGGCCTCGGCGACGCCGTCCAGGGCGAGCAGGGCGGCCTCGACCTCGCCGGGTTCGATCCGGAAGCCCCGGATCTTGACCTGGGAGTCGGCGCGGCCGACGTACTCCAGCTCCCCGGAGCCGTTCCACAGCACGAGGTCGCCGGTGCGGTAGAGCCGTTCGCCGTCGCCGAAGGGGTCGGCCACGAAGCGTTCGGCGGTCAGCCCCGGGCGGCCCAGGTAGCCGCGGGCCACTCCGGCCCCGCCCACGTACAGCTCCCCGACCGCGCCCGGGGGCACCGGGCGCAGGAGGGTGTCGAGCACCCGCACGCGCATGCCGTCCAGGGGCGTGCCGATCGGCACGGTGCGCACCGGTTCGCCGGTGCGCGCGGCGGGGTGGTGGGCGGCGAAGGTGGTGGTCTCGGTGGGCCCGTAGCCGTTGGCGACCGCGGTGCCGGGGCAGGCCCGCAGCACCCGGTGCACGCTCGCGGGGCTGGCGGCCTCGCCCCCCGTGATGACCTCGCGCAGCGGGGCGAAGCAGGCGGGGTCCTGGGCGGCGTAGAGGTTGAACAGCGCGGCGGTGACGAAGGTCGAGGTGATCCGGTGTCGGCGGGCCAGCGCGCCGAACTCCTCGGCGCTCATGCGCCCGGGCGGCGCGACGACCACGGACCCGCCTCGCAGCAGCGGCGTCCAGATCTCGTAGGTGGCGGCGTCGAAGGCGTGCGAGGAGTGGAACAGCACGCGCTCGTCGCGGCCCCCGCCCCATCGGGAGTCGCGAGCCAGGGCCACCACGTCGGCGTGCGTGACCGCCACGCCCTTGGGCTCGCCGGTGGAACCGGAGGTGTGCATGACGTAGGCCAGCGCGCGCGGGTCGGCCCCGGGCAGGGGGGCCTCGGTCCGCACGGTCGGGTAGGGGCCGTGCCCGTCCAGGACCAGCACGCGCGCGTCGGTGCCCTCGGGCATGCGGGAGCGCGAGGCGGTGTCGGTGACGATGACGCGCGCGCCGGTGCGGGCGAGTGTCCAGGCCACGCGTTCGGCCGGGTCGTCCGGATGGACGGGGACGTAGGCGCCTCCGGCGCGCAGCACCGCGAGCATCGCGGTTACCACGTGCGGCCCCCGCTCCAGCAGCAGCGGCACGGCGTCCTCCGTGCCCACCCCCCAGGCCCTCAGCAGGCGGGCCAGGTCGGCGGAGCGGGCGTCGAGTTCGGCGTAGGTCAGCGCAGGGAAGTCTCCGACCAGGGCCGGGGCGCGGGGGGTGCGGGCGGCCTGCTCGGCGAACGCCGCGGTCACGGAGGCGGGCTCGCCCCGGGCGGGTGCGTGCTCCCAGGAGTCCAGGAGGGCGCGTTCGGCCCCGGGCCGCAGGTCCAGGGCGGCCAGGTCCAGGCCGGGGTCGGCGACGACGGCGTCGGCCAGCCGGGACAGGGCGTCGGCCAGGGCCGCCACGCGTCCGGCGTCGTACAGGTCGGTGTTGTACTCCACCGACAGGCGCAGGGCGCCGTCGCGTTCGGCATACTCGAAGACCAGGTCGGCCAGGGCGGCGGTGCGCGGCAGGTCGACCTCCTCCGCGCGCAGACCCTCCAGTTCCAGACCGCCGGTGTGGGCGTTCTGGAGGACCATCAGCGCCTGGAACAGGGGGCCTCGGGAGGGGTCGCGCTCGGTGACCAGGGCGTCGACGACCCGGTCGAAGGGCATCTCGTGGGCGAGTGCGGCGTCGGCCTCGGCGCGCACCTGTCCGACGAACTCGGCCGCGGTGGTGCCCGGGCGCAGGCGCGAGCGGAGCACGACCGGGTTGACGAAGAAGCCGACCACGTCCTCAAGCTGGGGGTGGTCGCGTCCGGCGGAGGCCGCGCCCAGGGCGACGTCGGCCGAACCCGACGCGGCCGAGAGCACGGCCTGGGTCAGGGCGGCCAGGGTCGCGAAGAGTGTGGCGCCGCTCGCCCCGCCCAACGCGCGCAGCCCCCGGAGCTGGTCGGGGGTCAGGCGGGTTCGATGGACAGCCCCGGCGGTGGTGCGCCGGGCGGGGCGAGGGCGGTCGGTGGGCACTGCCAGCGGGGGCACGTCCTCCAGGGTGCGCGCCCAGTACTCCAGGCGGCGCCGGGCCTCGGGCCCCTCCCAGCGGCCCTGCTCCCAGACGGCGAAGTCGGCGTAGTCGGCCTGCGCGCGGGTGTCGGGCTCCGCGCCGCGCACGGCGCGGTAGTAGGCGGCGAGGTCGCGGTGGAGCAGGTCGACCGACCAGCCGTCACAGGCGATGTGGTGGGTGCTCAGGACCAGGACGTGGTCCCGCTCGTCCAGGCGCAGCAGCAGGGCGCGGGTGGGCGGCCCCGCCACGAGGTCGAAGGGGGTGTCCACCTCGCGCAGCAGGTGCCGGTGCAGCTCCCGCTCCCGGTCGGCCGGGTCGGCGGAGGGGATCTCGCGCACGGTGAGCAGGTCGGCGCGGGGTTCGCGCACGTGCTGGACGGGTTCGCCGTCGACGGTGTCGTAGGTGGTGCGCAGGGCCTCGTGGCGCCGCTGGAGCAGTTCCAGGGCGCGGCGGAGCGCGGGCACGTCGAGCGGTCCGCGCAGGCGGAAGGCGCTTCCGGTGTGGTACTCGGCGCTGTCGCCGTCGAGCTGGTGCAGGAACCACAGGCGGCGCTGGGCCGCCGACAGCGGCAGCGGCCGGCCGCGCCCGGCAGGGGCGATGGGTTCCTCGCGGCGCCCGGCGTCCCCGGCCGCGGCGATGCCCTCGGGGGTGGGGTGGCGGAACAGCGCGCGCGGGTCGAGGCCGGTGCCCAGGCGCTCGCCCAGGCGCCAGGCCACGCGGGCGGCGAGGATGGAGTCGCCGCCCAGGGCGAAGAAGTCGTCGCGGGCGCCGACCCGCTCCAGGCCCAGGGCCGCGGCGAACTCCTCGGCCGCGGCGCGCTCGGCTTCCCCGCGCGGCTCGACGTGGTCGGCGGCGGAGCGGACGGCGGGCGCGGGCAGGGCGCGGTGGTCGACCTTGCCGTTGGCGGTCAGGGGCAGCGCGTCCAGGGCCACGACGGCGGCGGGCACCATGTAGCCGGGCAGGCGGTCGGCCAGGCGTTCGCGCAGGACACCGGTGTCGGCGGTCCCGACGACGTAGCCGACCAGGACGCGCGCGCCCGGGGCGTCCTCGCGGACGGTGACCAGGGCCTGGGAGACGCCGTCCTGGTCGAGCAGGGCGGCCTCGATCTCGCCGGGTTCGATCCGAAAGCCCCGGATCTTGACCTGGGAGTCGGCGCGGCCGACGTACTCCAGCAGGTCGTCGGCGTTGCGGCGCACCAGGTCGCCGGTGCGGTAGAGCCGTTCGCCGCCGCCGAGGGGGTCGGCCACGAAGCGCTCGGCGGTCAGCCCCGGCCTCCCCAGGTAGCCGCGGGCCACCCCGGCCCCGCCCACGTACAGCTCACCCACCTGGCCCGGATCGACCGGGGCCAGCCGGTCGTCGAGCACCCGGGCGAACATGCCGTCCAGGGGCGTGCCGACGGGCACCGACAGCAGCGGGGGCCGGTCGCGGTCCACGGCGAAGTGCGTGGCGAAGGTGGTGGTCTCGGTGGGCCCGTAGCCGTTGGCGACCGCCGTGCCGGGGCAGGCGTCCAGCACGGCGCGGACCGCGCCGGGCGGGACGGCCTCTCCCCCGGCGATGACCTCGCGCAGCGGGGCGAAGCAGGAGGGGTCCTGGGCGGCGAACAGGTCGAACAGGGCGGCGGTGACGAAGGTCGAGGTGATCCGGTGTCGGCGGGCCAGCGCGCCGAACTCCTCCACCGTGAGCCGCTGCGGCGGGGCGACGACCACGGCCCCACCGCGCAGCAGCGGTACCCAGATCTCGTAGGTGGCGGCGTCGAAGGCGTGCGAGGAGTGGAACAGCACCCGCTGGTCACGGCCGCCGCCCCACCGGGAGTCGTGAGCCAACGCGACCACGTCGGCGTGCGTGACCGCCACGCCCTTGGGCTCCCCGGTGGAGCCGGAGGTGTGCATGACGTAGGCCAGCGCGCGGGGGTGCGGGGCGGGCAGCTCCGGGTCGGAGGGGGTGCCGTCGGCCTCCGCACCGTCTTCCGCATCCAGGTCGAGAATCCGGGCCAGGCCGCCCAGGCGCGCGGGCAGGCGGGGGCCGAGCACGCGGTCGGTGAGCACCAGGTGCGCGCCGGTGCGCTCGGCGGCGGCGAGCACCCGGTCGGCGGGCTCGTCGGGGTGGACGGGCACGTAGGCGCCCCCGGCGCGCAGCACCGCGAGCATCGCGGTGACCACGTGCGGCCCCCGCTCCAGGGCGAGCAGGACCGTGCCCTCGGGGGCGAGCCCGCGGGCCAGCAGCAGGCGGGCCAGGTCGGCGGAGCGGGCGTCGAGCTCGGCGTAGGTCACCGCCGGGAAGCCGCCGAGCAGGGCCGGGGCGTCGGGGGTGCGGGCCGCCTGCCGGGCGAAGGCCTCCGGGACCGAGGAGGGCGAGGCCGTGTCCGCGGGGTCGGGGGCGAAGCGGGTGGACTCCTGGGAGGACAGCACGTGACGGCTCCTGGCGCGTGTTCGAAGGCAAGGGCGGAAGGGCGTGTGTGTGGGGGGCGGCGCGGGGGACAGGTGTTCCGTCGCCGCGGCGGCGCGGCCGCTCGGCGGCAAGGGGCACGGAGGCGAATCGGGCCGCCATTCCCGGCGGACCGTCGCACGAGGACAGAGCTTGCCACATCTCCTTATCCAACCGGGCACTTTACCAAAAAGCCCGTCATTCAGATATTCCCTCGGGCGACAGACAACCCAAGACCGAGCACCTTGCGCCACACGGAATACTCAGGCCTCAAAGCAGACAAAATAGAGCAAAAGTGTTATTCGACAGATCACGCCAGTACAAATACATACAAAGCGAACAAAAGCCATGCATGAGCGGAAGGTTTAGATACCGTACGGAGTGGTTAAATTACTCAAAGTAAAGGATCGGACAATACCTGTCCACATGCGGCCACCAGGGAAATCTTTCCCCCGACCGCAGGTCAGCTCGTACGCACGCCCCCTACGTACGCCACCGCCGAAACCGCACCCCCGACACGGACCCGGCGACCGCACCCCGACGCCTCCCCGCTGAGGCGAGCCCGCCCCGGCCGAGCACATCACCGCTGCTCATGACCACGGCAAGGCCCTTACCACACTCCGGAACCCAGTACACGGGTTACTCCGCAAAAGACCGAACCGCGTTCATCCGACGATCTCTTCGACCCCTCCGCCGCAGATAAGCCGCCGTTTCATCGACCAAAACAGCGCTTACGCGAACAGGAGAACTATTGACCGCAATCCCCCCTTCACCAGCACGAACGGGTGACAAGGAACACAATCACACGGGTAAACCCGGGCCGTTGTCGACCGACGTCCCCAACGCGTCACGACCCTTCCATCCAAGCCTTCACCGTCCCGACCGGAAGGCGAACCCCCTGCTAACGGCGGGGATACACCGGGAAAAACACGAAGGCCTCAGTACGCGGCGAATGTCTTCACACCCCGGAAATCTCCTGGAAGGCCCGGACCGTATTCCCCATCACCTGGTTCCCGACATATCCGAAACCCTTGCCAAGATTCGAAGCGATATGTGAGTATCCGTGGCACGTGCGGTCTACCGCCCCGTCCCCGCCGAAGCGACCGGCTGCTCCCGTCCCGAGCGCCGGCCTTTCGGGTGCCCTCCGACTCCCACGAGGAGAACGTCGTGCGCGACGCCCTGTCCGACCTGCTCCGCCGGACCTGTCACCAGGCCGGCGTCCCCGGAGCCCAACTGGCGGTCTACCACCGCGGTGAGCTGCACAGCTGCGCCACCGGGGTGGAGAACGCCCAGACGGGGCGCCCCGTGGCGCCCGACTCGCTCTTCCCGATGGGCTCGGTGACCAAGACCGTCACCGCCGCCTTGGTCATGCAACTGGTGGAGGACGGCGACGTCGACCTCGACTCCCCGGTCCTGGACCACCTGGGCGGGGCCGCTCCCGACCACCCGCTGCGGGGCGCCACCCCCCGCCACCTGCTCAGCCACACCTCCGGTCTGGTCTCGGAGCGCTCCGAGACCGCGCCCGCGCCCTCCCTGCGCCGCTACGTCTCCTCGCTCACGCCCGAGGACCGCGTCGCCGAGCCGGGCACGCTGTTCTCCTACTCCAACACCGGCTACGCCGTGGCGGGCCGACTGGTGGAGGCCGTCACCGGGCAGAGCTGGTGGGAGACCGTGGAGTCGCACCTGTGCGGCTCCACCGGCATGGAGCTGGCGCCGGTCCTGGCGCCGCCGCCCTTCCCCACCGCCGACCTGGTCACCGGACACGCCGTCGACGGCGCGGGCCGGGCCCACCCGGTGGGCTTCCACATCGAACCGGCGCTGGCCCCGGCCGGGGGCCTGGCCGCCAGCGCCACCGCCCTGGCCGCCTTCGGCCGCGCCTTCCTCGACCCCGAGCACGCCGCCCTGGACGGCGAGGTCGCCGCCCCGGACGTGCTGCGCGAGATGGGCCGCTCGGTGAGCGTGGCCGACCCCTTCGGCCTGGCCGACGGCTGGGGCGCCGGGTGGTCGCTGCACCTGGCCGGGGACCGCCTGTGGTACGGCCACGACGGCACCCTGGACGGCGCCACCTGCAACCTGCGCGTGGACCCCGAGGGCGGCTCCGTGGTCGCGCTGACCACCAACGCCACCACCGGCGTGACCGCCTGGGAGCACGTGGTCCGCGGCCTGCGCGAGCTGGGGGTGGACGTGGGCCACTACCGCCAGCCCGACGCCGCGGCCGAGGGCGGAGCCACCGGGCCCGGCCCGGACCTGGTCACCGGGCGCTACGGCAACGGCGGCCTGGCCGCCGAGGTCGTCCCCGGCAGGGACGGATACCGGCTGGTCATGTCCAACGGCTTCGAGGGCCCGCTGTCCACCGGGCCGGGCGGCGCCTTCCGCGTCGTCTCCGAACGCCACGGCGGGATCGCGCTCAGCGGTCGCTTCCTGGCCGACCCCGCCGAGCCCCGGCGCGCCACGGCGCTCCAGTACAACGGGCGCACCCTGCGCCTGAGCGGGCTCGCCGTGGGCCCCAACGCCTGATCCACTCCCTGCGCAGACGAGGACCGGCACAGCCACCATGAGCAGCGAAGCCACCGCCGACCCCACCACCGACGCCGCCCGGGCCAGGGCGCGCGAGGAGGTCCTGCGCCGCCTGCGCTCGCGCGGCGGGAACGGCCAGGACATCCCGTGCGTGCCCCGCGACCGCCCGGCCGCGCTGTCCTTCGCCCAGCAGCGGCTGTGGGTCCTGGAGCAGATGGCTCCCGGCCGCACCGACTACAACTCCGCCCTGGTGCTGCGGCTCACCGGGGACCTCGACGCCGGGGCGCTGCGGCGCTCCCTGACCGCGCTCGTGCACCGGCACGAGTCCCTGCGCACGACCTTCACCGAGGTGGACGGCGAGGGGCGCCAGGTCATCGGCGCCCCCCGCGAGGTGGACCTGCCGGTGACCGCCGCCGGGAGCCGCGAGGAGGCAGCCGAACTGGCGGCCCGCGAGTACGCCCTGCCCTTCGACCTGGAGCGCGGCCCCCTGATGCGGGCCCGGCTGCTGGCCGAGGGGCCCGGAGTCCACATGCTGGTGCTGTGCCTGCACCACATCGTCACCGACGGCTGGTCCCTGGACCTGCTGCGCACCGAACTGGACACCCTCTACCGCGCCGCCACCGCCGACCCCGGGCGCACGCCGGACTCCCTGGCCGGGGAGCTGGGCGCGCCGCCCCTCCAGTACGCCGACTACGCCGCGTGGCAGCGCACGCGCCTGGACGGTCCCGCCCTGGACCGCTCCCTGGAGCACTGGCGCCGCAGGCTCGCCGACCCGCCCGTGCTCGAACTGCCCACCGACCGGCCGCGCCCGGCCGTGCGCGAGGGGACGGGCGACACCCTGCCCTTCGCGCTGCCCGCACCGCTGACGGAGCGCCTCGAACGCCTGGCCGCCGACCACGACACCCACCTGTCCACGGTGCTGCTGGCCGCGGCCCAGGTGACCGCGGCCCGCTGGAGCCGCAACCCCGACGTGGTGCTGGGCACCGTCGCCTCCGGCCGCGAGGACCGGCGGCTGCACGCGACGGCGGGCTTCTTCGTCAACACCCTGGCCGTGCGCCAGCACGTGGACGAGGAGCTGTCCTTCGGCGCGCTGCTGGACCGGACGCGCGCCGGGTTCCTCGCCGACCTCGACCACGGTGAGGTCCCCTTCGACACGGTCGTGGACGCCGTCCTGACCGAACGCGACCCCGCCGTGCCGCCGCTGGTGCAGGCCGCCGTGGTCTTCCAGAGCGCCCAGGGGCCCGAGGCGGGACTGGGCGGCCTGGAGGCCGAGCCCGTGCCGGTGCGGCGCGGCCAGTCGGTCTTCGATCTGACCCTGGAGTTCCGCCCCGGGCCCGGCGGCGTCGCCGGTTCGGCCGAGTTCGACACCGCGCTGTTCGACCGCGCCACCGTGGAGCGCCTGGTCCGGGACCTGGTGCGGGTGCTGGAGAACGCCGAGGACCCCCGGCCGCTGCGCGCCGTGGCGCTGGTCGGCCCCGAGCGGACCCGGGAGCTGGAGCGCTCCTGGACCGGGAAGCCCGGACCCCGGCCGCGCAGCCTGCCCGAACTGTTCGCCGAGCAGGCGCGCCTGCGCCCCGACGACCCCGCACTCGTCGGCGCGGACCGCACCGTCTCCTTCGCCGAGGCCGACGACCGGGCCGCGCGCCTGGCCCGGCGGCTGCGCGAACTCGGCGTGGCGCGGGGCGACCGCGTCGGCGTGTGCGTGGAGCGCGGACCGGCCCAGGCCGAGGCCCTGCTGGGCGTGGTGTACGCGGGGGCGGTCTACGTCCCCCTGGACCCGGAGTACCCCAAGGAGCGGCTGGCCGCGATCCTCGACGACGCCGAGCCGCGCGCGGTGGTCGCCGACAGCGCGGGCGCCCGCCGCCTGCCCGGAAGCGGCCCGCTGGTGGACGCGGCCGATCCCGACCTGGCCCGCGCGGAGCCGCTGCGCGAACGCGTCCTCCCCGAGGACCCCGCCTACCTCATCTACACCTCCGGCTCCACCGGAAGGCCCAAGGGCGTCCTGGTGGCGCACCGCGGCCTGGCCGCCCTGGCCGCCTTCCAGGGCGAGCGCATGAGCGTGCGCCCCGGCTCGCGCATGCTCCAGTTCGCCTCCCCCAGCTTCGACGCGGCCATCGCCGAACTGGTGGTGGCGCTGCTCAACGGCGCGGCCGCCGTGCTGCTGCCGCGCCCCTCCCTGGCGGGCGAGGGCCTGCCCCGCGCCCTGCGCGAGCACCGCGTCACCCACGTGACCCTGCCGCCCGCGCTGCTGCCCGGCCTGTCCCCCGACGAACTGGGCCCGGTGGAGCACCTGCTCCTGGCGGGCGAGGCCAGCCCCGGCGAGCAGATCGCCCGCTTCCGCGCCGACCGGGCCGTGTACAACGGCTACGGCCCCACCGAGTCCACCGTGTGCACCACCCTCAGCGCGCCGCTGTCGGACGGCGGCAGTCCTCCCCTGGGCGACCCCGCGACGGGCACCCGCGTACGGGTCCTGGACCGCTGGCTGCGCCCGGTGCCCGACGGCGTCCCCGGCGAGCTCTACATCAGCGGCGACGGGCTGGCGCACGGCTACCTCAACCTGCCCGGCACCACCGCCGCGCGCTTCGTCGCCGACCCGGACGGCGGGGGCGGGCGCATGTACCGCTCCGGCGACCTGGTCCGCCGCGTCGGCGGGCGGCTGGAGTTCCTCGGCCGCACCGACGACCAGGTCAAGATCCGCGGCCACCGCGTGGAGCCGGGCGAGGTCGAGCACGCCCTCACCCGCCTGCCCGGGGTCGGGCGGGCCGTGGTCGTGGTCGACGGCACCGGCGCCTCGCGCCGCCTGGTCGCCTACGCCGTCCCCTCCCCCGGGCACGCCCCGACCCCCGCCGACCTGGAACGGGCCGCCCGCGTACTCCCCGCCTACATGGTCCCGGCGGCCTTCGTCGTACTGGACCGCGTCCCGGTCACCGCCAACGGCAAGACCGACCGGCGCGCCCTGCCCGCCGTGGACTGGGCCGCGCGCTCCGGCGCCGGGCACACGGCCCCGCGCAACCGCGCGGAGCGGGAGCTGGCCCGGGTCTGGTGCTCCCTGCTGGGCCTGGAGCGCGTCGGCGTGCACGACGACTTCTTCCGCGTGGGCGGCGACTCCGTCACCGGCGTGCGCGTGCTCGCCCGCGCCGCCGAGCCGCTCGGTTTCCGGCCCCCGCTGCGCGCGCTGTTCGAGCGGCCGACCATCGCGGCGCTGGCCGAGCTCTACGACGGCTCCGGCGACCGCCGCGACGCGCCCGCGCGGACGGAGCACGAGGGCCCGGCGCCCCTGTCCTCCGCCCAGCGCCGCATGTGGTTCCTTGACCAGTACTCGCCCGGCGGGTCCGGGTACAACTCCGGCGGCGCGCTGCGCCTGTCCGGCGAGCTGGACACCGCGGCGCTGGAGCGGGCCCTGCACGCCCTGTCCGCGCGCCACGAGGCGCTGCGCACGGTCTTCCCCTCCCGGGACGGCACGCCGCACCAGGTCGTGCTCCCCGATTCCGGCCTGCCCGTGGAGACGGTCGAGCTGGACCGCCTGCCCGTGGAGGGGGCCGGGCTGAACGGCCCGTCCGGCGCCGGACGCGAGGAGCGGCTGGACGCGCTGCTGGAGGAGTTCGCCGCGCGCCCCTTCGACTTGGCCCGGGGGCCCCTGACCCGGGTCCTGCTGGTGCGCGTAGACGAGGGCGACCACGTCCTCTCCATCACCATGCACCACATCGTCACCGACGCCTGGTCGATGTCGGTGCTCGTCGGGGAGCTGGGCGCGCTCTACGAGGCCGCCCGCGAACGGCCCGGCGCACCCGCCGACGCGCTGCCCGGCGCCGCGGGCCTGGAGCCGGTGGGCCTGCGCGCCACCGACGTGGCCGTGTGGCAGGAGGAGCGGGCCCGCTCGGGCGCCTTCGAGGAGCACCTGCGGTACTGGCGCGACCAGCTCGCCGGGGTGGAACCCCTGGCGATGCCGACCGACCGGCCCCGGCCCGCCCGGCGGCGCGGCCTCGGCGCCGCGCGCGCCTTCGAGGTCCCCGCGCGGGTGCGCGAGGGCGTCCGCGCGCTGGAGTCCGAACACGGCCTGACCCTGTTCATGGTGCTGGCCGCCGCCACCGCCGTGACGCTGTCGCGCCACAGCGGCCAGCGCGACCTCGTACTGGGCACGGTGACCTCCGGGCGCGACGACGCGGCCCTGGAGAACACGGTCGGGTTCTTCGTCGACACCGTGGCCCTGCGGCTGCGGCTGGACCCCGACGCGAGCGCGGCCTCGCTGCTCGCCGACGTGCGCGAGACCGTCCTGGCCGCGTTCGAGCACGGCGAGGTGCCCTTCGACAGCGTCGTGGACGCGACCGGGCAGGAACGCGACCCCTCCCGTCCCACCCTGGTCCAGGCGCTGGTCACCCTGCGCAACACGCCGGGCGCCCCCTGGCGGGTCAGCGGGCTCGACGCGCGCCCGCACGACGTCGCCCACCGGCACACCCAGTTCGACCTGACGGTGGAGTTCGCGGAGGAGGACGGGCGGCTGCTGGGCGCGGTGGAGTACGACACCGACCTGTTCGACGCCCGCACCGCCGACCGGATCGCCCACCACCTGACCGCCGTCCTCGACCTGATCTCGCGCGCGCCCGGGGCGCCCGTGCGCTCCCTGGCCCCCGCGCCCGCCCCGGAGGAGGCCGGGGCCCTGCGGTCCTGGGGCACGGGCGCGCCCGGCCACCCCCCGGCCTCGGTGCCCGGCCTGTTCGGCGAGCGGGCCCGCGAGAACCCCGACCACCCGGCCCTGTCCGGCCCCGGCGTCGCGGTGACCTACGCCGAACTGGACCGCGCCTCGGCCGCCCTGGCGGTGCGGCTGCGCTCGCTGGGGGTGGGGCCCGAGACTCCCGTTCCCCTGCTGCTGGAGCGGGGGCCGCACGTGGTCACCGCGATGCTCGCGGTGCTGCGCGCCGGGGGCGCCTACGTCCCCGTGCACGCCGACGACCCGGCCGAACGCGTCCGCCTGCTGGTCGCCGAGACGGGGGCGCCCTGCGTGCTCACCGACGCCGCCTCCGCCGACCGGGTGCCGCCGACCTGCACGGCGGTGCTGGTCGACGCCGCCGACACCGCACCGGCCGCGGAGGCCGGGGCGCGGGGGCTGGACGGCTCCCACCCCGACCAACTCGCCTACGTCATGTACACCTCCGGTTCCAGCGGCACGCCCAAGGGCGTGGCGGTGACCCACGCCGACGTGGTGCGCCTGGCCGCGGACCGCCGCTGGTCCGGCGGGCACGCCCGGCGCACGCTCTTCCACTCCTCGCACGCCTTCGACGCCGCCACCTACGAGATCTGGGCGGCGCTGCTGACCGGCGGCACCGTCGTGGTGGCCCCGCCGGGGCGGCTGGACGCGGACGGCTTCGCCGCCCTGGTGTCGGAGCACCGGGTCAGCGCCACCTTCGTCACCGCGGCGCTGTTCAACCTCTACGCCGCGCAGGACCCCTCCTGCTTCACCGGGATGGAGCAGGTCATCACCGGGGGCGAGGCGGCCAGCCCGCACGCGGTGGAGCGGGTGCGCCGCGCCTGCCCGGACACGACCGTGGCCAACGGCTACGGGCCCACCGAGACCACCACCTTCGCCGCCCACCACGCGCTGCCCCGGGAGGGCGCAACGCCCGAACCGGTGCCGATCGGCCGCCCCCTGGACGGCACCCGGCTGCACGTGCTGGACGAGCGGCTGCGGCCGGTCCCGGTGAGCGCCATCGGCGAGCTGTACGTGGGCGGCCGGGCCACCCGCGGCTACCACGGCCGCCCCGGGCTGACCGCCGAACGCTACGTGGCCGACCCCTTCGGCGACGGCGGGAGGCTCTACCGCACCGGCGACCTCGTGCGCTGGAACAACTCCGGCGAGCTGGAGTACACCGGCCGCGCCGACTCCCAGGTCAAACTGCGGGGCTTTCGCATCGAACCCGGGGAGGTGGAGGCGGCCCTGCTGCGCCTGCCCGACGTGGCACAGGCCACCGTCCAGGTGCACCGCTCCGCCTCGGGCGCGCGCGGCCTGGTCGCCTACGCGGTCCGCGCTCCGGGAGCGGACGCGGACCTGCCGGACGTGCGCGAGCGGCTGCGCCGGACCCTGCCCGACTACATGGTCCCGGGCGCCGTGGTGTTCCTGGACGCCATCCCCCTCAACGCCAACGGCAAGGTGGACCGGGCCGCCCTGCCCGAACCCGCCGAGTCCGGGGAGCGCACCGCCCCGGACGCGGCCCCGCGCGGCGACGCCGAGCGGGCGCTCGCCGGCATCTGGGCGGAGCTGCTGCGGGTCGCGGAGGTGGGCCGCCACGACAACTTCTTCTCGTTGGGCGGCGACTCGATCCTGAGCATCCAGATGGTCTCGCGGGTGCGCGAGGCCGGATGGAACATCACCACGCGCGACGCCTTCCTGCACCAGACGGTCGCCGACCTGGCCGCCGCGGCCGAGCGGGGCGGGGCCGCGGACGGCCCCGCCGGGCGGGTGCCGGTCACCGGGACCGTCCCGCCCACCCCGGTGGAGCGCTGGTTCCTGCGCACCCGCACGCGCCGCCCCGAGCACTTCGACATGTCGCTGCTGTTCGAGGCGACCGAGGGCACCGACCCCCGGCTGTGGGCGCGGGCCGCCGACAGCCTGCCCGCCCACCACGACATGCTGCGGCTGCGGGTCACCGGCACTGCGGACGGCCCGCGCGGGCACCTGGACGCCGACGCGGCGCCCGGCGCCCGGGTGGTGCGCGTGGACGGCGGCGACGACGAGCTGGAGCGAGCGGTGGAGCGCGAGGCCCTGCGCGAGCGCCCCGCCAAGCGGCTCGCGGAGGGGCCCCTGTTCGAGGCGGTGGTGTTCGACCGGGGCGGGCGCCGGGCGCCGCGGGTGCTGTTGTCGGCGCACCACCTGGTGGTCGACGCCGTGTCCTGGCGGGTGCTGCTGGAGGACCTGGCCACCGCCTACGGGCAGCTGGAGCGCGGGGAGGCGGTGGACCCGGGCGCGCCCACCACCCCCTTCCCCGAGTGGGCGCGCCGCCTCGGAGAGCACACCGCCCGGGGGGCCTTCGACGGGGACGCCGGGTACTGGGCCGACCTCGCGTCCCGGGCCGCGGACGCCCGCCTGCCGGTCGAACTGGACTCGGGCCCCAACGACGTGGCCTCCCAGCGGATCGTCACGGCCGCCCTGTCGGCGGAGGAGACCGAGGCGCTGCTGCGCCGGGTGCCCGGCACGCTGCGCAGCAGCATCGACGACGTGCTGCTCGGCGCGCTGGGCCGGGTGCTGACCGACTGGAGCGGCGACCCCCGCCTGCTGGTGGCCAAGGAGGGCCACGGCCGCGAGGACCTGTTCGACGACGTGGACCTGTCCCGCACGGTGGGCTGGTTCACCGCCATCCACCCGGTGCTGCTGGAGGTCCCCCCGGGCACCGGCACGGCCGAGGCGGTGGCCGCCGCCCGGGCCCAGCGGCGGGCCGCGCCGGAGGCGATCGGGTTCGGGGCGCTGCGCGAGCTGGGCGGCGACCGGGTTCCGGCCCCGCTGGCCGCGATGCCCGAACCCCAGGTGGCCTTCAACTACCTGGGGCGGTTCGGCGACCAGGACGGCGGGCCGGTGGGGCGCCTGCTGCCCCTGCCGCCGTGCGACCACGCCCCGCAGGAGGAGCGCACCGGCCTGCTCGACGTGACCGGCGGCGTCACCGGTGGACGGCTGGAGTTCTCCTGGACCTACTCGGCCAACCGGCACCGCCCCGAGACGGTGCGGGCCCTGGCCGACGAGTACGCCGAACGGCTGCGCGGCCTCGTGCGCGAGGCCGGGCGCGGGCGGGCCCGGAACCGCCGGGCGCGCTGACCGTGCCGCGCGAACGGCGCGCGGCACCCACGACAAGGAGACGGAACGACGTGAGCAACCCCTTCGACGACGAGGACGCCCGCTTCCTCGTGCTGGTCAACGACGAGGGCCAGCACTCCCTGTGGCCCGCCTTCGCCGAGGTGCCCCGGGGCTGGCGGGTGGCGCAGGGCGAGACCTCCCGGGCCGAGGCCCTGGAGTACGTGGAGCGCGAGTGGACCGATCTGCGCCCGGCGAGCCTGATCGCCGCGCAGGAGGGCTGAACGCGCCGGGGCGCGCGGGTCCGGCGCGCCCCGGCGCCCCCACGCGCCCTCAGGCGTCGCCGTTGTCGCGCAGCATGCGCAGCACCGCCTCCTCCGCCCCGCCCTGGGTGGCGAGTTCGCCCGCGGGCGCCTCGCCGCCCAGTTCGGGCAGGGAGGCGGCGATGGTCACGCCCCGCTCGTGCAGCCGGAAGACGCGCGGGTCGATGTAGGAGTCCCGGGCCACCGCCTCGGTGTTGCCCAGGTAGTCGGCCACCTCGCGGACCACGTGCGTCCGCAACCGGGCCAGGGCCCTGTCGTCCTCGGGCGGCACGGCCACCGCGACCCCGACCGCGGCCAGGACCGTCGCGTGCCAGGTGCGGAACTCCTTGACCGTGTGCTCCTCCCCGGCGACCTCGCGCAGGTAGGAGTTGAGGTCGTCGGTGTTCACGTCGTGCCAGCCGTCGCCGACGCGGTAGGCGAACAGGTCCTGCCCCGGCGAGCGGACGCGCTGGAGGCCGGAGACCACCCGGCAGATCTCGGGTTCGGCGCACTCGACGCGCTGGTCCTGACCGGACTTGCCGGGGAACTCGAACACCACCGTGCCGCGGCTGCGGTGGACGTGCTCGCGCAGCAGGCTCGCGACCCCGTAGGAGTCGTTGCGGGCGGCGTAGGCGTCGCCCCCGGCCCGCAGGAAGCCGAGGTCGATCAGGCGGACGGCCGCGGCCAGGACGCGCTCGCGCCGCAGGCCCCGGCGGGACAGGTGCTCGGCCAGCGTGCCGCGGATCTTCGGGAGCAGCTCGGCGAAGTCGAGCATCCGGTCGTACTTGGCCTCCTCGCTCCGGCGCCGCCACTCGGCGTGGTAGAGGTACTGGCGGCGGCCCGCGTCGTCGGTGCCGCACGCCTGGATGTGGCCCTCGGGCGAGGGGCAGATCCACACGTCGTGCCAGCCCGGGGGCACGACGAGTTCCTTGATGCGCCGGATCCGGTCGGGGTCGGTGACCGTTTTGCCGTCCGGGCCGTGGTAGCTGTAGCCGCGACCGCGACGGCGCCTGGTGATCCCCGGCTCGGCCGGGTCGCTGCGCCGCAGGCTCATACCGGGGCCTCCTCACGGACGACCGTCCGCGTTCCCCGGACCGTTCGCCCGGTCAGGACGGGTCCCGGCCGGGCGGGCGCTCCGGGCTCTCGGGCACCGCCCGCGCGTCGGCCGCGTCGGCTGCGGCGTCCTCGCGGCCCTCGGGCCCGGGCTCCCGGTGCGCCTCGTCGCCTCCCTCGGCCGAGTGCAGGCGGTCCTTCAGCAGCTCCAGCACCCGCATCCGGCCGGAGTGGCTCTCCTCGTAGGCGATCAGCTCGCGCACCCGCTCCGCGGGGAGGGAGCGGACGCGTTCGTCCAGGTCCCGGAGCGAGAGGTCCTCGTAGTCGGGTACAGGAGGAGTCGCCATGCCGCCCACCCGCTTCCTCTGCGATGGCCACGTGCAGCAGCACAGCTACCCGCGGGGCCGGAGCGGAAAACGAAGCGGACCCGCCCCGCTCCGCGTGCGCGGAGCCGGACGGGTCCGAAGCGGGGCGCTGCTACCCCTTCGCGGCGGAGCGGCGGCGGGCCACCTCGTAGAGGGACACCCCGGCGGCCACGGAGGCGTTCAACGACTCCGCGTTGCCGATCGGGATGCTCGCGACCACGTCGCAGGCCTCGCGTACCAGGCGGGACAGGCCCTTGCCCTCGGAGCCGATCACGATGACCAGCGGGCCGGTGGCCAGTTCCAGGTCCGGGATGGGGGTGTCGCCGCCGGCGTCGAGGCCGACCACGAACACGCCCTCCTTCTTGTAACCCTCCAGCGCGCGGGTCAGGTTGGTGGCCTGGGCCACGGGCAGCCGGGCGAGGGTGCCCGCGGAGGTCTTCCAGGCGGTGAGGTTGACCCCGGCCGAGCGGCGCTCGGGGATGAGCAGGCCGTGCGCGTTGAACGCGGCGGCCGAACGCGCGATGGCGCCGAGGTTGTGCGGGTCGGTCACCCCGTCCAGGGCCACGATCAGCGCCGGGGTGTCGGACTCCAGCGCCGCGTCCAGCAGGGCCTCGGGCGCGCGGTACTGGTAGGGGCGCACCTGGAGCGCGAGCCCCTGGTGGGCCGCGCCGGGCTGGCCGTTGCTCTCGCAGCGGCGGTCCAGCTCGGTCTTGGTGACCTCCAGCACGTCCAGGCCGCGCTCACCGGCGATCCGGGCCGCCTCGTTGACGCGCTCGTCCGGGTCGAGGCTGTTGGCCAGGAACAGGCGGGTGGCGGGCATACCGGCGCGCAGCGCCTCCACCACCGGGTTGCGCCCCACCAGCAGGTCGGAGGCGTCCGCACGGCGGCGCTCCCCCTGCTGCTGGCCCCGGGCCTGGCCCGCGGAATCGGGGCGGCGGGCGGCCTTGGCCCGCTGCTTGCCGTCGTACCAGTGCCGCTGCTCGGCGGGCAGGGTGCCGCTCTTGCCCTCCAGCGAGCGGCGGCCCTTGCCTCCGCTGCCCTTGGTCGGGCCCTTCTTGCTCTTCTTCGCCGGCATGGTCGCCGCCTCCCCGTCAGTGTCGCGGGCATGCCGGAGGCGCGTCGCATCCGGCTGGTGGAATGTGGCCTGCCAACGTGAACGCGGCGGCAAACTCCCAGACTAACGCCGCCGCGCCACCGCCCGGGCCGCCTCAGTCGCGGCGCAGGTCCCAGCGCGGGCCCTCGGGGGTGTCCTCGACCACGACGCCCGCCCCGGCGAGCTGGTCGCGGATCGCGTCGGCCGCCGCGTAGTCCTTGCGGCCGCGCGCGGCCTGGCGCTGCTCCAGGGCGACCGCCACCAGGGCGTCCACGACCTCGCGCAGCCCCTGGTCCCCGCCGGTGGCCCACTGCTCCCCGAGCGGGTCCAGGCCCAGGACGCCGAGCATGGTGCGCAGCTCACCGGCGATCTCGGCGGCCTGCTCCTTGCCGCCCGCCGCCAGCGCCGTGTTGCCCTCGCGGACGTGGCCGTGCACGACGGCGAGGGCCTGGGAGACCCCGAGGTCGTCGTTGAGCGCGGACGCGAACTCCGCGGGCACGTCCGCGGCCGGGACGACCTCGCCCAGCACCTCGGCGGCGCGGGTGAGGAAGCCCTCGATGCGCTGGTAGGCGGTGGCCGCCTCCTGGAGGGCGGCGTCGGAGTAGTCGATGACCGAGCGGTAGTGCACCTGGCCCAGGTAGTACCGCAGCTCGACCGGGCGCACCTTGCGCACCATCTGCGGGATGAGCAGGGAGTTGCCCAGCGACTTGCTCATCTTCTCGCCGCCGACGACGAGGAGCCCGTTGTGCAGCCAGTACTGGGCGAAGCCGTCCCCGGCCGCGCGGGACTGGGCGAGCTCGTTCTCGTGGTGCGGGAAGACCAGGTCCAGGCCGCCGCCGTGGATGTCGAAGCTGGGGCCCAGGTACTTGGTGGCCATGGCCGAGCACTCCAGGTGCCAGCCGGGGCGTCCGCGCCCCCACGGGGTGTGCCAGCTGGGCTCGCCCGGCTTGGCGCCCTTCCACAGGGCGAAGTCGCGGGGGTCGCGCTTGTCGCGGTCCGCGTCGCAGTCGGCCGACTCCACGACCTGGTCCAGGCGCTGGTTGGACAGGCCCCCGTAGGGCGGGTAGGAGCGCACGTCGAAGTAGACGTCGCCGGAACCGTCGGAGGCGGCGTAGGCGTGGCCCGCGTCGATGAGGCGGTGCATGAGGTCGACCATCTCGGGCACGTGCCCGGTGGCCCGCGGCTCCACGGTGGGCGGCAGGCAGCCCAGGATCTCGTACGCGTGCGTGAACGCGCGCTGGTTGCGCTCGCTGACCTGCCACCACGGCACGCCCTCGTCCGACGCGACCCGGATGATCTTGTCGTCGATGTCGGTGACGTTGCGGCAGAAGGTGACGTCGTACCCCAGGTGCGTCAGCCAGCGACGCAGGATGTCGAAGTTCACCCCGGAGCGGATGTGCCCGATGTGCGGAGGTGCCTGCACCGTGGCACCACACAGGTACAGGGAGGCGGCCCCCTCGCGCAGCGGGACGAACTCGCGGACCTGTCGGGCACTGGTGTCATAGAAGCGCAGACTCACGTTGTCAAGCGTATCCCCTTTCCCCTCGCAGCGGCGTCACAAACCAGGGACTCCCAGGTGGGAAAAGCTCTCCCGGACATCCCCAAGTGCGTATATGTGGTTGGCCGTATTCGGACACACGGGGTGTGAGATAACCCTGGCCGGAAGTCCGTTCCGCGGGTTCTCCCGAGCGCTACTCCCTGCATATTCCGACAGAACGACACAGAACGCCTGGGGGCGGCTCGTCTGGTAGCAACCATAATCAGACGGAATCTCGTGTTCGCGGCACCGCCTGGACTACGCTGCGAAGGCGATGGCCCCTTACAACAACGCCCCCGAGTCAGGGACACGGAACGGTAGGCCCGCAGCAGGTCGCGGCGCGGGAGCCGGTGCTCTCGTCGGTAGCGGCCTGTTCGTCGGCCTCATCGCGCTGTGCGCCCTCGTCATCTCCTACAACGGCATCTTCCAGTTCGCCGAGTACGGCGGCCACGAGGGCAGCCCCCTCGCCCACGTGTTCCCGGTGACCTACACCCTGCTGCTGATGATGGCGTGCTGGGTGAGCTACCTGCTGCGCGGAGCGCCTCCGCGCGAGCGGCTCTGGGTCGACCTGGTGCTGATCCCGGTGCTGGTCCTGTTCGCCGCGGCGGCGATGCTGCTGAGCAGCCTGGAACTCGTCGAGCGGGTGCACCAGGGGGTCGCCAACGTGATCGTGGCGGTGGCGCCGCTCGCGGCGCTGCTCGTGGCCTTCCTGCTGTGGATGACCCTGCGCGCGCACATGCGCAGGCGCCGCACACGGATGGCGAGGCCGCGTCCGGCGGACGACCCCACGACGGTGCTGCACGCCCGCACCACGGTCCCCCCGCGCCGGGACACCGCTCCCCTGACCGCGTCGGAGGGCGGCACCCTCCAGGCGCGGCTGCTGCGCCTGGGCGCCGATGACCGGGACGAGGACGGCCGAAACGGCGCGGACCCGAGGACCGCCGGACCCCCGGAGGCCTCGGCAGGGTCCGAGGAGTTCGCCGGGCCCAACGCGCCCGGGGAACGGCTGGAGCGCGGGCGGGACCCGGAACCCGACACCTTCCGGAACCGGGACGAGCCCGGCCGGGACGGCTGGGACGACGAGGAGTTCGCCGCCGAGCCGCTGCCCGTGGCCGGGACCGAAGCACCGCGTTCAGGCTCCGGGGACGACCGGGACGGCTGGGACGACGGGGACGGGATCGAGGCGTCCGTGCCGACGGTGCGCCTGCCCCGGCGTTCGCGGGACGGGCACAACCCGATCAAGCGGGCCGCCGAGGAGGCGCCGGTGGTGCCCGGTGCGGCCACGCCCACTGACGTCGAACCGGAGCCGGAGCCGGAAGTGGAACCGGAGCCGGTCTCGGCGGTCCCCGACCACCTGGCCGACGAGGGCTTCGAGCACGAGCCGCCCTTCGGCGACCCGGTGTCGGACGAGGCCGACGCTCCGCCGGTGGCCGCAGAGCCGGTTGCGGAGCCCGAGCCACACGCGGAGCCCGAGCACCACGTACAGCCGGAGCCCGAACCCGAGAGCGGGACCGTCACGGCCTTCGAGCCGGAACCCGAACCGGTGGAGGAGCCCGTGGAACCCCGGCGGGAGCCCGCTCCCGTCGTGGCGCCCGAGCCGGTCACGGACTCGCGGAGCGCGCCGTCCGAGCCGGAGCCCGAGGTGAAGGCGGAGGACGGACGGGCCGGTTCCGTGCCGCAGTCCGCTCCCGTCCCGGCGTCGCGGAGCACGCCGGTGGAGCCGGACCCCGAGCCCGAGCCCGACGCTGAAGCCGAGCCCTCGGCGGAGCGCGCCCCGGACACCGCGCACTGGGAGCCGCCCGCGGACGACTCGGGCGCCCACGTCCTCGCGGACTACGTGCCGCCGGTGTGGACGCCGCCGGAGGACGACACCTCGCCGTTCGCGGAGGAGTCCCGGGAACCGGAGCCGACGCCCGTGCTGGACCACGACACCGGTCCCACCGTGCGGGCGGCGTTCCGGATCGGCGAGGCCTCCCCGGAGGCGGTGGCCCCCTCGAACGAACCCGTGGAGTCGGCGCCGAGGCTGGAGGAGGCCTGGGCCTGGTACGAGACCGACGAGGACCGGTTCCCGGAGGAGGACCCGCTCCAGGAGCCGGAACCGCTCGGGGAGCCCGAGCCCTCCACGGCCGACGCCGACCTCCCGCCCGAGGCGGAGGAGCTTCCGCCGACGGTCCGGGAGGAGGACGAGGACGAACCCGCCCCCTCCTCCCTGGAACCCCCGGCCGGGCCCGCGCTCGGTGCCGGGCGCCCCGCCCAGGAGCGGCGCGGACCCCTCACACCGGTGGAGAAGCGCCCCATGGTGCTCAAGCCGCCGCGTCCGCCGCTGCCGGACTTCACGTCGGGTCCGCCCTCGCGGCGCGTGCGCAGCGAACCGCTCCGCCCGGACGAGTAGGAACGGCGGGTAAGCGCGCCGAGCGGACACCGCTGACGGGCATGCGTCGGGGCTGTGCACAGGTTGTGCACAGCCCCGAAGTCGTTCTGGTGCCCCCTGGCCGCCGCGGCCCAGCCCGAAGGCAAGGGGCCTCCGGAGAGGAGGCGACGGTGCGCCCCGTCCCGACCGAACTGCTCGCCCTCCTCGACTCCCGGCAGGAGGCCGGGGCCATCGTGCTCGACCCCGTGCTCGACGTCATCGCCGTGAACCACCGGGCGCGGGACCCGTTCCGCGGGTTCGCCGACACCGCGAACCTGCTGGAGATGGCCGTGCTCGACCCCGAGGGACCGCGGTTCTTCGTGGAGTGGGAGGCGGCGGCGGAGGCCACCGTGGCGAGCCTGCGCGCCAGCGCCGACTTCAACCGCACACCGGCGAGGCTCACCGAACTCCTGGAGACGCTCCGCAGCGGCAGCCCCGCGTTCCCCGGGCTCTGGGCCAGGCACGACGTCCAGCCGAAGACCCACGAGACCAAACTGCTCCGCCACCCGGAGCGGGGCCCGCTGACGGTGGACTTCCACGCCTTCAACGTCGCCAGCGCCCCCGGTTACCAGCTGCTCGTCTACCAGGAGCGCGGACGCGCGTCGTGACGGGGCCGCCCGGGCCTCAGCCCGCTGTCACGCACAGGGCCGTGGCCACCGCCGCGATGCCCTCTCCGCGGCCGGTCAGACCCAGGCCGTCGGTCGTGGTCGCCGAGATGCTCACGGGCGCTCCCACGACCTCCGAGAGCGTCTTCTCGGCCTCTGCGCGGCGCGGCGCGAACTTGGGGCGGTTGCTGATGATCTGGACGGCCACGTTGCCGATCTCGAAACCGGCCGCGCGAACGCGCGCCGCGGTCTCGGTGAGCAGGGCCGCTCCGGAGGCGCCTTTCCAGCGCGGTTCCGAAGTGCCGAAGTTGGATCCCAGATCGCCGAGTCCGCAGGCGGACAACAGCGCGTCGCACGCGGCGTGGGCGGCGACATCGCCGTCGGAATGGCCGCTGACGCCGTCCTCTCCCGGCCATTCCAAACCGGCCAGGAAAAGGGTGCGCCCAGGAGAAAACGGGTGGACGTCCGTTCCGACGCCCACCCGAGGCATATTCGTCATCAATTACGTGATTTCAGAACCGGTTCAGGTGGTGAGAACCTCGTCGAGGAGGGCCTCGGCCTTGTCCTCGTTGGTCTTTTCCGCGAGGGCGAGTTCGCTGACGAGGATCTGCCGCGCCTTGGCGAGCATCCGCTTCTCACCGGCGGACAGGCCGCGCTCCTTGTCCCGGCGCCAGAGGTCCCGAACCACCTCGGCGACCTTGTTCACGTCACCCGAGGCCAGCTTCTCCAGGTTGGCCTTGTAGCGCCTGGACCAGTTGGTGGGCTCCTCGGTGTGCGGCGCGCGAAGCACCTCGAAGACCTTGTCCAGGCCCTCCTGCCCCACCACGTCGCGAACGCCGACGTCCTCGGCATTCGCGGCGGGCACGCGCACAGTCAGATCGCCCTTGTCGACCCTCAGAACGAGGTAGATTCTGTCCTCGCCCTTAATGTTGCGCGTCTCGATCGCTTCAATACGAGCAGCCCCATGATGGGGGTAGACAACAGTGTCGCCGACCTTGAAAGCCATGTGACAGGTACCCCTTCCGCTACCACAAGGATACCACGAATCTGTGACTTAACGTACCTATTAGGTTTGCGAACACGCAGGTCAAGCCCTACTTTTCAGGGCTTGACAAAGTGTACCCGAGGCCTGCTGCGCACCTGGTCAGGCCCTGTACGGAAGGGCTTGCGGACGCCGTGTCCGCCCCTTCACCGGGACTTGGTGAAGGCGTTACGGACACGCCCGGGAAGCCTTCCGGGAGGGGCCGGAGCGACGGATCTCACCGTGCCGAGTCGCCTGGCGCACGTCGCCCGCGGGGGCTCCCGACGACCCGCCGAAACTCCCCCGCACGCCCCGCCGGGACGGCCGCCGCACGACCCGTCTCCGGCCGCCGCACGACCCGTCCGGACCGGTCGGCCGCGCTCCGGCCCCGCGTTCCGGCGCGCCCCGGCCCCGTGCCCCCGGCCCGGCACCGCGCGCTCCGGCGCGGCACCGGGGCACCCGGGGTTTGGACGCCCTAGGGGGACGCGTCCGGGCGGCGGGGAAGCACGCCCGACCCGCGGGCGGCGCCCAACCCGGCCGGACCGGCGAGGGCACACCCGCGGTCCCCACCGCGGGGAGGCCCCGGCCGGGCTCAGCTCTCGGGGTCGTAGTCCTCGCGCTTCTCGCCCGTCACCATGTAGACGAGGTTGTCGGCGACGTGCACCGCGTGGTCACCGAAGCGTTCGTAGAACCGGCCGACCAGGGTGACGTCCATGGTGGCCTCCACCCCGTACTCCCACCCGGGGGCGAGGATGCGCTGCAGCAGCTTGCGCCGCAGCCGGTCCATCGTGTCGTCGTCCTTGTCCAGTTCCAGGGCGGTGTCGGGGTCGCGGTCCATGATGACCTCGCCCGCCTTGGTGACCAGCAGTTCCGCCTGGTGGCCCATCTCCAGCACGATCGAGCGCACCGGCTTGGGGATCGCCGAGTCGGGGTGGCGCCGCCGCGCGATCTTGGCCAGGTGGACGGCGTGGTCGCCCATCCGCTCCAGGTCGCCGCGCATGTACAGGGAGGTGATGATGGTGCGCAGGTCGGAGGCGACCGGCTGCTGCCGGGCCATCAGGCTGAACGCGGTGTCCTCGATCTCCTGGTCGAGCCGGTTGATCTGCTCGTCACCGGAGATGACCTCCTGCGCCGCGTTGATGTCACTGTCCAGCAGCGCCGTGGTCGCACGAGCGACGGCGTGCCGGGCGAGCCGTGTCATCTCGACGAGGCGTTCACTCAGGCTGTCAAGGTCGTCGTGGTAGGTATCGCGCATGGCGTCAATGCTCCCAGTGGTTGTTTGAAGAGTCGGCCAAGAATTGGTGAACGATGCAAGAACCTCGGTTGTGTCACATGCCCTGACCGGGTAAAGCCCCAGCCCGCACGTTTACGATCGAACCGTGCAAGGGGAACTTCTCGCCGCGGTGACCGGCATCATCGGACTCGTCACGGGCGTCGTCATCGGCGTCCTGGCCGGCCCTTTCTTCCGTACGGGTACCGCCGCACGGCAGCGGCAGGCTCCGGAGCCCGCGAACCGCGACGGCGGCGTGCTGCCCTCCGGCATAGCCGAGGTGCTCTCCGCGATCCCCTCCTCCGCCGTCGTGCTGGACTCCGCCGACAGGGTCCTGCGCGCCTCCTCCGCCGCACGCGCCTTCGGCATCGTGCGGGGCGAGGAACTGGTCATCGGCGAACTCCTCACCCTGGCCCGGCAGGTACGGCGGGACGGCGTCATCCGGGAGACGGACATCGAGGTGGCCGTGCGCAAGTTCGGCCCCGACGCCACGTCCTTCGCCGTGCGGGTGGCCCCCCTGGGAGGGACCGGGCTGGTGCTGGTGCTGGCCGAGGACCAGACCGAGCACCGGCGCCTGGAGGCGGTCCGCCGCGACTTCGTCGCGAACATCTCGCACGAGCTGAAGACCCCGGTGGGCGCTTTGTCCCTGTTGGCGGAAACCGTACAGGACGCCAGTGACGACCCGGAAGCGGTGCGTCGCTTCACCGAGCGCATGCAGATCGAGGCCTCGCGGCTGACCGCCGTGATCCAGGACCTCATCACGCTCTCGCGCATCCAGGGCGCCGAGCCGATGGCCGAACCCGCCCGGGTCGACCTCGGCCCCGTCGTGGAGGAGGCGCTGGACTCGGTGCGCATGCCCGCGGACGCCAAGGGGATCGAACTGGTCGGCAGCGGCGCCGAGGGCGTCGTGATCATGGGCGACGAGGGACTGCTGGGCACCGCCCTGCGCAACCTGGTCGCCAACGCCGTGTCCTACAGCCCCAAGAACACCCGGGTCGCCGTGTCCGTGGTGTTGTCCAGGTCCAGCGTGGACATCAGCGTCGCCGACCAGGGCATCGGGATCCCGCAGCAGGACCTGGAAAGGATCTTCGAGCGGTTCTACCGTGTGGACGCCGCTCGGAGCCGGGCCACCGGAGGTACCGGTCTGGGCCTGGCGATCGTCAAGCACATCATGACCCACCACCGTGGAGAAGTGACCGTGTGGAGCAAGGAGGGGTCGGGGTCGACGTTCACTCTGCGTCTGCCCCGTTCCGAGAGCCGGGGGCCCGAGGCCGCCCGGAACACCGACCGTCAGGAGGCGGCACAGTGACGCGCGTACTCGTTGTCGAGGACGAGGAATCCTACAGCGACGCCCTGTCGTACATGCTGCGCAAGGAGGGCTTCGAGGTCGCCGTGGCGCCCACCGGGACCGTGGCGCTGGAGACCTTCGACCGTACCGGGGCCGACCTGGTGCTGCTGGACCTGATGCTGCCGGGGCTGTCGGGCACCGAGGTGTGCCGGACGCTGCGGCAGAAGTCCAACGTCCCCGTGATCATGCTCACCGCCAAGGACTCCGAGATCGACAAGGTCGTCGGTCTGGAACTGGGCGCCGACGACTACGTGACCAAGCCCTTCTCCTCGCGCGAGCTCGTGGCCCGCATCCGCGCGGTGCTGCGCCGCCGGGGCGAGGACGAGGTCGTGCTGCCCGCCGCCCTGGAGGCCGGTCCCGTCCGGATGGACGTGGAGCGGCACGTGGTGACGGTGCGCGGCGACAACGTGCAGCTCCCCCTCAAGGAGTTCGAGCTGCTGGAGGTGCTCCTGCGCAACGCCGGGCGGGTGCTCACCAGGATGCAGCTCATCGACCGCGTGTGGGGCGCCGACTACGTCGGTGACACCAAGACCCTCGACGTGCACGTCAAGAGGCTGCGCGCCAAGATCGAGGAGGACCCGGGCAGCCCGCGCTACATCGTGACCGTCCGCGGTCTGGGCTACAAGTTCGAGCCGGTCACCGTCGACGTCTGAGGGGCACGGGATCTCTCCGGGGATTCCCTGCGCCGCATCCCGTGTCCCGGGCCGTGGCCGCGTCCACAGCCCGGGCCCCGTCATGCCTCCAGGACGACCGTGAACGGGCCCTCGTTGGTGAGGGAGACCGACATCTTCGCGCCGAACACCCCCGTGGCCACCACGGCGCCGAGCGAGCGCAGCTCCTCTACGACCGCGTCCACGAGGGGTTCGGCGACGGGGCCGGGCGCCGCGGCCTGCCAGGTGGGGCGGCGGCCCTTGCGCGCGTCGCCGTAGAGCGTGAACTGGCTGACCACGAGCAGCGGCGCGCCGGTGTCGGAGCACGACCGCTCGTCCTCCAGGATCCGCAGCGTCCACAGCTTCCCGGCGATCCTGACCGCCTCGGCGGCGGTGTCGGTGTGGGTGACCCCCACCAGCGCCATCAGGCCGGGTTCGGTGATCTGCCCGACCACCTCGCCGTCCACCGTCACCGACGCGTGCGACACGCGCTGCACGACCGCGCGCATGGTGCCTCCCCCTCGTGGTCTGCGGCGTCCTAGCGCCGCTGGAACTGGTTGAGCGCCCGCAGCCGCCGGGCGTTGGTGATGATGCCGGTCAGTGTCACCACGAACGTGGTGATGGAGTCCGCGAAGTCCTCGATCCGCCACTCCCTGGGCCCCGTGTACCAGGCCAGGCCGTCACCGGTCAGCTCCTCGGGGGTCAGGTCGGTGAGCGCCGCCGAGGCCAGGATGTTGGCCCAGTGGTCGACGTCGTCGAAGATCACCGCGTAGGGCAGGTAGCGCGAGTACAGCTCCACCCGCTGCCCCGGGGGCGCGGTCGCCGAGCGCGGGCTCAGCAGGTAGTCGCGGAAGCCCACCGTGTGCGCGTACACCGAGCTGCCCAGGGCGGTCTTGGCGGGCATGTACTGCGCGCCCGCCGTGACGGCGGCGCCCGCGATGATGACGGCCAGCCCGGTGAACGCCGCGCTGGTGAAGACCGCCAGGGTTCCGGTCAGGAGCACGCCCGCGGCCGTCACCGCCATGCCGACGGCGCTCCAGCGGCTGCGCACCTGGCTGGGCGAGCGGGCGAACCACTTCAGCCGCACCATGTCGCGGTACAGCTCCTCGCGGACGCGGTCGATGCGCGCCGGGAAGTCGGCGGAGGTGCGGGGCGAGCCGACCTGGGACAGGCGCACGGTCGGGCGCCCGCCGAAGAGCGCGTCCAGCAGCAGCCACTCGTAGGAGCGGAGGGTGTCCTCCGGGGGGCCGTCCAGCCGCACCAGCCGCCAGTCCACGGACGTGAAGTGCTCGTGCGGCAGCTCCTCCAGGCGCACGTAGCCGCGCACGGCCAGGTCGACCACGGCGCCGGTGAGGTCGGTGATGTCCACGGTCTCGTTGACGAGCGTGCCGATCTGGCCGGGGTGCACGTCGTCGGGCGGGGCGAACCGCAGGCGCCCGTGCTCGCCCTCGGCCACCGGGGCGTGGTCCCCGGCCGAGGCCTCGTCGCGCAGGGCGCGCTCGTCGCGGCCCCGGACGCGGATCAGCACCACGAGGCCGCCCAGGAGCACCGCCAGCAGCAGTCCGAACACGCTGGCGGTGGCCGGGGTGACCGCGAACGCCGAGGCCAGCGACCAGCGGCGGGTGAGGATGGGCTCTCCCTCGGCGGCGCCGGGCGGGTAGTTGACGACGATGTCGAGCCGGTCGCTGGGCTCCATGTCGGCTTGGAGGAAGTGGGCCACGCCCGCGTCGGCGCCCATGTCGGAGGCCGTGCAGTACATGGCGCTGCGCGGCTCCCCGGCCAGGCAGGACAGCGCCTCGGGCGGCAGGGGCGCGGTGACGGTCACGTCGGTGGCCTCCACGGTGTGGCTGTAGGCGCCGACGGCTCGCCACTCCAGCTGGACGCCCTGGGAGACCTCGCTCACGGTTCCGCTCACCCGGTAGGAGAGCACGACCCCGGAGGTGGCCTCGGTGGGGATCTCCACGGACAGGGAGCCGTCGTCCCTGCTCACCCGGGCGTCCAGGGTCTCGCCGTCCAGGTCGGTGGCCCGCACGCCGGTGACCTCGAACTTCCGGTCGTGCTCGGTGTCGTAGAGCATCGTCTCGGTCAGGGATCGGGTGAAGGTGGCCGGGGCGCCGCCGGAGAAGGAGATGGTCTCCTCGCCGTGGAGGACGCCCGCGCCGTCGAGTTCGAGGCGGACGTCGTTGGTGATGACCGGGGCGGACCGGTCGCTGGCGGGCGTCACGGAGCCCCCCGGTACTGTGGGAGCCGGTGCCGCTGGCGTCGCGGCGTGGGCCTCCCCACCCGGCCACGCGACGACAAGCGCCGTGACCAGTGAGGACAACACGAAGACGGCCGTCGCGACCGCGACGGCCGGGCGCCAGGAGCCAACCCACCACATGTCGCGAGAGCCTATCCGGTCCCCCGGTGCACCGTTCCCCCCGGGCACGGCGGCCGGCGTCGTGCCCCGGTGCCGCGGGGAGCTGCCGTGGTGAGCCGAAGACCGGTTCGGGGACCGGACTTCTGGCCCGAGGACTCCGGGCTCCTCCAGCGGATGGGCCTGGGGGTCACGCTCACGCTGGGCACCGGGGCGGCGGCGGTGGGGTTCACCGGTTTCCTGGCGATCTCGGCCGCCCTGCACCCCTCCGAGCCCGCGTGGTCGCACCCGGTGGCGTCAGCGGACCTGGCGCCGGGCGGGTCGGGCGGGGCGTCGGCGGCCGAGGAGCCGCTGACCGCCCCGGGCCGGGGCGACCCGCTCACCGACAACCCGCTGTACCGGATCGGCGAGCTGGGCGAGATCACCTGCGAGGTGCCCGAGCTGGACGAGAAGGACGCGGAGTCGGTGGAGGCGTTCGTCCACGAGATCGCCGACTGCCTGGACACGGCGTGGGGCTCCTACTTCGCCGAGGCGGGGCTGGAGTTCAGCTCCCCCAACCGCGTGTACTGGCACACCGCCGGGAACAGCCCGTGCGGCGCGTTCCCCAGCGAGGGCACGGCGGCCTTCTACTGCCAGGCCAACCAGGGCCTGTACCTGGGTGTGGAGGACATCGTGGCGGCCTCCGGCGGCAGCGACAAGCCCGAGGCGTACACGTTCCTGCTCAGCCACGAGTACGGGCACCACGTGCAGGGGCAGTCGCGCATCCTGGCGCGGTTCCACAGCGAGCGGGCGGGCGCCGACGAGGCGGAGGCGGACGAGCTGACCCGGCGCAACGAGCTCCAGGCCAACTGCCTGGGCGGGGTCTTCCTGGGCGCCTCGCGCGAGGATCTGGGCCTCGGCGGGTCCGAGCGGGAGAATATCCTCGACGACGTCGGTCTGCGCTCCGACTGGGGCGACGAGCACACCCACGGTTCGGCCGCCAACGGCCGCCTGTGGACCGCGCACGGCATGGACCGCAGGGATCCGGCCGCGTGCAACACGTGGAACGCTCCCGAGGATCTGGTGCGGTGATGCGCTCCGGGGGGCACGGTCAGGTGTCGGGCGTGTCCGGCCCGGCCACGGTGACGACAGGGCGGGCGGACAGGGGTGTACGCAGGGTTCGGTAGGTCGCCGGCGTCCGCGGCTCGCCGCGCCGACCGCCGGGTGTTCGGTCTGGTGACCGCCCTCATGGTGGTGCTGCTGGCGCTGGCGCTGTTGTCGTGGACCACCGCCGACGAGGACGGCCCCCCGCCCGGGGCCGCGCCGGACGCGGCCGTCCCGGAGGCGGGCGCCGACTCCGACGACAAGCCCGGTCAGGCCCCCTCCGGCATGGCGGGCGGGCAGGGGCTGCCGGAGCGGTTCGGCGCCCAGGAGCGCCCGTCGGGGTACCAGGCGCTGGTCGCCAACCCGCTGTACGAGACGGGGCGGCTGAGCCCGCGCCCGTGCCCGGTGCCGGAGCTGGACGTGGAGGACCCCGAGTCGATGGAGGGGTTCCTGCACACGGTCGCGGACTGCCTGGACGACGCCTGGCGGACCCAGTTCCTGCGCGCGGGCATCCCCTTCACCCCTCCGGAGCGGGTGTTCTGGGACGAGCCCGGGATCAGCCCGTGCCGCGCCTACCCCTCCCGCGCGGGTGCGTTCTACTGCCGGGCGAGCACGGGCATCTACATCGGCACCGCGGACGTGGTGGACAAGTGGAACGGCGCCACGGACAGCGTGGTGTACGCGTCCCTGCTGGCCCACGAGTACGGCCACCACGTGCAGGGGGAGTCGGGGCTGCTGGAGTACTACCACGGGCAGCGCCAACTGGAGGACGGCGTGCTGGAGCGCAACGCGTGGACGCGCCGCGGCGAGCTCCAGGCGAACTGCCTGGCGGGCGTGTTCATGGGGTCGGTCCGGGTGAGCTACCCCCTGGACGAGGGGGACGTGGAGACGCTGCTGGACGACGCCGCCGCCACCGCCGACCGCGAGGACGGCGAGGAGGAGGAGCGCACGCACGGGTCGGTGGACAACAGCGTGGCGTGGACCCGGACCGGCCTGGAGGAGCAGCGGCCGGGGGCGTGCAACACCTGGGACGTGGCGGACGAGTCGCTGGTGCGCTGAGGAAGTTGCGCCCCGACGGCCGCATGAGGACGTACGCGCCGCATGGGACGCAGGCGCCGCACGGTGGTGGGGCCGTGGACGGCGCCCTCCCAGTCCGGACGGATGCGACGGCCGGGCCACCGGAGCGCCGGGACGCGTGTTCCGCGCCCGGACGGCCGACCGTGCGTGCGCGTCCGGCCTCGCCGCGGCACCCGTGGGCGCCGCGGCGGAGCCCCGGGACGCGACCCGGCCGGGCCTACCTGGACTCGACCCGTCCGAGCGGGTCGGGGCCGCCCGTCAGCGCGTCGCACGCCGCCTGCCATGCGGGGTCCCCGGGGTGGAACCGGTCGCGGAGGTAGGCCCAGGTGAGCCGCTGGACCGCGGACACCCGCTCGGGGCTCTCGTCCGTGGTCTCGGCGACGTCGTAACCGGAGACCCCGCCGAGCCCGTGCTCCGCGCCGAACAGCGTGAGCAGGGTCTTGGGGCCGGGGGCGAGGCGGTAGGGGTCGACGTGCCACTCCGGGCCGCGGACCGTCAGGTGGGCGGAGTCGTCCGCGTCCCCGGCGACCACGAGCGCGGGCGTCGTCATCGTGGAGAAGTCCGTGGTCGAGAGGAAGGGGTAGGCGCGGGCCGTGGACTCGTTGAGGGAGTCACCGCCCGCGCCGGGCGCGGCGAGCAGCACGCCCGCCGTGATCCGGGGCTCGGACAGGTCCACGACTTTCCCGTCGTGCGGGTCGGTGAGCCGGGCGCCGAGCAGCAGGCTCACGGTGTGCCCGCCCATCGAGTGCCCCGCCACGGCCACCCTGCTCCGGTCCAGGCGTCCGGAGAGCCCGGGTACGGCGGCCTCGATCTCGTCGAGCCGGTCCAGGACGCGCGTCATGTCCTCGGCCCGCGACCGCCAGTACAGCGGCGCCTCGGGGGTGTCGGGGTCCAGGTCCAGCGTCCTCGAACTCAGGTGGGTCGGCTGGATCACGGCGAATCCGTGGGCCGCCCAGAAGTTCGCCAGGGGCGCGTAGCCGTTCAGCGAGGACAGGTGGTGGGAGGGGCCGTGGCCGTGTGAGAGGAGGACGATCGGCAGTCCGCCCCCGGTCGCGGGCACGGAGACCCGCACCTGCAGGTCCACGGCGCGGTCGGGTGCGGGCAGCACGACCGGGCTGACCGAGAGGACGGGGGCGGCGGGGCCGACGGAGTCGGGCGTGCGCGTCGGTGCGCTCATGGTGCGTTTTCCCTTCGGTGGCCTGCGCCGAGGTCCCCTCGGACCGGCGGCGGGCAGGGCGGACGGAAGTGTCCCGTCGCAGCTAGACTGCAAGCGGAGCGCTGTTCCTCTTAATATACGGAGCAGTGTTCCGTTTTGCAACGGACGCCGGAGGGAGAACGTGTATGCCCAGCACAGGAGGGTCGGAGGAGGTGCCGGCCCGCGGCAGGCGGGCCGACGCGGTGCGCAACCAGCAGAAGCTGCTCACCGCCGCCGCCGCGGTGTTCGTCACCTCCGGCGTCGACGCGCCGATCCGGGAGATCGCGGCCCGGGCGGGCGTCGGGATGGGGACGATCTACCGCCACTTCCCCACCCGGGCGGACCTGGTCGTCGCCGTCTACCGCCACCAGGTCGAGGCCTGCGCCGAGGCCGGTCCGCGGCTGATGGCCGAGTCCGGGTCCCCGTTCGCCGCACTCCGCGCGTGGGTGGACCTGTTCGTCGACTTCCTGGTCACCAAGCACGGGCTGGCCGCTGCGATGCGGTCGGACAGCGGCGGCTTCGAGGCCCTGCACGCCTACTTCCTCGACCGTCTGGTGCCCGTCTGCACGACCCTGCTCGACGCCGCGGTCGAGGCCGGGGAGATCGAACCCGGCACGCGGGCCTACGAGCTGATGCGCGGCATCGGCAACCTCTGCGTGGGCGGCGAGGACCCCCGCTACGACCCGCGCCGACTGGTCGAACTGCTCCTGCTGGGGCTGCGGCGGCCGCAACCCTCCTGACGTCGGCGGACAGCGCGTGCTGGCACCCGTGGGCGCCGCGCCCCGTACGCGGCACCTCCCCGCGGGCGGGTCCTCCACGCACCGGGCCCCCTCCCCGGTTACCGCCTCTCTCCGTACGGGCGCTCCCCCGTACCCGGAAGGGCCGCGGGCGGAGTCCCCCGGCGTTGTCCACAGGTTCGAAGTACCGCTGTCGCCCGGATACGGAGCGTGGCAGGATGCTTCGTATGTCGGACCTCGCCGAACCCCTCAGCCCCTACGAGCCCGAACCGACCTCCCCCGAGCCCTCCCCTGACGACGCCTCTCCGCCGCCCGTCCCGACCGGCCCGGGCTCCCCCGCGTGCGAGCGGGTCGAGCTGCGCGTACACGGCGTCAGCGGCGGCCAGGCCGAGGAACTACTGGACGTCGAACCCGCCATGCGCGTGGGCGGCGACCGACTGGCGGGGTTCTTCCGCTGGCGCCGCGAGTCCGACACCGAGACCCTCCCGAACGTGCGCCGGGAGATCTTCGCCTGGGGCAACCTCACCTCCGGGCGCTCCTCCCGGGCGTTCTGGCTTCTGCTGCTGCCGTTCATGCTCGTCAACGTGGCGTACTGGATGCGGCCCGGACGGATGGACCGCGCCCCCACGGGGACGCGGCTGCTGGCCAACAACGCCTACGGCGGGAGCGTGCGGCTGCTGGCGCTGTCCCTGACGGTGCTCATCACCCTGGCCGCGGCGGGGATCGGCATGGACCTGGTGGCCTGGCAGTGCGCCTCCGGCCAGGGCGAGGAGTGCGTGCGGGCCCGCCCCTGGCTGGCCTTCCTCGGCTCGCCCTCCTCCGTGCTGTCCGCGCCGGGCCCGGCCCTGCTGGTGGGCACGGTCCTGCCGGTGGCGCTGATCGTGGTGCTGTGGCTGCTGTCGCGGCGCACGGCCGCCGACTACGAGGTCGTGGAGAGCCCGATACCGCCCCGCCCCAGCGCGGCCGCCCCGCTGAGCCAGGAGGGCTTCTGGCGCAACAGCGAGACCATGGCCCGGCTGCGCTCGGCGCACATCTCGGCGGCCCTGGGCACGGTGACCGCGCTGCTCGTCGTACCGGCGCTGCGGCACGACCTGGACCCGGCGGCGGCGGGGCCGCCGGACGGGGCGGGGCCGTGGATCGTCGGCGCCCTCCTGGCGGCCCTGCTGGCGGCGGTGGTCACCCTGAGCACCCTGAGCGTGCTGGTCCCGGGCACCGACCCGCGCTGGAACGCCCGGGCCGACCGGATCTGCCGCCTGCTGCGCGACGCCACCCTGGTCCTGGGGCTGGCGGTGGCCGCGTACGTGCTCTGGCCCCGCCCGGAGTGGACGGCGTCGGGGCGACTGCCCGGCAACGGGGCGATCCTCAACACGCTGTTCGCGGTCCAGGCTGCCCTGGTGCTGGTGATGCTGGCGGCGGCGCTGTTCCTGTTCGCCTCCGACCGCTCCCACGGCGGCGCGGCGATGCGCGGCCTCGCGGGTCCGGCCACGGCGGCCCTGGGCGCCCTGCTCGGCGGCGGCTTCTCGGCCGCCCTCGTCTACCAGGGGTCGCTGGCGCTGAGCGGCTGCGGCACCCTGGCCACCCCCGAGGTGGACTGTCTGCCGCTGTCGGTACCGGCCGCCTACTCCTGGCTCCAGCTGGCGTTCGCGCTGGAGGCGGCCATCGCGCTGGCCGTGGTGGGGGTGCTCGCGCTGCGGCTGCGCCGCGACACCCGGTCGCACCTGGCCGGGGTCACCGAGGACTACGCGCGCAGCGTGCGCGACCGCCGTACCTGGGACATCGCCCACGCGCGGGCGGCGGGCCGGATGACTGAGGTGCTGCCGTGGGTGCTGGCGGCCTTCCTGCTCCCGGTGGTGGCGCTGGGCGTGCTCGTGCTCTCCTCCACGCTCTCGGGGCACCTGGCGGCGGGTCCGGCCTCGGTGACGACGGCCGTGTCGGACGCGGCCGCCGTGCCCGGCGATGTGCGGGGGTTCGCCCAGGGGACGGTGTCGGGGCTGATCGGCGTCGGCTCCCTGCTGGGCGGCGCCGCCCTGGTGGCTCTGGCGTGGATCGGGCGCAGCGCCTACCGCGACCGGCCCACGCGGCAGGCGGTCGGCTCGGTGTGGGACGTGGGCACGTTCTGGCCCCGGGCGGCCCACCCCCTGGCGCCGCCCTCCTACGCGGAGCGGGCCGTGCCCCAGCTGTGCGCCCGGGTGGCCCTGCTGTGCCGGGAGGGAACGGACGTGGTGCTCTCGGGGCACTCACAGGGCTCGGTGCTGGCGGCGGCCACGGTCTGGCAGCTGCCCACCGACTGCCTGGGCCGGATCGCGCTCATCACGCACGGCTCACCGCTGGACCGCCTGTACGCCCGCTACTTCCCGGCCTACTTCGGGCCGGGCCAGTTCGCGGACCTGCGGGAGCGGGTGACGGACTGGCGCAACCTGTGGCGGGTCACCGACGCGATCGCCGGGCCGGTGCGCACGCTCGACTCCTCCGGCGGTTTCGGGACCGTACGCGTGGTGGAGCGGGCCGAGCCCCTGCCGGACCCGCGTTCCTACGACGCGCTGCCCGGCGAGGCCAGACGCCCGGAGATCCTGGGCCACTCCTACTACACGGGCGACCCCGCCTACTCCGCGGAGCTGCGGCGCGTGCTGGACGCCATGGAGGCGCAGGCACGGCGTGAGGCCTCAGCCGGAGGCACGGGGCGCGAGGCCCCGGCCGGGAAGGCGGAATGAGACCGGGCAGGCCTACCAGGGACCGTAGGGGCCGTTGTTGCTGTTGCCGCCCACGCCCTTGACGGCCGGACGCACGTCCAGCAGGAAGACGAGGGTGGCGACCAGGCCGAGGATGACGAACATCCCGCGGCCGGAGAAGACGGCCAGCAGGGAGAGCGCCGTGGCGACACCGGTGAGGATGACCCACAGCTTCTTGGTCTGCTTGTCCATGAGTTCGAAGGCCGCGGCCGGCGTGCGGATCGCCTCGATCAGCGCGTACAGACTCGCGACGAAGGTGACCAGGTAGATGGCCTGCCAGATCAGTCCGAACAAAACGCACACTCCCGACGACGTTCCGAGCGGGGAGTCCGCCCGCTCTCCACCGTAAACGGATGGGACGCGTTGATCGTGCCCGCGGAGGCGGGTGTCACACACGCGCGGGGATCGCGGTCGGCGGCGGCAGCGGTCCGCGCGCGGGCGCGACCGGCGGCCGGGAAGGTCACAGCGGGATGTGCCAGAGGCAGGTGACCGCGGCCAGCAGGAAGGCGGAACCGCCCATGATGAAGGCGCCCGCGTGGTAGGGCAGCTCGTTGTCGGGGTGCAGGAGGCGGTTGACCCGCTGCATCACCCCGGGCTCGGCGTCGGGCACGGCCGCCATCGCCCCGGCGGGCACCGGGGCCGGTCCGGCGGCGCCGAAGCGCAGCAGCGCCATGGCCAGCTCGCGTGAGGAGCTCTTGCGCCGGGCCTGGTCGTCGGCGCACATCTCGATGAGCAGCGCCACGCTCTCGTAGTAGGTGCGGACCAGGCGGAACCGGGGGAAGGCACGCTTGAGCGAGGAGAAGGGCAGCAGCACGAGGTCGTGGCGCTGGCGCAGATGGGCGTGCTCGTGGGCCAGGACGGCGGCCAGCTCGCGGTTGTCCAGGACCGCCAGGGCCCCGGCGCTGATGACCACCTGCGAGCGCAGCACGCCCGGAAGGCAGTACGCGGCGGCGGCCGGGTGGTCGAGCACGCGGGCGCCGGGCACGTCGGGGTGCTCGCTGGCGATGAGTTCGAGGAGGTCGTGGTGGCGTCGGCGGACGCGGACCACGTGCAGGAAGGAGGAGACCAGGCCGTAGAAGAGCACCAGGGTCAGCACGACGGCCAGGACCACGGCCACGATGTGGCTGATGCCCTCAAGGCCCTGGGAGAGCTCGGCGAGCAGCAGGTCGCCGGTCACGATGTCCGTGGCCAGGGCCATGGAACCCCCAGCCGCGCCGAGCCGGTAGGAGGAGAGCCCGAAGGCCAGGAGCGCGCCGATGGTGGACACGCCCCAGGCGAGCCCGAGTGCCTGCCAGGTGATCACGGCCGTGTAGGGCCCCCGCGAGGGCCACTTGGCCCGGTGGAGGCCTTCCATCGCGATGAGACAGCAGACCGCGACGATAGTGAGGAGGGCGGCACTGACCATACGGACTAGTTCCTTGGCTGCTCGGTTTCCGCGAGTGCGCGCCGAAGCGCTTCAGCCTGCTCGCCGTCCATGGACTGGACGAAGGCGGCCAGGGCGGCGTCGCGGTCCCCGGTCTGTCCGAGAGCGTCGAACATCAACTCGGAGACGTATGCCTCACGGCTGGCTGCCGGGCGGTAACGCCACGCACGACCCTCACGTGCCCGGGTGACGACCTTCTTCTTGGCGAGCCTGTCGAGCACGGTCATGACAGTCGTGTGTGCGAGGTCGCGCTCGGCCAGGGCCTTGCCGACCTCACGAACCGTCATTGGTTCGTTCCGTGACCACAGTACATCCATCACCGCGCGCTCAAGTTCGCCAAGCCGATTCATACCAGCGATTCTACTTGGGGTCGTACTACTGCTTGTCGTACCCCCAGGTTAAATCCTCATCTCCTACGGGGCAAGGGATACAGGTCCCGGAACGGGGTGGGATCGGCCTCCCCCGTACCCGCCCCCGGGCGCCTTCGGCGACGGCCTCGCAGGGCCGCTCCCGAGACCGGCGCGAGCTCGGTCACGCGCCCGCGCACCCGCCCGAACCGGGACCGGGCACCGCCCGCCGAACGGGGCGGAGGCGACGGTCACGCGCCCGCGCACCCGGGTTCCGGCGAACCGGCGGCCCATCCGGCGGGACGCGGTGGCCGGTCGAGGACGCGGCGCGCATCGCCGCCTGGGCCCTGCACTCGGCGCACCTGCGCGTGCCGGAGATCCGCCTGGTGCTGTTCGACGACGTGGCACACCAGGCCTTCCTCCGGGCCTTCGACCCCAGCTGACCCGCGGCCGCGCGGGCTGCGGCGCGTCGGCGGGACGGCCCTCCGCACGCGGGCGGCGGCACCCTGCCGGGCGGCCCCGCGGACACGCGCCCCCGCTCCGTGCCGGTCCCGCGGGCGCCGGCACGGGACGCCGGACCCGGCCGGGTCCGGCGGCGGGTCAGCCCCAGTGGCCGGGGTCGGCGATCGGCGCCGGGTAACCGGAGGGCGGGTGCTCCTCCCGCCAGGGCGTGTGCGCGCGCCTGCCCGGGAGTTCGGCCAGTTCGGGCAGGTAGCGGCGGACGTACACGCCTTCGGGGTCGAACCTGCGGGCCTGGCGCAGCGGGTTGAACGCCCTGTTGGGTCGGGTGTCGTTGCCGGTGCCCGCGACCCACTGCCAGTTGCCGTAGTTGTTGGCCACGTCCCCGTCTACGAGGTGGGCGTGGAAGTGGTCGGCGCCCTCGCGCCAGTGCACGCGCAGGGCCCGGGTGAGGAACGCCGCGGTGATCATGCGCGCCCGGTTGTGCATGAACCCCTCGCGCAGCAGTTGGCGCATCCCGGCGTCCACGACCGGGACGCCGGTCCGCCCCCGCTTCCAGGCGTCGAGGGCGTCGGGGTCCTCGCGCCATTTCCTGTCCCGGGGCCGGTAGTCGCGGACGTTCATCGCGGGGAAGGCCGCGGTGACCTGGTGGTGGAAGTCGCGCCAGGCGAGCTGGCGGACGAACGCCTCTCCTCCTGCCAGGGGCGAGGCGGCCAGGGCGGCCTCCAGCGGCGAGAGGCAGCCCAGGCGCAGGTCGGCGGACAGGTGGGAGGTGGCCGCGCCCGGCAGGTCGTCGTGCCGGTCGGGGTAGGCCTCCAGCCCGGACGACAGCCAGGTGTCCAGGCGCTCGCGGGCCGCGCGCTCCCCTCCCCTCGGCAGGTCCTCGGCGAGCGCGCCCAGACCGTCCGACCCGCGTCCGGACAGCTCCCCTGGCCGAATCCCGTCGGGCAGGACCACACGGTCCGGCGGCGCGACCGGGTCGCGCCACGCGGCGGCCTCCCAGGCCTTCCAGTAGGGCGTGAACACCTTGTAGTGGTCGCCGCCCGCCGGGGTGACCTCCCCCGGCGGGACCACGGTGAGCCCCGGGAAGGCGCGCACGGTCAGGCCGGTCGCGCGCAGGCGTCGCGCGCGCCGCGCGGCCAGGGAGCTGACGCCGTCGGTGACGTGGACGGTGTCGGCCCCTCCGACCCGGGCCAGGGCGGCTACCTCCCGGACGGTGTCGCCCCGCAGGAGGACCAGGTCGGCGCCGCGCTCGCGCAGTGCGGCCCGCAGGTCGGCGAGGGCGTCGGCGAGCAGGGCGGCGCGGTTGCGGGCGGACCGGCCGACCACCGCGGGGTCGAGCACGAAGACCGGCAGGGTCGGGCCGGGGCGCTCGACCGCGGCGGCCAGGGCGGGGTGGTCGTGGACGCGGAGGTCCTGTGTGAACAGGACGATGGTGGCGGGCGCCAAGCGGCACTCCTTCACTGGACGTGTTCGCCTGAACACTCTAGATCCTTCGGGGAAAAGCCGGTGCTCAGGGCGCTGACCGGGTAGGAAGGTCGCATGACCACACGGCTTCCTACGCTGCCCGACACTCCGGTCCGCCCCAGGGTCGGGGTGTCCAGCTGCCTGCTCGGCGCTCCGGTCCGCTACAACGGCGGGCACTCCCGTTCGCGTTTCCTCACCGACGAGCTCGACCGGCACGTGGACTGGCTGCCGGTCTGCCCGGAGGCGGAGATCGGCCTGGGCGTCCCGCGCCCCACCCTGCGCCTGCAGCGCCGGGAGGGGCTGGACCGGGTGGTCTCCAGCGCGGACGGCGCCGACCGCACCGATGAGCTGGCCGAGGTCGCAGACCACCACCTGGCCCAGCTGCGCAACCTGGACGGGTACGTGCTCAAGAACAAGTCGCCCAGCTGCGGCCTGTTCGCCCTGCCCGTGTTCGACCAGGGCGGCGGCCGGGTGGACGGCAAGGGCCGCGGCGCCTTCGCCCAGCGGCTCACGGAGCTGCTGCCCTCCCTTCCGGTGGAGGAGCAGGGCCGTCTGATGGACCCCGTGCTGCGCGAGTTGTTCGCCCAGCGCGTCTTCGCGCACGCGCGGCTGCGCCACCTGTGGGAGTCGGACTGGCGTCCGCGCGACCTGGTGGCGTTCCACAGCCGCCAGAAGCTCCAGCTGATGTCGCACTCCCCTGAGGGCTACCGGGAGACGGGCAGGATCGTGGCCCGCGCCGGAGCCGACGACCCCGAGGAGGTCCGGGCGGCCTACACCGACGCCTTCCACCGGGCGATGGCCGTGCGGCCGAGCCGGGGCAAGCACGTCAACGCCCTCCAGCACGCCTTCGGGATGCTGAGCTCGCTGCTGGACGACGCCCGCAGACACGACCTGCTGGGGGCGATCGAGGACTATCGGCGGGAGCAGGTGCCGCTGAGCGTCCCGGTGGCGCTGCTGCGCCACCACTGCGCGGCGGAGGACGTGGAGTGGGCCCGCGACCAGACCTACCTGCGCCCGTACCCGGACGACCTCCGACTGCGGCATGCCGTCACGGTCTGATCACGGAGAGAGGGGCGATTCCCCCCGAGTTGCGACCCAAGACACACGACCGGTTACACTCAGTGATATTCCTCCGGTCCCCCGACAGGGTGCCGCTGACCCGACCCTGAGGTTTCGGTGTGTTCGCGTCCTTCTTCCGGCGGGTCTTCGTGCTCGTCTCCTCCTGCGTGGTGGCCACGGCAGCCGCCACGCTCGCCACGGTCCCGCCCGAGGAGCTGGCGGAGCGGCTCGAACCCGACCCCGGCCCCGAGCCCCGGTTGACCCACAGCCGGACGCTGCTCTCCCCGATCCAGGCGCCCACCGCCCTCCTGCCGCGCCCCGGACAGGTCCCGTCCTGCGCCGCACCCGGCAGGGACCAGGTGGTCACCCTGCCCGACACCGGCGCCCCCGAGGGCGGCCGCCCCCTGTGGGTCCGGCGCCCCTCGGGTCCCGACAGCGCTGACCTGCCCGTGCTCTACCTGCTGCACGGATCGGCCTCCACCCACGAAACGCTCATGGACGAGGAGATCGGCGCGCTCCTGGACCGGCAGATGTGCCGCTCGGGGATCGAGTTCGTCATCGCCGCCCCCTACGGCCAGGAGAGCGGGGGCGCCACCACCGAGTGGGGCGACGCCGCCGACGGGGGGTTCGCGCTGGAGAGCTTCGTCACCGGCGCGGCCGTGGAGGCCGTCGAGGGCGAGCACACGCGCCCCCGCGCGCTGCGCGCCGTCGGCGGGTTCTCCATGGGCGGGTACGGGGCGGCGGCGCTGGCGCTGCGCAACCCCGACCTCTACACCCAGGTGGTGTCCTGGGCCGGGTACTTCCGCGTGGACGACCCCTACGGTGTCTTCGGCGGCGACACCGAGCCGCACTCCCCCGACCGGCTGCTCGATTCGCAGGAGGTGCGCGACCTCAGGTTCATGCTGGTGGAGGGCACCGAGGACCACACGCCGCTCCAGCGGGGCAGCATCCACGGGGAGGCCGAGCGCTTCGCCGACCTGCTCACCGACCGCGGTATGACAGTCGCCACGCTCCACCCGCACGGGGGCCACGACTTCACGACCTGGAAGAGCTCCTTCGCCGACGCCGTCGACTTCCTGGTCTCGGGCTGGAGCTCCTCGCCTTAGGTCACGCGGTGTGCACACCCGGCCCCCTCGGACGGACCGTCCGGGAACAGTGTGTACCTTCGTCGCTGTTGACGACAGCGGCTGCGCACACGACCTGAAGGGACCTCCGGTGTCTGGAATCGTTCCCGCGGGAGAGCAGACGGCGGTCCCGTCCCGGGTCGCGACCGTCAGTCTGCACACCTCCCCGCTCGACCAGCCCGGCACCGGAGACGCCGGAGGCATGAACGTGTACGTGGTCGAGGTGGCCCGGCGCATGGCCGAACGGGGCGTGGCCGTGGACGTGTTCACCCGCGCGACCCGGGCCGACCTCCCGCCGGTGGTGGAGCTCGCCCCGGGCGTGAACGTGCGGCACGTGCCCGCCGGGCCCTACGGCCACCTGGACAAGAACACCCTCGCCGAGCACCTGTGTCCGTTCATCTTCGGGATGCTGCGGGCCGAGGCGCAGAACGAGCCCGACCACTACGACCTCGTGCACGGGCACTACTGGCTGTCCGGCCAGGCCGGTGTGGTGGCCGCCCGACGCTGGGGCGTGCCCCTGGTGCAGTCCATGCACACCATGGCCAGGGTGAAGAACGCCTCCCTGGCCGACGGCGACGCGCCCGAGCCCGAGGCCCGGCTGCGCGGGGAGGACCAGCTGGTCCGCCAGGCCGACCGGCTCATCGCCAACACCGACGACGAGGCCCGCCAGCTCCGGGAGCACTACGGCGCCCGCGACGGCCAGATCAGCGTCATCCCCCCGGGTGTGGACCTGGAGGTGTTCAGCCCCGGTTCGCGCCGGGACGCCCTGGCGCGGATCGGGCTGCCCGCGGGCACCGAACTCCTGCTATTCGTGGGGCGCGTACAGCGGTTGAAGGCCCCCGACGTGCTCATCCGGGCCGCCGCCGCGCTGCTGGAGCGCGACCCCTCACTGCGTTCGCGCCTGGTGGTGGGCGTGGTCGGCGGCCTGTCGGGCGGCGGGATGCGCGAGCCCGGGCTGCTCACCGACCTGGCCCGCTCCCTGGGCGTGGCGGACGTGGTGCGGATCGAACCGCCGCAGACCCGTGAGCGGCTGGCCGACTACTACCGCGCGGCCGCGGTGACCGTGGTGCCGTCCTACTCGGAGTCGTTCGGCCTGGTGGCGGTGGAGTCGCAGGCGTGTGGCACCCCGGTCCTGGCCGCGCGCGTGGGCGGCCTGACCACGGCCGTGGCCGACGGGGTGTCCGGTGTCCTGGTGCGGGGGCACAACCCGGACGACTACGCGGCCGAGCTGCACCGGATGATCTCCGAACCGGCGTGGCGTGCCAAGCTGGCGACGGCGGCACCCGCGCACGCGGCCACCCTGGGCTGGTCGCGGACCGTCGACGAACTGCTGGACGTGTACCGGGCGAGCACCGCCCCCCGGGCGCTGCCCCTGGCGGCGTGCCGGTGACCGAGGAGGAGGCGAAGTACCAGGTGGACAGGGACGCTGCCCGCAACGCCGCGGCCGAGGCGATCTCCTCGGCCGTGGCGGAGGCCGAACTGGAGGTGGAGCGCCCCCGCGAGGGGTCGTTCCTGGTCACCCTGCCGGGGAAGGCCAAGCTCAAGACCCTGGTGTGGCTGGAGGTGGGGCCGCACAGCCTCACCCTGACGTCGTTCTTCTGCCGTCAGCCCGACGAGAACCACGCCGACTTCTACCTGTGGCTGATGCGCCGCAGCGCCGACATGTACGGGATGGCCTTCGTCGCGGACGAGGTCGGCGACGTCTACATCCGCGGCCGCCTGCCGCTGGAGGGCGTCACCTCCGACGAGGTCGACCGGCTGCTGGGGTGCGTGCTCACCTACTCGGACGAGAACTTCAACGGCGCGCTGGAGCGCGGGTTCGCGTCGGCCATCCGCAAGGAGTGGCGCTGGCGCGCCGAGCGCGGCCACGACATGCGCAACCTGCGGGCGTTCGCGCACCTGGTCGAGGCCCGGGACGAGGGGTAGGGCGCCGAGGCCGCGTCCGCTTCCCCGCAAGCGGGCGGGCGGACGCCCGAGCGCGGCACCCGGGTGGCTAGGCTTGCCCCCATGGGAACTCTGGTACTGCTGCGACACGGTGAGAGCGTCTGGAACGCGAAGGGTCTGTTCACCGGCTGGGTGGACGTGGACCTGTCCGCGACGGGCGAGGAGGAGGCCCGCAGGGGCGGCGAGCTGCTCAAGGAGGCCGGCGTACGGCCGGACGTGGTCTACACCTCCCTGCTCAAGCGCGCGATCCGCACCGCGAATCTCGCCCTGGACGCCGCCGACCTGCACTGGCTGCCGGTCGAGCGCACCTGGCGCCTCAACGAGCGCCACTACGGCGCCCTGCAGGGCAAGGACAAGGCGCAGACGCGCGACGAGTACGGCGAAGAGCAGTTCATGATCTGGCGCCGCTCCTACGACACCCCGCCGCCGCCCATCGCGGACGACGACACCTACTCGCAGGCCGGTGACGCCCGCTACGGCGAGCTGCCGCCGGAGCTGCTGCCGCGCACCGAGTGCCTCAAGGACGTGCTGGAGCGCGCCCTGCCGTACTGGTACGACTCGATCGTGCCGGACCTGGCCGCGGACAAGACCGTGCTGGTCGTCGCGCACGGCAACTCGCTGCGCGCGCTGGTCAAGCACCTGGACGGCGTCAGCGACGCCGACATCGCCGGGCTGAACATCCCGACGGGCATCCCGCTGCGCTACGACCTGGACGACCAGTTCAAGCCGACCAACCCCGGCGGCACCTACCTCGACCCGGAGGCGGCCAAGTCCGCCATCGAGGCCGTCGCCAACCAGGGCAAGAAGTAACACCCGCCCGATCCGTCGCCGTGCCCGCGCCGCCCTTGGCGGTGCGGGCACTGTGCTGTCGGGGGCCGGGCGGAGCGTGGGCGGGTGCCGCGTGGGCAGCGGACGAGGGCCGTGTGGGGCGCTGTCGGGGGCCGCGTGGGGCGCCGTCGGGAATCGCGCGGGGCGTGGGCGAGTGCCGTGCGGGGCGCGGTCGGGGGCCGCGTGAGGCGTGGGCGGTGTGAGGGCATGGCTGTGCGGGCGGAGGAGCGGCCTCCCCCTTTACCACGCTAAGTCCGCCGGGAGGGGGCGCGCCAGAGCCGTTCGCGGCCTGTGGACAACGCGCCCCGCCTCAGTAGACGAGGGCCTGCGCGCCGTCCTGTACGGCCTCCTCGACGAAGGACGGAGCCCCGGCGATGCGCACGCCCCGGATCAGGTCGTCCCCGGTCAGGTCGCGTCGGGCGGCGCACTGGGTGCACACCGTGACCCGGCCCGCGGCGAGCACCGCGTCGAGCAGGTCCTTGAGGGGGGCGGCGTGTGGGAGGGAGAACCGCTCGGCACGGCCGGGGACAGCGAACCACGCCGACTCACCGGTCAGCCAGAGGGAGACCCCGACGCCGCTGGCCAGGGCGGCGGCGGCCACCGTGAACGCCTGGTTGCACCGCTCGGGGTCGTCCTCACCGGCGGTGACCTTGATCACCAAGGAACGAGACATGCCCGCCAGCCTACTCAGAGCGCGGCGGCGGTCAGCACGGCGCCCGCGATCGAGCAGACCGCGAGGGCGATGGTGAGCGCCAGGGCCTCGGTACGGCGCGGGGAGACCCGCACCGGCTGATCGTCCACACCGTGCTCGATGCCGAGCGTCCCGTCCTCGGGGGCGGCCAGGACCACACGGCCCTCGCGCACCTGGACCAGGCCCGTGACGCGGATGCGGGCGCCCGGCCGGATCACCCACTCGCGGTACTCGAACTCGATGGTCTCGCCCCGGAAGACGCCCGAGATGCGGCCGCGCACGCGGGGCAGCAGGTCGTCGGCGGGCGAGGCCACACCCGGCTGGGGGCGCCCCACCACGCGTTTGAGGCACAGCTCGGCGCCGCGCGGCTCGGTGTCGCCCGGGTCGACGAAGATCCGGTCGCCGTCGCCGGGGCGGCCCTCGGCGACGATGCCGAACAGGTCCTCGGAACCGTAGTCGGCGATGGAGTCGCAGGCCCGCTCCCGGACCGCACCCTCGGACGGTTCGCGGTTGAGCGGCCAGTAGTGGCGCAGCACCTCGTGGCCGTGCCAGACGCACTCGGCACCGGCCAGGCCGGAGGAGATGGGCCCGTCGGGACCGGGAGCGGCGGCACCGGTGAGCGTGACGCGCTGCCCCTCCCTGGCCGCCAGCACGCCCGGGCGCAGCTGGGCCAGCCCCCGCTGTCGCAGCCAGCGCCGCAGGGCGATCACGGTCAGGGGGAGGAGGACCACCGCGGCCACGAGCAGCGCCGAACCGATCACCAGTAACACAGGCCGCCCCTTTGGAGAACACGTCGGAGGTCTTGGGCGCGGTCGGCAGAACACGCCCCGTGGCCGCACCGCGCTGCTGACAATCTTTACCAGCTCTCCGGGAAAGCGGGGCCAATTGGGCATGTCCAGACCGGGGCCGGGGAGTGGCGCAGGCCACGGTGCGCCGTCAGCGGTCACCGCCGCCTCCAGCCGCCGCTACGCTCAGGGGATATGGACGCTGAGGTACACCCCGATCTGGCGAAACTGTCCTTCCTGCTCGGCCGTTGGGAGGGCGTGGGCGTCGCCGGCTACGCCGACGTGGAGGAGTTCCAGTTCGGCCAGGAGATCGAGTTCGCGCACAACGCGGGCCTGCCCTACCTGACCTTCACGAGCAGGGCCTGGCGGATGAACCCGGAGGGCACCCGAGGTGAGCTGGTCACCGAGGAGTCGGGCTACTGGCGGGTGCGGCCCGAGACGGGCGCGGAGCCCGAGGAGGGTGAGCCCGTCGTGCACCTGGAGGTGCTGATCGCGCACCCCGAGGGCTTCAACGAGGTGTACCTGGGCAACGTGTTCGCGAACCGGGTGGAGATGTCCACCGACGCGGTGGTGCACACCGAGACCGGGATCGACGCGACCGCCTCGCACCGGCTGTACGGCCTGTTCGGGGACAACCGGGAGACGCTGGGGTACGCCTGGGACCTGGCCGCGCGCGGCCACGGCCTGCGCTCGTACATGTCGGCGCAGCTCAAGAGGGTCGGCTCGAAGTAGTCGGGGCCGAGTGGCCGGGGCCGGTCCGGGCATGGACAGACCCCGGGCTGCTCCCGCCGCTGGGGCGGGGCCGGTCGGACGAGTTCCGGCAGCCCGGGGTCCGGGTGTCCGTCTGGGATTCGCTGCGAACGACGTCGCGCGAACGCGAGCGTCGTCCTAGCGGACGGCCACCTCGCCAGTCCTAAGATCAACCATCTCTTGGACCACCTCCTTTCTTGCGTGCCTCCGACACTACGTCCCGTCCCAAGGGCGGGGCAAATGTTTTTTCTGTGCGCGAAACCGCAGGTGGGGACGGCGTTTCCGCTCCCTTGGCGGGCCGACTAGTCTCGCTGGTATGACTTCGCCGCTGCTGAGCACACCGGGCGCCGTGAGCGCCGAGTCCCCCGACGCCGGAGTCGCCGCGCACTACGGCGACCCCGCGCACGAGGGGCGCGCCGTCGAACGTTCGAGCGCGTGGGTCGACCGGAGCAACCGGGGTGTGGTGCGGGTGACCGGCCCCGACCGCCTGGGCTGGCTCAACGACCTCACCAGCCAGCTGACCCGGGGCCTGGCTCCGGGCACCGCCACCGAGGCGCTGGTCCTGGACACCAAGGGGCACCTGCGGCACCACCTGTCGCTGATGGACGACGGCGAGGCCACCTGGATCCACACCGAGCCGGAGGGCGGCGCGGAGCTGGCGGGGTTCCTCGACTCGATGCGGTTCATGCTGCGCGTCGAGGTGGAGGACCTGAGCGGTTCCCGCGCGGTGCTGAGCGTGCTCGGCCCGGACCGCGCCAAGGTCGTGGAGGCCGCGTCGCTCGGTGACGTGCCCGTGCGCGCGGCCGAGGGCGAGACCGACCTGTTCGTGCCCGCCGAACGGCTCGCGGAGGCCGCGGAGGCGCTCACGGCGGCCGGGGCGCGCCCGGCGGGCATGTGGGCCTACGAGGCGAACCGGATCGCGGAGCACCGGGTGCGCGCGGGGCTGGACACCGACGACCGCACCATCCCGCACGAGGTGGACTGGGTGGGCCGCGCGGTGCACCTGGAGAAGGGCTGCTACCCGGGCCAGGAGACGGTGGCGCGGGTGCACAACCTGGGTCGTCCGCCGCGCCGCCTGGTCATGCTGCACCTGGACGGCACCGCCGAGCGCCTGCCGCAGGTGGGGGCCGCCATCGAGCTGGACGGGCGTTCCGTGGGCCGGGTGGGCACGTCGGCCCGCCACCACGAGCTGGGGCCGATCGCCCTGGGCGTGGTCAAGCGCGCGGCCCCCACCGACGCCGACCTGGTGGTGGACGGCATCGCCGCCGGCCAGGAGGTCGTGGTGGACCCGGACACGGGCGCCAACGCCAAGATCGAGCTGCGCCGCCGTCCGCGTTAATTCGGTTCGAGGAGACTACGTCCGCCGATGTGGACCTCGGCGAACTCGGTCCCGGTCGGCGCCAGGAACAGGATGTGGGTGGTGACGCTCTCCCCGGGGTTGATCTCGTCCCAGAAGTAGTCCCACGCCACGACGATCTCGGCGTCGACGTCGTTGGCGTACTCCAAACCCTCGGTGGTCACGCCGATGGTCCCGTAGCTGTCGAAGACCGCGGGCGAGGAGCCCTGGTTCGTGACGTCGAGCCGGTAGACGTGGTACTCGGAGTCCGGGGGCGCGACGGCGGACGACCCCATCCCGTCGGTGACGCTGGTGTCGGTGTAGGCCGTCTCCACCTCCACCAGGAAGGTGTCGAAGACGGCGGAGGCCCCGTTGTAGGACTCCGGCGGCACCGGCTGCGGATCGGGCTCCGCCCCGCCCCCGGGCGGCTCCTCCTGCTCGGGGCTCGGTTCCGGCGCGGTGGGATCCGGTGGGGCCGGTTCGGGTGCGGTGGGGTCCGGTGGACCGGGGTCCGGCACGGAGGGGCCCGGTGTGGCGGGCTCCTGGGCGGTGCCGGGCTCCGGTTCCGACTGTTCCAGGACCAGCCGGGCCTCGGGGAGCGGGGCGCGCTCCAGCGAGACCACGGTGGCCACGCACCCGGCTCCGGCCAGGAGGACGGCGACGGGTGCGGCCAGGGCCCGTACGACGGCGCCGGGCCCTCTGGACGGTGGTGGGTGACGGCCTCTGTTGCCCATGCTGGTGTGACGCACGGCACCCGCGGTTCATTCCGCCCCGAGACGCCTTCTCCCTGGTCATGCTGGATCTGATTGACGGCCGGTCCCTGTCATCGGCCGATCCAGTTCCGACTCCCCGTACCGCTTGTGGTGAGTCCCGTACTCTCTGGAATGGAACACCTGATACTGGGGGTGATCGAAAGGTGACGCCTCGGATCAATCGGCAGCTCCACTCCGGTGTGATGCCGTTCGATGCCCTGCCGTGGTGAGAGGACATACGGGAATGAAAGCGCGGAGCTGGCGGGAGATCCAGGCAGAGGCTGAAAAGCTCAACCCCTGGCTTACCTCCGAGGAGGCACAGGAGATCGCCGATGCGGAAACCGCCCGGATCGAAGCCGAGCGTCAGGGTTATGCGCTCTCCTCCCTGCGCAAGGAGAGCGGGAGGACCCAGAAGGAGGTCGCCCAGATCATGGGGGTGAGCCAGGCGCGGATCTCCCAGATCGAACACGGCCGGATCGACAGCCTGGAACTCCTGCGGTCCTACATCAGCGCCATCGGCGGCGAACTGCACCTGAGGGTCGACCAGGGTCCGCTGAGCGTCACGCTCGACATCCCCGGAAGCGACGCCGCTGCCGCGACTGGAACCGGGGAGGATGTCGACACCTCCGCGGGCGAGCGAGACGCCGCGTGAGAACGACGGGCCCGGCCGGTGCGGCCGGGCCCGTCGGACGGGTCCGGGTCTGGTCAGACGGTGAGGACGATCTTTCCCCGGGTACGTCCGGCCTGGCTCAGACGCCAGGCCTCGGCCGCCTCGGCCAGCGGGAACTCGCGGTCCACGTGCACGGTGAGCTTGCCGTCGTCGGCCAGGCGCGCCAGCTCGGCGAGGTCCTCGGAGTCCGGGCGCACCCACAGCCAGTGTCCGCCCAGCTCCTGGACGTTCGGGTCCGCGATGGACACGATCCGCGTGGGGCCGCCCGTCAGCTGCACCGGCTCCTCGGCCACTCCCCCGCCGACGAAGTCGAGCACCGCGTCGACGCCGTTCGGGGCCAGTGCCCGGACGCGGTCGACCAGGCCGTCCCCGTAGACCACGGGCTCGGCGCCCAGGGAGCGCAGGAAGTCGTGGTTGCGCTCGCTGGCCGTACCGATGACGCGTGCGCCGCGGGCGACGGCGATCTGGACGCCGAACGCTCCGACGCCGCCCGCCGCGGCGTGGATGAGCACCGTGTCACCGGAGCCGATCCCCGCCCGTTCGACGGACTGCAGGGCGGTGAGGCCCGCCAGCGGGACACCGGCGCTCTCCTGCCAGCTCAGCGACTGCGGCTTGGGCGCGAGCATGCGCACGCTGGCCGACACCAACTCGGCGTAGGTGCCGTTCTTGGCCCAGTCCTTGCGGGCGTAGCCGTAGACCTCGTCACCGACCTGGTACTCGTGCGCGTCGGGTCCGACCGCCTCGACGACACCGGCGACGTCCCAGCCGGGGATGAGCGGGAAGTCCGTCTCGAAGAGGGCGTCCAGGCCGCCCGCCGCGAGCTTCCAGTCCACGGGGTTGACCCCCGCGGCCCGTACCCGGATGAGGACCTCGCTCGGGGCGACCTTCGGGTCGGGAAGGTCCACCAGGGCGAGGTCGTCGGCCGATCCGTACTGCTGTAGTGCGATTGCCTTCATGCACACAACAGCGGTCGCGTCCCGGAGTTCATTCCGTGGGCAGGAACACGAAGGGCCCGACGGGACGCAAGACGCGCCCGTCGGGCCCTCCGGGGCGCGGTGTCAGCGCATCGCGGCGGCGAGGCGCTCGTCGTGCAGGCGCTCCCCCCAGGAGGGGGCGAGCGGGGCCACCTGGCCCACGCGCCAGCGCAGCAGGAGGTCGGCCAGTTGCGGATTGCGCGGCAGGGCCGGGCCGTGCAGGTAGGTGCCCAGCACCTGGCCCTGGTAGGCGCCCTCGGTGCGGTCGTCGTTGCCGATGCCGCGCACCGTGGTGGACAGCGGCCGGGCCGAGGGGCCGATGGCCGTGCGGCCCTGGTGGTTCTCGAAGCCGGTGATCCGGCCCACGCCCAGGGCCGGGTCCACGTCCGCGACGATCTCGCCGACCGCGCGGCTCTGGCCGCGGCCGCTGCGGATGTCGAGGATGCCCACGCCGGGGAGCGGGTTGGCCTCGTCGTCGCCGTAGGTCTCGCCGATGATCTGGTACCCGGCGCACACCGCGAAGACGCAGGCGCCGCGGGCGGCGGCGCGGGCCAGGCCGCCGTCGGCGCGCAGGCGCTCGGCGGCCAGGATCTGGGGCCGGTCCTCGCCGCCGCCGAGCAGGTAGATGTCGCCCTGCTCGGGGACGGAGTCGCTGGAGTGGACGTGCACGATCTCGGTGGGGATGCCGCGCAGTTCGGCGCGGCGCTTGAGGATCAGGACGTTGCCCTGGTCACCGTAGGTGCTCAGCAGGTCGGGGTAGATCCACACGATCCGCAGGGCGCTGGTGTTCGTCATGGGTTTCTCCCTACTGGACGCGGCCGTACGCCGTGCGGATCTGCTGGAAGGCGGTGTAGTTGGCGATGAGGTCGACCTTGGTGATGCCGGGCTGGTCGGCCTTGATCCGGCCCAGGACCTCGTCGACCCGGTCGGCCACCTCGAACCGCACGCCGTCGGTCTCCAGGCGCAGCGCGAGGTCGGTGCGGCGCTCGCCCATGACGAACACGCGGCGCCCGCGCAGGACGGTGTAGTCCACGTCCCACAGCCAGGAGGTGTCCTTGCCGTCGGGGACCTGCGCGTTGACCGAGAGGATCACCGGGGTGTGGGGCGGGTCGAGGACCGCGAAGGACTCCAGCCACCCGGCGGGGTTCTTGGAGAGCAGCAGCCGCACCTCGACGCCCATGGTCACCACGGAGGTGTAGCGGCCCGCGACGGAGGTGATCTCGCGCAGCCGCTCCACGGTGCGCTCGGGGTGGATGCCGTACCCGGCGGCGGTGGCCGCGGCGATCGCGGCGTTGGAGCGGTTGGCGTCACCGGGCAGGTTCAGCCGCAGCCTGATGCTCTGGCCCTCGGGGGTGAGGAGGGAGTCGGTGGCGTTGTCCACCGCCCAGGTGGTCGCGGGGCGGGCCAGTCCGCACTCGGGGCAGGCCCAGTGCGGGTCCACGTCGCGCTTGAGGTGGCCGCCGCACTCGGGGCAGCACCAGGAGTCCTCCTTCCAGCGCTGTCCCGCGGACACCCAGGTGGCGTTGGGCGCGCCCAGACCCGCCCAGGCCACGAGCGGGTCGTCGGCGTTGGCGATGACGTGGGCGTTGCTCTTGCCCAGCGCGATGCGCCACTTCTTGGCGAGCAGGTTGATCTCGGAGGCGCGGTCCATCTGGTCGCGGCTGAGGTTCATCAGCACCACGAAAGCGGGCTGCGTGGCGAGCAGCACCTGCGGGAGGTACTTCTCGTCCACCTCCAGCACGCCGTTGACGGCGGACTGGTTGTTCGACAGCGCCGTGATGTGCCCGGTGGGCATGTTCGCGCCGTGCTCGTTGGTGGCCACGTCGCCGAACTCGCGCAGGGCGTGCGAGATGAGCCTGGTGGTGGTGGTCTTGCCGTTGGTGGCGCTGACCAGGGCGAGCCTGCGGCCCCGGGCGAGCTTGGCGAGCAGGTCGGGTTCGACCTTGAGCGCCACCCGGCCGCCGATGACGGAGCCGTCTCCGCGTCCGGTGGCACGGGACAGGCTGGCCGCGCTCCTTCCCAGAACCGATGCCAGTTGGGCGCGCAGGGGAAGCTCGCTCATCTACTCTCCAGTAAGTGCTGACCGCCCGCGCCGTTCGCTCCTGGGAGGCGGCGGGCGGTGTGTCGGGCCAAGCCTAGTGTCCACCCGGGGTCAGACCCGCCAGTCCAACCTCTCGGGCGGCGGCCCCAGGTTGGGCGGCACCCCGTCGTCCACGGCCCCCGTCGGCGCTGGGGAGCCGTCCGCGGCGGCGGTGCCGTCGGGTGTGTCGGTCGGGGCGTGGGGGTCCGCGGCCGGGCCCCGGGGTCGGCCGCCTCCGGTACCGCGCCCCCTCGCGGCCACGGCGCCATCGCCTCCAACGCCCGGTGCGTCGCCGGTGTTCCGGGAGTCGTCCACCGTGGCGAGTGTGGCTGTGGACAGGGTGAGGATACCCGGGTTGGTGTCGGCCAGCACGGGACCGTCGGCGGTCAGGACCACGGCGGCCGTGGCGGGGAGCCCGCGCAGCGAATCGGCGTCCAGACCGCAGGGGCGTCCGGGGGCCGCACCGTCGTCCCCGGTGGCGGCGGTCCCGCCGGTTCCGGCCTCCTGGAGGGTGGCCCGCCCCCATGCGGTGGCGGATCTCACATGGCGGACGAGGTCCAGGGGCGCGATCGCCGCCGCGGCGTTGCGGATCACCGCGCCGGACTCGGTGTGCGGGGAGGGGAAGAACCGGTCGTCGGCCTCCACCTCGGCGTCGGGGTCCTCCGGCTCGCCCGTGGCCGCGCCGCCCACGGCCCCGCCCACCGCCTCGGTGAGGCTGTGCAGCCGCAACCCACCGGGGTCGTGCCCGGCGACACCGGGCGCCGAGGCCACGGCGCGTTCGACGGCCTCCGCCGACTCCCCGTTCTGACGCATCACCACCGGCAGGCAGGCGGGGTCGGCGAACCGGGCGAGCGCGGCGGGGGCGGCCGTGCGGAACATCAGGACGACCTCCACCCCGCCCTCGGCCGCCGCGGCGAGGACCTGGTCGACCTCCCCCTCGGGGAGGGACTCGGCGCCGCAGACCACGACGGTGCGGGTGCGGTCCGGGCGCACGCGGGGGCGTCTGCCGTCGGCGTTCCTGGGTTCGGGCGCCTCCAGCAGCTCGCTGAGCGCGGACACGGCGTAGGTGCCGTAGACGCGCGCGGCGGTCTCACCGGAGGCCCGGTCGGTGGAGATGATCTTGACCTGCGCGTAGTCGTTGTCGTCCGCCCGGGTACCGACGGCCTCGAAGGGGCTCAGGCGGCGCTCCAGCTCCCAGGCCCGCTCCCCGATGTGCGGTCCGTCGGCGCAGCGCTCGCGCACCCGGGCCCGCTGCCCCGGCGTGAGCAGGGCGAGCGCGGGGTCGTCCTCGGCGGCGTCCTCCTCTGGGGTGAGCAGGGCGCGCAGGCCGCCGATGAGTTCGGCGATCCCCGCGTGCGGCCCCAGGACCTCCAGGAGACGGAGCAGCAGCGTCTCGTCGGCGTCGGCCTCCGCGGTGCCGCCGGAGGCCGACGCGACCGCGGAGAGGATGCGCGCGCGCTGTCCCGCGTCCAGATTGGTGCCCAGCGTCATCCGGGGCAGGTCGGCGGGGAGCACCCACCGGCGCGGGGCCACGGCGCAGCGGCGGGCCAGCCGGACGAGTTCGCGGGCCACGGAGTGCCCGGTGAGGTCGACCACGGTCAGGTCGCCGCCCTCGCGCAGGCGGGAGACCCCGACGGTGGCCAGCAGCGCCGACCATCCGGCGTCGTCCCCGCCCACCACGACCACGGCGCCCCTGTCGGCGGGGACGGTCACCCCGTACCAGAGCGGCTGCGCCTCGTAGGCCCGCGAGGCCGCCTGCCACTCGGTGTACCTGCGGGCGTGCTCGTGCTGTTGTTCGCGCAGGACCCGGTCGCGCTCGTCGCGTTCGGCGGCCAGGCGCTCCCTGGCCCTGTGCAGCCGGTCGGCGACGACCTGGCGGCTCTGCACGAGGGCGAAGGCGATGGGCGCGGCGATGGCGGCGCAGGCGAACACGCCGCCGAGGGCGAAGCTGCCGGGGAGGATGCGCAGGGTCCACAGCAGCGGCAGCAGCAGGGTGAGGAGGAGGAGTCCGGCCAGGGCGAAGTAGAGGGGCCGGTTGGTCTGGGCCTCGCTGTCGCGCTGGGCGGCGATCCACTCCTCGCTGACGGTCTCGGCGTCGGCCGGGGTAGGCCGCCGCGGGGCCGGTCCGGGAGGCGGCAGGAGCACGGCGTGCCGCCAGCCGACATAGGTACGTCCGGCCTCTCCTCGGGACGCTCCTCCCGAACGGGGGTTGGGCACCGTCCGAACACCTCCTGACCGGCCGTCGCGGGGGGCGGCCGGGGACTCGGTCACGCGGGGCTCCGGCCCGGGCCGGAGTGTGGGCGGAATGCCGTCACCCGCCCGCCGCGCTCGTCACGGCCCCGCCGGAACCGGTCACGGGCACGGGAGGGTGCCGGTGGGCGCGGGTGGAAGGCCGTCGATCTCAGTCAAGCAGCAGCGCGCACCGCTTTCCAGCCCCGCCCCGGACCTGTGGAAAACGCGTCGCGGACCCCGTGGAGGCCGAGGGGCCGCGCGTCCCGTTTCCCGCTCCCAGGGACCGCGCCCGTTTCGAAGCCGGTAGCGAAGCACCGCCGTGTCAGCGCCTCCCCCCAGGGGCAGGGGAAGGGGGACAGAAGAAGAGAGGACGCCCCCTTTCCGAGGAGTGACCCCCCATTCCCGCACCGCTGCTGTCCACGCTCATGCTCGTCGTCGTCCTGCTCTTCCTGGTCTGCACGTGTAGCTGTATGTATCTGGGGACCAGATGGAACCGTCGCCGCGGTCACCCCCGCTGGCCCGGCTCCGTCACCGATGACGCAGAGAGCATTCGTGTGCGTGGGCTGTCACGGCAGGCCCGCCGACGGGCAGACCGCGCCATACGCCGAGGCGAGACAGTGGGTGAGCCGGAATCCGCCGCGGCTGTGTGCCTGCGGGCTCGCACCCGCCGACGGGCGGTGGAGAACCCCTGGATGGCGGCAGCCCAAACGAGCAACCTGCTGATGCTCGGGTGCCTCATGGTCGGCCAGAGCGCCCTGAACACGCTGCCCTTTGCCCCCGGGATCGCCGCCCTGTGCCTGGTGCTGGCGCTCTTCGTGCAGCTGCACCGGCTGTGGATACTGCGGCGCACCGCCGTCGCCGTCGAGCTCAACCTCCCCCTCGCGGAGAAGGACCGGGAGGAGACCTCCGGCTGAGGGTCCCGGGACCGCGCGCCGAGGGTCGCACGGACGGTGCGCGCCCGCTCCCGGCACCGGTGGCGAGGCACCGCCGTGTCAGCGCCTCCCCCGGGGGCAGGGGAAGGGGGACAGAAGAAGAGAGGACGCCCCCTTTCCGAGGAGTGACCCCCCATTCCCGAGGTCTACCTGTACGCAGCACTTCTCGCCCTCATGGTCGTCGGCCTGGCGATGTTGATCGCGTCCGCGGTCATGAGCCGCCGGTGGCGCCGCCGCAACGGACGCCCGCTCTGGCCGCCCTCCGCCTCGTCCGCGGAGGATGGAATGTGGTCCAGGGCGGACCGGGAGCAGCGGCGCAGGGTCAAAAGAGCGGTGCGGCGGGGGCACGCGGTGGACGACCCGCGCACGGCCCGGCTCGTGTGCCACCGGGCGCGCGCCGAACACCGGCGCTGGGAGAACCCGTGGGAGACGGTCACCCTGTGCTTGGTCATGGCGATCCAGTTGCCGAACATGCTCAGATGGGCGTCGGACGAAGGCGCCCCGGTGGCCATGCGCGTGCTGTTCGCCCTGTTTGTGGTAGTGCTCGTCCCCTACCTGCTGGGCGTGGTGCCCTACCGCCTCCTGCGCCTGCGGCGCACCGCCGTCGCCGTCGAGCTCAACCTCCCCCTCGCGGAGAAGGACCGGGAGGGGACCCCGGGCTGAGGGGCCCGGAGAACGGATTCCCGAGATGGACGGGGCCCGCAACGGCGCGGGGCGCCGGTGCCGAACGGTCTCCCGTCGGCACCGGCGCCCCGTGTACGCCTGAGGTCGCCCGGCCCGGCCGTCTAGGCCTGCACCTGGAGGTCGATGACCTTGCCCACCTCGGCCTGCACCGTGTACTCGCCGGTGAAGCCCTTCGAGGCGAGGACGCGCACCTTCCAGGAGCCGTCGGCGGCGAAGAAGCGGAACGTGCCCTCCTCGCCGGTGGCCACCTCTCCGACGAAGTCGTCGGAGTCGTTCAGCAGGCGGGCGTAGGCCCCGCTCAGCGGCTGTCCGTCACGGGTGACCGTGCCCTGGATGACCGCCTGGTTCCCGGCGTCGACGTCGGCGAGGGCGACCCCGCCGACCGGCGCTCCGCAGCTGTCGCTCACTTGGCCTCGGCCTCCCCCAGCTCGACCGGGACGCCCACGAGGGAGCCGTACTCGGTCCACGAGCCGTCGTAGTTCTTGACGTTCTCCAGGCCCAGGATCTCGTGCAGGGCGAACCAGGTGTGCGAGGAGCGCTCGCCGATCCGGCAGTAGGCGATGATGTCCTTGTCCAGGTCCACGCCCGCGCCGGTGTAGAGCTCGCGCAGCTCGTCGGCGGTCTTGAAGGTGCCGTCCTCGTTGGCCGTCTTGGCCCACGGGATGTTGCGCGCGGTCGGGATGTGGCCCGGGCGCTGCGAGGTCTCCTGCGGCAGGTGCGCGGGAGCCAGCAGCTTGCCGGTGAACTCGTCGGGCGAGCGGACGTCGACCAGGTCCTTGGTGCCGATGGCCTGCACGACCTCGTCGCGGAAGGCGCGGATGGAGGCGTCCTGCTCCTGGGCGGTGTACTGGGTGGCGGCCCGCTCGGGGACGTCCTTGACGAGCTCGCGGGAGTCGAGCTCCCACTTCTTGCGGCCGCCGTCCAGCAGGCGGACGTTGGCGTGGCCGTAGAGCTTGAAGTACCAGTACGCGTAGGCGGCGAACCAGTTGTTGTTGCCGCCGTACAGGATGACCTGGTCGTCGTTGCCGATGCCCTTGGCGGACAGCAGCTTCTCGAAACCGGTGCGGTCCACGAAGTCGCGGCGGACGGGGTCCTGGAGGTCCGTCTTCCAGTCGATCTTGACGGCGCCGGGGATGTGGCCCTTGTCGTACGCGGACGTGTCCTCGTCGACCTCGACCAGGACCACGTCGGCGTCGTCCAGGTGAGCCTCCACCCAGTCGGCGTCCACGAGGACGTCGGAGCGGCTCATGGGGAACCTCCTGTGTTTCTTGTGCGGTGTCGCGTGTGCGGATCGGTGCTCCCGGGGGCTGCCGTCCCGGGAGCGGGGGATGCGGAAAGTCTGCGAAGCGGTGCGCGGTTACCGGTTCCGGCGCGGGCCGGGGCCGCCGGACGCGCTCCGGGAAGTCGGGGCACGGCGGATTCCGGGCGTACGGGGAACGCGGACAGCGGGCTGCGAAGCGGGTGCCGGACCCTCCCTGCCACCGCGTCCGCGCAGGACGGAGCACGGCGGCCGGAAACGCGAAGGTCGGCGGCTGCCGGGGCTACGGCTGTTACGGAAGTGGTCAGGGCAGGCGCGAGGCACTGCCCGTGAGGGTCGACCCGCATGTGTGCTGTCCCCAGATGCGTACACGGAAAACCAGAACCAGTCGCACGGAGGGGGCGTGGGCTCCGAGGCCCGTCCGCCCTAGGGACACAGACAGAGCGCGGCGGCGACGCGGCAGAAGTCCACTGCCCGTCGCTTCGTCAGATACGCGCTCGTCAAGGAGGTCACACCGAAGACGCTACAGGCCGTGTTACACGTTTGTCACTGGTGGGCTGGATCACAAAGAAGTCGTTCTCGCGGGTGGGGCGTCCGGAGGGAAACGGTTCAGAGGACGGCCGCGCCGATCGCGGCGATCACGTCCGCCTTGCGGGGCTGGCCCCCCGCTCGGCGCACCACGCGGCCGGAGGCGTCCAGGACCAGGACGGTGGGGGTACCCGTGACGTCCAGGCGGCGGACGAGGTCGAGGCGGGACTCGGCGTCCACCTCCACGTGCGCGACGCCGTCGACCATGGCCGCGACCTCGTCGAGGACGCGCCGGGTGGCCCGGCAGGGCTGGCAGAAGGCGGTGGAGAACTGCACGAGGGTGGCCCGCTCCCCCAGCGGGGCGCCGACCTCCTCCGCGGTGAGCACGTCGCCCGCCGCGTCCGTGTCCTGTCGCGCCATGGCGTTTCCCCTCCCCCTGCGTGTCCTCGTTCTTCTCCGGTTCTGCGGCTGCCGCTCCCGGTGCGCGGGCCGACCGTCGGCCCGGCTCTGTCCGCGCGCCCCGTGACGGAACGGCGCGGACCGCGCGGCCGGTGGCGGGCGCGCGTTCCGGCCCCCGCGGCCGTACCGTCCGGGAAGAACCGCGACGGCGCCGCCGCGGGGCGGCCGGAGCCGGCGTCAGACCGCGTCGGCGCCCATGAGCGGAACGTCCGATCCGGTACCGGTGACCCGCAGGCCGCTGGAGGTGGCCTCCATCTCGGTGACGGTCAGGCCGAACGGCAGCTGCGGGGCCTGGGCGCTGAAGGTGAGCATGGTCGCGGCCATGCCGCTGAGGTCGACGGGGGCGTCGCCCACCTGGACGTCGACGGGGGTGACGGTCACGGTGTCGCCCTCGACGGAGAACTCGCCGCCCGCGTTGACGGAGGTGCTGATGCCGAACTCGGGGAAGGCCAGCTCACCGCTGATACGGGGCTCGCCGCCCTCGGTCGTGATGGTGATGCCCTCGGGGAGGTAGGCGTTGAAGAAGGAGTAGGGGACGGTGAAGGAGCCGTCCAGCTGCCCCGCCACCACCGTCGGCTGGTTGAGCAGGTCGGCGGGGGGCGCGTCGACCTCGGTGGCGGTGACGTCGATCTGCTCGACGGTGATGCTGTCCATGGTGGCCGAGGCGGCGGTGATGTTGACCTCGGAGTAGGTGCCGCTGACGGCCTGCGGCAGGAAGGCCCACCCCTCGATGGACACCTCCGGCTCCTCGGCCATCTGGAGCCGCTGGGCCAGCTGGCTCGCGACCATGCTCTGCGCGAAGCCGCGTGCCCCGATGTCGGCCGCAACCACTGCGACCGCCAGGAGGATCAGGAGAACGACGAGAAACTTACGCATCGGAGATCCCAGCACACTTTCTTTCGTTCCGGCGCGCTCTCGGCTGGTTCGTCCCGCCGGTCGTGGTCACACGCCATCGGCGCCCGACGGGCGCCGGTCATGGAAACCTGTCGGAAAGGCTACTTCACCACAGGTTGGACGCCCGGGGCCTTCCACCGGTTTGTCCCGGATGGACAACTAGACCGGTTCGAGACATCTCGCGGGGCGGAAACGGGGCGCTGCGGCCCCGTTGACGGGTCCTGCGGGCTCTGCTCAGCGGGGCATCAGCATGGCGGCGAGGCCGTCGCTGGCCGCCGCGCCCGCGAGGGAGAGTTCGATCACGTTGGTGGCGACCACGTGCTGGGGGCTGAGGCGGGCGAACTCCAGGACGTGCGGCTGCTGCTCGTGCTCCTCCTGCGCCAGCTCGTCGCGGTACATCGCGTAGACGATGCGCTGGAGCGGCGCGCTGGGCACCGTGTGGCAGGCGAACAGCAGGGTGTCCGGCTCGCTGTGGGAGACCTGGGCGACGAGGGCGTCGGCGATGCGGTCGAAACCCGGGCCCTGCTGGTCGGCGAGGGTGTAGATGGTGATGACGCCGCGCAGCTTGCTGGGCGGTGCCTGGCGGACCGGGGGGCCGTCGTAGTAGTCGTCGTAGGGGTCGGCTTGGCGACGCTTGCGGCGCACGGGCTCCTCCGGGAGATCGTCGTCGGGGTCCGCGCCCCCGTCGTCGTAGTCGTCGTAGTAGTAGTCGTCATCGTCGTCGTAGGGGTCGCGGCGCGGGCGCGCGGCCATGGCGACGGCCCCCCACAGCGCGGCGACGGCGCCGAGCATCAGCAGCGGCCCCCCGAAGCCGAGGCCGAAGCGGCCGACCACGACGGACAGCAGCGCGGCCAAGCCGACCAGCCCCAGCACCGTCAGATCGGTGCGGCGGTGGTCGGAGGCGCGCCGGGCGACCGCGACGAGCGCGGAGACGAGGAAGACCGCGACGAGGACCTGCGTGAGGTTGACGAGCGAGCGCGGAATGAGGTCGTAGTGGTCGCCCATGGCGGGGTAGGAGGCGTCGAAGCGGGTGCCCACCCGGTCGACGGACAGCACCACCAGGGGGACGATGGTGAACGCGCTGAGGAACAGCCGCGAGGTGAACCGACCGCGGGGCGAGCGGACGCCGTACTCCAGCGCACCCCAGGCCATGTAGAGCGGGCCCAGGAGGCTGATGCCGATATGCAGCAGCCGGAAGGTGGCCCCGCCGAAGTCGAACATCGCGCCGATCACGCCCGCGCTGAGGCCGATCGTCGTACCCAGTGCGGCGATGAGCCATCCGACCGCGGCCACACTGGGACGGCGTTGGGCGTACGCGGCGAGCGCGGCGGTGGCGCTCCAGCCCACCAACGCGCTTATGAATGCCAGTCCTACCGTCACCATCCCGACAATGATGCTGCACGTTAGCGGGTGGATGTGCACTCGATGCAGATTCGCGGGGCCAGTGTGGGTGACGATCCTGCAGAGTGGAGGCCACAACGGGGATTTACACTGTGACCTTCATCACCAGGTTTGCCGCCGCATCCCAGCGGCCCCACCCTGCCCGCGGGTGGCCGTAGGCTCGCACTACGCGGGGAGCGCCGCCCCGACACCGGAAGGGCCGCTTCCCCCACCCAAGCCAGGAGAGAACCGTGTCACACGACGCCGTGTCCCCGAACGCGCGCGGGGCCGCCTTCTTCGACGTGGACAACACCCTGATGCGGGGTGCGTCGATCTACCACTTCGCCCGGGGCCTGGCCTCCCGGGACCTGTTCACCACCCGCGACCTGATGCGGTTCGCGTGGGGGCAGACGGTGTTCCGGGTGACCGGCAGCGAGCAGCCCGAGCACATCAACGCCGCGCGCGAGGCCGCGCTGGCGTTCGTGGCCGGACACGACGTGAGCGACCTCGTCGCGCTCTGCGAGGAGATCTACGACGACACCATGGCCGACCGGATCTGGGAGGGCACCCGGGCGCTCGTCCAGGGGCACCTGGACGCGGGGCGGCCGGTGTGGCTGGTGACCGCGACACCGGTGGAGCTGGCGCAGATCATCCGGCGGCGGCTGGGCCTGACCGGCGCGCTGGGCACCGAGGCCGAGTGCGTCGACGGCGTGTACACGGGGCGGTTGAACGGGGACCTGCTGCACGGTCCGGCCAAGGCCGTGGCCGTGCGCGCCCTCGCCCGCCGGGAGGGGTGGGACCTGGCCTCCTGCTCCGCCTACAGCGACTCCTCCAACGACCTGCCGCTGCTGTCCCTGGTGGGGCGCCCGCACGCGGTCAACCCGGACACCGACCTGCGCAGGTACGCCCGCTCGCACGGGTGGCCGGTGCACGACTTCCGGCGGCACCGGAACGCGCTGCGGGTGGCCGTCCCGGCCGCCGTGGGCGCCGTGGCCGGTGCCGTGGCGCTGCGCGCGGTCAGACAGAGACGGACCGGCTGAGCCGGGCGGACCGGAGGCCGGTGGAGCCGGGAGGCCAGAAGGGCCGAGCGGACCGAAGGCCGGAATCCGGGAGGCCGGTGGAACCGGACGGGCGGGGCGCCCGCGCCGTCGGGAGGGCCGCCGCACGGGATGGGGCCCGGGACCGGAGTTGTCCACAGGTCACGCGTGGGCGTGGCGCCGACGGGTGACCGGCTGGTGCAATGGAACAAGGGGGCCCAGGGGCCCGAAACACCTCATGCTGCCCACAAAGCCCTCAGATGCACTTTCCGGGCGTTCCACACCGCGGGCAGCACCAGGGGCCGACCGGAGATCCCTCAGCGCCCCAGCGTGGCCCTGGCGAGGGCGAGCACGTGGACGGGCCGCAGACCGCCTCCGCGCGAGGACGTGCCGCGACGGCTGCCCGCGTAGGTCTCGAAGGCCTCCGCCGAGCTGTAGGCGGGCGACCACTCCAGCACCCGCTCCAGGGAGTCGGTGTGCATGCCCGAGGTGTTCAGGCCCGCGCGCACGGCGCGGGAGGTGCTGGAACTCGCGTAGTCGATCCGGCCGTGCTTGGCCAGACCGCGCAGTACCCGAAGCCCGCGCGCCGGGACGGGGAGCCGCTGGCCGCCGACGCGGCGCAGGCAGTGCGAGAGGCGGACCGAGTCCTCGCCCGCCACGTCGAAGAACCCGGTGCCGTCGCTGAGCGCCATGCGCACCAGCGCCTCGGCGCCGTCGTCCTCGTGCAGGAACTGCACGTCGGGGTCGCTGCCGAGCACGGTGGGCACGAACCGCGAGTCCAGGTAACGCGTGAGCGGGGTGCTCACCGAGGGGCCGATGAGGTTGGCGAAGCGCAGGACGGCCACCGACAGGTCGGGGCGTCGGCGCTGGAGGCCGCGGGTGTGCCGCTCGACCTCGGCCGCGTCGTCGGCGTCCAGGGTGGCGCTGGACCGCACCACCAGGCGCCGGACGGTGGTGGAGCGCTGGGCCGCGCCGAGCACCCGCATGGTGCCCAGGACGTTGTCCTCGCGGTTGGGACGGCCAGCGGTGTCCAGGCCCAGGTGCAGGACGAGGTCGGCGCCGGAGTCGGCGACGATCCTGTCCAGGCTCCCGTCGTGCAGGTCGACATGGGCGTACTCGACGCCCGGCTCGTCCGTGGGCGGTGGCGAGGAGTCGGCACCGATCACCCGGCGGACCCCGGGCTCCTCGCTCAGGGTCTGCGCGACCCTGGCGGCCAGGGGTGTGGAAACCCCGGTGACGAGTACGACACGAACCATGGCGACACGTTCCTTGGGAGGAGACGGGAGCTGTTCCGGCAGGCCCGCGGACCGTTCACCCGGGGGGTGAACCGGCGACCGCGACCCGTGAGACACAACAGCGCCTCACCCAGAAAATTCCATTGCTCCGGCAAAGGCCGGGCAAGGACGGCGGTGTCTCCGCGTCCGGGGCGTGCCTGGAGCGCGCCCGCGCCCGCGGAGAGACGACGTTCGCCGCTACCGGTCCTACTTCTTGTTGCGACGCGCGACACGCGTGCGCTTGAGCAGCTTGCGGTGCTTCTTCTTCGCCATCCGCTTGCGGCGCTTCTTGATGACGGAACCCATGGGATCACCTTCTCGCTGACGGAGGTTACGGACATGCCGCACCGCTGGGCGGTGGAAACCGGCAAGGGGCTCGGATGCGGTCACCGGAGCCGTTCGGACACCTGCGTGCCCGGGGCCCCGATCGGCCGGTGCGACCGGGGTGGCGTCCCCCGGGTCCGGCGCTGGAGAGCGCGCACCTACCGCACCCGAAGGCCCAGCTTACCGTTACGGGTGCGCGCTCCGGGTCACGCCCCGGGAAGTGCGGGCTCGTCCTTGTACAGGACGGCGGCGGGCTCCGCGTAGCTGACGCTGGTCAGCCGCTGGTCGCTGAAGGTCAGCGACGTCACGCTCGCCAGGTTGCACTCGCGTAGGTCGGGACGGTGCCAGAGGCGTTTGCCCTCGGCCGCGCGGCGGGTCATCCAGATCGGCAGCTGGTGGCTGACGCACACGGCCTCGCGGCCCCACGCCGCCCGGCGGGCGACCTTGACGGCCTCCACCATGCGCGCGACGATCTCGGAGTAGGGCTCGCCCCAGGACGGCAGGAACGGGTTGTACACCCGGCTGAACACGCGGGGATCGCGCACCGACCGCCGCGACAGGCTCATTCCCTCGAACTTGTTGGCCGCCTCGATGAGCCGGTCGTCCAGGGTGACGGGCAGGTCCGTCGCCTTCTGGAGCGGCACGGCGGTCTCCTGGGTGCGGTCCAGCGGCGAGGAGAACAGCGCCGCGATGTCGTGGCCCTCGAACCACTCCGCGGTCATCTCCGCCATCTGCTGGCCCCGGTCGCTGAGGTGGAAGCCGGGGAGCCTTCCGTAGAGCACCTTGCCGGGGTTGTACACCTCTCCGTGTCGCAGCAGGTGCACGACGGTGGTCGTCGTCATCGTGTGTGTCTTTCCTTCGGGGTCGTGGGCGTCGGGGCTGTACCGGCCCTGGGCGTCAGCCCTGGGCCTCGGCCGCGGCGCGGGCCGCTCTGGGCAGCGCCGAGACCACCCTGTCCACGGCGGCGTCGTCGTGCGCGGCGGAGAAGAACCAGGCCTCGAAGGCGGCGGGCGGCAGGTACACGCCCTGGTCGAGCATGGCGTGGAAGAACGCGGAGAAGACCGCGGTGTCGGTGGTGCGCGCGGTGTCGAAGTCCACGGCCTCCTGGTCGGTGAAGAACACCGTGAAGAGGTTGCCGCCGTTCTGGAGCCGGTGGACGACGCCGGCCTCGCCGAGCGCCTTGGAGACCTCGGCCGCCACCCGCGCGGAGACCTCGTCGATGCGGGCGTAGACCTCGGGGGTGGCCCCCCGCAGGGTGGCCAGGCCGGCGGCGGTGGCCAGCGGGTTCCCGGACAGGGTGCCCGCCTGGTAGACGGGACCGTTCGGCGCGAGGCGGTCCATGATCTCGGCGCGTCCGCCGAACGCGGCGGCGGGCAGGCCGCCGCCCATGACCTTGCCGAAGGTCATGAGGTCGGGGGCGACGCCCTCCAGGCCGAACCAGCCCGAGGCGCTGACGCGGAAGCCGGTGAGGACCTCGTCGAGGATGAGGAGGGCGCCGTTGGCGTGCGCGATCTCCTTGATCCGGGCGTTGAACCCGTTCCGGGGGGCGACGACGCCCATGTTGGCGGGGCAGGCCTCGGCGATCACGCAGGCGATCTCGTCGCCGTGCTCGGCGAAGGCGCGCTCGACGGCCTCGGGGTCGTTGTAGGGCAGCACGAGGGTGTCGGCGGCGCTGGCCCCGGTCACACCCGGGGAGTCGGGCAGGGCGAAGGTGGCCAGGCCCGAACCGGCGGAGGCCAGGAGGGCGTCGACGTGGCCGTGGTAGTTGCCCGCGAACTTGACGATCTTGCTGCGCCCGGTGAAGCCGCGCGCGAGGCGGATCGCGGACATGGTGGCCTCGGTGCCGGAGTTGACGAGGCGGACCTTCTCCACCGGGGTGCGTTCGACGATCAGCTCGGCCAGATCGACCTCGCCGGGGGTCGGCGCGCCGTAGGAGGTCCCGGCGTCGACCGCGCCGTGGAGGGCCTCGACGACGGCGGGGGCCGCGTGGCCGAGGATCAGCGGCCCCCACGAGCACACGAGGTCGACGTACTGGCGGCCGTCGGCGTCGGTGAGGTAGGGGCCCTCGCCCTTGACGAAGAAGGGCGGGGTGCCGCCGACGGCGCCGAAGGCGCGGACGGGGGAGTTCACGCCACCGGGCACGACGGCGGAGGCACGCTGGAAAAGCTCTGCGGAAGTCTGTTGAGTACCCACCTCACCAGTGTGTCAGCTGTGTCCGGTACCGGGACCATGACCCGCCCCGCGTCGGCCGAGGTCCCGGCGCCCGGACCGGTGTCGGGGTCAGGGGCGGATCAGCGCCCGGAAGCGCTTCTCGGTCTCGCCCTCGCAGACGACGAGGTAGACGCGCTTGTCCTCACGGTACGGCCTGCGGCGGTCGAGGCTCGTCTCCCTCCGCTCCCTCTTGCGCCCCTTGCTCACGGGGTGGCTTCCTCCGACTCCCGTGCCTGCTCGCGCCTGCGCAGAGCGTCCCGGAACAGCTCGTCGTCCACGTCCGGAACCGCGCCGTAGCGACCCGTGAGGTAGCGCCGGGCGCGGTTGTCGTCTCCTCGCGGCTTGAAGTCGCTGAGCGGATAGAGCGAGGTCCGTCCCCGGTCGTCCTTGTCCACGAACCAGATGTGGTCGCGCTTGAGGACCTCCTCACCGCGTACACGCCCGAGGAGGGCGGCGTCGTGGCTGGTGAAGACCAGTTGGGCGCCCTCGGGGTTGTGTTCCTCGTCCTGGAAGAGGGAGACGACCTTGGCGGAGAGGTAGGGGTGGAGGCTGGCGTCGATCTCGTCGACGACGAGGACTCCACCTGTCTCCAGGGCGCGTTGGGCGTCGAAGCCGATCGTGGTGAACGCCCGGGTGCCCAGTGACTCCTCCTCCCACAGGAGCGGGGTCGCGGACTCCTCCCCCCGGTGGTGGAAGAGAAGCGTGGTGCGTTCGCGGATCAGGTTTGCCAGGAGCGCTGCCATGTCCGGCGACTTACCGCTTCCCGACGTGAGGTGAACGACATGGGACACACGGTCGTCACGCTGTTCCCGCGAGGTCCGCTTCAGCGACCACTGACGGAACTGCTCACGTTCGGGCAGCGGTGGTTGGACGGTTACTGTCTCCGTCTCGGAACCGGAAGCCTGCTCATGCAGTTCCACGGCCTCGATGCCGGTGTCAGCGGACTTCAGCAGGCGACCGAGAGCAGCCATGCGCTCCTCGGAGGCCGCTCCTCCATACAGCCAGGCCGGGCGCTCCGGGCTGCGCTCCGGGCTGCGTTCCGAGGCGAAGGCGAGGCTCTCGGAGAACCAGCGGTAGACCGGTTCCACCTCCGCGTTCGAGGCGCGGGCGGCGACGGTGAGGAAGAGGACGTTCCGACCGGTGATCTCCCTGACCTGGCGCAGTTTGCCCGAGGCCTGGTCTCCGAAGGAGAACTCCTGCCCGTCGCGTTCGAACACGACGCGCTTGCGCTGCCTGGGGTAGCTGTACAGCCACTCCTCCACGACCTGCTCGTCATCGATTCCGAAGCCGTAGGTGTGGCGGACTCCGTCGATCACGAGGTCGACCACGAACGTGGAGGGCTCCTTTCGGGCGTCCGCGCTCAACTTGAAGGGGTGGCGCTGGATGCCGCTCCCCGGTTCGTTGCGGCTCATCGACCACCGGACGGTGTCCCGCATGAAGGAGAGCGCGTCCAGGAGATTGGACTCGCCCGAGGCGTTGGCTCCGAAGACCCCGGCGACCGTGGCGGCCTCCCAGTCGACCTCCTGCGGGCGGGCCTCGTCGTAGACGGGAGTGAGCAGGAGTTGCTGCTCCTCGCGGATGGACTTGTGGTTCTCGGCGCGGAAACTCAGCAGCATCGCGGCACTCTCCCCCGGAGCCGAGCGGCTTCACCGCTTTTCGCGCGGAAAAACCACACACGACAGGCATGCCATGTGTCCGTGGCCACACACGCGTGTGCCCCGCCCCCCGGGGGGAGGGGTGGGGCACGCGGGGGTCCGCTCAGTGCCGGGCGGCGTGGCCGTCCCGGGCGGGGGTGTCGGACAGGGTCGGCGCGCCCGTGTCCGGGGCGGCCGGGGTGTCCGGCCGTTCGGCGCGCACCAGCGGGCGCAGACGGTCGTTGCGGGCGAGCAGCTCCACGAGGGCGGTCATCGGGCGGGAGGCGGCCAGGGAGACCAGGGCCGCGACGGTGGCGCCGACGAGGAGGCCGACGGTGACGTCGTGCGGGTAGTGGGCGCCGACGAAGACCCGGGAGAAGGCCTCCAGGACGGCGAGCAGCACGGCGAGGACGGCGATGCGGCGCCAGGCCAGGATGAGCGCCGCGGCGGCGGCGCCCGCGATCGCGGCGTGGTTGCTCGGGAAGGACCAGTCGCCGAGCGGGTCGCAGGTGGCGATCGTGGTCAGGTCGGTCATGGCCTGGCAGGGGCGCATCTGCTCGAAGAACGTCTTCACCGTGCGGCTGACCGCGTAGGCGACGACGGTGGCGACGGGGGCGAACAGGGCCAGACCGACCAGGCGGGAGTCCACGGAGCGGGCGCGCCACCAGGCGGCGAGGAAGAGGACCGCGAACACTCCGAGGAAGAGGTCGGTGCCCACGTAGGCGACGCTCTGCACCCAGGGGTCCAGGTCCGCCGTGAACTCGATCAGGGCCCGGGACCAGGCGGCGCTGACGGCGAGGATCTCAGAGACCATCTCTCTCCATTGGGTCGCTCAGGGGGAGGATCGCGCGCAGGGGGGATGTTCTGGGCGACGTCCCGTCCGGGGGTGACGGGAATCCCATGATTCGGTGACAGGAAAGGCTTCATCCTGTCATCAACCGGGACTTCCCGGGCCCGCGAAACGGCCGTATCGACGAAAGAGACGGAGGGAACCGACGAAGGAGGGGCCGTGCCGCACCGGAGGTCCGGCGTACCGATGAGTAGCTTGGGGGTGTCCACCCTCCCGGCGGTGCCCATCCGCCCTCCCGAGACGGAGCCCCGATGACCTCGAACTTCGCCACCGCGGACCTCATCGACGACCACGGCGACACCCTGCGCAGCTGTTCCACGCAGTTCCGCCAGTTCGGGGGGCGCGCGGTGTTCTCCGGTCGCATCCGCACCGTCCGCTGCCACGAGGACAACGGCCTGGTCAAGCAGGTCCTCAACACCCCGGGCGACGGCGCGGTCCTGGTGGTGGACGGCGGCGGCTCGCTGCGGTCGGCCCTGATGGGCGACATGATCGCCGAGGCGGCCGTGGCCAACGGCTGGGCCGGAACCGTGATCTTCGGTGCGGTCCGCGACACCCGCGCCCTGGCCGGACTGGACCTGGGCGTGAAGGCGCTGGGCTCCAACCCCCGCAAGTCCCTCAAGGACGCCGCCGGTCGCCTGGACGTGCCCGTGGCCTTCGGCGACGTCACGTTCACGCCGGGCGAGTGGCTCTACAGCGACGAGGACGGCGTTGTGGTGAACGCCGAGGAGATCCGGATCTGACGCCGGACCAAGCGGAGGCGAACGGAGGAGATCGCCGGGGTGACCTCCTCCACGCATCCCCAACGCCTTCCCGGTGCGTCCCGCCGAGCCCTCAGCGGCCCCCAGCGGACTCCGGAGCCTTGCTTCCGCCCGTCCCGCCCGCACCCGTCGCCCCGCGCGCTCAGGCCCGGCCGCGCAGGAGCGGGAGCACCACGGCCGCGCACATCACGGGGAGCAGCAGGAGCGGGACGAGGAGCCACACCAGCATGTGGTCGACGAGCAGGACGACCGCCGTCTGCGCCAGACCGACCAGCACGAACCCGGTCCTCATGAGGCGGTGCGCGGCCGACCACCAGCGGAGCATGGGCCCGTCGCGGTCCGCCCCGGGCTCCGGCGCGGGCAGGACGGCGCCGACACCGACCAGAAACAGCCCGGTCGCCGCGCCCAGCACCCGGCTGATCGGGAGGTCCCATCCGGCCTGGCCCAGGACGAGCACGCCGTGCGTCACGAGCAGGAACAGGGACAGCAGGCACAGGAGGGCGTTCATGCCCCGCGCGGCGCTCCGCGCCGTCGACGCCGACGGCAGCCCCAACGCGTCCTGGAGGCCGTTCTGGAGACGGGTTCCGAAGACCACGGCGGCCGACAGCACGACCGCCAGGAACCCGGTCGTCAGGGGCAGGGCAAGCGCGAGCACCACCCGGGGGACCGTGTCGGGGGTGCCGTCCAGGTTGGTCCGTCCGCTGAGCACCGTTCCCGGCAGCTCGGGCCAGGCCGTCCAGGAGACGAGGGCCATGAGGGCGACCGCGACCGCCGTGACGATAATTCCCGAAAGGGGAATGCGGGGCCTTTCCCTCTTCGCCTCCGCCGGATTCTCCGTGCCGTTCATTCCTTTTTCCTCTCCCTCGCCGTTCCCGTGGCACAACACTAGGAAAAAGGTTTTCGGGGCCGCATCGACCGCGGGGCACGGTGCGGTCACGCGTTTCGCGGGCACCGGACGTGCCGGAGGTCATGGTGCGGACATGCCCCCGACCATGACCTCCCGCGACGGTCCGCACGGGGACGTCCCGACTACGCTCGGAGGAATGCGCACCCCCGGCTCCGCGACAGACCCGTCCTCCTGGGTCACGCTGCACGAGAACCGTCCGCCCCGCGTTCTGAAACTGCTGTTCTGGGGTGCGGTGGCGCTCACCCTCGGCCTTTACGCGCTGCTGTTCCTGAGCGGGCAGATGCGTTTCCACGGCGGCGAACCGGTCGCCAACGCCGCCGTGCTCGTCAGCGTCGGAGTCCTGCTGCTCTGCTGCGCGCTGTGGCCGTTCCTGGCCTGGTCCCCGGCGTCCCCGTGGCCGCGCAGAGCGGTCAGCGCCGCCTTCCTCGCCCTCACCGTGTTCTGCATGCTCAGCAGCAACCACACGACCTTCCTGCTGCTGTGCGTGGGCACGATGAACGCGGTGGCCGTGTTCGGGCTGCCGGGCGGCATCGGCTACGGCTCCGCCGTGCTCGTGTTCAGCCTCGGTCTGACCCTGGTGGTCCCCGGCCTGCCGTTCGCGGTGGGGCTGTTCGCCGGGGTGACCCTGCTGTTCATCGTGGCGGCGTCGGGAACGGTGTTCCTCGGGCTGACCGTGGCCGCACGGCGGGCCGAGCGCACACGGGAGCTCCTGGCCGCGCTGGAGGAGGCCCACGGGGAGCTGCGCCGCCGCTCCGAGCGCATCCGCGAGCTCACCGTGGCCGAGGAGCGCGCCCGCATGTCCCGGGAGATGCACGACAGCACCGGCCACTACCTGACCGCGCTCACCATGTCGCTGACGAACGCCCTGCGCTTTCGCACCGCCCGGCCCGACGCGGCGTGGGAGGAGGTGGAGCAGGCCCGTGGGCTGGCCAGGGAGGCGCTCACCGACACCCGGCGCTGGGTGCGCGCGCTGCGGCCCCTGCGGTTGGAGGGACGCGCGGGGCTGGCCGCGATGCGGGCGCTGGCGGCCTCCTTCGACGGCGGGGGCATCCGGATCGGGTTCGCGGTCACCGGCACCGGTGTCTGGCCCGACCTGTCGGAGGAGGCCGAGCTGGTCTGCTACCGGGTGCTCCAGGAGGGCCTGACGAACGCGATGCGCCACTCGGGCGCCGACCTGGTCGAGGTGGAGGTGCTGACCCGCGCCGACGGGGTCGCGGTCACGGTGACCGACAACGGCGGCGGCGCGGCGGAGGAGGCGGTGCGCGGAGGGTTCGGGCTGCGGGGACTGTCCGAACGGGTCGCGGCCGTCGGCGGAACGATGCTCAGCGGCAACGTGTGCGCAGACGACCGGACACGGGAGGACACGACGTTGAAGGGCCGGGCCCGGAAGGACACGGCGCCGGAGGGCCGGGCCCGGGAGGACGTGGTGGACGGAAGCCCGACCTGTCGGGAGCGCACGCCGGAGGGCACGGCTCCGGGGAGCGCGCCCCCGGCGGGCCCCCTCGGCTTCCGGCTCCGCGCGGAGGTTCCCGCGGGCTCCGGTACGCGGGAGACTGTTCACGGCACGGCTGGGGGCACCACTTGAGCACTGTTTCGGTCCTGATCGTCGACGACCAGATCCTGATGCGGCAGGGCCTGCGCAAACTGCTGGAGATCGAGGAGGGCGTCGACGTCGTCGGCGACGCCGCGGACGGCGTCGAGGCCCTGGAGTTCCTGTCGGCCGCCGACCCGCTCCCGGACGTGGCTCTGGTGGACGCCCGCATGCCGCGCATGGACGGGGTGGCCCTCGTCGGGCGGATGCGCGCGGAGTACCCGGACGTGCCCGCCCTGGTCCTGACCACGTTCGACGACGACGAACTGGTCTTCGGCGGTCTGCGGGCCGGAGCGCGCGGCTACCTGCTCAAGGACGTGCCGCCGGAGGAACTGGTGGCGGCGATCCGCCGCGTCGCCCGGGGCGAGACCGTTCTCGGCGGTCCAGCGGCGGAGCTCCTGGTCGCCGCGCTGGGCGAAGGCTCCTCCTCCGCCCCCGCGGCGGACCCGCCCCGCCGCTCGGGGCACGGGGAGGCGCCCCGGCTGTCCGAGCGCGAGGAGGAGGTGGCCCGTCTCGTCGGCACGGGCGCCACCAACCGGGAGGTCGCGCGGGCCCTGTTCATCACCGAGGGCACCGCCAAGAACCACGTCACGAGCATCCTGCGCAAGCTCGGGCTGCGCGACCGCACCCGGCTCGCCCTGTGGATACGGGAGCGCCGGGGCGGCTAGGGCCCGTCCTCGAAGGCCGGACGGACCCGCTCCTCCGGAGGGTCCCCAGACACGTGCGTCGGTCGCAACCCCGGGCACTGAGCACACCCCGCGGGCGCGGCGGAGCCCCGGGGCGCCGTCCGCGTCCGCCCTCCGGTGGACCGACCGGCGATCCGGCCGTGACCCCACCTCCGGAACCGGTATAGTATGGCCGGTATAGTTATTGGTTGCGTGAGAGGCCACCGCATGATCGAGATCCTGAAACCCGCCGAACTGGCCCGAGCCAAGGACGCGGGCGCCCTGGTCGCCCGCATCCTCCAGACCGCACGGAGCCGTGCCACGGTCGGCACCAACCTCCTGGACATCGACCGGTGGGCACAGGAGATGATCGCCGAGGCCGGAGCGCAGTCCTGCTACGTCGACTACGCGCCCTCCTTCGGGCGCGGCCCGTTCGGCCACTACATCTGCACGGCCGTCAACGACGCCGTGCTCCACGGCCTGCCCCACGACTACGCGCTCGCCGACGGCGACCTGCTCACGCTCGACCTCGCCGTCTCCCTGGGCGGGGTCGCCGCGGACTCCGCCATCAGCTTCGTCGTGGGCGAGTCCAGGCCCGCGGAGAGCGTCGCGATGATCCGCGCGACCGAACGCGCGCTGGAGGCGGGGATCGCCGCCGCCCGGCCCGGCGCCCGTGTCGGCGACATCTCACACGCCATCGGCTCGGTCCTCAGCGGGGCGGGGTACCCGATCAACACCGAGTTCGGCGGTCACGGCATCGGTTCGACGATGCACCAGGACCCGCACGTGGCCAACACCGGGCAGCCCGGACGCGGCTACAAGCTGCGCCCCGGACTGCTGCTCGCCCTGGAGCCGTGGGTCATGGCGGACACCGACGAACTGGTCACCGACGCCGACGGGTGGACGCTGCGCAGCGCGACGGGCTGCCGGACGGCGCACAGCGAGCACACGATCGCCATCACCGACAAGGGAGCCGAGATCCTCACCCTGCCCGGGTGAGCCTCCGACCGCCGCTCGCGCGCCCGGCCCGGTACCGCCACCGGCGGGCCCGGCGCGCCCCGGGGGTCAGGCGGAGAACTCCTCGCTCGCGTCGGCGAGGATGTCGAGCACCACGATCGGGTCGGGCAGCACCACGGCCCCGTCCGCGGCGCGCGGCGGGCGGATCCAGGTGACCCGGCCGCCGGAGGGCAGCAGCGAGGGGGCGCCGAGCACGAAGCTGTCCCGGCAGTGCCAGCGCAGACCCGGCATCTCCTCCACGGCCTCGGGCACGCAGTCCAGGTGACAGGACCACCACTCGTCCTCGTCCACCGGCGAACGGGTGGCCACGAAGAACAGGTAGCGAGAGGACTCCACCGCCGCGACCGGACCCGCGGGGACGCCCGAGCGGCCCATGCGCGCCAGCGCCATCACACCCGCCTCACGGGGGACGTCGAACACGTCGAAGACCCGCCCCGTGGGCAGGATGATGTTCGCGTCGGGGGTGGCCGTCCACCACCGCCGGATGGTGTCGGTGTCGGTGCTGGCCTCCACGCCCCAGGCCATCGTCACCGGGTGCGCCGCCGGGTCCGGACAGCCCATCCGGTCGCAGCTGCACGCGCGGTCCTGCCCCGGCGAGGTGCCGCGCGCCACCGGCCAGCCCAGCTCGGCGTAGCCCAGAGCCGCGTCCAGCATGCTGGCCGCCGCATGGCGGCGCTTACGTCGGTACAGAACCTCGGCCATGGAGCCTCCCCGGTGTTCGCTCGTGTTCCAGGCGCGGCCTCGCCTTCGGGAGGCCCGGCGCCCGGAGACCGCGACCGGGGCGAGGGGCCTGGTCGCGCTACCGCAGCAGGCGGGCGGCCTCGGTCGCCCAGTAGGTGAGGATCTGCTCGGCCCCTGCCCTGCGGTAGGAGGTCAGTGTCTCCACGATGGCCCGCTCGCGGTCGATCCAGCCCCGCTCCGCGGCCGCCTCGATCATCGCGTACTCGCCGCTGACCTGGTAGGCCGACACGGGTACCGGGGAGGCCTCGGCCACCTTGGCCACGATGTCGAGGTAGGCCAGGCCGGGTTTGACCATCACCATGTCCGCGCCCTCGGCGACGTCCAGGGCCACCTCGCGCAGCGCCTCGCGCGCGTTGGCGGGGTCCTGTTGGTAGCCGGAGCGGTCGCCGAACTGCGGTGCGCCCTCCGCGGCCTCGCGGAAGGGGCCGTAGAACGCCGACGCGTACTTGGCGGCGTAGGCCAGGATGGGCACCTGCTGGTGCCCGGTGCGGTCCAGCCCGGCGCGGATCGCCGCGACCTGGCCGTCCATCATGCCGCTGGGCGCCACCACGGCGGCGCCCGCCTCGGCCTGGGCGGCGGCCACGGACGCGTACCGCTCCAGGGTGAGGTCGTTGTCGACGTGCCCGTCCACCTCCAGCGGACCGCAGTGGCCGTGGTCGGTGTACTCGCACAGGCACAGGTCAGCCATCACCACGAGGTCGTCGCCGACCTCGGCGGACAGGTCGCGCAGGGCGGCCTGGACGATCCCCTCGGGGTCGTCGGCGGCCGAGCCGTGCGCGTCCTTGTGCGCGGGGATGCCGAACAGCATCAGCCCGCCGACCCCGGCGGCGGCCGCCTCGTGGGCCGCCTTGCGCAGGCTCTCACGCGTGTGCTGCACCTGGCCGGGCATCGAGGAGACGGCCACCGGCTCGGTGATGCCCTCCTTGACGAACATCGGCAGGACGAGGTTCTCGGGGCGGACCCGGGTCTCGGCGACCAGGCGGCGCAGCGCCGGACCGCGGCGCAGGCGGCGCGGCCGGACCGCGGGGAAGGCGGCGTCGTTGCTGGAGGCGTTCATCACGGGACTCCCGGGAAAGGTTCGTGCGTCGGTGGCGGTGTGGTCTCTCAGAGCTTGCGGCGGCGACCGCGCCTCTTCTGACTGGGCTTGAGGATGGGCTTGCCCGCCTCGACCGCCTCGCGCCTCTTCTCGGCACCGTACTCCGAAAGGGCCTGCGCGAGGGCGGAAACGGAGGCTTTGGGCGCCACGACGTCGACGCGCAGGCCGAACTCGATCGCGGTCTTCTCCGTCTCGGGGCCGATGACGGCGATGGCGGTGGTGTTGTGCGGTTTGCCCGCGATCCCCACCAGGTTGCGCACCGTGGAGGAGGACGTGAACAGCACCGCGTCGAAGCCGCCGCCCTTGATCGCCTCGCGGACGGGCGCGGGCGGGGGCGCGGCGCGCACGGTGCGGTAGGCGGTGACGTCGTCGACCTCCCAGCCGAGCTTGTCCAGTCCGGCGGACAGGGTCTCGGTGGCGATGTCGGCGCGCGGCAGCAGGACCCGCTCGATCGGGTCGATCTCGGCGTCGTAGGGCGGCCACACCGAGACCAGGCCCGAGCTGGACTGCTCCTCCTCGGGCGGGGCCAGGTCGGGCTGGATGCCGAACTCGCGCACGGCGCGCGCGGTGGCCTCGCCGACGACGGCGACCTTGACCCCGGCGAACGCCCGCGCGTCCAGGCCGTAGGACTCCAGGCGCTCCCGGATGGCGCGGACCGCGTTGACGGAGGTGAAGGCCACCCACTGGTAGCGGCCGGTGACCAGGCCGCGGACGGCGCGCTCCATCTGCTGCGGGGTGCGCGGCGGCTCCACGGAGATGGTCGGCACCTCCTCGGGCACCGCGCCGTAGCCGCGCAGCTGGTCGGACAGGGCGGCGGCCTGCTCCTTGGTGCGGGGCACCAGGACCCGCCAGCCGAACAGCGGGCGGCTCTCGTACCAGGACAGCTCGGAGTGGCGGCCCGCGGCGGGGCCGACGATCATCAGCGCGGGCGCGGTGGCGTGGTGGCCCTTGGCGTCCTTGGCCTTGAGGTCGGCGACGAGCCGCCCCAGGGTGGAGGAGACCGTGGTCTGTCGGGTGGTGCCGCCCGCGCGCACGACCGCGACGGGGGTCGTGGCGGGCCGCCCTCCGGCGATGAGGGTCTTGCACAGCACGTCGAAGCCGGGACCCTGGTGCTCCACCGGCTCGCCGACGGGCGCGTCGCCGCCCATGACGACCAGGGTGGCGCCGCTGGCGGCGGCCTCGTGCCAGTCGACCCCTCCCCCGCCGTGCGCGCGGGCGTTGAGCACGCGCACCTCGGGGCTGTCCGCGTCCAGCAGCGGCACGCCCGCGAAGGTCGGCACGGAGGTGATCGCGGAGACGCCGGGGGCGACCTCGACCTCGACCCCGGCCTCGTGGCAGGCGGAGACCAGCTCGGCGCCGCGGCAGCCGAAGAACGGGTCGCCGGAGTAGAGGCGGACCACCCGCTGCCCGTCGCGGGCGCGCGCCACCGCCACGGCGTTGACGTCGCCGCCGCACTCGCCCGCCTCGATCACGGAGACGTCCTCGGAGCAGTGGGAGAGGAGTTCGGCGCGAAAGCCCGAGAGCTCCTCCGCGGCGGGCTCGCGCAGGGTGATGACCACGTCGGCGTGGCTCAGCAGCTCGGCGCCGCGCAGGGTGAGCAGGTCGGCGCCGCCCGGACCGGAACCGACCAGGGCGACGTGCCCGGCCCGCGCTGCGGCGCGCGGCTCCTCCGGCTGGGGGTTGGCGTTGGCGTTCACGTACTGGCTCCTCTGTGTGGGTCGCCGCGCCCCGGTGTGCGGCGCCGGGGGCGGCGGTACGGCGGGCCCAGGCCGAGGAGGCCCGCCGGCTGCTCCTGCTTAGGGCGTGTCCCTCTCGGCGAAGGCCTCGGCCACGATGCGGTCGGCGCCCTCGGCGATCATCTGGCGGGCCAGGTCCCGGCCGAGCGCGGTGGCGGCGGCCAGGTCCCCGGGCGAGGCGAGGTCGGCGGCGCGCTCGCGGCGCACGGCCTCGGACCCGTCGGTCGCGACCACGGCGGCGCGCAGGCGCAGGCGGCCCGCCTCGGCGTCGTACTGGGCGTAGGCGCCGACCGGGGCGGCGCAACCGGCCTCCAGCTCGGCGAGCACGGTGCGCTCGGCGACGACCTCGGCGCGGGTGGCCGGGTGGTCGACCGAGGCCAGGTAGGCGAGGTCGCCGTCGATGCGCTCGGCGGGGCACTCGACGGCGAGGGCGCCCTGGCCGGGCGCGGGCAGCATCTGCTCGGGCTCGAAGACCTCGGTGACGTCGTCGGTGCGGCCCACGCGGCCGAGTCCGGCGTAGGCCAGGACGACGGCGTCCAGCTCACCGGAGGCGACCTTGCCCAGGCGGGTCTCGGCGTTGCCGCGGATGGGGACGTAGACCAGGTCCGGGCGCAGCGCGGCGAGCTGGGCGACCCGGCGCGGGGAGCCGGTGCCGATCCTGGCCCCCGCGGGCAGGTCGGCGAACTTGAGCCCGTCGCGCGCGCACAGGGCGTCGCGCGGGTCGTCGCGCTCGGGGATGGCGGCCAGCACGAGCCCCTCGGCGGGCGTGGTGGGCAGGTCCTTGAGCGAGTGGACGGCGAAGTCCACGGTGCCCGCGTGGAGCTCGTCGCGCAGCGCGTTGACGAACACGCCGGTGCCGCCGAGCTGGGTCAGGTGCGCCTTGGTGACGTCGCCGAAGCTGGTGATCAGCTCCAGCTCGATCACCCTGCCGGTGCGCGCGGTGATGGCGTCGGCGACCATGCGCGACTGGCTGGTGGCCATGGTGCTGCGGCGGGTGCCGAGCCTGGCCGGGGCGCCGTGGTCGGGTGCTCCGTCGGCGGTCGTGCCGTGGGAGGGCGTGCCGGTCATGACTTCTCCTGTGCGGTCCGTGCCGCGGTGGCGGTGCCCTCGGGGGCGGTGAGTGCCTCGGGGCTTCCGGGGTCGAGTGCGAAGAGTTCTCTCAGGGCCGCCTCGTAGGACTCCCCGTCCGGTGCGGCGGCCAGTTCCTTGACGCGCACGGTCGGTCTGTGCAGGAGCTTGTCGGCGACGCGGCGCATGGCGCGGCTGATCTCCTCGCGCGTGCGGTCGTCGAGGTCGGCGGGCAGGCGGCCGTGCAGGCGCGACAGCTCGGCGTCCACCACGTCCCTGGCCTGGGCGCGCAGGGCGACGACGGTGGGGGTCACCTGGTGGGCGCGGCGGACCGCGCGGAACTCGGTGACCTCCTCGTCGACGATGCCGCGCACGAGGGTGAGGGCGCTGTCGCGGCCGGTGTCGGCGCCGGGCGCGGTGGCGGCGGCCTGGCGCAGGTCCTCGATGTCGACCAGGCGCACGCCGGGCAGCTCGCGCACGGCCGGGTCGATGTCGCGGGGCAGCGCGAGGTCGAGGAAGACCAGGGGCCGCGTCCGCCCGGCGGTGGCGGCGGCCACGGCCTCGGCGGTCAGGACCAGGCCCTGGGCCCCGGTGCAGGAGATGACGAGGTCCACCTCGGCCAGGGCCGCGGCGGCGTCGGCGAAGGGGACGGCGCGGGCGTCGACGGTGTCGTAGGCCTCGGTGAGGCACTCGGCCAGGCGCGCGGCCCGATCGAAGGTGCGGTTGGCCACGACGACCGCCTCGGCGCCCTGGCGGGAGACGGTGTTGGCGGACAGGGCGCTCATGGACCCGGCGCCGAGGACGAGGACGCGCACGCCCGTGAGGGGGCCGTGCGCGGGCCGGGCGAGCCCGGGCGCGTCGGCGGTGTCGCCCGGGACCGCGGACATGGGACAGCCCGCGGGGGGCAGCGAGTCCACGGTCTGCGCGGTCTGGAGGGCGGTGGTCTGGGGCGCGCCGGTCGGGCCGAGCCCGAGGCCGCCGGAGGCGACGGTGAGGCCGAAGCTGACCATGTCGGCGCCCGCGTGGTCGAGGTGGGTCTCGGTGTGGGCGCGCTTGCCCACGCGCAGGGCGCGCTGGCCGAGGTCGTTGAGGACGCGGCCGACGGAACCGGTCTCCTGGCCCTCCTTGAGGGCGTCGCGCACCTGGCCGAGGATCTGGCCCTCGCCGAGGACCATGGAGTCGAGCCCGCAGGTGACGGAGAACAGGTGCTGGACCGCGCGGTCCTCGTAGTGGACGTAGAGGTGCTCGGAGAGCTCGCCGAGGGGGACCCCGGTGTGCCAGGAGAGGAGTTCGGTGATGGCCGAGACGCCGCCGTGGAAGGCCGAGACGTCGGCGTAGACCTCGGTGCGGTTGCAGGTGGAGACCACCATGACCTCGTTGACGGGCTCGGAGCCGACCATCTCGGCGACCGCGTTGGCGCGGGTCTCCCCGTTCAGCGCGACACGTTCGAGGAGCGCCACCGGCGAACTCCGATGGCTCAGCCCCACGGCCAGGACACTCATCCGCACTACTCCTATGCAGGCACCACACAGCGTCTTCGTATGCCCCGGCGGCGGCCAGACCGCCGGAGGCGCGGCGCACGCTCGCTCATCGCCCACCGCTCATGCGGGCCTCACGGCCCGGATCGTCCATCCCTCAGGTCACGTCAGTTCCAGTCCCGCGCGTTCCGCGCCGTAGCCGTCGCCGTCGGCCCTGCGCTGCGCGTGGAAGGCGAGGATCTGGAGTTCGATGGACAAGTCGACCTTACGCACATCGACTCCGTCCGGCACATTGAGTACGACCGGAGCGAAGTTGAGGATGCTGGCCACCCCCGCCTCGACGAAGCGCGTCGCCACGCCCTGCGCGGAGACCGCCGGTGTCGTGATGACACCGATGGAAACCCTCTCTGAACGGACAACCTCCTCCAGGTTGTCAATATGCCTCACGTCCAGGGAGGCGACACTCTGCCCCACCATCGCCGGATCCGCGTCGAGCAGCGCCGCGATGCGGAACCCGCGGGTCCCGAACCCCCCGTAGTTGGCCAGTGCGCGTCCCAGGTTGCCTATCCCGGCGATGGCCACGGCCCAGTCCTGGGTGAGACCAAGCTCACGCGAGATCTGGTAGACGAGGTACTCCACCTCGTAACCCACGCCACGCGTCCCGTAGGACCCGAGGTGAGACAGGTCCTTGCGCAGCTTGGCGGAGTTCACACCGGCGGCGGAGGCGAGGTCCTCGGAGGAGACGGTGAGGGTGCCGCGGTCCTGGAGGGTCTGGAGGGCCCGCAGGTAGACGGGGAGCCGGGCCACGGTGGCCTCCGGGATGCCCCTCTCCCGGGGCCGTGGTGGACGACTGGTCACAGGCGGGCGCTCCTGGTCGGCGGGCGGGCGCGGAGGCGGTCCGGGCGGGAGGCGGGCCGCCGGGGTCGGCGTGCGGAGCGGACGGGCTGCCGCCGCCGCACTCCTCAGGCGTGTCTTGGAGTACCTAGATTACGCGCTTGTGAAAGCACGCACAAAGTGGGGCCCGCTGTGACGGCGGGCTCATAAGTTCCCACCGGTAAGGGACTCGGCGCCCCCGCGGAAACCTCCGGCGCACACGTCGGCAATTCGGGACAACCAAAGAACGTCATATGTGCATATTTGTGGGCACAGCCGTAGTTTTCGGACTTACTCAGCTCTCCGGCGGAGCCGCTCCCCGAGAGCAACCGGAAACGTTCTCTCCCGTCGCCCGGACCGTCGGCGGCGCGGCCCTCCGGAGAACCGCCCGAAACCCCTCAGCCGCCCAGGGCGGAACGCAGCCGCTCCTCCCCCACCCTCCAGAAGTCGTGGCGCCGCCCGTCCACGAACGTCACCGGGATCTTGTCCCAGTACTCCTCGCGCTCGTCCGCGCCGACCTCGTCGAGCTGCCGCACCGCCCGGCTCGCACCGAGTTCGTCCGTGACCCGCTCGATGACCCCCCAGGCCTCCTCGCACAGGTGGCATCCCGGCTTGCCGAGCATCACCACGCGCGCCCGGCCGGCCCACCGGGGTGTTTCCGCCATGTTCCCCTCCTGTTTCCGGAGCCCTACGGCCCCTCAGCCGCCCGCGAAGGGCGGTAGGACCTCGATCACAGTGCCGTCCGCGACCGGTACGTCACCGTGTGCTCTGCGCCCGACCGGGCGCTCGTCGACCAGAAGCGAGGAGGATCCGAGTACGCGCTGGAAGCGGTCGTCCGGGTGCAGCCGACACGCCGCCTCCAGGGCCTCCGCGAGCGTGGCGGCCCCGACCGTTTCCTCGGCGGTTCCGGCGGCCTCCTTGGCCGCTGCCCAGTACCTGATAGTGCACTTCGCCATCCGTTGATTATCCTTGGTGTTGCTCGGAGGCGACGAATTGGACATCTTCACCGGGGGCAATGGCGCCTTCGATCGCCCGCACAGAGCGGGGTGACGAGAAGAGACGCATGAGCCATCTGCTGCTGTTGACGAACTCGAACGAACCGTCCGACCACGTACTTCCCGCCCTCGGTCTCCTTCTGCACTCGGTGCGGGTGGCGCCGGCGGAGGCGGGGGCCCTGCTGGCGTCGAACGCGGGCGCCGGCTCCGGCGCGCCGGTCGACGCCATCCTGGTGGACGCGCGGACCGACCTCGCCGCGGCCCGCAACTTCTGCCGCCTGCTCGACACCACGGGCCTGGACTGCCCGCTGATGGTGATCCTGACCGAGGGCGGCGTCGCGGCGCTGACCCCCGACTGGCAGGTGAACGACTTCATCCTGTCCACCGCCGGCCCCGCGGAGGTCGAGGCCCGCCTGCGGCTGGCCGTGGGATCGGCCGAGGCCGGGACGGACGACCCCGACGAGATCCGCAGGGGCGATCTCGTCATCGACGAGGCCACCTACATCGCGCGGCTGCGCGGCCGCATCCTCGACCTGACCTTCAAGGAGTTCGAACTGCTCAAGTTCCTGGCGCAGCACCCCGGCCGGGTGTTCACCCGGGCGCAGCTGCTCCAGGAGGTGTGGGGCTACGACTACTTCGGCGGCACCCGCACCATCGACGTCCACGTGCGGCGCCTGCGCGCCAAGCTGGGCTCGGAGTACGAGTCGCTGATCGGCACGGTGCGCAACGTGGGCTACCGCTTCGTGCCCGACCCGGTCGCCAAGACGTCCTCGGCCGCGCCGGAGGGGGTCGACGCACCTCCCGCCGCGCGCTCCGCCGAGCCCAGCGCGACCTAGCGACAGGACCGACTCGGCACGCGGGGAGCCGCCTCCCTCCGCCCGAGGACCACCCCGGGGCGCCCTTGCGGGCGCCCCGGAGTCGTTTCCGGGCACCCCGGGACCCGGCAGTCCGGGTTCGCCCGACCGCGCCCTTGAACCCGGCCGTCCCGCGGGCGAACGGCGTGAGAACGGGCGGCCGAACACTCGTGTTCGACGGCCCCAGGTCCTAAGATCGTGTGGGCACCCCCACGCCGGGACGTCAGGCGCGGCGAAACTCCCCGCGAGCGGGTGCGCAGAAGCTGCCTTGGCGCGCCATCCGCGAGGAGGAGAACGCCCCGATGCCCACGAACGCCGCGAGACCCCCGCTGACCCCCGGGCGCCGCCGCACGGCCGTCGCCCTGGGCGCCGTCTTCGTCGGCTCCAGCCTGGTCGCCGTGATGTCCCCGGCCCACGCCGAGCCGAGCCCCTCCGCGTCCGCCTCCCCGTCTCCCTCCACGCCGCCGTCCCCCTCCCCGGAGCCCGTACCGTCGGCCGTGGTCGCCTTCGAACGGGACTCCGACGAGGCGGAGCTGGGCAGTTCCGTCCCGGCCAACCCCCTCACCGCGACCAACACCGGCGACGTCAGCGTCTGCCTGCTCGCGATGGACGTGAACACCGCCGGGTTCGACGTCGAGGGGTTCGAGCCCCGGAAGGTCGCCCCGGGCGAGGCCGCGTCCGCCGGAGAGGTCGCCGGCTCGACCCGCGTGCCCGCCGAGGTCGTGGCCACCCTCACCTACGCGCTGGCCCGGGAGGGCGTCGCCTGCGCGGGGCTGGACGCCTCGGAGACGCACAGCGTCGCCACCGGCACGTGGACGGTCTCGATCGCCAAGCCCGAGCCCACCACTCCTCCGGAGCCCACCACGCCCCCGGAGACGGAGGAGCCCGACGAGGAGCCGAGCGAGGAGCCGGACGAGACCACGAGCCCCTCCGACAGGCCCGACCCGCCCTCGTCCGACGGTGACCGCGAGGGGAACTCCGGCGGCGGCCGGCCCGGCGGCTCCGGCGACTCGCCCCGCTCCCCCGGCCGTGTGAACGACGTGCCCACCAGCGACGTGCCCACCACCCGCGACAGCTTCCCGGACCTGCCCAGCGACGAGGCCGCCCTGCCCGGGGTCGTGCCCGGCGCGGAGAACCTCGCCGAGCTGCCGACGGTGACCCCCGGCGCGCAGGACGACGAACTCGACGAGACCGAGGTGGCCGCCGACCACAGCGACCTGGGACCGAACATGGCCCCGGCCGTGCTGCTCGCGGCGTTCCTCCTCGCGCTGCTGCTCGCGGCCCCGCTCGCACCGGTGCGGCGCGTGCGCGTCGGCGGCGGCTACCAGGGCAGGCGCCGCAGGAAGTAGGACTTCCCGGAGTCGTTCCCCGGTGGCGCGGTCACCGGGGAACGACTCCGCCGCGACGCGCGGAACGGGGCGGCTACCAGGACAAACACCCCACCGGCCGTGGCTGACAGAAGTCTTGCGCTCGCCCCGTCGTAGGCTTTCGGTCCATGGACACCCCGCTAGTCACCGATGATCTGGACCGGACCCTGGCCGAACAGGTGCTGACGCTCGCCGAGGCCGCGCGCTCGGCCGACGGCGTCGCGCCCCTGTCGGAGCACACCCTGCTCCGTGTCAGACACGGCGCCCCCTCGGGGAGCAGCCGCTTCCACCTGGCCCTGGAGGACGGGCGCGCGGTCGGCTTCGCGTTCGTGGAGCGCGTCGCGGGCGAGCCCGACTCCGGAGAGGTCGTCGTCCACCCCGACCACCGCGGCCGCGGACACGGAACCGCCCTGCTGCACTCGGTGGACCGGGACGCAGGACCGGACGGGGTCCGCGTGTGGGCGCACGGGCGCACCCCGCAGGCGGTGTCGGTGGCCCGGGAGGACGGCTGGACCGCCGTCCGCGAACTCCACAAGATGCGGATGCCGCTGCGCGACATCGCCGGGGACGAGCCGGGCGGCCCCTGGGAGGCTCCCGAGCTGCCCGAGCCCGAACTGCGGCCCGAGGTGGCCGAACGGGTCCGGCTGCGCCCCTTCGTCGTGGGCCGGGACGAGCAGGCGTGGCTGGCCGCCAACGCGCGGGCGTTCGCCGACCACCCCGAGCAGGGCCAGCTCACCCTGGACGACCTGCTCCAGCGCGAGGTGGAGGACTGGTTCGACCCGCACGGCTTCTTCCTGGCCACCGCCAAGGACGGCGGGGTGGCCGCGTTCCACTGGACCAAGACCCACGCCGACGGCGCCGGGCTCACCGACGGCGAACCGGTGGGCGAGGTCTACGTGGTGGGCGTGGACCCCGAGTGGCAGGGCAGCGGACTCGGCCGGGCCCTGACCCTGGCGGGTCTGCGGCACCTGCGCGACGCCGGTCTGCCGTGGGTCCACCTGTACGTGGACGGCGACAACGAGGCGGCGGTGCGGCTGTACGAGTCGCTCGGATTCGCCATGTGGGACACCGACGTGATGTACGCGCCGCCGAGGGACGACGCCCCCCGCCCGAACGTGTGACCTGTCACATTCACCGGGCAATCCCCGGGCCGCCACGGGAGTGCGACACCGCGTTCATTTTCCGTTCATCTTGTTTGGGACAACTCGTCACCTGTTGCACCTACCTTCACATTCGGCGCAGCACGGCCACCCTCCACCACGGACCGTGGCACGGTGACCGGCGATCGCCCCAGTACGGGACGCGAGGCGGCCCCCGGCGGGGAGACATCCCCCGACCGGCGGGAGAACCACGCGTCGCAGGGAACAGACCAGGCACGCAGAAGGTGCACGGAACGCACCGCACCATCCGGGCGAACCGCCCCGAAACCTTCCGAACCGGAGCCAATCCATGACGACCACGGACGCCCCCGAGGCGGCACCGCCGCCCACGGGCAAGCGCCGGATCGGCGACGTCGCCTTCGCCGGGCTCGCCCGAGGCTCGGGCATCCTGATCCTGCTGATCCTCGCCGGTGTCGCCGCCTTCCTGCTCGTGCAGGCCTGGCCGTCCCTGACCGCGAACACAGCGAACTTCCTCACCAGCACGGAGTGGGACCCCAACGTCCGCGAGGAACCCGCCTTCGGCGTCGCCGCCCTGGCGTTCGGCACCGTCCTGGCCGCGGCCATCGCGCTGCTGCTGGCCACGCCGGTGGCGATCGGGATCGCGCTGTTCATCGTCTTCTACGCGCCGCGCAAGCTCGCCTCGGTACTCGGTTACCTGGTGGACCTGCTGGCCGCCATCCCCAGCGTCGTCTACGGCCTGTGGGGCATCGGCTTCCTCGCCCCGGAGCTGGTCCCCGTCTACCAGGCGCTGACGCGCTACCTGGGCTGGATCCCGCTGTTCCAGGGTCCCGCCTCCACCTCGGCCCGCACCATCCTCACCGCGGGCGTGGTGCTGGCCGTCATGATCCTGCCGATCATCACCGCGATGGCGCGCGACGTGTTCCGCCAGACCCCGCAGGGCCACCGTGAGGCCGCCCTGGCCATGGGCGCCACCCGCTGGGAGATGATCCGCCTGGCCGTGCTGCCCTTCGGCAAGTCCGGTGTGGTGGGCGGCGCCATGCTCGGCCTGGGCCGCGCCCTGGGCGAGACGATGGCCGTCGCGATGATCCTCTCCCCCTCCCTCATCGTCTCCTGGAACCTGTTGCAGAGCGGCAACCAGACCATCGCCGCGCACATCGCCCTCCAGTACCCCGAGGCCACCGGGTACGGCGTCTCCGCGCTGATCGCCGCCGGGCTGGTCCTGTTCGCGATCACCCTCGTCGTCAACATGGGCGCGCGCTACGTCGTGACCCGGGGGAGCAAGGAGTCTTGATGGACACGACGACCACCCAGCCTCCCGGCCCCGAGGCGGGCTCCACCGCGACCGACCTGCGCCGCGGCTCCCTGCCGCCGCACTTCCCCGCCGCCCTGCTGGCGTCCTCCGCCGCCGTGGTGGCCGGGATCCTGCTGGCCTTCTCGTCCTTCGGGTTCCTGCTGTGGGGCCTGCTCACCGCCGCCGCGTACGTGGTGATCGTCGTGACGGCCTCCGCCCGCGTCGAGGGCGGCCGCAAGGCCAAGGACCGGCTGGTCACCTCGCTGGTCTACCTGTGCTTCCTGCTGGCGATGCTGCCGCTGGTGTCGGTGCTGTGGACGGTGCTGCGCAACGGCATCGTCCGGTTCGACGCCTACTTCCTCACGGTGTCCATGAACGGCGTCCTGCCGAGCATGGACGCGGGCGGCGTCTACCACGCGATCGTGGGCACCCTGGCGATCACCGGCATGGCCACGCTCATCTCCGTGCCCATCGGCGTGATGACCGCCGTGTACCTCGTGGAGTACGCCGAGGGCCGCATGAAGCGGATCATCGTGTTCTTCGTCGACGTCATGACGGGCATCCCGTCGATCGTCGCCGGACTGTTCGTGGTGGCGCTGTGGATGATCCTGTTCGGCCCGGGCCGGACCAACGGCGCGTCGGGCGCGATCGCGCTGGCGGTGCTGATGATCCCGGTCGTGGTGCGCTCCAGCGAGGAGATGCTGCGGCTGGTGCCGCAGGACCTGCGCGAGGCCTCCTACGCCCTGGGGGTGCCCAAGTGGCGCACGATCACCAAGGTGGTGCTGCCCACCTCCGCAGCCGGTCTGACGACAGGAATCATGCTCGCCATCGCCCGCGTTATCGGGGAGACGGCGCCCCTGATCCTCACCACGGGGTCGTCCGCGGTGTCGATCAACTGGAACCTGTTCGACGGACAGATGATGAACCTCCCGGTGTTCATCTACTCGCAGGTCCGCATGGGCGGCGCCGTCAACTACGAGAGGGCCTGGGCGGCGGCGCTGACCCTGATCCTGGTGGTGATGCTGCTGTTCTTCCTGGCCCGCATGATCGGCCGCCTGTTCGCGCCGAAGGCCCGTTGACCCCTACACCCACCGCCCACGCCCCGCGCGCGGAGCAGATTCACGAGGAACTTCCAGTGGCGAAACGTATCGACGTCTCCGGTCTCCACGTCTACTACGGCGACTTCAAGGCCGTGGAGGACGTGTCGATGACCATCGAGCCGCGGTCGGTGACGGCGTTCATCGGATCGTCGGGCTGCGGTAAGTCCACCTTCCTGCGGACCCTCAACCGGATGCACGAGGTGACCCAGGGAGCCCGCGTCCAGGGCAAGGTACTCCTGGACGACCTGGACATCTACGGGCCCGACGTGGACCCGGTCATGGTGCGCAGCGAGGTCGGGATGGTCTTCCAGAAGGCCAACCCGTTCCCGACGATGTCGATCTACGACAACGTCATCGCCGGCGCCCGCCTCAACAACCGGCGGATGAGCAAGTCCGAGGCGGACGAGCTGGTGGAGGGTTCGCTGCGCGGCGCGAACCTGTGGGAGGAGGTCAAGGACCGGCTGAACAAGCCCGGTTCGGGCCTCTCCGGCGGCCAGCAGCAGCGGCTGTGCATCGCCCGCGCCACCGCGGTCAAGCCGTCGGTGCTGCTGATGGACGAGCCGTGCTCGGCGCTGGACCCGATCTCGACCCTGGCGATCGAGGACCTCATCCACCAGCTCAAGGAGAACTACACGATCGTCATCGTGACGCACAACATGCAGCAGGCCGCGCGTGTGTCCGACCGGACGGCGTTCTTCAACCTGTCGGCTCCGGGCAAGCCGGGCAAGCTCATCGAGATGGGCGAGACGAACCAGATGTTCACCCGGCCGGAGAAGAAGGAGACCGAGAACTATATCACCGGTCGGTTCGGCTAAACCGCTCCTTGCACCCTCCCCACCAGGGACGACCGGTGATGGGGTGGTCGCTTCGGCTAAACCGCTTGCTGGTACCCCTTCGACCGGGGACGACCAGTGATCGGGTGGTCGCTTCGGCTAGACCGAACACAGCACTTCCTTCAGGGCGACCGGTGAGCGAGTGACCGCGGGAGACCCGCGCGGACGAGAGAACACGAGGACAGGCGTGACCACACCGCTGGTGATCGACACCGACACCGCGCAGGACGACTGCGTGGCCCTCCTCATCGGGCTGCTGGACCCCGGGGCGGACCTGCGGGCCATCACCATGGTCGCGGGGAACGTCGGCTTCGACCAGCAGGTGCGCAACGCCTTCCTGACCCTCAGCGTGGCCGGTCGCCTGGGCGAGGTGCCCGTGTACCTGGGCTGCCGCCGTCCGCTCGTGCGCCCGTGGGTGAGCGCGGAGAACGTGCACGGCGACGGGACGGGGGGCCTGTCCATGGACGTCTCCGGGCTGGAGACCGAGCGCGAGCACGCGGCGGACGCCCTCGTCCGGCTGGCCGCGGAGAGCCCCGGCGAACTGTCGATCGTGGCGATCGGGCCGCTGACCAACATCGCGATGGCGGCCGCCAAGGACCCCGACTTCGTCCGCAACGTCGGCGCCCTCTACGTCATGGGCGGGTCCAACAACGGCCGCGGCAACATCACCGCCGCCGCGGAGTTCAATTTCTACGTGGACCCGGAGTCGGCCAAGGCCGTGTTCGCGGCGGGCTTCGAGATCACCGTGGTCCCCTGGGACCCGCTGACGCTGCGCCAGGCGGTGTTCGGCCAGGAGCGGCTGGACGCCCTCGCCGCCCTCGGCACCCCGCTGTCCGACTTCTTCGGGCGCGTGTGCGCGGCAACGCTGGAGTTCGACCGCAGCGTGGGCATCGACGGCACCACCCACCCCGACTCCCTGACCGCCGCGGTGCTGCTCCACCCGGAGCTGGTGCGCCGCTCCGCGCGCTACCACGTGGACGTGGAGACCGCAGGGGAGCTGACCCGCGGCTACTCGGCCATGTCCTGGGGCGTGCACGGGCTGGAGGCGAACGCGACGGTGATCGAGGAGATCGACGCCGACGGGTTCTTCGACCACCTCGCCGGGCTGCTGTCCCGGCGCACCGTCCCGAACCGGGCCGTCACCGGCCTGTGAACCCGGCCCCGCTGCCTGGCAACTGACGGACACCTCCTCCGCGCCACGTGCCACGTGCCACGGATCCATAACATCCGCACGAACACGAAACACGGCAACGTCACACTCATAGCATCGATGCTATGAGCTGGGGTAGCATCGAACTGGAGCCGGAAGTCGAGCTATGGCTGGAGGCGCTGCCTGATGAGGAATGGGCGCAGGCCATGTTCCACCTGGACCTCCTTGAGTCCCGTGGAGTCGGCCTGGGGTTTCCCTACACGAGCCAACTGGATGGCAAGCTGCGGGAATTGCGCTTCTACTGCGGTGGGCAGCGGGTGCGCGTCACCTACTACATCGCGGGCGAGCGACGCATCATCATGCTGACCGTGTTCCGCAAGACCCGGGCTCGCGAGTCAGCCGAGGTCAGGCGGGCGGCGAGGGCCATGAACGAGTGCGTGCGCGCCGGCCACACCGTCGACGGAGAGGAGGAATGATGGGTAGCTCACCGAGAAGGACCCTGTCCGAACTGAAGTCGTCCGAGCGCTTCGACCGGCCCGGGGTCCGGGAGGCCTACGAACTCACCCGGCTGCGCTTCGAACTGGCTGAGACCGTCCGGCTGCGGCGGGAGCGGCTCGGCTGGTCCCAGGCCGAACTCGGGCGCCGGGCGGGCATGCCCCAGTCAAGCATCGCCCGTTTCGAGCACGGGGGCACGGAGCCGACACTGCCCACGCTGGAGCGCATCGCCGAAGCCCTGGGGCTGGTTCTCCGGGTGCGCATGGAAACCCCTCCGGGGCAGGAACCCGACTCCAGCGCCGCGTAGACCGTTCACACCACCCGGCGCCGTCCGGCGCACCGTCCCGAACCGGGTCGTCACCGGCCTGTGAACCCGTCCTCCCGGCCCCGGCCGGGACGAGGGGTGCACAGCGGCGGCCGAGCGGGACGACGGGACGCTCCAGCGGCCCCTGGCGGCTCCGGCGTGCGAGGGGGCACGACCGTGCCCGCCGCCGGTCACCACGGGAGGGCCCGGGGGACCTCAGCCGTTCTTGACGACGATGGTCTCCACCGTGTTCGCGACGTGCTCGAACGCGTCCGCGGCGGTCTCCAGCTCCTCGATGACGTCCTTGAGCTTGAGGACCGTCAGGGCGTCGTACTCCCCGCTGAACAGGCGGGCCAGGAGCTTGCGGTAGATGCGGTCGGCCTGGTTCTCCAGCTGGTTGATCTCGATCCAGTACCGGGTCAGGTCCTCCAGCGTGCGCAGGCGGGGCATCGCCTCGGCGGTCAGCTCGGCGGCGCGCTCCAGCACCTCGATCTGGTCGATGATGCCCTTGGGGAGGCGCTCCAGGCCGTACAGGCCGATGAGGTCGACGGCGGCCTCCATGGAATCCATCACATCGTCCAGGTTCGAGGCCAGACGGTAGATGTCCTCCCGGTGGATGGGCGTCCCCGAGCTCTTGTTGAGGCGTCGCATGATCGCGTGGGTGGCGTCGTCACCCGCGTGCTCGCAGGCGCGCATCTTCTCGGTGATGGCCTCGCGGTCGGCTCCGTCACTCATCAGCTCCACCAGCAGGCGAGCCGCGATGACCAGGTTGTTCGCCGAGTCGGTGAACATCTCGTAGTAACTGTCATCACGCGGGCGCAAGCGCAGGCGCACGTCGTTCTCCCGATGGTGCGGTGGTGTTCCTTGGTGGATGTTAAGCGCGTCGGCCAGTTGGTCCGGCGCGGCCGGGCTGGGCGGCGCCGGTCCGGCGCCGAGGGGTTGGGCTGGCACGGACTTAGTCACCGCTTATTCATCCGGCGGTGCCGCATCATGGAACACCCTGGGGGCGCGGGGTCCATCGCAATCCTCCCAATCTCGACAACACCGGGACGGTTCGGGACGCTACCGTGTCCCGCTCCTGCTGGCCAGCGTCGCGCTGAGACAGGAATCACCCAATCGAGCGGAGACCGGTGGACAGCTCCACCGGAGTTCTTCGATGTCCACCTTCGGTCTATTTGGCCGTAATGACAAGTACCCCCTCCGTTCATCGGGCCGATCACCCGGCCGCACCGCTGGTCGGGGCCCGTAGGCTCACCTCCATGCCTTCCGCCCTGAGCGCGAGCGCCGTGCGGCGCCTCCGCGAGTCCCTGGACCAGCAGCTCTCCGAGCTGGGAGAGGCCCCTTTCGAGGGGGACGACGAGGCCGCCGTCGCCGCCTGCGCCGAGGCCGTGCTGCGCGCCGGGGAGCCCGTGCGCGCGGCCCTCAAGGCCGCGGTGCGGGGCACCCTGGCGGTGCTCGCGGACCGTGCTCCCGGTCACAGCCTGGAGGTGCGCGTACCGCCGTACGGCGCCGTGCAGGCTATCGAGGGGCCCCGGCACACCCGCGGCACCCCGCCCGGCGTCGTCGAGACCGACCCTCTCACCTGGCTGCGCGTGGCCACCGGCCGCACCCCCTGGGAACGGGCGGTGTCGGAGCACCTCGTGCGGGCCAGCGGCGTGCGCTCCGACCTGTCCGGACACCTGCCCCTGTGGCCGGTACCTCCCCCGGGTGGTGCCCGGCCGACGGCCAGGCACTAAGCTGTGGGTGTGTCGTACTCCGACGGCCGGCTCACCATGGATCTCGATCCGCTCGAACGCGGCCCGCAGGACGCCTGCGGTGTCTTCGGGGTCTGGGCGCCCGGCGAAGAAGTCAGCAAGCTCACCTACTTCGGCCTCTACGCTCTGCAACACCGCGGTCAGGAGTCCGCGGGCATAGCGTTGAGCGACGGGGAACGGATCGTCGTCTACAAGGACATGGGACTCGTCTCCCAGGTCTTCAACGAGGCGACCCTGGACTCCCTGCGCGGCCACCTCGCGATCGGCCACTGCCGCTACTCCACCACCGGGTCGCCGGTGTGGGAGAACGCGCAGCCGACCTTCTACACGGCGCGCGAGGGGGGTCTGGCGCTCGGCCACAACGGCAACCTGATCAACACCCCGGAACTGGCGGCGATGCTGCCCGACACGCGCCGGGGGGCCACCACCGACACCGAGGTCCTCACCAACCTGCTGGCCGAGCGGGCCAGGAGCGGCAGCTCCGTGGAGGACGCCGCCCTCGAACTGCTCCCGCAGGTCAGGGGCGCCTTCTCCCTGGTCTTCATGGACGAGGACACCCTGTACGCGGCGCGCGACCCCCAGGGCATCCGCCCGTTCGTGCTGGGCCGCCTGGGCGAGACCTCCGGCGCGGGCGGCTGGGTGGTCGCCAGCGAGACCGCCGCCCTGGACATCGTGGGCGCCAAGGTCGTGCGCGAGATCGAACCGGGCGAGCTCCTCACCATCGACGAGCGCGGGGTCCGCTCGCGGCGCTTCGCGCCCGCCCGCCGCAAGGGCTGCCTGTTCGAGTACGTCTACCTGGCCCGCCCCGACACCACCATCGCGGGCCGCAACGTCAACTCCACCCGCGTGGAGGTGGGCCGCCGCCTGGCCAGGGAGCACCCGGTGGAGGCCGACCTGGTCATCCCGGTGCCCGAGTCCGGCACGCCCGCCGCGGTCGGCTACGCCGAGGCCAGCGGCATCCCCTTCGCCCAGGGCCTGGTGAAGAACTCCTACGTGGGGCGCACCTTCATCCAGCCCAGCCAGACCCTGCGCCAGCTGGGCATCCGGCTCAAGCTCAACCCGCTGCGCGACGTCATCGAGGGCCGCCGCCTGGTGGTCGTGGACGACTCCATCGTGCGCGGCAACACCCAGCGGGCCCTGGTGCGGATGCTGCGCGACGCGGGCGCCGCCGAGGTGCACGTGCGCATCTCCAGCCCGCCCGTGCTGTGGCCCTGCTACTACGGCATCGACTTCGCCACGCGCGCCGAGCTCATCGCGGCCAACATGTCCGTGGACGAGATCGCCGCCTCGGTCAACGCCGACTCCCTGGCCTACGTGGACCTCGACGAGCTCATCGCCGCGTCGGAGGTGCCCAAGGACGACCTGTGCCGGGCCTGCTTCGACGGCGTGTACCCGATCGAGGTGCGCGACGACGCCCGGGGCAAGTACCTGCTGGAGAAGTCCTGCGGCACGCCCGAGGGATCGACGCTGGCCACCAGCGACAAGTAGTCCGCCGCCGGGTCCGCACGGGCCCGCGCGGCGGCTCCGCCGTGCCCTGGGAGGGGAGGCGGGGACCGCACCACCAAGCGACACAGCACGAGGAGAACTGGCGTGGCAGCCGAAAGCACGGGGACGTCGGGCGCGTACGCGGCCGCCGGGGTGGACATCGCCGCCGGCGAGCGCGCCGTCGACCTGATGAAGCGCCACGTGGCGCGCACCCGCAGGCCCGAGCAGGTGACCGACGCCAGCGGCTTCGCGGGCCTGTTCCGGCTCGACACGAACAAGTACAAGGACCCGGTCCTGGCGACCTCCACCGACGGTGTGGGCACCAAGGTGATGCTCGCCCAGCAGATGGACCGGCACGACACGATCGGCATCGACCTGGTGGCGATGGTCGTCGACGACCTCGTGGTCAGCGGCGCCGAGCCCCTGTTCATGACCGACTACGTCGCCTGCGGCGCGGTGGTGCCCGAGCGCATCGCCGAGATCGTCGGCGGCATCGCCGAGGGCTGCCACCAGGCGGGCTGCGCGCTGGTCGGCGGGGAGACCGCCGAGCACCCGGGCGCCATGGAACCGGACGAGTACGACCTGGCCGGTGCGGGCACCGGCGTGGTGGAGGGCGACGCGATCCTGGGCCAGGACCGGGTCCGCGAGGGTGACGCCGTCATCGCGATGGGCTCCTCCGGCCCGCACTCCAACGGCTACTCGCTCGTCCGCAGCATCGTGGACCGGGCGGACCTGGACCTGTTCGCGCACGTGCAGGAACTGGACGGGGTGCTGGGCGAGGTGCTGCTCACCCCTACCCGGGTGTACGCCAAGGACTGCGTGGCGCTGACCGCGACCGTGGAGGTGCACGCCTACGCGCACATCACCGGCGGCGGGCTGGCGGCCAACCTGTCGCGCTCCCTGCCCGGCCACCTGGACGCGGAGCTGGACCGCTCCACCTGGGCGCCCGCCCCCGTGTTCGGCTACCTGGCCGACAAGGGCGGCGTGGGCCGGGAGGACATGGAGGCCACGTTCAACATGGGTGTGGGCATGGCGGCGATCGTCGCGGCGGACGACGCCGAACGCGCCCTGGGCGTGCTGTCCGACCGGGGCGTTCCGGCCTGGCGGCTGGGCACGGTGACGGCCGGTTCGGGACGGGCCGTCCTGACCGGCGAGTACCGCGGCGCGTGAGGAGCGGACGCGAACATAGCCGGTGCGAACCACCGCAGTGGTTCGCACCGGCTATATCCACCTGTCCGCTACGGCTCCCTGGTGCGGGAGCCGCGACCGCCACAGGTCAGCGGTTGTTGTCCGAGCGACCTGAAGGTCTCGGTCTGCCGGGTACCAGTCCTACCGGGTACCAGTCCTGCTGGGTACCGGTGCTGCCGGGTACGCCGGGTACTACTTGTCCGAGTCCGAGTACTTGTCGGCAAGATCCGCGTAGCGGTCGACCAGGTCGTCGTGAGAATCCGCGTAGGAATCATCCGGACCCGACGGCCCGGAGGGAGACCCCTCGTCCTCAGCGACACCCAGCTCCGACCGCAGCCGCTCAAGGTCGGTCCCGCCGGAGCTGTACTTGAGCTTCCGGGCGACCTTCTGCTGCTTGGCCTTGGCTCGGCCGCGCCCCATTGGCTCGACCCCCTCAACGATTGGGTTCCGACGAACCCCAGATCACTTACAAACCCGCACTATCGGGCTGACGGCCGTCAAACGCGACTGACGACAGGCGCCAGCTTACGTACACATACAACCGTACCTGGTCGGCCCCCGTCGTGCCTACGCCACCCGGGTGTGACGGATGTGGTGAGCGCACGCGGCGGCGGCCGCACAGGCCACCCGTGGTGAGTGCCACAGACAACGATATGTGCCACGATGCGATCGTGCTGCCCTACACCGCCTATCTCCGCGTCTACCAGCCGATCAACGCCTTCTCTCCGTACGATCGCGGTTACTGGGAGGAGTACGCGGCCTCCCCCGACCGGCCCCGGCGGATCAACGCGCTGGCGGCGGAGCACGCCGAGAGCCTGAGCCGCCTGGTGGCCACGCCCCCGGTGGTGGCTCCGGCGGAGGAGAGCCGCAACGCCTACCTGCGCCGGGTGAACGAGCGGCTGTACGTCTGCCCCTGGCAGACCCGGCTGCGCTCGTGGCGGGCCTTCACCGAGTTCACCGGCACGATGCCGGTGGGGGTGAGCACGGCGTTCGTGCCCGTGGACGAGGCGGAGCGGGCGGAGGAGGAGTACCGCGAGTGGCGGGACTCGGGCGCGCTGGTGCGGCCGGGGATCCTGTCGAGCAACTGGACCGTGCCGATCCCCTGGTTCGTGCCCTTCGAGGCCCAGGAGCGGTGCCTGGTGCTGTCGGCGAACTCCACCCGGACCCTGCTGTACCTGACGCGGACCTCGCTCGCCCTGAGACGGCTGGAGCAGACCGCGGCGGTGCTGCGGGAGCACATCGGCGAGCACGCGGTGTCGGCCGCCACCGAGCAGCTGACGGACTGGCTGACGCTGACCGCGCACCCCGACTCGCTGCTGGAGCTGGACTACGGCGGGCTGCCGCACCTCCTCAGCGACGACCACCTCGGCGAGGACCACTCGGTGGCGGAGGTGGCGGGGGCGATCGAGGCCCTGGCGACGGGGGACGGCCGGCGCGTGGTGGAGCTGCGCGAGAGGCTCACGCGGCGCTGGAGGTCGGTACGCGCACTGGAGCACGCCAACTGAGGGTTACGGTGTCACCACGTTTTCGTGGACACCCGCCGCCGTCTGTCGTCATCTGAGCGGGCGGACGCCCGCGCGCCACGCCGATTACCAACCTGGTACACCAGGTTTCTCTCTCCTCATCCGCGGCTTTTTCGCACGTGACAAGGGTGCGAGCCCGGACGTCGTCCGCGCACGACATCAAGAGTCGTGAAACTGGGCATAACGCCCGATAGGGATCGACGTAGACTGTAGCCAAACGATCACAGAGCGCACCCTCAGTAATCAGGAAACCCTTGCCACGCGGGGAATCCGCGCGGCCCGACCGTCAGCCGAAGCACACGGCGCCCCTTCCCCGCCGGTCCGCCTCCTCCCCCGCACGCGAACCGCCCACCGAGAGCCCGGGACTCCACCACGCTCCACGGAGCCGGGTTTCGGCCAGGCAGCCGTAGCACTTCGGGCACTCCGCATCGAGAAAAACGAGGCCGGAGAACGAAGTTTTGACCGAATACGCCACATGCCACTAAACGT